>JAWCKR010000026.1:0-5464 GCA_038851755.1 Hadarchaeales archaeon (SeqCode) | reverse complement strand
CTAGCGGGAGCAAATTCTGCTCGCACTGCAGCATGGCCTTGGAGCCGAGGACAGCCCTCAAGGTAGAGGAGATTTACAGAAAAGCCGACGACCTCGTGGCCCTCCTCCTCGAGGAATTCACCAAGAGGGCCCCGGCCCTTTTGGAGCAAATTCTGGTAGAGAGGGGGTTTGGCAGGAAATTGGTAAGCCCCCAGAAAAGGGGATTTCAAACAAATTGGATGGTGCGGGGGAGGGGATTTGAACCCCCGAACCCCTGAGGGACCAGATCTTGAGTCTGGCGCCTTTGACCTGGCTCGGCCACCCCCGCCTTCTCCTTTCTCCCCTGCTGCCTCTTAACCGCTACCGCTGGATTGCCTCCCACCGGAAGCGGGCTTTTAAGGGGTAGAACTGTGGTGCCCAACCAGGAGGAGAGGAGATTTCTACGACAGGGGGACCGAGCTGCGGGAAGTCCCCCCCCTGCTGAACGTTGCCCTCTCCGAGGCCAGGCTGCCTTTCATGAAGCCGGACCTGTGCACGGAATCCCTTCCAAGTTGAGTTCCGGTCAGGGGCTAAGAAAAATTTAAATATTTTCAACAAAACTAATGTTTTTGTGGAAAAAGAAAAAATAATTCCAAGAGAAATCCTCCAGGAGATGGAAAAATGGCTGGACCGGCCGGAGGCCTTCGCCATAAAGGGTCCCAGACAGTCGGGGAAGACCACCCTCCTCAAGCTCCTCTCGGAAAAACTCCGGGGGAAAACCGTCTTCCTGAACTTCGAGGACCCTGACGTTCTGGAGCCGTTCGAAAAGGATCCAAAGGGATTCCTGAAGAGCTTCCTCTCCGGACCGGAGCGCCACTGCTTCCTGATGGACGAGTACCACTACGTCAGGGAGGCCGGGAGAAAGCTCAAGCTCCTCTACGACACCTTCGAGAACACGAAGTTCATCGTGACCGGCAGCTCTTCCCTGGAACTCGGGGAGGGGATGGGCCGCTTCCTGGTCGGAAGGGTTTTCTTCTTCGAGCTGCTTCCCTTCAGCTTCGGGGAGTTCCTGCTCGCGAGGGACGAGAGACTGGCCCGCCTCCACCGCGAGAAAAGCTCCCTGCTGAAAGCCTTCCTCCTGGGGGAGGAGATCGAGGTGGGGGAAGACGCGCTGGCCGGGGAGCTCCAGAAGCCGCTCGTGGAGTATCTGCTGTACGGCGGGTATCCGGCCGTGGCCATCGCGGAGGACAGGGAGACCAAGAGGGCCATCCTGAAGGGGATCTACGACACCTACATCTCCAGGGACGTGGTGGAGTTCCTCAAGTTCAGGGACGCCTTCAGGTACAGGGAGACCGTCAGGGCGCTCGCGGCCTCCCTGGGCGGGCTGTTGAACTACCGCGAACTCTCCTCCGAGGTCGGGATCTACTTCAAGGAGCTCAAGAGGATCATCTCCACCCTCTGCGAGACCTACATCCTGCTCCTCCTCAGACCCTTCTTCAGGAACCCGAGAACGGAGCTGAGGAAGGCTCCGAAGGTCTACTTCTTCGATCTCGGGCTCAGAAACTACATCATCAACAACTTCAACCCGCTGGAGCTCAGAGGGGACGCGGGGGAGATGGTGGAGAACTTCGTCCTCCTGGGGCTTGTGCGGATGCTCCCCGAGGCCTCGATAAACTACTGGAGGACGATAGCGGGGGCCGAGGCTGACTTCGTGGTGAGGAGGGGGGTGGAGCTGATCCCCGTGGAAGTGAAGTACGGGAGGCTCGAGGAACCCAAGATCTCGAGGGGCCTCAGGAACTTCATCAAGAACTATTCCCCCCAGAGGGCGCTCGTCCTGAGCAGGGGACTCTGGGCCGTGAGAGAGGTGGAAGGAACCAAGATCCTCTTCGCCCCCCTCTGCTATCTCTGACACCGAGGAACCTTCGACCAGACCAGTAAGACCCTCACGTTTTGCTCCTCAGCGTTATCAAGGGAAGCTTGGATGAGGTTGGTCTCAGTGCACCAGAAAACTGCGCTAAGCGGCCGAGCTGAGGGCCACGGAAACTCGACCTCAGGGCATGACCCTGGGGAGGTACTTCAGGAGGAGGAGGGAGCCGAAGAGGAGGAGGAAGGCCCCGCACGCGGCGAGCAGGACCCTGTGCGCCCTCGTCCCCACGATCCTCCTCCCCCTGGAGGCCAGGGAAGAGACCAGGGAGAACCAGGTGAGGTCGGAGAGGCCGTGCCCCACCAGCCAGAAGGCCACGCCCGCGTAGGAGGAGAGGGAGAAGGCCTCCAGCAGGGTGGAGAAGCCCACCGTCACCCACCAGAGGGGTACGCTGGGGTTCAGGAGGCTGCTGAACATCACCCCTCCCGGAAGGGGGGGAAGGGAGACCAGCGGGACGCTCCCCGTCCCGAGCCTCCCCGCCGCCCTCCTGGCGCTCACCCCTCCCAGCACCATGAGGAGGCTCCCACCCAGCAGGCCCAGGGAGGTGTGGACGGAGGGCCTGAGGAAGAGCTCCAGGCCCGCCAGGAAGAGCAGGAGGAAGACGGCCTCGGTGAGGAGGTGCCCCGCCACCACCCTGGGCCCCACCCCCCTCCCCTCCACCGAGGACTTCGCCACGACGTACACCAGCATGGGGCCGGGGAGGAGGGAACCTGAGAGCCCCACGAAGAAGCCCACGGGGAGCTGCAGGAGGGCGTGCACCTACTCCCCCTCCGCAGGCCCCGGCAGGCACCTCTCCCTGTACTCGCAGTAGTCGCACCTGGTCCTGGTGGCGGTGGGCTGGGCCTCCCTCCTCCCGGTCCAGTACTGCAGGGCCCAGGAGAGCTCCCTCCTCGCCCTCTCCCAGTCCGGCTCGCACACGAAGACCCCCTCCTCCCCCGTCCCCTCCATCACCATCCTCGAGATCAGGTCGAAGGCGGGGGTGGAGGAGGGTGGAAGGAGGAGGATGGCGTACCTTAGATGGGAGGTGTCCATCCCCAGCTGGCGCAGGATCAGGCAGTACACCCTCGCCTGCACGTGGTGGTAGTGCGCCGGGATCCTGGAGCCCGTGAACTTGTACTCCACCACCCTCACGGGCCTTCCCCCCTCGAACACCAGCGCGTCGGGCTTGCCCGTCACGAAGACCCCGCCGAAGCTCGAGGCCAGGAAGAGCTCGTTCGCCCAAACGGGCTGCCCCTCCAGGGCCGAGCGCAGGATCTCCTCCGGGGACCTGGGCACGGCCTTCTCCAGGAGCCTGGCGTGCCTGTTCTCCCCCTCCGCCATCTCCGGCGTCCTGACCCTCCCCACCGTGTACCTGAACTCCACCTTCCGCTCGCAGTAGAACTGGGAGGCGATGTCGGAGGCGCTCACCGAGGGGAGGCCGAAGCGCAGGTTGCCCCCCTCCCTGCGGAGGCGGGAGAGCTCCGAGAGGGCCCTGAAGTACCGGGAGAGGGGGCTGAGCATCATCCTCAACGGTAGAGGAAACAAAAAAGGTTGTCAGGGGGGTTAGTCAGTTTGAACCAACCTCAGCGGGTCCGAGGGAGTCAGCGAGAGGGGGCCCTCCCGCCCCACCTTCTTCACGCCCACAAAAACCTCCCGTGCTCCGGAAAGGGGCTCGAGACCTCCTGCCGTAAAGGAGGAGCCATCCCTGCGTTCTGGCCAGTGCTTCCGCCTCCCTTCTCTGGATAACCACTGTTAGCTAACCCCTATTAGTGCCCCGAAGACACCGGCGCCTTCCCGTTGACTCCAGCATTAACCTTAACGGTTGGAAGGCAGGGAGATGGTCGGGGGAGAGGATGAGGGTGGTCGTGCTGAGGCTGGGTCACCGCCCCTTCAGGGACCAGCGGCTCACCACCCACGTGGCCCTCACCGCCAGGGCCCTGGGGGCGGAGGGCATGGTCCTGGCCGACCGCAGGGACCCGGAGCTGGAGAGGGTGGTGGAGGAGGTGGGGAGGGAGTGGGGGGGAAGCTTCTGGGTGAAGGGAGGAAGGCCCTGGAGGGAGGTGGTGGAGGAGTGGAAGGGGAAGGGGGGGAAGGTCGTGCACCTCACCATGTACGGGAGACCGCTGGACGAGGTCCTCCCCCTCCTGCGCGGTCACGACCTCCTGGTGGCGGTGGGGGCGGAGAAGGTCCCCGGCGAGGTGTTCGAGGTGGCGGACCACAACGTGGCGGTGGGGAACCAGCCCCACTCGGAGGTGGCCGCCCTCGCGGTCTTCCTCGACCGCCTGTTCGGTGGAGAGGAACTGGGGAGGGAGTTCGAGGGAGGGAGGAGGAGGATCGTGCCCAGCGAGAGGGGTAAGAGGGTGGAGCTCCTCTAGAGCTCGGCCAGCCTCCTCTTCAGCGCTTCTATCTCCGGGACGGGCGTGGGGTCCACCCCCCTCTTCACGGCCAGGTAGAAGGAGATGAAGTCTCCCAGGTAGACCAGGGTGAGGAGGCGCGCCAGCCTCCCCTTTCCCTCCCCCACCAGCTCCACCACCCTCCTCCCCCTCAGGAGGTCCCTCACGAACCCCATCCTGGCCCCCATCCTCCTGTCCTCCTCCCCGGTGTGCAGGAGGACGAAGGACACGGAGCTCGGGGAGGAGCGGAGCCCCACGATCTCGTTGTGGCAGAGCTCGGGGAGGAGCTCCACCTTCGCCGGCACCTTGCTGTTCTCGTTCAGCTGGGTCTTGAGCCTGAGGGCCGCCCCCGCCAGCTCCTTCGGTGCGTAGATGAAGGGGAGGGTGCCCTTCAGCCTCTCCGCCGCCTCCTCCGCCGGGTTCCCCTGCACGCCGGGGGCCAGCCTCCTCCTCAGCCCCTGAAGGGCCTCCAGGGCCTCCCTCACCTCCTCCCTCCTCACCTCCACCAGACCCTTCGCCAGGAGCACGTTCAGGGAGGTGAAGAAGAGGAAGGGCAGGGCCACCCTGGGGGCCATTCCCGCGGGGACCTTAACGTGCGGGATACCCTCCTCCACGCACCTCCCCTCCAGCTTCCCGCCGGAGGAGATCCCCACCACCTCCGCCCTCCTCTCGCGGGCCTCCGAGAAGCAGCTCAGGGTCTCCTCGGTGTTCCCCGAGTGGCTCACGGCCAGCACGAGCGTGTCCCTCCCCACCCAGGAAGGAAGGTGGTAGCCCCTGTTCACCTCGAAGGGGAAGGGTGGATCCAGCCAGTCCCTCAGGAGGTCCCCCGCTATGGCCGAGCCACCCATCCCCGCCAGCACGACCTTCCTCACCCTCCTCTTCCCCACCACCACGGGGAGGGAGAGGGCCTCCCTGCACCTCTCGGGGAAGCTCAGGAGCTCCTTCAGCATCCCTCCCCTGTCCACCTTCCCTATCTCCTCCACCTTCACCTCCTCACCTCCTCCCTGATGAGCCCCACCGCCCCGTATAAACCCGCCCTCTCCCCCAGGGGGGTGAGCCTCAGGAGGGGGGGACGGTTGTAGGCCCTCTCCCTCATCCACCTCCTCACCGGGGGAAGAATCCACCTCGCGTTCTTCAGGGCCACGGAGCCACCCACGGTGAGGAGGGAAGGATCGTAGGCCTCCACCAGGTCGGTGAACCCCATCCCGTT
>JAWCKR010000025.1:0-8150 GCA_038851755.1 Hadarchaeales archaeon (SeqCode) | reverse complement strand
TTCGTCTTTGCTTCTCAAGGAATTTAAGGCCATCCTCCGAGTAAAATGATGAGAAAAGAGGCCGAACTCTGGTGGAGGCAGGCCCAGGAGGACCTGGAGAGCGCTGAGGTCAACCTAAGGACGGGCAGGTACTATCTCGTAGCCTTCCTCTCCCATCAGGCTCCTGAAGGCGCTTTACCTGGAGAAGTTGAGGGAGTCCCCCGGGGCCACTCATTCCTTGGTACTGCTGGGTAGGAAAGTAGGCGTCCCGGAGGTACTTTTTCACCACCTCAGGAAGCTCGCTCCGGACTTCGTGATTTCCAGGCACCCTGACGCGGCACACGGTCTTCCCTCCGAACTCTACGACAGGGAAACGGCGGAGGAGAGGCTCAGGCTGGCGAGGGAGGTGCTGGAATGGGTGGGGAAGTCCTTGAGGAGCTGAGGGGTTTTCTCGAAAGGGTCAGGGAGAAGTTCGGGCCCAGCCAGGTCATCCTTTTCGGGAGCAGGGCGAGGGGGGAGGAACTGAAGCACAGCGACTACGACCTGATCGTGGTGAGCCAGGGATTCGAGGGCTTGCCTTTCCTGCAGAGGCTCACCATGCTCTACGAGCTCTGGGACTTGGACAGGGATGCGGATCTTCTGGCCTACACCCCGGCTGAGTTCGAGGAGAAGAGGAAGGAACTGGGGGTGGTGAGGAAGGCGGCGGTGGAGGGGAGGAGGCTGGAGGGAGCCTCACCCTTCGTAGAACCGGTCGGGGAAGTTGAGAAGAGTGGCATGAGTTTTAACGAGGGAGGGAGGAGTGTGAATGATGGGGCCCTCCCGTGGAGTCTCGGTGATGGTGAGCGTGGTGCTCATTCTTCTGGTGCTTATGCTGGCCGGCTCCGCTCTCCTGGTCCTTTACGGTCGCTCGGCCACGAGGAGCTCGGAGGGTAGGCTGCTCAGCTCCCTCCAGACCGAGTTCCTGAACCTCCAGTCCTCTCTCTGGAGGATGGAGGGGGGGGAGGAGGTGCAGGCGAACCTGAGACTCAGCGCCGAGGAGCCCCTCCTCTCGGCCTGGGGGGGAAGAGCGGGGGGGCTTTACATGGTTCCTTCCGGTGTCTTGTACATGAGGAGGATTACCATCACCAACCAGGTGAACTATCCCCTCTACGACTTCCCAGTGAAGGTGGTGCTCACCACCTCCAATTTCGACTTCGGCAGGGTGAGACGGGACGGGGGGGATATAAGGTTCTACAGGGGTGAGGTTCCCCTGAGGTACTACGTGGAGAGCTGGAACTATCCCACGGGTGCCACGATATGGGTGAACGTGCCCTATCTCCCAGCCTCGGGAACGGAGAACATAGAGATGTACTACGGGATGAGTGGGGTGGAGAGCGCCAGCGATCCACGTGCCCTTTGGCTAATCATGGAGGACATGAGTTCCGCGCCGGAAGGAACCCTCAAGGGCACGGCGCCGGCGGAGTATGTGGAAGCGAGGGGTTACGTGAGGCTCACCCCCAACAAGAACAACCTCAACGGGCAGCTGGAATACCAGCTCAACCCCGGGGAGGGCTTCTTGGCAAGGTTCGAGCTCTGGGCGGGACTCTCCACCGGTGGGCCACAGGCAGAGGGGGCCGATGCCACTTGGCTTTATGCCTATTGCACCTCCACCCCAAGCGCGGAGACCTCGAATGCGGGAGGTTATCACTTTATCTTCGACGAGTACGATGACCAAGTCCAGATTTACTGGGCCGGGAGTGCCGTCGGAACCGCTGTGGCGAGAGGCGATATAGACAACCTAACCTGGCATTCCATCGAAATAAGGCACTGGAGAAAGGCCGCTGGAGGAAACGAAAACACCGAGATATACTACGACGGTTCCTTGGTGCGGGCTGATCAGGACTCCTCCAGGACCAAAACAGGCACCCTCTTCGGCTGGGGAGCTAGGACGGGGAGTTCCAACAATGAGCACAGGATTAGGAACCTGTACGTGAGGAAGTACACTTACCCAGAGCCCTCGGCCAGCGTGGGATTAGAGGAAAGGGTCTCCGGCAGGCCCTTCGTGGGCCTGGGCTTCGGTTCCTTGCAGGTGGAGGCCAGGGGCTGGTTCACTCCCACCACCCGCTTCATCCTGGAGGGAGGGGCGGTGCTGGTGGAGGACTCGGGGGGATGCCGCATGCTCTCCCCCCCTTCCATGATCTCGGTTTCGGGAAACACCCTCACCGTGACCCACTTACTGCTGAACGGTCCCAAGCTCTCCACCGTTTCCCTGGGGGAGAAGAGGCTCAGGCTGGGCTGCACCAACTCGGGTTATACGGTGCAGGAACTCAGGGAGAACGTGGTTGTGGATTTGAGCAGCAGGGTGGACCCCGACCACCAGGGGGTTTGGAAGGAATACCTGCTGGCGGAGAACGCTAGACTCAACTCCTTGGGCATGAACGCCTATCTGGACAGCTTGAATCCCCTGAAGCTTACCGTCCTGGGCCCGGTCGCGGCGGCGGGAACCAAGGATCTTTACTACTGCGAGAAGGTAGTGGAGGTGGAAGTTGAGGTTCTCTCTTGAGGGGGGGACGGGGGAGGGGGGTCTTTCCCCCATCGTGGGGGCGGTGCTGGTGATAGGGATTCTCACGGGCCTGGCCGTGACCGTTTACTCTTCCTACTCCAAGGCAGCTTCCAGGAACGAGGAAGGGGAGACCCTGAGTTCTCTTCTTGAGAGTTTTCTGCAGGTGAGGGATGGAATGGAGAAAATGGAGAATGGGAGCACCCTAACCCTGCCCTTCAAGCTCAACGTGGGCGGGAAAGCGGGGGGGACCCTGTGGGTGAGCGGTTCCCCCGCTTGGTGGGACTACAGCTGGACGTGCAGGAGGCCCATCACCGTGCAGGGCTACCACCCCGCGGACTACCAGATAAAGCTGGTCATTCCCAAGGCCGCTGAGATGAGGGCTGATTACGGGGACCTCCGTTTCCTCGAGGAGGAGTGGGGTCTCCCCCTGCCCTACTGGATTGAGAACCGGACTCCGGACAACGTCACGGTCTGGGTGCGCAGGCTCAAGGCGAACGACGGAAAAGACAACTTGATATACGTATACTACGGGAACCCCGACGCGACGGATGCCACCAACGGGGAGGCCACCTTCCTTCTCTTTGAGGATTTCAACGGTACGGATCTGGATACCAGCAAGTGGACCTGGCACAACCCCGTGAACGCCTTCAACTACTCGGTCTCGGGAGGAGAGTTCAGAATATGGACGGTCCAGAAAGGATCGTATGCAAGTGGCTACAGGGCAGGTATAACTTGCGCCAATATTTTCCCGCAGGATATCGTGGTCGAGAAGAGGTACAGATTTGTATCGTCATACCGCGAGGGCACGCAGTTTTCGCGCAACGACGATAACATGACGGATTTGGGGGGAAGATTCGGGAGCGGGACAGGTTATGGTTCTGGAGCGGTTTACGCCGCCATCTGGTACGCCACCGGCGCTTCCACTCAAAACTCCGCAACTTTTGGAACCCTTTCTTCAGGCACTTACTACATCCACCAGTTGAGGGTGAGGACCGGGTTTTACATCTGGGCCTCCTATTTGGACTCCGCTAGGAACACGCTGTTGACGTCCAGCGAGTACCAGGTCACCTATCTCAGCTGGAACGATCTCAAAAGGTTCGTGGGTGTCTCGGTTTGGCATGATGGATCAGGAGATGCCACCAACAACGATTTCTACGTGGACTGGGTTCTCGTTCGGAGGTGGACTTCTTCCGAGCCAACCGTGAGCTTCGGCTCCCCGCAGAAGGTGGAGTGGGGAGAGTGGGCCGGCAGGGTGGGGTTCACCTCAAGGGGTCTCGACATAGGGGATCTGAGCCTGGTGGTGGAGGGTGGAGGGTTGCTCAGGGTATCGGGAGGGAGCGCCGAGATGCTCTCCCCCCCTGTACTCCTCAAGGTGAGCGAGGTGAGGGAGGAAAACATGGTCAGGTGGGTGAGGGTGGATGTGCGCCGCTTCGTGCTGGAGAACCAGGGATTCCAGCTGGCCTCCAGTTCACCCGTTTCCGTGCGCTTCGTGTGCACCTCCGACGGGTACTCGGTCTACCCGGGAGGAGGGAGGCCCAACAGGGAGAAGGTGGTTCTGAGCTTGGAGAACTGGGTCTCTTCCAGCACCAGGCAGGCTTGGAGGGAGTATCTGGAGCACCTGGCATCCGTTCTTCCCCCTTATTACGGGTTCTCTCTCGACCCAAGCAAGCTTGAGCTGACGGTGAAGGGCTTCGACGACACCCCGGGGGTAAAGGACATCCTGTACTACGAGAGGTATACCAGGATCAGAGTGGAGGTGGTGTGATGGAGAGGGGGGTGGTGACGGTGGTGGCGGCCACGGTGCTGGTCCTGCTGGTGACGATGGCCCTGGTTATTTTTTTGCCCCCCTTCTTCGAGTCACAGGTCAAGAGCAGGGAGAAGGCCCAGATGGAGGAGGTCAGGGAGACCCTCTCCACCCTCCAGGCTTCGCTCTACCGGATGACCCAGGGGGAGTCCCTCAGTTTCGTTCTCCCCATGTCCCCTGATTCCTTCTTCCTCTCCCCCACCGGTAAGACAGCCTGCCTCTCGCTGGGGGTGGAATGGGGGAACGAGAACGACCTGGGGAGGCTGAGGTACTCCATGACTACCCGCTCCTATCCCTCCTACATCCTGGGCCTGGAGGGAGGGGGGGTGGTGCTGGAGCAGGAGGGTGTCTCCCTCATGACCTTTCCCCCCCTGCTGGTTCGGGCCGTGGACCTGGGGGAAAATAAGGTAAGGGTGGATGTGGAGTGGGTGCACCTGGTGGGGGAGAACGTCAGGCTCTCCAAACGGAGCCCGGCCACCCTCACCCTCACCTGTGTGGAGGAGAGGTACACCTCGTGGGCGGAGGAGAACTGTAATGCGGAGAACGTGGTGGTGGATTTGACGGGTAGAGTGGAGTACGAGAACGCCTGGCAGAGATACCTGGTGGAGCTGAGGGATGGGCTGAACTCCATGGGGTTGAACGCCAGCCTCTCGGGGCTGAAGCTCACCATCCTGGGCAGGGTCACGGCAGCCGGAACGAAGGACCTCTACTACTTCGAGCACCTCAGGAAGGTGGCAGTGTGGTTGGCATGAGGGGGGAACAAGGGGTTTCCGTGATGGTGGGGGTGGTGACCCTCATAGGGATGGCGGTCCTGATGGCTTCCGTCCTTTCCCTGGCCCTTAGGGGATGGGAGGTGAAAAGCCCCTCGCAGGCCCTGCTGGAGCTCAGGACGGAGAAGGACAAGTACGGGAGGGACAACCTCATTCTCAGGCACCTGGGGGGTGACCCCCTCCAGGATGCCTTCAGCCTCTCGGGCGGGGCTGTCACCTGGAGGAACCTGGAGGTGAGGGTAAACGGGGTGAGAGCGGAGGTGAGCTCGGAGGCCCTCTTCAACGGGCAAGTCTCCACCGGTGGATTGGTAAAGTTCTCCAGGGGGGATGAACTCTCCTTCCCCCTTTCCGGGCTGCGTGCGGGTGACTCCCTTTCTGTAATCTACAGACCTGCGGGTCAGATGCTTCTGGAGATCAGGTTGTAATTTATTGAGGTGGGGAAGAGGGCCGGGTCCTTTTGTATGGCCGGATGACAACGAGCAAGGCGAGAAGGCGCGGTGACAGGTAGGCCCTTACTCCTCGGGGAGCTTGTACGGCATCGTCCCCAGCATGATGGTCTTCCCGTACTGCCCCATCTTCCTGTCCGCCAGGCAGCTGTAGTGCAGGATATCCTTCCCGGAACCGTCGTACCCCTCCTCCACCATGATCTCCATCTTCTCCCTCGTCACGTCCAGGGGCCAGACCTGCCCCTTCGACCAGTCTATGGGCGGGAAGTCCTTGGGCTTCAGCCACTCTATGGTGGGATCGAACAGCCACTTCAGCCTGGGGACCTCCTCGTACAGCGGAATCCTTCCCGTCTTGAAGTCCACCCCGGCCTCGGACTCCAGCAGTTCCCTGTATTCCTTCGGGAGCTGGGAGGCGTCACTGAGGAGCTGATCCATCCTTGCCTCCCGGTAGTTCACTCCGGGTGGTATGGCGGTGAGCAGGGCCCTGGGTGGGGGTATCCCGTCGTCGAAGGGTGCGGCGAACCCCTTGTACATCTTCCCCTCCAGCAGGAGGTCCCTTATCCCGTGGAGGAGGGGGGTCTTCCTTTTGGATGTGACCAGCTTGGTGACGGCATCGCACAGCATCCCCTTGGGGCCCAGGAGGAAGAGTTCGGCCATCCTCCTGAGCCAGACCTCCCTCGGGAGTTTCCTCATCTCCTCCAGCTGGGCGGGGAAGGGAGAGTAGGTGAAGGGGGAGAAGGGGATACCCCAGAGTTCCGCGTTGAAGGAGAGCCAGGGATCACCCCAGAACTGGGAGATGGCCCAGAAGTTCTGCTGGGTGCTGGTTCCCAGGTTGCCCGGGGAGATGGCCACGTAAAGATCGGCGTGCACCCATTTCTGGAACTTTTCCCACCTCAGGTCCAGCAGCATGTCACGAAGGGGTCTGAGCCACTCCTTGGTGTCGTAGGGGCATCCCCGGGGAAGCTCCCTCATCTTCAGACCCGTGGTGGGTTCCCTCCTCTCCAGGACATAGGTTGGGTCATCTGGAGCGGAGACGAGCTCGCTCGAGGTGGCCAGCTTCTCCCGGTCCTCCAGGTCGAAGTGCTCGTAGATTTCCTTCGTCACCCCCACCAACCAGCACTGGGCGGGTACCCCCTCCTCCACGTGATACCCGTGGAGGGCCTCGAACTCCCCCGTCCAGAAGTTGGGGTGGGCGTACACCACGGTCACGTGCCTTCCGTAGAGGAGCACGGTGGAGGCGAACCCCAGCTCGGGCCTCACCAGGTAGACGGGGGGTTGTCCCGAGTAGCAGAGCCGTTTGGCTTCGATGAATTCTTCCTGCGGGACTCCTTCCAGCTTCTGGCTCATCCTTATGGCATCCTGCTCCCGGTAGGCGTACTCCACCAGGGTCTCGTACTGCATCCTGTAGCACTCCTGCAGGCCCAGTGACTTCCTCTCCCTCAGCCAGTTCACCATCCAGGGGTTCACCACCCAGCCCTCGGGCATGAAGTGCTCGGTGCCGGGAGGGTTGAGGTCCCTGAAGATGCTCGCTATTTCCTCCCGCAACTCCAGTCTTCCTCCCAGTCTCCGTAAGAAGTCCTCGTGGGAAGAGGGGGAAAGAATCCTCCTGAGGTTCTCGGAGTGGACTCCCACTTTTTAAAAGGGTGGAGGGGGGGTTTAATACTATCGGAGGGTCCACCCTCGGTGGGCCAAAAAAGGGGTCTCAGAGTTCGCTCTTGAGCACGATGGGTTCCTTCACCTTTCCCTGTCTTATCTCGTGCAGCCCCTCGCTGGCCAGGAGGGCGGCTCTTTCAGCCGTCCTCGCCACCCCCACCCCGGCCTTGAGACCCACCCCCAGCCTCCTCTTGATCTGGGAGAACACGGAGGAGAGACCCTCCAGGGGCAGGCCGTTGGAGGGGGCCATGAAGTTGTCCCCCCCCGTGTAGAACACCAGGCACTTCTTGGGGAGGAGGAGTTCCATCAGGGCCAGGTGGGTGCGCTGGATCAGGAGGTGGGTGTCGTAGATGGGCTTCGTGTCAGTGAGACGGGTGGAGTGGTTGAGGTCCAGGTGGGCGATCTGCACCACCCCCTCCTCCGGGGACTTCAAGGTCTCCCCCGCCACCTTCCCCCTCCTTTCCCCCGAGCGGCTGCTCCCCAGGCCCTGGAGGGCCCTGCTCGCCCTGCGCTGGGCCTCGTAGGGGGTCCTCGCCACCCCCACCCCCATGCTGACCGTCACGGGGAACTTCGTGTTGATCTTCCCCGCTATCTTCCTGTGTTCGGATAGGGAGATCCCGTTGGAGAGGGCCAGCAGGTTGTCCTGCCTGGCCTGGAACACCAGCCCCTTCCTCCGCCTGAACTCCTCCTCCAGGGAGGAGAAGATCTCCGCCTGGAGCACCTGGAGCTCGGCCTCCGGGTGGGGCCTGGGTGTGACCGTCCAGGGGCCGTAGTTGTCCAGCTGGATCAGGGTGAGCTGGAGCATCCTTTTACTCTTTCCCGGGCTTTTTTACCGTTTCGGAGCCCCCTCGGAAAGACCCTTTTTCCGCCCCGCCGAGTTCTTTTGATGAGGGTCTACCTCGAGACGCACGGCTGCACGGCCAACAGGGGGGACGGGGAGATCCTGGCGGGCCTCC
>JAWCKR010000024.1:0-13379 GCA_038851755.1 Hadarchaeales archaeon (SeqCode) | reverse complement strand
GGGATTCTCACCCCCGGGATGTGCCAGTTCCCTGCAGAGGTCTACGGTGGCCTTCAGCACGGGCTCGGTCTCGAGCCTGGCCAGAATGGGTTCGCTCCCCCCCACCCTGTACAGAAAGAGGGAGTCCAGGAAGCCCCTCTCCCCCTCCACCAGGCAGACGAGCAGGTCCCCCTCCGACAGTCTTCCCTGGGAGAGGGCGCAGGAAACGGCGTGGATGATCTTCTTCTCCCTCTCCCTCGGAAGGAAGGACAGGCGCAAGAAAGAGGAATCTTGGTTCTCCTCCGTCGTCACCACGAGGGGCTTGGGTTCGCCCTCCAGCAAAAGACCCTTGGAAGCGATTACCAGCAGATTTTTAGCGTCTACTTTGGAGACGAGCTGCCTCGCGCTCTCCAGCAGTTCGGCGGTGGGGTTCATCCTTTCTTCTCCCTTCTGACCCCCCCACCGTCGCAGCCAATCTATACTCTGATGGAGGTCCTTTATTAGCTTTTTCCAGTCCGCGTTCGGCCCCCGGACCCCGCTGGGGAAGGGAAAGCCGGGAGGGATTCTCCTTTAGATAGCGATAAAGCGAATATAAATATTCGAAAAAGCGAAAATAAAAGATGCTGGAAAAGATCCTGGGGAGTTCGGGAAAGGTTTCGCTGCTCAGGGCCCTCCTCACTTCCGGGGAGGAGGAGTTCTCCCTCAATGAACTGGCGAGGCGCTCCGGGCTCTCGCCCTCCACTGCCCTGAGGGAGCTCGGAGAGCTGGCCGAGCTGGTGGAGTACGACCCCTTCAGAAAGAGGTACAGAGCGAAGGAGACACCCCTCTCCAAGCCCCTCCGGGAGCTCTTCGACCTGGAGAGGATGAAAGTCGGGAAGTCCTCCCTCCTTACCCTTCTCCCTCAGCTGGGCTTCTATTATCTCTCGGGGACGCCTTCCCTCCTCCTCCGGGGGATGGGCAGGGATTTCACAGCCTCCCCACAGAGGTTGATGATCCTCTGCGACAGGAGGATTTCGAAGGTGAGGGGAGCCCTCCTTTCCCTCTTTCCCTCTTACCAGCTCCTCCTGCTTGAGGAGCGCATGGATCCTAGGGATTACCTCGGGGGTGAGGTGTGCTTCCAGGGCAGGATGGTGGAGGTCAACCTCGCCGTGACGGAGAAAGCCGTGGTCGATTCCCTCTGGAGGTGGAGGTGGGAGGGGGAGAACCTGGTGCAGGCCCTGTACTGTCTGCTGGAGCAGCCCCTGGACCTAGACCTGCTGAAGGGTTATGCCAGGAGGAAGGGACGGAAGGTGGAGGCCAGGCTGAGAAGGGTTCTGGAGGTGGCGGGGAGGGCTGGGGGGGCCCGTTTTTCTCCGGAGGGCCTGAGGCCGGAGAAGGTGGAGAGGAAGTTCGAAGAGCTGGTGGAGGAGGCGGTGGATCGTGTTCTTAGGGGTTAGGTGCTGGAGGAAGAGGGATCTGACGCGTGAGAGGATGAGGGAGGTGGGGGCCCGCCTCGGTCTTCCCCCCTCGCTGGTGGAGAGGGAAGTGATTTTTTACGACACGCTGCAGGCGGTTTGCTCCCTGAGCCCGGTCCCCCTCGTGCTCAAGGGGGGCACCCTCATCTCCCGTCTTTACTCCGAGTGCCCCAGGTTCAGCTGGGACATAGACCTCTCGGCATCCCTTCGCTCCAAGGAGGAATACGACCTGGAGGAACTCAACAGGAGAATGAAGGAGGGGGGCAGGATCTCCTACCTGGAGGTGGGTGAGAAAGTGGAGTTCGGGAGGTTCGAGAGGGACCAGGAGAAGGACGTGTTTTTCGACCTGCTTTCCCTCAAAAGGGACATGGTCACCTTCAGCCTGGGGGCCCCCCTTCCCCTCTACCTCAGGAAGGGAGGGAGGGAAAGGGAGAGGGGGCTCAGGAAGCTGCTGGAGGCTCTAGGCTTTTTGCCCTTCGTGGACTCCGTCAGGCTCACGGTCTCTTTGGAAGAACCCCTTTCCTCGGGAAAGAAGGGGGTTCGCTCCCTCCTCCAACCCTCCCTGACCCCACTGAAGAAAGCGAGGGCATCCGTCAGCCCTCCGGAGCGCTGCCTCCTGGAGAAGCTCTCCAGGCTCTGTCTGCCGGGAGTGGCCCTCCGCGACCTCCTCTGCGATTTCTACGATGTGGGACAGCTCCTCAGGCTCGATCTGGAGGAGAGGAGGCTCAGGGAGGATTTCAACAGGCTCTACGCCAGGAGGAGGCTTCCCCCTCCGGGGAGGTTGGAGCGGGAGCTCGGCAGGAGTCTTTCCTTCGTGAGGGGGAACCTCGATCAGTTCAGCAAGAGGAGGGAGTTCACCTGGTGCCGGTATGACTGGAAGGAGTACTTCTCCTCCACCGCGGAGAGGCTCCGGAAGCTCCTCCGCTTCCTCGCAGCCTAGCTTTATTTTGGCGGTCCTCAGTTGGAAGGGTGGTCATGCTCTACAGGGTGCTGGCGGAGGCCCTCCAGAGGCTGGAGCAGACCCCTGGCTACCTGGAGAAGAACGCCATCATCGTGGAGCTCCTGAAGCAGACCCCGAAGGAGGAGATGGAGCGCGTGGTCTACCTCCTCCTGGGGAGGCCCTGGCCGGCCTACGTGTCAAAGGAGACGGGGGTGGGTCCACAGCAGCTCAAGAAGGCCCTCTCCCAGGCCTCCGGGCATTCCCTGGCGGAGATAGAGAAGAAAATGGCGAAGGTGGGCGACCTGGGGGAGGTGGCCGCGGAGCTCATGAGGACGAAGAAGCAGGTCACCCTCTTCTCCCAGCCCCTCACGGTGGAGAGGGTCTTTGAGAAGGTCAAGTCCCTGCCGGAGCTCACGGGGGAAGGCTCGATGGAGAGGAAGATCGGGGTGGTGGCGGAGCTGCTGAGCGACGCCTCCCCCCTGGAGGCCAAGTTCGTGGTGAGGACGGTGCTGGGGGACCTGAGGGTGGGAATAGCGGAGGGGAGGATGAGGGACGCCATAGCCGCCACCTTCGGCCTCCCGCCCGAGGAGGTGGAGAAGGCCTACATGCTCACCACGGACTACGCGGTGGTGGCGAGGGCCGCCGCGGAGGGGGAGAAGGCCCTGAGGGCCCTGGGGATAGAGGTGGGGCATCCCGTGAACCCCATGCTGGCCCAGAGGGCGGAGAGCATAGAGGAGATCCTGGAGAGGATGGGGGGGAAGGCGGCCTTCGAGCTCAAGCTCGACGGGATAAGGATCCAGGCCCACAGGGAGGGGGACAGGATTACCCTCTTCACCCGCAGGATGGAGGACTACACCTCCATGTTCCCCGACCTGGTGAAGCCCCTGAAGGAGGCCCTGAAGAGCGAGAAGGTGGTGGTGGACGGGGAGCTGGTGGCCATGGACCCCAAGAGCGGGAAACCCATGCCCTTCCAGGAGGTGCTCAGGCGCAGGAGGAAGTACGGGATAGAGAAGATGGCGGAGGAGCTCCCCATCCAGATCCACCTCTTCGATATCCTCGTCCTGGACGGGAAGACCGTGGTGGACAGGCCCTACACGGAGAGGAGGAAGCTGCTGGAGAAGGCGGTGAAGCCGGTGCCCGGAAGGGTGATGGTGGTGGAGAGGAGGGTCACGGGGAAGAAGGAGGAGGTGGAGGAGTTCCTGAAGTACTCCCTCTCCCTGGGGCACGAGGGGCTGCTGGCTAAGGAGCTGAACTCCCCCTACAGGGCCGGGAGGAGGGAGTTCCTCTGGCTGAAGCTGAAGCCGGAGGTGGACACGGTGGACCTGGTGGTGGTGGGGGCGCACTACGGAAAGGGGAAGAGGGCGGGGACCTTCGGGAGCTACGTGCTGGCGGCCAGGGACGAGCAGACCGGTGAGTACAAGACCGTGACCAGGTGCGGGAGCGGCTACACGGACGAGGACCTGGAGGAGCTCACGAAGATGTTCGAGGGCCTGAGGGTGGAGAAGCCCCCGCCTGAGGTGAAGGTGGAGATAGAGTGCGATGCCTACTTCAGGCCGGAGGTGGTCTTCGAGGTGGCCTTCGAGGAGATCCAGCTCAGCCCCCCGGAGAAGCACACGGGAGGAGTAGGGCTCCGCTTCCCCAGGTTCATCAGGGTGAGGGAGGACAGGAGACCGGAGGAGGCCACGACGCTGGAGGAGATCATGGAGATGTACAGGGCCCAGCAGCGCAGGAAGGGGGAGAAGAAGTAGCTGTTGCAGGGAAGAACTGAAGTGATTCGTTCATGGGATAGAAGTAGCCATCCCCTCCAGCATCCTTTCCTCCAGCACCCTCAGGAACTCCTCCACCCTCTCCTCAGGCACCTGGGCTCCCCCGGCCACGGGATGGCCTCCTCCCTCCCCTCCCACGCTCCCCGCCGCCCTCCTCAGGCAGGAGGAGAGGTCCAGCCCCTTGAGGAAGAGGAGCCTGGAGCACCTGGCCGAGACCTTCACCTTCCCCCCGTTCCTGACTATCCCCACCACAGGCTTGAAGGGGTCCACCCTCCCGGAGCTCAGGGAGAGACCAGCCAGAGTTCCCGTGAAGGTCTCCTTCACCACCCCCGTGGCGTCGAAGTACTGGAGGTAGCCCCTCTCCCCGAGCTTCACCCCACCCGTCTCGATCAGCTCCATTCCCCTGGCCAGGCTGCTCCGGTGGTACCTGAGGAGGTTGAGCATGGCGGAGCGATAGGGTCCCCTGTCTCCCTTCGCCACCTCCAGTCCTATCACTGGCTGTTCGTGTCTGGCCGTGGAGTTCAGGCAGGTGGCGAATTCACCCGCGTCCCTCAGCTCCGGGCTCTCCCCCTTCAGGGTGTAGACTTCCCCCACGATGAGGCCAGGGACGAAGCGGGAGAACTCGGTGGGCACGGTGCTCAGGGCCAGGGAGATCAGGGCCCCGGCCAGCTTCTGCTTCTCCTCGGGGGTGAGGTCAGCGGGTTTCCTCCATCCGTTCTCCCCTTTCACGGGTATCCCCAGTGACCTGACCAGCTCCAGGCACCCCTCGCTGGAGTGAGTGATGCCCGGAATAGGGGGATCGGAGAGGCCCTCGAGGGCCTGGAGGAGGGTCCGGCTGTGACGTCCGTAGAGCTGGAGGTCCATCTCCCTCACCACCTTCCCCGCTCCCACCGCCTCCTCCAGGATCTCACGGTTCTTCCCCACGAGCCTTCCCCACACGTTCTGCACATCTCCCACCGCCCCCACCACCGCCAGGGCGGAGAGGTCGGAGTTGGAGGGGTTGAGCTCCCTGGCCAGGAGGAAGGCCATCCCCGCCCCACTTATCTCCCTCGTCCCGTCCATCCCCATCAGGTGTGCGTTGAGGTGGAGGAGGCCCTCCCATCCCTCTCCGGTCTCGGGGGGGTGATGGTCGCAGACGATGACCTGACTGTGGCGGTACTTCTCCCTGAGGTTGAGGAGCTGGGAGCTCCCCAGGTCGGTGAACAGGGTGAGGGGGGCAGGGTCCAGCTCCTCCACCACCTCCCTGTAGAGCATGCGGACGAACTTCACCCTGTGCTCTATTCCTTCCCTTGCGAGGGCCTTGGAGAGAAGGGCGGCGGCGCAGATTCCGTCCACATCCATGTGGGAAACGATTTCCACGGGGTCCCTTCCCCGGTAGCCCCTCAGGATTTCTGCCGCCCTTTTTATCTCTCCCGGCACAGAAAACCTGAGCGGGAGAAAGAATAAGGGTGACGGATGAGGGCGGTGGAGCTGAAGGGGGACAAGGTGCTTATCCTGGACCAGACCCTCCTTCCGCACTCCGTGAGGGTGCTGGAGTGCAGGACGCCCGAGGAGGTGGCGGAGGCCATCAGGGAGATGAGGGTGAGGGGGGCTCCGGCCGTGGGGATGGCGGGGGCCATGGCCCTGGCCCTGGCCGCCCTCCAGTTGAGGGGGAGTCCTGAGGAAAAAGTGAAGAGGCTGGAGGGTGTCGTGGAGGAGCTGAAGGCTACCAGACCCACCGGGGCGGACCTTTCCAACAGGCTGGGGGAGGTGATGGAGGCGGTGAGGAGGGCAGCCAGGGAGGGCAGGGATGTGGGCAGGGCGGCGGTGGAGGAGGTCAGGAGAAGGGTGAGGGAGTACGACGAGGTGGAGCGCAGGATGGGTGAGCACGGGGCGGGGCTCATCCGCGATGGTGCCACCGTCCTCACCCACTGCAACGCGGGCTGGCTGGCCACCTCGGGGAAGTACGGGACGGCCCTTTCGGCCATCAGGTTCGCGAGGAAGCAGGGGAAGAGGGTGAGGGTGCTGGCCACGGAGACCAGGCCCCTCCTCCAGGGGGCCAGGCTGACGGCCTGGGAGCTCTCCAGAGAGGGAATAGAGGTCACGGTGATCACGGACGGGATGGTGGGTTACTGCATCTCAAAGGGGATGGTGGACCTGGTGGTGGTGGGCGCTGATCGCGTCTTCAGGGACGGTCACGTGATAAACAAGGTTGGTACCTATCCCATCGCTGCGGTGGCCCGGCGGCACGGTGTTCCCTTCTACGTCTTCGCCCCTCTCTCCACCTTCGATCCGGCGGGAAAGGTGGAGGAGGCGGAGGTCGAACAGAGGGGGAAAAGGGAGGTGGAGGAGGTGGCGGGGAGAAGGGTGGTGCCGGAAGGCGTGAGGGTGCTTAACCCTGCCTTCGATATCACCCCTCCTGAGCTGGTCACGGCCATCGTGACGGAAAAGGGCATCCTCCGTCCTCCTTTCCGGAGGAGCATCTCCGGGGTGCTCGGGGCGGATTAGGCTTTATTAAGGCAGCGACGTAAAAGAAAAGTGCCGGCGGAGCTGGAAGAAATTTTTCACCCGAGGTCCGTGGCCGTGGTGGGGGCCTCGGCGGAGACGCTGGGATACATCTCCACCATCTCAGAAGGGAAACTGGGCGACAGGCTCTTCCTTGTGAACCCCAGGTACCAGGAGTTCCTGGGGAAGAAGTGCTATCCCAGTCTGCTCGACATCCCCTCCCCCGTTGACTACGTGATCGTGGGGACGCCGGCCAGGGTGGTCCCTGACGTGATAAGGGACTGCGTGAAGAAAGGAGTGAAGGCGGTCCACATCTACTCCTCGGGTTTCAGCGAGATCGGGGAGGAAGGGGCCAGGCTGGAGAGGGAGATCGTGGAGCTGGCGAAGGGGAAACTCAGGATAATAGGTCCCAACGGGATGGGCGTGTACTGCCCGGAGTCCGGCCTCTTCTTCATCAACGGCCAGCCCCACGAGAGCGGACCGGTGGGGTTCGTCTCCCAGAGCGGCACCTTCGCCATCTACTCCACCTCCGCGGGGGAACTCGGTGAGGTGAGGTTCAGCAAGGTGGTGAGCTACGGCAACGCAGCGGACCTGGATGCGCCCGACTTCGTGCGCTACCTGGGCGAGGATCCAAAGACCAGGCTGCTGCTGGTCTACGTGGAGGGAACGAGAAGGGGAAGGGAGCTCTTCCAGGCCCTGAAGGAGGCGGCCTCCAGGAAGCCCGTTCTCATGCTGAAGGGGGGCATGACCCCGGAGGGTGCCAGGGCGGCCTCCTCCCACACCGGCTCCCTGGCCGGATCCCAGCGGATCTGGGAGGCCGTGTTCAGGCAGGCAGGTCTGATTCCCGTGGGGAGCTTCGAGGAAATGATGGATGCGGCCCGGGCCTTCCTCCTCTGTCCCCCTCCGAGGGGAAGGGGGGTCTCCATGGCCTCGGTCTCGGGAGGGGTGAGCGTGGTGGAGACCGATGCCTGCGTGGAGATGGGTCTGCAGGTCCCCACCTTCGGAGAGGAGACCCTGCAGAAGCTTCGGGGCATGCTGCCCACCGCCGGCACGAGCCTGAAGAACCCGCTCGACGTCTGGCCGGCCTTCGTCTCAGGTGCCCTCCCCGCGGTGCTGGAGACGGCCCTCTCCGATGACAGCATCCACTGCATGATCCTGGAGGTGCAGATGGGGGCCTACTACCGCGACCTGGTGATGACGGAGGAGTACCTGAAAGGGCTGGCGGAGAAGTGCAGGGAGCTTCAGCTCAGGTTCGGAAAACCTTTGCTTATCTCGAACCCACCCGAGCTCGACTGGGGGTTCGCCTACAGGGTCCGGAGGATCTTCAGGGAGTACGGTCTGCCCGTCTACGAGTCGGTGAGGAGAGCGGCGAGGGCCCTCTACCACCTCCACAGGATCTTCCTGAGGTACGGAGAGGAGGCCTTCCCTTTCCACGGGAGTTGAGACCAAAACGATACCTTTATAAACCCCCCCCTCTCTAAAAAACCTCAGCGAGAAAATGGAGTTCTGTCCCAAGTGCGGTAACATCCTCTACCCTGAAAAGGTCAAGGGGCTCACCAGGCTCGTGTGCAAGAGGTGCGGGTACAAGGTGAAGGCCAGGAGCAGGGAGAGCTACAAGATAAGGGAGAAGGGCGTGGAGCTCAAGGAAATCCCGGTCATCACCGAGTCGAAGAAAAAGAAAAAGAAGTTCGAGCAGGAGTACGAGCTGGAGCCCATAGAGTTCTACGAGGAAATGTTCGAGGAGTGATCAGACCCTCACCACGGCTCCCTCGAGGGCCCTGGAGCAGGGACAGGATCTCTCCGCAGGGATCCTCGGGAGGGAGGAACGGAAGAGCCTCCCTATGGTCTCAAGTCCCCTCTCCATTCTCTCCGCCACTTCCGTGTGGGTGAGCTTGGTCCCCGCCAGCCCGGCCGCGAAGTTGGTCACCAGTCCCACCGCTGCGTAGCACATCTCCAGCTCCCTGGCGAGCACGCACTCGGGCACGTTGGTCATGCCCACCAGGTCCGCCCCCAGCTTGCGGAAGGCCCTTATCTCGGCGGCGGTCTCGAACCTAGGCCCCTCCGTGCACGCGTAGGTTCCCCTGGGATGGAGCCTGATGCCCTCCTCCTTTGCAGCCCCCCTGAGAGCCGCACGGAGTTCGGGGCAGTAGGGCTCGGTGAGGTCCACGTGCACCACGCCCTCTTTTCCCCCCTCGTGGAAGGTGGAGGTCCTGCTCTTGGTGAAGTCGAGGAACTGGTCCAGCAGCACCAGTTCCCCAGGCTTCATCCTCGGGTTCAGGGAGCCGCAGGCGGAGACGGCGAGGATCCTCCTCACCCCCAGGGAGTGGAGGGCCCAGAGGTTGGCCCGGTAGTTGACCCTGTGGGGAGGGGCCTCATGCCTTCTTCCGTGCCTGGGCAGGAAGGCCACACGCTTGGGGCCCAGCCCTCCCACCAGCGTTTCCACCGTTCCGTAGGGGGTTCTCACCCTCCTCCATCTCCCCTCCGAGAGCCCCAGCTGGTAGAAGCCTGTTCCTCCTATCACCCCCACCTCGATCCCGGAGGGCATCATACTCCTCTCCCTTCGAGTTTAAGGAGCTCACTCCCTCACGGAGGAGAACTCCCTTCCCAGCAGCACCCTTCCGATGGCTATCTTCTGAGCCTCCACGGTCCCCTCCGCTATGCAGGCCCCCAGCACCGAGCGCAGGGCGAGGTGCGCATCGAGTTCGGTGGTGAGGCCCATGGCTCCGTACCACATGGTCGCATCCGTCGCCGCCCTCAGGCAGTCCACCGAGGCCAGGAGCTTGGCCTCTGAGGCAGCCAGCGCCGCCTTGGAGGGATCCCCCTCACCCCTCCTCAGGCGCTCCACCATCTCCCCGGCCCTGTAGGTGAGGAGGCGTGCAGCGTCTACCCTCGCACGGTGCTCCGCCAGCTGGAACTGCACCCCCTGGAACTTCGCCAGGGGCCTCCCGAAGGAGGTTCTCTGCTTCAAATACTCCGCGCCCTCTTCCAGGAGCCTGAGGGTGGGCCCCACCAGGCTCATGGCCACCGCCACCCTGGTGATCACGAAGCCCTCCTGGATGAGGTACACCCCCCGGTTCTCCTCACCCACCAGGTGATGGAGGGGGACCCTCACCTCCTCGTACCTGATCCTGCCGAGCGAGGGTCCGAGCGTGTCCAGCTCCGAGCTCTCCACTCCCTTCTCCGCGATGGGGACGTAGACCAGGCCCATTCCCCTGGGACCCAGCTCCGGTGAGGTCTTGCCCGTGACCAGGTGCCCCCCACCCAGGTCCTTCGCCTCCGCCACCAGGCTTATGCACTGCTTCTCCCCCGTGACCACATATCCCCCTCCCTCCCTCCTTATCCTGGTCTGGACCGCGGTGAAGTCGGTCCCGCATCCCGGCTCGGTGGAGGCCAGCCCCAGCACCGCCTTCCCCTTCGCTATGGAGGGAAGCAGGGCCTCCTTCAGCTCCTCCTTTCCGTGCTCGGCCACGATGAGCCCCTCGGTGTTGGAGAGGAGCACGCACACGGTGAGGAACCCGCTCCTGTCCGCCCTGGAGAGCTCCTCGACGGCGATGAGGAAGGAAGTGAAGTCGGAGCCCGAGCCGCCGTACTCGGCGGGAAGGAGGAGACCCGTGAGCCCGAAGTCGGCCAGGGACCTCCACAGTTCCCCGGGAATCCTTCTCTTCCCGAAGATCTCCTTGCTCCTGGGCTCCACCGTCCTGGTCAGGAACTCCCTCACCGATTTTCGGTAGATCTCCTGTTCCTCGGTGAAGGGGGGCTCCATCTTTTCCTTCTGGGAGGCGAGGGGGTAAAAGATTAGATTCCCAGGAGCTTCATTCCCCACAACTCATCCGCCAGCTTCTCCAGTCTTTCCCTCCCCTCCACCTTTTCCCTCCATTCCTCTGGTATACCCTCCTCTCCGTGGTAGGCCCCGCTCAGCGCTCCCGTCATGGCCCCTATGGTGTCCCTGTCTCCCCCCAGTCCCGTGGCGTAGAGGAGGGAGGCCCTGAAGGAGCGGAAGTTCAGGAGGAAGGAACAGATGGCGGTGGGGACGGAGCGGTGGGCCTCCACGCCGTTGCCCAGCTCCCTCACCACCTCTTCCGGTTTTCCTCCCTCCACCAGTCTCTTCACTTTCCCCAGCTTTTCCCTGTAGACGGGATGGGCCGTGAAGTTCCGCAGTTCCTCCAGGAAGTCGCAGGGGTCGAAGAGGGAAGGGGGTCTGGCGGTGAGGGCTAGGGAGACGGCCCTGGCCTGCAGGACCGCCCCCTCCCTCCCCAGCTCGTGGGAGTGGGTGAGGAGGGCCTGCTGCTCCGCCACCTCCCTGAGTCTCCCCGGGTCGTCGTGGTAGAGGAGTCCCACGGGTGCCACCCTCATGGCAGCCCCGTTTCCGAAGGACCCCATACCGCCGAAGAGCCTTCTGGAGGCCTCGTTCCAGGGCACTCCCCTCCTGACCATGGAGAAGATGGTGGGGGGACCGGAGGCGTAGCCCCTCCAGGGTTCCTGCTCGTAGTTTTTGATGAAGGTGCGCATGACGTGCTCCCCGTCGAAACCTTTTCTCTCCACCAGGGACTCGGCCAGGCCCATCATCATGTGGGTGTCGTCCGTCCAGCGCCCGGAGAACTCCCCCCAGGAGCAGCCCAGGGCATCCCCCACGGCACATCCCAGCAGGCATCCCCTGAACTTGGACCTCATCCAATCACCAGGTGCAGGGGGTGGGATTTGAACCCACGAAGGCCTTCGCCACGGGGTCCTAAGCCCCGCTCCTTAGACCAGGCTTGGATACCCCTGCCCAGGAAAAGATGGATGCCCCCGGTTTATTATCTATCTGCCAGGTGTGCCCCACTGGCGCATCCTCTCGTATCTAGCCTGCTTCTTTCCCTCCCTGAGACACCCCCTGCAGTAGAACTTCCCCAGGAGCTTCTTGGCGCACTCCCGGTGGAGGTTGGCTCCGCAACCGCTGCACTTCACTCCACTTTCGCTAATCGGTCTCCCGCAGACCGCGCAGCTGGCCATCCTCACATCCCTGATTTAAGGCTCCTGTAGGCAGCAAAGAGTGAGATTAGAGAGGCTATGGTGCTGAGGTAGAGCCCCCAGGAGAAGTGGGAGCCCTCATCGAAGACCACCAGGCAGGCCACCAGTGCCAGGAAGCCGCACACGGCCGAGGTGGAGAAGAGGGGGAAGAGCCTTTCGAGGAGGGGGTGGTGGATGTACCCGAGGTGCAAGGCCGCTGAGGCCAGGAAGATCAGAGAGATGAAGAAGGTGATCTTCCCCATGCCCACGTCCCAGCCGCTGAAGCTGTGGGAGATGGGGCCGTAGGAGATGGAGTACCAGCTGCCCAGCGAGCCTATCAGCAGAAGAAGTCCAGCTATGGCCAGCAGCATGGCGGGATTGCGGGAGATTTCCTCGAGGGTGATGGGCCTCTTCACGCCTTTACTTCTTTTTAAAGGTTTTTAAACTTGTCTCACTTTTCCCCAGGAAGAGGAAGTGTGTTCCCCCCAGGTGGTAGATCAGGCCCACCTTCTCCGGGTCGAACTTCTCACCGTCGAAGCACCTCTCGTCGGCATAGGCCTCCACCACCTCCCCCACGAAGAGGGTGTGGTCTCCCACCTCCACCTCCTTCACCACCCTGCATTCCAAGTGTGCTATTCCCTCCCTCACCACCGGGGCCCTCAGGCGGCGGGAGGGCTGGGGGGTGAGCCCCACCTCCCCGAACTTGTCGCACTCCCTCCCCGAGAGCTTCCCGCAACCCTTCACTTTCTCCAGGAGGGAGGAAGGAGGCACGCTTATGGCGAACTCCTTCGTCCGGGAGATGAGCCCGTGCGAGTACCGGTTCTTCCCTATGGAAACCCCGACCAGGGGAGGGTCAAAGGAGAGAGGGGTGCTCCAGGCCACGGTGAGGAGGTTGGGCTTCCCTCTTTCATCCGCGCAGGTGACCAGCACCACCTGCCTGGGGTGAAGGAGCCTGTAGATCAGGTCCCTTGAAACTTCCCTCATCGGAGTGGGTGGGTGGGGAGAGCTTTTATCCCTGTCCCCAAAACTTAATTCCCCGGAAGCCGGAGGAAAAGGATGCCCGTCATAGTGTTCGAGGGGAGGAAGCTGACGAAGGAGCAGAAGGAGGAACTGATAAGGGGTTTCACCGACCTGGCCCAAAGGGTCACGGGACTTCCCAGGGAGGCCTTCACCGTTTTCATCAAGGAGAACGAGCTCGACAACATAGGGGTGGGGGGAGAACCGCTCTCCAGGAGGCTCAAGAACCAGGGCAGCCGCTGACCTCGTTTCGGTGTCGAAGCCTTTTTTAAGGGGTTATCGGTAGAGAGAAAAGGTGCAAAAAATGGAGAGGAGAAGGGCGCCAGGGCCGATCATGGCGGCCCTCCTGCTGGCGGTAATCCTCCTCCTGGGGGCTCTGGTGGCCATCTACCAGGCTGAGGCCTCGGGTTGGCCCCTCTCCTATGGAGCGGGATTGCTGGTGGCGGGATTGGTGGTAATGCTCGTGACCGGTCGCCTGGCCAGAAAGTACGCGCCACAAACCAAGACCGAGTAGTCTCCCGAGTGCCTCCTTCGGTCGCTCAGCGGTGGTCGAAGGAGGGTTTTCTTTTTTCCACGAAGGCCCTTACCCCCTCCAGAAAGTCGTGGGTGCCCAGCACCTTTTCGCCCACCTCCTTCTCCAGGCGCAGTCCCTCCTCCAGCGGCCTTCCCAGCCCCAGCATAGCCGCCTTCTTGTCGGCCCGGATGGAGCCCTGCGGGTACTCGCAGATCTGCCTGGCTATCTCCAGAGCC
>JAWCKR010000023.1:0-14770 GCA_038851755.1 Hadarchaeales archaeon (SeqCode) | reverse complement strand
CCCTTCCCCCTTTTCGACGGGGGATATAACCTCTGGGGCACAGGTCGCAAAGGATAAATACCGAGGGAGGAAAGGAAGGGGGTAAAAAAAGAAAGGAGGGATGAAAAAATGGATTTTGAACTGACCGAGGACCAGCGGATGTTCAAGGACACCCTGAGGGAGTTTCTGAACAAGCACTTCCCGGAGTCTTACGTGAACAAGAGGGACAGGGAAGGACCGCTCACCAGACAGGAGGCCGTGGAGATCATGAAGAAGTTCAAGACCATAGGGATAGGCCTCGACCCGGAGAACATCAGGTCGATGATGGACCCCATGGTCTTCTGCCTCTTCGCCGAGGAGGTGGGAAGGGTGTGGCCCAGCCTGCTTCCCCTGTTCGGGATGGGGGCCATCCCGGCCCTCTTCGCCCCCTTCGCCGACGAGGACGTGAAGGACAGGATCCTGCGCAGGATGGAGAGGTGCGAGTTCATAGGGTGCTTCGCCGAGACGGAGCCCGAGGCCGGCTGCGACACCTCCAACCTGAAGACCACGGCCAAACTGGAAGGGGACCACTACGTCATCAACGGGAGGAAGACCTGGATAAGCAACGCGCCCATCGCCGACACCGCCTGGGTGGGGGCCAAGAGCAGCGAGACGGGCGCCGAGACCTTCTTCCTGGTGGAGAAGGAGGTTTCCGGCTGGGAAACGAACGAGCTGCACAAGATAGGGTGGAAGGCCTCCCCCACGGGTGAGATGTTCTTCGACAACTGCAAGGTGCCCCAGAACAACGAGATGATGGTGCTGGTGCAGAGGGCCTTCGAGCAGGGGGGGCTTCCGGTCTCTGAGGGGTACATGAAGCTCCTGACCTCAGTCTCCCCGGTCACGGCCATGCTCACCATGCCCAGAGCAGGGATGTGCCTGATGTCCGTGGGGATAGCGGAGGCGGCCTTCGAGAAGGCTGTGGAGTACGCCAAGGAGCGCGTGCAGTTCGGGAAGCCCATAGGGAAGTTCCAGCTGATTCAGGAGATGCTGTACAAGATGAACGTGCTGATAGAGACGGCCAGGCTGCTGGGATACAGGGCGGTGCACGCCATCATGAAGGGCGACCCTGACGCCAGGAGGCTCTCAGCCATGGCGAAGGTGTACGGAGGGGAGGCGTCGGTGAAGGTGACCTACATGGCCATGCAGATCTTCGGAGGGAACGGTCTTTCCGACGAGATGCCCCTGGAGAGGTACTTCCGCGATGCCAGGATGCAGACGGTCCCGGACGGAACCAGCGAGATCATGAAGCTGATCACGGGGTACTCCATCCTCGGAAAGGGCTTCTCGGCCTACGCCTGAACTCCTCCCATAATTTTTTTTCTTCCTTCCCCCAGTCTCCCCGCTCTTCCTCGTCTTAGGTTGGGCTTGGTTAATCGCCTCCTCTCCCGCTGCGGGGAAGGGGCCTTTCTGCGGTAGAGTTAAATAAGTAAAGATGGGTATAGGTTGTAATTTTCGGGGAGAAAAGTGATCGAGATAAGGTTCCACGGAAGGGGCGGACAGGGGGCTGTTACGGCGGCCCGGATGCTCGCCGAGGCCGCTTTTCTGGAGGGGAAATACGCCCAGGCCTTCCCCTTCTTCGGGGCGGAGAGGAGGGGAGCGCCCGTGGTGGCCTTCGCCAGGCTCGATACCAAGCCCGTGAGGATCAGGAGCCAGATCTATGAGCCCGATCACGTGGTGGTGCTGGACCACACCCTCCTGCGTGCCGTGAACGTCGCGGAGGGCCTGAAGCCGGGTGGCCTCCTCGTCCTGAACGCCAGGGAGAAGCCTGGAAATCTGAAGGCGGGAAGGGTGGCGTGGGTGGATGCCACCTCCATAGCGGTGGAAGAGATCGGTGCCCCCATCACCAACATGGCCATGCTGGGCGCCTACGTGAGGGCCTCCGGAGAGGTGAGCCTGGAGTCGGTGCTCAGGGTGGTGGGAGGATATTTCAAGGGGAAGGTGGGGGAGAGGAACATGAAGGCCATGAGGAGGGCCTACGAGGAGGTCAGGGAGTGAGCAAGCTTCTGCCGGGGATAGTGATAGACCGTCCCGGGAGCAGCTCGGATTACCTGACCTCGGGATGGAGGTACCTTCGTCCGGTGAGGGAGGGAAGGACTGCCCCCTGCGTCTCGGCCTGTCCCGTGGGCAACGACATCCCCAAAATCCTCTACCTGGTGGAAAAGGGAAGGCTGGAGGAGGCCTGGAGGCTCCTCAGGCGGACCAACCCCTTCCCCTCCGTGTGCGGGAGGGTGTGTTACCGCTTCTGCGAGGCCGCCTGCAACAGGGGAGGCTTCGATGAGCCCCTGGCCGTGAGGAACATAGAGCGCTTCCTGGGCGATCTGGGGAGGGAGAGGGGCTGGAGGGTGAAACCAGGCAGGGAGACCGGACACAGGGTGGCGGTGGTGGGGGCGGGTCCGTCCGGCCTCTCATGCGCTTACCACCTGAGGCTCGAAGGGCACGAGGTGGTGGTTTTCGAGGCCAGGGAGAGAGAGGGGGGGCTGATGGCCTGGGGCATGCCGGAGCACCATCTCCCCCGCGCCGTCCTGGAGGAGGAGCTCTCCTCCCTGAAGGGGATGGGGGTGGTGGTGGAGAGAGGAAAGGCGGTGAAGGGGAGGGATGAACTGAGAGGTTATGAGGCCGTGGTGCTGGCCACGGGAAGGAACCCTCTTCCGGAGGGGCTCGCGGGCGGGCTGGTGAGGAAGGGTGAGAAGGTGGGAGCGGACGAAGGGGGCCGAACGGGGGTGGAGGGGGTCTTCGTGGCAGGGGAGCTGGCGGAGGGTGTGGAGAGGGGCGTGGCCTGGGCCATAGGCTCCGGGAGGAGGACCGCCCACGGTGTGGGTGCCTTCCTGAGGGGGGAGGAACCTGGGAAGACATCCCCTGCTCCGGTGCTGGGCCTGGAGGAGGTGAAGCTGGACTACTTCACCTTTTCCCGCAGGGTGGGGGGACCCGCCGGACCGAGCTCGGGGGAGGAGGTCAGGGCGGAGGCGGGGAGGTGCTTCAGCTGCGGCACGTGCAACGGGTGCGACAACTGCTGGATCCTCTGCCCCGAGGGCTGCATCGTGAAGGAGGGGGAGACCGAGTACCGGACGGACGAGGACTACTGCAAGGGGTGCGGGATCTGCGCCCAGGAGTGCCCGAGGGGCGTGATAAGGATGGTGGAGGAGGGAGCGTGAGGCAGCTGCTCAACGGGAACGAGGCGGCCGCCCTGGCGGCCAAGCTGGCCAGGGTCCAGGTGGTCTCCGCCTACCCCATCACCCCCCAGACGGTGGTGGTGGAGACCCTGGCGAAGTACGTGGCCGACGGGGAGCTGGAGGCGGAGTTCGTGAAGGTGGAGTCGGAGCACAGCGCCCTCAGCGTCTGCCTGGGGGCCTCCGCCACGGGCGCAAGAGCCTTCACCGCCACCTCCTCCCAGGGCCTCATGCTGATGAGCGAGATCCTGTACGTCGTCTCCGGCATGAGGCTACCCGTGGTGATGGCCAACGCCAACCGCTCCCTCTCCGCACCCCTGAGCATCTGGAACGACCAGCAGGACTCCCTCGCCGTTAGGGACAGCGGCTGGATCCAGCTCTACTGCGAGAACAACCAGGAGATCCTGGACCTCCTGCTCCAGGCCTTCCGCCTTTCCGAGCTTCTCTCCCTCCCCACCATGGTCTGCTATGACGGGTACATCCTCTCCCATACCTCCGAGGCCGTGGAGGTGCCGGAGCAGGCCGAGGTGGACTCCTTCCTCCCCCCTTACTCCCCTCCCCTCAAGCTCGACCCTGGCCGCCCCCTCACCCTGGGGCCGGTGGGAGTCCCGGAGGTTTACACGGAGGCGAGGTACATGCAGCACCGGGACATGAGGAGGGCGAAGGAAGAGTTCGTGAGGGTGGCGGAGGAGTTCGGAAAGAGGTTCGGCAGAAGGTACGGAATCCTGGAGGAGTACAGGACGGAGGGGGCGGAAGTCCTCCTCTTCACCATGGGTTCCCTGGCCGGCACGGCTAAAGAGGTCGTGGACAGGTGCAGGGAAAGGGGTGAGAGGGTGGGTCTGGTGAAGCTCACCCTTTACCGTCCCTTCCCTGACCGGGAGGTGGTGGAGGCCCTCGCTGGCGCCAGGGTGGTGGGGGTGCTGGAGAAGGATATCTCCACCGGGTGGATGGGGGCCCTCTACACGGACACCGTGGCGGCCTTCGCCAACGAGGGCAGGAGGCCCCTCTTCCAGGACTTCATCCTTGGCCTGGGGAGCAGGGACGTGACGGCGGAGGACCTGGAGGGGATAGTCAGAACCCTCCGGAGGGAGGCGGAGGAGGGGAGGGTGGGCGAGAACCCCACCTGGGTGGGGCTGAAGAGGGAGATGGTGGAGTGATACCTGCCGAGGAGCTGCTGGCGCCCGGGCACCGTGCCTGCCCTGGCTGCGGCGAGGTGATGGCGCTGAGGCTGATCCTGAAGGCCCTGGGAAAGGAGGTGATCGTGGTGGAGGCCACGGGCTGCATGGAGGTCGTCACCACCCCCTATCCCCAGACCGCCTGGAGGGTCCCCTGGGTCCACGGGGCCTTCGAGAACGCGGCCGCCATAGCCTCCGGAGTGGAGGCAGCCCTGAAGAGGCTGGGAAGGAAGGGGGTGAAGGTGGTGGCCATAGGAGGCGACGGGGGGACGGCGGACATAGGGCTCCAGGCCCTCTCGGGGATGATGGAGAGGGGCCACAACGTTCTGTACGTGTGCACCGATAACGAGGCTTACATGAACACGGGCATACAGCGGAGCGGGACCACCCCCTTCGGTGCCTGGACCACCACCACGCCCGCGGGGAAGGTCGTGAGGGGGGAGGACAGACCCAAGAAGGACATGCCCTCCATAGCCCTCGCCCACCGCATCCCCTACGTGGCCACGGCCTCCGTGGGATACCCCAGGGACCTCCTCTGGAAGGTCAGGAAGGCGGCGGGGGTGGAGGGGCCATCCTACCTCCATGTCCACTGTCCCTGCCCCACGGGCTGGAGGTATGATTCCTCCCTCACCGTGAGGCTGGCCAGGCTGGCGGTGGAGACGGGCTGCTGGATCCTCTGGGAAGCGGAGGGGGGGAGCATCAGGCTGACCTTCAGGCCTGAGAGAAGGAAGCCGGTGAGGGAGTACCTGAGGCTGCAGGGGAGGTTCTCGCACCTCACGGAGGAGGAAGTGATGCGGATCCAGCGGGAAGTGGACGAGCGCTGCAGGGAGCTGGGCCTGGGCTGGTACGGGTAGTCCCAGTCTCCCACCCGCGTCGGCAGGGACCAGAGCCGCCTCCTCTCAGCTTTAGGAGCCCACGAAGATGGGACGCAGGGAGAGCCTGCTGGGGAGGGACAGGGGACGGTGGGGGAAGCCTTCACACGCCTTCCTGACCTCCTCCGCGAGCTCCTCCACCCCGTACTCCCTCACGCCCGAGCCCCTCACCCTCACCGACAGCTTCCCGCTCTCGAGCTCCCTGTCGCCCACCACGGCTATGTAGGGGACCCACTCCCTCTCCGCCTCCCTGATCTTCTTGGCCACCGTCCAGCCCCTGTCGTCCACGTCCGTCCTCACCCCCTTCCCCTCCAGGACTTCCGCGTCCCTCAGGCAGCGCTCCAGGTGACGGTCTCCCACGGGGACCAGCCTCACCTGGGTGGGGGAGAGCCAGAGGGGCAGGGAGGGCGCCTTCCCCTCCTCCCTCTTCCTCTCCGCGTTCTCCAGCAGGGCGTAGATCCAGCGCTCTATGGAGCCCATGGAGGAGTGCAGGATCACGCATCCCCTCTTCCTTCCCCCCTCGTCCGTGTACAGGATCCCGTACCTCTCCGAGTCCTCCAGGTCCAGCTGGACGGTGGAGAGCTGGGAGCTACCCCCCTGCGGGTCCAGGAACTGGAGCTCGTGCTTCATCACCCAGTAGTGCTTCCTCTCCGGGAGGACCTCGACCAGGGCGGGCCTCCCCTCCTCCCTCACCAGCTCCAGCACGAACTCCCTGTGCTCCCTGTAGAACTCCTCCACCACCCTGAGCACCAGGGCGTAGGGGAGCTCCATCCGGCGCAGGGGCTCCAGGAAGAGGCGGAAGAGGCGCCGGTACTCCTCCAGCGCCTGGGGCAGGTCGGAGCAGAAGCAGTGCAGGTCGGGCATGGTGAAGGAGCGCAGCCTCTTGAGCCCCACGCACTCCCCGCTCTGCTCCAGCCTGAAGGAGGGGGAGAGCTCAAAGACGCGGAGGGGCAGTTGCCTGTAGCTGAGCTGGGCCTCCTTCATCATCCTGAAGAGGCCGAAGTCACCCGCGAACCTCAGCAGGAGGGTCTTCCCCGGGAGCTTCACCCTGTAGTCCTTGGCCAGGAACTTGGCGGCCTGGGCCCCTATGTCCTTTTCCTCCAGCCTGTACAGGAGGGGGGTCTGGATGAAGAGGGCCCCCACGCCCCTGGCGAGCTGGGCGGCGTAGTCCTCCAGCAGGGACTTGACGAGCTCACCCTTGGGGTAGAAGCGGAAGTGCCCCACGTCGCTGGCGGGCTCGTAGTCCACCAGCTCCAGCCTGCGCATGAGGGAGAGGTGGGCGGGCTCCTTCCCGGTCCCCCCGCCCCTCTCGGCGACCAGGTACTGCCTGAGCAGGGGGTTCTCCTCCAGCAGCCTGCAGGACTCGAGGTCCTCCAGGTCCACCTCCTCCTCCCTGCCGTCGGGGGAAAGGACCGCCAGCCTGCCCCTCTCTTCCTCCTCCCGGGGAGGGGCGGAGGGCTCGGGGGAGATCACCCTGGAGAGCTCGCTCAGGGGGTGGCCCTTGCACCTCAGGGTGAAGGCCTTGTACCATCCGAAGGGGACGTGCAGGACCTCCAGTCCTTCCTCCGACAGCCTCTCCCTCATCCCCCTCAGCACCCGCACGGCCACCTCAGGGGAGGAAAGGGAGGGACTGAGGTGGGCGTAGGGGTAGACCGCCACCCTCCTCACCCCCAGCTTCCCGCACAGGTCCAGGATCTCCTCCGAGGCCCTGGAGACCACCGCCTCCACGTTCCCACCGTCCTCCTCCTCCACGGCGGTGAAGGCCACCAGCACCTCCTCCGCTTTCCCCACCTTCTTCCCCTCTTCCACCTCCTCCGCCACGGGGGTCCGCTGGAGGGCCCTGAACTCCAGCAGGTCGGCGTGGATCAGGAGCAGGCGCATCCGAACACCGGCTGGAGTCTCCGGGAAGGAATATTTACTTATCGGCCCGACCAAGCCTGAAGATGGCGGAAAGGGAGATCCCCGTGGCCAGGGTGGAGTGCCTCTCCTGCGGGCACACCGAGTACCAGATGTCCTCGCTGGGGCTGGGGGAGCTGCTGAAGGGGAGGTGCCCCAGGTGCAGGGGGGATATGGCGGTGACGGGAAAGGAACTTCCCGGGGAGTGGAGGGGAGTGCTCTCCTCGGTGGAGAAGGAGTTCTCGGTGGTGGACTTCGTGCTGGGGAAGGAAGGGGGGGAGTTCGAGGTGGAGGCCAGACCGGGTTCCTCCTTCTCCAGGCTGCTGCGGAAGCTGAGGTCGGGGGGGAAGGTGGCCGCCCTGCGGAGGGTGGGAGGCACCCTTTACCTCAGGGTCCTCTCCCTCCCGCCCCGGAAGGAGGCGAGACCCTACCTCCACCTGCTGCTCCTGGTCCTCACGCTCCTCTCCACCTTCGGCTTCAGCTATCTCCTGATCTTCGGTGACACGGTGAAGGCCCTCCTCTTCTCCACGAGCCTGATGGTGATCCTGGCCTCCCACGAGCTCGGGCACGGCCTCGCCGCCAGGAGGAACGGGGTGGAGGCCTCCCCCCCCTACTTCATCCCCGCGCCCACCTACCTGGGCACGCTGGGGGCGGTGGTCAGGGTGAAAAGCCCCATCCCCACGAGGGACGCGCTGGTGGAGGTGGGGGCCTCGGGGCCCCTGCTGGGCTTCGCCCTCGCCCTCGTCATCAGCTCCCTCGGCCTGGCGCTGGGGGGGTCGGGTGAGGCGCCGGTCTTCGCCACTCCCGTTCTCCTCCTCCTGAGGTCCGCGCTGGGAGGGGGGCTGGACAACCCGCTCGTCCTCTCCGGCTCGGTGATGATGGTCATAACCTTCCTGAACCTTCTCCCCGCCGGGCAGCTGGACGGGGGGCACGTGGCCAGGGGGCTCCTGAGCGCCGAGGGCCACCAGACCCTCACCAGGGGGATGGGCCTGGGCCTGCTCTTCTCCGGCTTCCTGCTCCCGGAGTATCCCTTCTGGCTCTGGGGCCTCCTCATCCTGTTTTTCTTCGGTCGCCCTCACGCCGGGGTGCTGGACGACCTCTCGCCCCTCTCCCCCTCCCACCGCCTCCTGGCCCTCGCGACCTTCCTCCTCCTGCCCCTGACCTTCCCCCTGCCGGGGTGGCCCGCATGAAGGGAAGGCTGCTGTGCGTCGAGGGTCTGGACGGCTGCGGCAAGAGCACCCAGACCTCGCTGCTGGCGGGCTGGCTGCGCTCCCTGGGGTACAGGGTCCTGCGCACGGCCGAGCCCACCAGGGGCCCCATCGGGAGGCTCATCAGGAGGGGACTGAGGGAGGGCATGCCCGCGGAGGTGGAGGCCCTCCTCTTCGCCGCCGACCGCATGGAGCACGCCTCCTCCCTGGTCCTTCCCGCCCTCAGGGAGGGGAGGATGGTGGTGAGCGAGAGGGGCCTCTACTCCTCCATCGCCTACCAGTGCGCCAGGGGCCTGAGGGAGGAGTGGGTGAGGGAGGTCAACAGGTTCTCCCCCCGCCCCGGTCTGACCCTCTTCCTCGACCTTCCGCCGGAGGAGTGCCTGAGGAGGATGGGGGGAAGGGACCTGGACCTCTTCGAGAGGGACCTCTCCTTCCAGAGGAGGGTGAGGAGGAAGTACCTGGAGCTGGCCAGGAGGGGGGAGGTGGAGAGGGTGGAGGGAAGGGGGTCGGTGGAGGAGGTGCAGGGGAGGATGAGGGAGAGGGTCCTCCGCTGGCTGGGGAGGTGAGGGATGGTCCTGGAGAAGCTGGGGAAGGCCCTGCACGGGGCGCTCCAGAGGCTCGCCAGGGCCCCCCACGTGGACGAGGAGACGGTGAGGGAGCTGGTGAGGGACCTCCAGAGGGCCCTCCTGCAGGCGGACGTGAACGTGCAGCTGGTCCTGGACCTGACGAAGAGGCTCGAGGAGCGCCTGAAGAAGGAGAGCCCTCCCCCGGGCATGAGCAGGAGGGAGCACGCGGTGAAGCTGGTGTACGAGGAGCTCTCCGGTCTCCTGGGGAAGCCCTCCTCCCTCGAGCTGAAGAAGGGCGCCCCCACCGTGGTGCTGATGGTGGGCCTGCAGGGGAGCGGGAAGACCACCTCCGTGGCGAAGCTCGCCTACCACTTCAAGAGGAAGGGCTTCAGGGTGGGGGTGGTGTGCGCCGACACCTTCAGGGCGGGGGCCTACGACCAGCTCTCCCAGCTTGGGCAGAGGGCGGGGGTGGAGGTCTGGGGTGAACCCGGGGAGAAGGACCCCGTGGGGCTGGCCAGGAGGGGGGTGGAGGAGCTCGGGAGGAGGTGCGACCTGGTCCTGGTGGACTCGGCCGGGAGGCACAAGGAGGAGAGGGGACTGATGGAGGAGATGAGGAGGATGGCCGAGGCGATCAGGCCCGACGAGGTCATGCTGGTGGTGGACGGCACGCTCGGCCAGCAGGCCAGGGACCAGGCGGAGGCCTTCAGGAGGGTGACCCCCCTGGGCTCCATCCTGGTGACCAAGCTGGACGGAACGGCCAAGGGGGGCGGGGCCCTCTCGGCGGTGGCGGCCACAGGGGCGCCCATCAAGTTCATAGGGACGGGGGAGCACCTCGAGGACCTGGAGCCCTTCGACCCCCCCAGGTTCATGGCCAGGCTCCTGGGGATGGGCGACCTGGAGACCTTCCTGAGGAGGGTGGAGGAGACGATGGGGGTGAAGGGGGAGGAGGGGGTGAAGGAGGCCCTGAGGGGGAAGCTCACCCTGAGGACGGTCTACGAGCAGCTGGAGGCCATGAGCAAAATGGGTCCCCTGAAGAAGATCGCCGGCCTCATCCCGGGGCTGGGAGTGTCCCTCTCGGAGGACCAGCTCAGGGTGGGGGAGGAGAAGCTGAAGCGGTTCAGGGTGATCATGCAGTCGATGACCCCGCAGGAGCTGGACAACCCGGAGATCCTGAACGCCTCCAGGATCAGGAGGGTGGCGAAGGGCTCTGGGACGAGCGAGGCGGAGGTGAGGGAGCTCCTGAGGCAGTACGAGCTCATGAAGAGGATGCTGAAGACCCTGGGGAAGGGCAGGCTCCCCAGGGGAGGCCCGCTGGGGAAGCTGGTGAGGGAGCTGGAGAAGGAGAAGAGGAGATAGCTTTTTGAGGTACGGGGCTCCACTCTTTCCGGTGGGAGGTTGACCAAGGCCAGGAAGAAACTGTCGAAGAGGAAGGGGGAGGCGGTCACGGCCGGGAGGATGATGGGGGGGTTCGAGGAGGGGGAGAGGGTGGTCCTCAGGATAGAGCCGAGCGTGCAGGAGGGAAGGCCCCACCCGCGGTACCAGGGAAGGGTGGGAACGGTGAGGGGCAGGAGGGGTAGAGCGTACGAGGTGGAGATCACGGACGGGGGCAAAATGAAAAGAATTATTATACTGCCGGAGCACCTGAGAAGGGTGGGTCCATGATAGGTTCCGGAGTGGTGTCGGAGAGGCCGGTCACGCTGGCGGAGGTCCTGGAGCTGCTGGAGGGAATAAAGAAGGAGAGGGAGCTCAGGTACGAGCAGCGCCTGGACTACGACTACGCCCAGAAGTTCGCCAGGGTTAAGCCCGAGGAGGCCGCGAAGCTGGTGGAGGAGCTGGTGAAGACCTTCGAGCTCAGGGAGGCCGCGGCGGTGCAGCTGGTGGACCTCATGCCCGAGAAGGCGGAGGAGGTGGAGCTCCTGCTCTCCAAGGAGAGGAGGAGGCTCACCCCGGAGGAGATAGGGAAGCTCCTGGAGTTGCTGAACCAGCACAGGAAGTGAGGAAGGGAGAGTTTTGGCCCAGAAGAAGTTTGAGGATTACGGGATAGTGCTGGACTTCCTCCCCCAGGGTCATCCCAACGACCCAAGGCCGGTGCACCTGAGGGAGCCCGTGGTCCAGCTGCTGGGGGAGGACTTCTTCACCCTGCTCGAGGTGGTGCCCAAGAGGGGGGTGAAGTTCGAGCCCCAGGAGAGGGTGTTCATAGGGAAGGGGGAGAGGGACAAGGTGGAGAGGATCAGGAGGAGGATCGGGCACGAGGAGCTCACCTCCGCGGCCAAGGCCGAGCTGCCCACCGCGGTGAGGCGCCTGGTGGAGAGCCACCCCGAGAGGTTCCTGGAGTTCTTCAACAAGGCTGGCCCCGTCACCACCAGGTTCCACCAGCTGGAGCTCATCCCGGGGATAGGGAAGAAGCTGATGTGGAGCATCCTGGAGGAGAGGGAGAAGGCCCCCTTCTCCAGCCTGGAGGACCTGAAGGAGAGGGTGAAGGGTCTGGGCGACCTGAGGGAGATGATCACCAGCAGGATAGTGAAGGAGCTCGAGGGGGAGGACAGGTACAGGATCTTCGTCAGGCCGCCCTCCAGGAAGGCCGAGGAGGAGGAAGAGGAGAGGCGGCCCTAGGGTCCCTCACCGGGACTCGCGGGCTCGGGTGAGGAGGGTCAGGGCTGGGCCGGGCCGCAGGAGCGGTCGCTCGCGGGGGTGAGGCTCATTCACGCACGGTCTCCAGCAGGCTCAGGAGGTTCCAGATGGAGGTCCTGGCGTGCATGGGGATGTTGGGGTCGTTGCTGGCCTCCTCCAGCATGCTGGCGGCGAAGGCGGCCCTGACGGAGGGTTCCTCCCCCTTCTTCATCAGGGTCTCCTTCGCCTGGGTGGCGAGCCTCCTGATGTTCCTGGGCACCGAGGGGTCTCCCGCCAGGTTCGAGAGCAGCTCGCTGGCCTTCCTGAGCTTCGCCTCTGTCTCGGAGGACAAGGGGTATCACCACGGATAATAAGGTGGGAAGGTTAAAAGGGGAGGGGGGTGGGGTGCCGGAGAGGAAAATCGACAGGGCGGTGGAGGCGCTCTTCTCGGGCGCCAGGATGCTGTCCATCCACTGCGCGGAGTGCAGGGGCCCCCTCTTCGAGAAGGAGGGGAGGGTCTTCTGCCCCACCTGCGGGGAGAGGAAGGTGGGTAAGGAGGCCCCGGAGGAGGGACTGGAGGGGACGCTGAGGAAGAAGCTGGAGGAGCTGAAGGCCAGGCTGGAGACGGAGAAGGACCACGAGCAGATGATGAGGACCCTGAAGGAGATCGACGCGCTCGTGGAGGTGCTGAAGAAGCTGAGGAGCACGTGAGGCCTTCCGCCTGGGTGGTCCGGCCTACTTCTTCAGGAGCCCGTCCACCTCTTCGTCCGTGAGTTCCCGGTACCCCTTCTCGTCGATGACCGAGACCACCACCTTGTCCCCGGTGGCCGCGTCCCTCTCTATGGCGGTCCTGATGGCCTCCGCCGCCAGCCTCTTCCCCTCCTGCAGGCTCAGTCCCTTCCCGTAGTTCCTCTCCAGCACCCCGTAGGCCACCTGCGCACCCGTCCCCCCGGCGGAGAAGTCCTCCTCCTCCACCCTTCCCCCGACGGGGTCCAGCGTGAGGAGGGAGACCTTTCCCTCCTCCAGGCCGCAGAGGATTCCCTCGAGCAGGTAGGGGTACCACCTCCTGCCCTGGAGCACGTTGGAGGCCACCTGGGCCAGTCCCTTCGTGGAGATGGATCTCCCGTTCTCCAGCCTGTACAGGTTGGCCTCCGCCTGCAGGAGGCTCACCAGCGTCTGGATGTCCCCGGGAGCACCGGAGAAGGCCGCGCCTATCCTCTCCTCCAGCCTGAAGAGCTTCCGGGCCCTCTTGCTCAGCACCAGGTAGTACCCCACCGCCCTGGTGTCGGAGGCCAGCACCGCTCCCTCCGCAGTCCTGAGGCCCACGATGGTCCCCGCGAAGTACTCCATCCTAACCCTTCACCCCCTCCCGCTTTTAATCCTACCGCACGGAAAGAAGGGGGCCCGGCCCGTCCTAGGGCTCGCTGGGCAGCGGCTTCGAGAAGAGCGCCCGCCCGTACAGACAAACCTTCAGCAGGGGCACCAGCTCGATCCTCCCCTCCTCGAACTCCCACACACGTCCCTCCGTCCCGGGATAGATCACGTATCCCCTCCCGGCCCCGTAGCTCCTCATGAAGTGTCTCATCCCCTTCAGCTCGCCGGCTTCCACCTCCCCGGTCTTCACCTCCACGGGAATCACCCTCCCTTCCTCCCTCAGCAGGAAGTCCACCTCCTTCGGTCCCTCCCTCCAGTAGTACTCGGCCTCCAGCAGGGAGGACACGATGCTCTCGAGCAGCTTCCCTCTCTCCACCTCCAGGTGGAGCCCCCACACCAGTGCCCAGTGATATGGGTAAACCCTCTTGAGCTTCCTGGAGGCGACGAGGAGGGAGGGCCTGTAGTTCCTGACCACCCGGATCAGGCAGGAGAACTCCAGGTAGGAGAGATGCCTGAGCAGGTTCTTCTTGCTCATCCTCAGGCTCCTTGCGAGCGAGTCGGGGCTGAGGTACATGCCTGGACTGGAGTAGAAGCTTTCGAGCATCCTCATCAGCGCCTCCTGGTTGACCCCCTGGAAGACCTGCGGGAGATCCTTTCTCACGACCTTCTCGAGGACGCTCTCCCCCAGGTACTCCTCCACCTTCCTCCTTTCCTCCCACCCCACCACTTCCGGGAAGGGTCTTTCCATGAACCTCTCCAGGAACCTGCCCATCTCCGGCTCCCAGAGCTTCAGCTCCCCCTCCACCCTCCTCCCGGTGCTCATCTCGAAGAACTCCCTGAGGGAGAGGGGCCCCACGCGTACCGAGAAGTACCTCCCCGCCAGGTCGCTCGAGGCCTCCCTCTCGAGCATGGGCCCCCCTGACCCGGAGAGGAAGAGCTTGAGGTTGGGGCAGCTGTCGTAGAGGAGCTTGAGTTTAGAAGCCCAGCCAGGAAGCTTCTGCACCTCGTCCAGGAACACGTAGATCCTTTCCCTGCGCCAGTCGACCCCCGTGAGGTTCGAGTAGAGGTCCAGGACCTGGAGGGGATCGGAGACCCTCTCGTCGAAGGAGAAGTAGAGGAGGTGGCGGGGAGGGATTCCTTCCCGGAGCAGATGGCGGATGGTCTGGAACATCAGCGTGGACTTGCCCACGCGTCGCAGCCCGGTCAGCAGCACCATCTGCTTGTACTTCAGGAGTTCGAGGATTCGCGCGAAGGGTTCGCGGACGTAGGGCTTTGCCAGCTCCTCCGGGACCTCCCCCTCCGTCCACCATCCGTTCAGCAGCGACAGCAGTTTTTCCATCAAACGTTTCTAAAGGAAACGAATATTTGGATTTTTCGTTTCTAAAGGAAACGAATATTGAAGGTCTGGGATGACCCGCTCTTCCCATCCTTACAAATACGCCTGGAGAGTAAGGAGGAGTGATGGCAGGGGTCTTGGCGGGCGTGGACCTGGGGGCCTCCAACCTCAGGGTGGCCCTCTCGGACGGGAGAAAGCTGCTGGTGGAGAGGAGGGAGAGGACCCTCCTCACCGACCCCCTCTCCCCCTCCCGCCAGATCGCCTCCCTCCTCCGCTCGATGCTCTCGGGGAAGCTCGCGGGGGTGGGGCTGGCCTGCGTGGGCCCGCTGGACCTGAAGAGGGGGGAGGTGAGGGACTCCCCCAACCTCCCCTTCAGGCGCGTCCCCCTGGTGAGGCCCCTGGAGGAGGAGTTCGGGGTACCGGTGGTCCTGATCAACGACTGCTCCGCCGCGGCGGTGGGCGAGAGGGAGTTCGGGGCTGGAAGGGGGGTGGACGACCTGGTGTACGTGGGGATAGGGACAGGGATAGGGGGAGGGGCCTACGTGGAC
>JAWCKR010000022.1:0-19582 GCA_038851755.1 Hadarchaeales archaeon (SeqCode) | reverse complement strand
GAAGCTGCCAAGAAGACTCCTTTCCTCATTCCTTCACCTCTGGGTTTTCTCCGTCGTGGATCGGGGCTTGACCGCTCTCCGTGCTTGCGGGTTCTTCTCCCCTCCTTTCCAACGACGAGCGCAAAAGGGAATGAATCCTGCCCACCACCTCCTCCAGCCCACTCCCCCTCCCTCCTCTCCTCTCCTCCAGAGCGGGGGGAGCACTCTCCTCTTCCAGGGGCGGGACCTCCCTTTCCTCCTCCCTCTCCTCCTCGCGCTGGGGGAGCTCCACCAGGGAAGACATCCCGGGGGTGGATGGAGGCTGCCAGGCTAGGGCGTGCGCCCCTGCCACGATGGTGAAGAGAGAGGCGAAAACCTCCCCTATCGGCATGGAGAAGAAGGTGATGATGCCCACGACGATGAGCACCACTCCTATGATGGAAGTAAGTCGGTCCGAGCGGAGCCAGAGCATGGCCCCCGCCAGACCCATGGTGAGAAGGGCCAGGATGGGGGTGAAGAAGAGGTCCGGATGGTGGAGGTAGAGCAGGCCAGGCACCACCCTGCAGGAAGTCAGGATCCAGGCCCCACCCAGGAAGGCGAGCACGATGGCCCAGAAGGGCCACCTCTCCCTGAGGCGTTTGAGGGAGGAAAGGGAGTTCAGGAAGAGCGGGACGGAAAAGCAGAGAAGGGTGAAGAAGAGCAGCCTTAACAGGCCGCTGGAGAAATACCAGGCTACGGCCAGCCCCACCGAGGGGAGGGCCATGAGCCCCTCCCTGAGGGTGAGACGCGGCCTGCCCACCTTGACCTCTGGCATGGCCCAGGTGAAAGCTAGGAGGAAGAAGAGACCCGCGAAGAGGGCTATACCAAGGGGAGAACGGGCAAAGAGGAAGAGGGAACCCAGTCCGGGAATCACTCTGTCCACCTTCCCCACCACCGCATTCCTGGGCACCACCCAGGGATCGGGGTCAGGGTTGGCGTCCCCTTTGGTAGTGAGGGTCTCCTCTCCCACGGAGAGCACCCGGTGGCAGATGTTCCTGTACACCACCACGTCGCCCTCCTGTATCTCCCCGGCCGGCTTCAGGAGGACTAGGTCGCCGTTGGAGATGGAGGGCTCCATGGATCCCCCCTGCATCACGTACACCCTCCCCTTCAGCACGAGGGGGACCGCCAGCAGGAGGGAGAAAAGGAGTAAGACCACCGGGAGGAGTCTGCGGAGGCTCAACCCATCTCCACCCCCTTGAGCGTGATCCTCCTTCCCTCCATCGAGACCATGTGCATGGTGACATCCGAGAAGGTGGTGGGATTCCCCAGGAGCCCCACCGTCCAGGGAGGAGAGCTACCCCCCTTCCAGCCCGACCGAACGCGCATGCCGAAGGCGCTGCCTGTCCCCCTCATGTAGGTGACGTAAGCCTGGAAGTTCTCCACCTCCATGGAGGAGGCTCCCAATCCCAGTCCTCCCCCCGTCATCTCCTGCCCGGAGATCTTGGCCTTCCTTGCCGTGATGCGGGTACAGGGCACCCCCTGGTACTCCACCGGTCCCTCGATGTCATAGTCCCAGAGGGTGACCTTCCCCACCTTCACCCCGTACTCACCGGCGGCCGTGGGAGGTTCGGGTGGCGGCGGCATGGCCATCATCACGACCGCCGGTGAGACGAGGAACCAGACCCCCAGAACGATGACTATGAAGACCAACACGACGAACACGGCCAGGATGGAGTAACGCAAACCAAGCATGAAAGAGGAGGGAAGGGAGAAAACGATCATGAGGAAGACCAGAAAGCCCACCAGGGGCCAGAGAGACCAAGAGGGAAGGCGTGAGAAGAGGACGAGGAGGAGGATGAGGAAGGAAAGCACGAGGTCGAAGATCAGCCTGTGCCTGTTCACCCTCATCCACAGGGAGACATTGAAGCCGAAGAACTTCGCCCAGGCCCTGGAGGGAACCTGCCTGAGCCGCTGGAGCCTCCTTTTTTCCTCCGGTGGTGGTGGCGGCGTCGGCACCTCCTCGGGGGGCGGAGGAGGAGGGGCTCTTCCCTCCAGCCTCAGCAGAAGCTCCTCTTTCCAAGCCTCCCTGTTCTCAGAAGGTTTCCCCCAGGTTCCCAGACCGGCCAACCTTGACCTACCCCCACCCAGTTCGATTCGAAGCTACGTCTCGGAGGAAGTTTCAGGAGGGCACGTAAAAGCGACTACTGAAGTTTGTTCTGGAAGATTGTTCGGTGCTCGGAAACCATTGCAACGGCTTCAGCGGTCCTCAGGCCTCTTACCCGCACACCTAGGACCCGTAAATCGCCCTGACCCCAGCCACATCCCCAGGCTCCAAGGAAACCTTGCACGTCTCTCCGAAGTCCGCATAGCCGTACATGGTCATGGCCCAGTAGGGCTCGTCATAGAGGTCGTCGAGGCCCGTGAAGTGACCGGTCTCATGGGTGGCTATGTTCTGGAGGTCGAAAGCCCCGCTCAGCTGGTACCCCGTGCCCTCGCCGTCGGGGTCTATCCCCCATCTGTAGTATGAGTTAAACACTATATCCGCGTCCACGAGTTCTCCCGTATCCGTGAGGTACCAGAGGTAGGTGACGGCCACCACCCCCTTCTGCAGCCTTCCCCACGTAACCACGTTCCGGTAGTCCGGACGCCTGGGGCTGGCGCTGGCCTTCCAGTTCACCGTGACCCTGTTGTTGTACAGCTCCCTCTCCACCGCATCGTCCCAGTTCTCGAAGGCCCTCTGGACGGCCCCCACCACTTCACCCTCCTTCAACCTGTAGGACCTGGCCGCCACAGTGGGGTTCACCGTGTAGGGAACCCCGCCGGGATACTTGGAGAGATCCCACCACACACCCAGAAGCGCGTAAGCATCCACGGCCCCATCGTTGTCCGGGTCCCCTATCTCCACCACCTCCGAGGGCTCGGAGAGTCTCTCACCCACATAGCGGACGAGGACCATCCTGCTCAGCTTCCCGAAGTGTTCCACGATCTTGTGCTTCCCCACCCACTCCTGCGGGAGGGGGTCCTCCTCCCCAGAGGCCGCCAGGACGGGGAGGGGGAAGGCCAGCAAAAGGAGAAAGGCCAGCACACCCGCCAGGAGTTTCATCGAATAATTTTTGATGGCGGGTGTTATAAGGGATGGGTAAACCACGGTTCTCTTGGGAAACAAAAGACGCCAGGAGTGAAAAGGTGTTACCTCTTTACCACTATGCCCCCCAGCGCCTTCACCCGGTGCTCGTACCTCACGGAGCCGTCAAGGACCAAGAAAAGGTGCTCTTCACCATCGTGTGAGGGGAGCCTCACGTGCAGGACCGGCTTCATCAGCCCTTCGGCAATCTTGCCCAGGTCCTCCATCCTTCCCACCCTCACCGTGGTCCCCCCTGCCGGGACCTTCGGCTCCTCCGAGAGTTCCACCACCAGCTCCCGGAGGGGCTCCACCAGCTCCTCCACCTTCCTTGGTTTCTCAGCCGAGAAGTAGGCCCAGCCCGTGAGAAAAACGCACAACAGTGCGAACGCCAGCAGTACATAGGAAATCCTCCTGAGGGTTCCTATCTCTCCACGGTGAAGAGTCTCTGGATGAATAATCGCTCCCTCCTTCCTTTCCTCCAGTCCCTCCACCGTGAGGTACTCCCCCTTGGCTGGGTCCCTCACGAAGTGAAGGGTGAGCTGAGGTGAGAAGGATTCGTCCACCGTGCCCTTCCCCGTCTGGGCAACCGTGTGGACCGATGTCCTCACCTGCACGTCGTAGCTGCGGGTGGAAGTACCCGTTTCCCAGCTTATCGCCTCCATCCTCTCTTCCACCCAAGAAGGGTCGAGAACCAAAGCCGTGGAAAACTCTAAGGTGTTTCCCGGGGCCTGGACTGAGTTTTCCAGCCAGGGATAGCTCTTGCTCCAAGCCTGGGTGGAGAGCACCACCTCCACCCGATAGGAGGAAGAAAGAGTGCCCTTTTCCGTGGAGAAGAAGGTATAGCGGAAGGTGAGGGAGAGGTTCTCCAGCAGGGGAAGGTAAACCGTTCCCTCCCCGGCTGAGAGTTCCAGCCTGTTGTCGTAGAGTTCGTTGGGCTTCAAATGCGCCACGTAATCGTATTCCCCGCGGTGCCGGTAAGAGAGAAGGACCTGGGTTCGGTTCTCCGTCTCTGGCCTAGAATGGGAGTACCCCAGAAGCAAGAGGGCGTCAAGCAAGAGGAAAAAAGAGATGATTAGGAAGGAGCCCTTTCCCAACCTCTTCAAGAAACGCTTTAGCCCCACCATCCTCCTTCACTCCTCCTCCTAAATAGATAGGTACATGCCCTCACGCTCTTCCCAGGCAGGCCCAGCATACATCCTCTATGCTTATGGAGAGGGTGAAACCGCAGGACCAAGTGCAACTTTTCAGCTCCACCACGGCTATCAGGCTCTGGCAGGGATCGAGCTGGATGGGCGGTCTGCGACAGCAAGAACTCATCCAGCAGCAAGTCTTCTCATCAAGACCTCCGCATCCGTCCCCGCAGAGATGGTCCTTCCACCAGCAGCAGTCTCCCTGCTGGCAACCATCACCGTATGGACCGAAGAACCACTCGTAAATGTGGAAACCGTCCTCCATGGAGGAAGGGGAGAACTGGTACCGGAAGCCCTCGAAGAATACAGGTACGGTTTTCATGTTGTGAATCTTGAGAACGACCAAGACCGTATCGCAGGGATAGGTGTAACAGTAGCGTAGGTTGAGGGTGCGGTTGTCCTCCGAAAGCCAGGAGTTCACCTGCCAGCACGGGAAGCTCCAGACCCCGTAACATTCTATCTCTGACCCCCAGCTTCCCGTCTCCACCGTGCCCGACACGTAGAGAGGCTCGCTCCAGTGGGCGTAGGCTATTCCTCCCACCGCTAGGAAGAGCATGAGGAGGGAAAAGGGAGCACTCCATCTCTCGGGGGGGACCCTTCTGCTCCATCCCACCCGCCCCCTCCTGTATTTGCGGGCTAGGAGAAAAGAAATCGTCAGGATGGGCAAAGAAAGGAAGACAGCCAAGTGCTCCTGCAAGAACGACCACAGGCTCAAGGTAGCCTCCTTCACGAAGATGACTATCCACCCAACCTTGGGAATCTGCAGGACCATCTTTCCCATCAGCTGAGAGGAAGAGACGGGGGTGGGATCTGGGGAAGAATTGGCATCTCCCTTAGTGATGAAGAACCAGTTTCCTCCCTCCTGCCTTACCTCCACCACCCTGTGGATTACAGCCTCCCCTTCTCGCCCGAACTGAATCACGTCACCTGGCCCCACGGATGAGGGGGAAACCTCCCTCACCACCACCACATCCCCCACCTCCAAGCTGGGACTCATACTCCCGCTCAAGACGGTCGTCACCCTGAGGCCCAGGAGCCCCGTGGAAACCCACACCATCAGGACACAGAGAACCGAGGTTAACACCAGACCTCTGGCTTGGGATTTCCTGAACCCGCCGAATCCTCCTGGTTCCCGGGTTAAACCCTGCCTCCGCAGGGTGAAAGGGGAAGTGTAGAGGTTGATCAAGAAGAACCCGGCCGTCGGTACCATCACCCCTAGAAAGGCCTCCATCCCCCACGAGAGACGGGGGAGGATGGGGGAGAACCACCAGAAGATGGTGAGGGGGGCGCGGTAGGCCAGGGAGGCCACCGGACCGCCCAAGAGCGCCAGATGGGTGACAAGAAGGCTTTCCGCTAAGAGGGGCAGAAAACCGACCCCAAAGAACTTGGTAGCGGCTAGGGGATCTCCAAGCTGAAAGAGTCTGGCGGTGGAAATACCCAACAGGGCGTACAGGAGGGTGACAAGCCCGAAGACCAGGAAGGGTCTGTTCCTGCCCACCGTCTTTACCAAGTATGCCCGGGAGAACTCCATGCCCATCAAAGTGGAAAAGGCAAGTAACGCATTGGTGAGGAGAGGCAAAGGAGCGAAGGAGTAGGGACTCTTCCCGAATCCCGTGAAGAGGCCCAAGTTCAGTAGGACCAGCACATAAAGGATTGAAACACACGCGGCAGTTAGGGATACCTTGGGGTTAAACCAGGACCTTATCCTGCTCAAGCCAAAAAGCTTCAGGGCAACCAGGGCAAGGAAACCCCAGCAAAGGGAGGGCAGGAGATAGGCCATCCATCCCCCAGGACGAAAGAGGTTCAGGAAGAAGTAGTTGAAGAGGGTAAGGACTAGGACGAAAGCCGCCTTCCTTCCCGCCGCCCTTCCTTCTTCTTTCATTCCATCACGGTTTTGACCGGGTTTTTACGAAAAATAAAAACAAAAATGGTTTGGTTTGTTCACAGTGTATAGGTCACTTGAACCTCGACCCAATCGTGCTTGGTATAAGCATTGGACCAGTCGCTGCTTGAAGCCTGGAATCTGATTTTCAAGTTGTTGACCTCGTAGCAAGTGTCTATGCCGTAGAGTCCTTTCAGGTCTATCGTCACGGTGGTGTCATTGTTGGGAGTTGGCATGGGAAGATAGTAGTGCGCACTCCAGCTGGAGCCGTTCCATATCCTCAGCCTGGCATTATCCACCTTCGTGGTTCTCTGCCACTCGAACTTGAGCACAGCGCTGTTCACCGTGGCCCCGCAGGGGATGTTTTCGAACTCTAAATCGAGGTACTCGTTGTTGGAATAGTCCTCGCTCCACACGCCATAGCTTTGATACCGAATGTTGTTGCTGTTCTCCAGACTTTCCAAATCTGAGGGCGTCAGGGTGTGTGGGTTAGCACACCAATTATTTCCACACCAGTATCCTCCCGACGTGTCGAGCCCGCCATTGACGTCCAAGTTATCCGCTATGACACTGGGTGCAGAGATCACCAGCACCACGGTTGCAGTCTGCGGATCGTTCGTGGCGTTGGGATCCGAAACCGTGACCGTGGCATAGTATGTCCCTACTCCCAGCCCAGCGATGCTCACGTTCGCAGCCATAGGCTCGGAACTCCCTCCTGGCAGGGAACCGCTCGTCGGGGAGAGCGAAAGCCAGGCTGCATTATCCGTGACCGTCCAGTTAAGCGTGGTCCCGGCAGGACCCAGGTTGGAAACGGTAAAGTTCTGCGGCAGTGGATTGGGTCCACCGAGTACGGCGCTGAAGGTCAGAATTGGTGGCGAAAGTCCTATGGTGGGCTTCGGTGCGGGGGGATGCTCGGAGTAATTCCACTGCACCGCCACCAGCTCGATGGTGAACTCCAGGGACTCACCCCTAGGCGCATCCTGCAGAACGTGAACCCAGAAGCTCGTCTGAGGTCCATCTTCCCCTGGCTCCAGCTGAACGCCAAAGATGTTGGCCTTCCACCATATCTCCAAGTCATCCTTCCCGTCCCCATCGAGGTCCAGCCTGACTTTCTCGTCGAAGTCCATCACCACATTCCCATCGATGATGGCCCTCTCTATGATCAAGGGAATGCTCCCCGTGTTCTTTGCGTACACACTTATGGAGTTGAAGTAGCTGGGGTACACATTGTTCAAGGTCACCTCGATGACGTGGGGATCCTCCGTTATCACCGCTGTGGTGTAGCCCACATCCTTGTCCCCCTGCCAGTAGTAGGGAGGAGGCCCCTCGAAGTTGTCCCGGCAGTGGTAGTCCCTCACGCTGTCGGGTGGGCCTGGGTCCAAGTGGCCCACGCCAGTGAACTGCCAGTCCAACAATCCCGTGGCCACGCTCCCCGTGAGCAGGAGGGACTCCGACCAGTGGGCGAAGGCCACACCGGTCAGGAGCGTCCCTACCAGCAGCAGTATCGGCAGTACGGCTAGCTTTGTGTTCCTCAACTGTACTCCCCCTTCAAATCTCCTAGAACCCCTCAGTCGTAGTAGTTCCACTGCACCACGTTGATGGTTACGCTGAAGGTGTAGTTTGTGTTCTCCTCTGCGTCCTCGTCCAGGTGCACGTGCAACTCCCCGTAAGCCGCATCACAGTAGTGTAACTGCGTACCCACTTCTAAGGGGAAATCTATCATCGCCGGGATAATCTCCAGCGTGGTGTTCTCCGGCAGGGTTCCCCTGTCTATCACTATGCTCTCTATGATCAGGGGAACGGTACCCGTGCAGTGCACATCTATGGGCAGGTAGTAGTCGATACAGGGATAGGCGTTGGTGACCGTCACTGTTATAGTCTTTCCGTCCTCCGAGAGGGTGCCCGAAATAGAGCTGACATCCTTGCAGGGTGGCTCACTATCATGACCCGTCCCCACGCTGAGCTCAGCTCCAAAGGTTCCCGTGTTGACCGTGCCGCTGATGTACAGGGAATCGGTCCAGTGGGCGAAAGCCACACCGGTCAGAGCGAGAGCCAACATGAGTGCTCCAAACACGGCCATCGCTGTTCTCATCTCCTTTCACCTCCTTTTTGATGGGGCTATCATCGGTCGGTCCCAGAAGGGACCTCCCTTTAACGGGGGCTCCCCTTTAGTCCCCCGGGCCTTCTCGGTTTCCTCCGCCATGGCCTCAAAGCCCGCCTGAAAGCTGGGGTAAAAGCGACCACTGAAAATAGTTCTGGCGCCTTTTTCTGGCGCTCAGTTCAGTCGGGAGAGATGTCTCCAGAGAGGATTGAAGCGCCCACGGTCCGTATTCTCTCCACGAAGTACGCCATCCAGGCGAGAACCCACCACCTCACCCTCCAAGCTTTTGCACCACGAATACGGTGCGCCATGATCCCCCTCTTGACCAAGCTTCCCGTAATCGACACTACTGCCAACGCCATTACGAAGGTCCCTGCCAGCAATGCGACCACCATTATCCCCGGAGGCTCCGGCAGTGTCAGCGAAGTAAGACTCACGGGTAACCCCGATACGGAAAACAGGGACAGATCCGAAGACTCCGCACGATAGGTGTAGCGGGTGCCGTCCTCTCCTATCATCACGGTATACAAAGATTCCCACTCCTTGCTGGAAGGATTCCACCTCCAAAGGACCACAGTGGCTGGGTCTATGTCAGCTTCCTCCACCCAAGACTTCTCCACCCTGAAAACTATCAGCGCGGTGTCAAGGTATGGATCGATTAGATTCTCAACCACTATGTTCAGATACCGATAGGGGAGCCCTGGGGCCCCTACCACCCAACCGGCGGGCAGGTCGGTCAGCTGCTGAACCATCAACCACACGTTCTCTACCCCCCTCCTCAACCCCATCGTTATCTCAGTGATAGCCGTGCCCTCCAGCTCTACGGCCACGCTCTCGCCAGCTCTTATGGAGGGGAGATGAACTGGGGACGATTCGCTTTCAATCAACTCCTCCGGTATCTCCGTGTAGATTCCAGTAACGGTTCTACTCTCACCCTGCGGTATAATCGAGGTTTGAGGTGCGGGAGTCAGGTAGTCAGGACAATCCCCAAAGAAAACCGTGTGAACGCCTGCCTCCACCTCCCTCGTCTGTGGAGCCCTCCCCCAGTAAAGGTCGTCCACGTAGACCCCCGCTCTTATGGGAAGGGTCTCCACGGTAAGGGTGGTCGTGGGTTCGCTCATCCAGTTCGTGAGGCCCAGACCCTGGACCCCAGGAGACTTGGAATCTCCTGTAGAAACGACCTCAGTCGTGGCTTGGGCTCCGCCTCCACATGAATCTACCAGACGCCATTCCCTCGATGCGCTGGAGCCGGAGCCCCCCGGAAGGCCCGCTGAGAGTTCCAGGAGCCCCCAACGAGCCGGGGAAGAGGCGCCCTCAGTCCACATCTCCAACAGGGACCATCCTACCGGCGCACCGGGAATGTCGGGTAAACCGTAAACGCCCGTTGAGGCACTCCCCGTCCACACCTCTAAACACTCCCACTCGTGGGGTATCCAAATGGTCCCACTGGAGTTCACAGCAAAGTCAGATCTGCACCCAAGCCACATCGTCCCGACGTAAGACTCGGGGGGCAGGACCTTCTTCACGTGGATGCCGAAGTCGAGCTTCTGGGTGTTGCAGTTGGGCAGCACGTCAGGCAGCACGACCTCATCGTATGGGTCGTAGATCACGGACACACCGTTCCAGCCCAGCCTGGCCCCGAACTCCACGTTCCAGTTGCCGTTGTAGTCCTGGCCCATGTCCATGTCGTCCTGCTCCACCACGATCTGGCAGGGCACGTTCCCGATGTTCCTGACGGTGGGCTTGTCGTAGGTACCGAAGACGTTGTCCCCACCTATCCACTTGAACGTGCACACGTCCACGCTGCCGTAGTCGACCGAGGTGAAGTCGAACTCGCAGCAGGCACAGGGCACGTACAGGAACGTGTTGACCAGCGGGACAGAGAGGTTGTTGCTGTGGTCAAAGGCGTAGGCCTCCACTCTGTAGTCTCCGGCCATCTGGTGGTAGTCCAGGTCCGCCACCCCCATCCAGACGTCGGCCAGGCACTCCTGGAGCTCGTCCAGGACCTCCTCGTAGTCGTGGCCATCGGCGAAGGTGATCAGACCGGCCTGGTAGGCGGCCTGGAAGGCCGCTATGCCGCACTCCTTGTTCACCTTGGTCAGGATCACCTCGTACTTGAAGCTCCTGTCGGGGTGGTAGACGTCCACGTAGACCCCCTCCACGGTGGCCGTACCCTCCGGGTCCGTCACCACCGCCCAGTACTGGATGGTCTTCTTACCCTGGTACACGCAGGGCGGGAGGAACTGGCCTCCGGGGGTGAGGTGCGAGGGGTCACCGTCCTCCAGGTCCGTGGTGAGGTCCTGCTCCCACTTGCACTTCACGATGGGAGGGTTGCCTCCTCCCTTTGCTATGAAGACCGAAGTAACCACTGTGATTTCTTCAGCAGCCACTGCTGATGCCATCACCAAGGTCGTAGAGACCCACAACACCAAGAGCACCAAGACTTGTTCCCTGGAGCTACTTAGCCTTCGGTGAAAACTTTCTGAAGAGGGTCTTACCCCCAACCAGTCCACCCCCCACCAGCAATGCTGCGAACACCATCACCACCACGGGGAGGACAGAGCCAGGCTCGCTCCCTACTTTGAAGGAAAGCTCCTTTACTTCGGTCACTTTGCCATCGTATTCCACCCAGCCCTCCACCACGTAGCGACCGGTCTTTTCAATCCCCAAGTAGGCTCTCAGCGTGACTTTTTCTCCGGGCTCCACCCACCTCTCATCGCTCGAGAGGTTGTCGGTGAAGACGCCGTCAACATGAACCTCGCCCACCAACCTCGCCCTTGTATCGATTTCGCCAGTGTTCAGGAAGGTGGCTAGAATTCTTATCTTACTGCCCACCGAAGGCTCACCATCATACTCCAGCTCAACCAGCTCCCCCCTCCTGCTCAGCGTCCCGAAAGGCAACAGCTCGAACTCTTGATTCTCGGCCGCCAGCACCTCCCCTCCCAGCATGACCTCCACGCTCGCCTCGTACCTCCCGGTTTCCCTTCCCGTAGTGTCCCACTCCACCGTGATGGTCTCGGTCTTCTCAGGAGCCACACCAACCTCGGCGCGGACAAAATTGTCCAAGGGGGACCCGTCCTTGGTTATGGTGGTCCTGATTTCCGGTGTTGCGACCACGTTCCCGGTGTTCCGGAACCTCACCCCTATCCTTAGGGGATAGCCCACCTCGGTGTCTTCGACCATGATGTACTCCACCGCCCCACTCAGAATCTGGGTCCCGGTGACCTCAAGGGTGATTCCCACCGAGGCCCTGAGTCCCACTCCTGTTCCCCCCGAGTTCTCAGCCCCGGAGAGGATGACCTCCGCGATGAGGGATGCCGTGTAGGTGCCGTTGCTGGCGTCGGAAGGGATTTTAATCCTGATCAAGAGGACGCTCCTCCCATTCTCGTCGGCGATTACCTCCTCCACCGGGGCCGTCTGATTCTCAAACTCGTACACGCTGATCCATCCTCCCGCCACGCCCTCGGTCCGGAGGAAGACTCTGGCGTTCTCGTCGGTGATTACAGTAACTATCCTTTCGTACTCTCCACCTCTCATGGCGTTCTCTATCTTCAGCTGGTTGGGCACCAGGGCAAGCTTAGCCGCACAAACGGGAGGGAGAAATGCGGAACAAAGCGAAAATGTCAACAAAACGAAAACTACCATCCTGACTGTTCTCTCGTCGATGATCTTTCCACTTGACCGCAAAAATAAAAAGGTACCCCAACCCATACGCCCGCGCGGGTGTACGGATTGGGTGTTCGGTTGCATGTTTGGTCCCTCTGCCTAGGGCGCCTGCGCCGGCTGGCAGCTGAGCCACATCGTCCCGACGTAAGACTCGGGGGGCAGGACCTTCTTCACGTGGATGCCGAAGTCGAGCTTCTGGGTGTTGCAGTTGGGCAGCACGTCAGGCAGCACGACCTCATCGTATGGGTCGTAGATCACGGACGCACCGTTCCAGCCCAGCCTGGCCCCGAACTCCACGTTCCAGTTGCCGTTGTAGTCCTGGCCCATGCCCATGTCGTCCTGCTCCACCACGATCTGGCAGGGCACGTTCCCGATGTTCCTGACGGTGGGCTTGTCGTAGGTACCGAAGACGTTGTCCCCACCTATCCACTTGAACGTGCACACGTCCACGCTGCCGTAGTCGACCGAGGTGAAGTCGAACTCGCAGCAGGCACAGGGCACGTACAGGAACGTGTTGACCAGCGGGACAGAGAGGTTGTTGCTGTGGTCAAAGGCGTAGGCCTCCACTCTGTAGTCTCCGGCCATCTGGTGGTAGTCCAGGTCCGCCACCCCCATCCAGACGTCGGCCAGGCACTCCTGGAGCTCGTCCAGGACCTCCTCGTAGTCGTGGCCATCGGCGAAGGTGATCAGACCGGCCTGGTAGGCGGCCTGGAAGGCCGCTATGCCGCACTCCTTGTTCACCTTGGTCAGGATCACCTCGTACTTGAAGCTCCTGTCGGGGTGGTAGACGTCCACGTAGACCCCCTCCACGGTGGCCGTACCCTCCGGGTCCGTCACCACCGCCCAGTACTGGATGGTCTTCTTACCCTGGTACACGCAGGGCGGGAGGAACTGGCCTCCGGGGGTGAGGTGCGAGGGGTCACCGTCCTCCAGGTCCGTGGTGAGGTCCTGCTCCCACTTGCACTTCACGATGGGAGGGTTGCCTCCTCCCGGGGGTATTGTGACGCTGGTAGTGATTGTTTTGGATCCGTTGTTTCCTTCCCCTGCGACTGCCGGCGCCATCGTTCCCAGGGTCGCCATTATCATTGCCAGGGACAAGGCTGCTGCCAGCTTCCTGTTCGCTTTCATGTTTCTTCCCTCCTTTGCGGGGCTATCATCGGTCGGTCCCAGAAGGGACCTCCCTTTAACGGGGGCTCCCCTTTAGTCCCCCGGGCCTCTCCGGTTTTCCCGGCCATACCGAGGGAAGACCAGAGCCCCGGGATAAAGGCGTCCACTGAAAATAGTTCTGGCGCCCTTTTCTGGCGCTCAGTTCAGTCCTCCTTTAAGTCCTCCCTTCCCCCAGCTTCCCCGTGACTGGGCTCGAGGACTCCTTCGAGGAAATCAAGAGGAGGCTGGGAGGAAAATGGGGTGAAGAACTCGCGGAGGAGATCCTCGGGATCCTGGGCGACGGGACCTCCCACTCCCTCACGGAGCTGGCGGAGCTCACGAAGGCCTCCAGGGAGAGCATAAAGGCTGTGCTGAAGCTGCTGGAGGAGACGGGTTTCGTGGAGAGGGAGTACAGGTTGACGGAGTTCGGAAAGAGGATGCTGGCGTCTCAGGAGGAGCTCAGCAGAACATCTTCCTGAGCTCCCTGAGCTTCCGCAGCACCTTCATTCCTTCCTCCGTGGTGTGGTAGACCCTTCGCGGGCTCTCCCCGTCCACACCGTTGGGCTTCATCTCCAGCAGTCCCCTCCCCACCAGCTCGTCGATGTACTTCTGGGCCAGCCCGAAGCCCAGGTTGGTCCTGTAGGCTATTCCCGTCTTCGTCATCTCCCCCAGGCAAGCCAGCTCCAGGATCTCCCCGATGATCTCCAGTCTGTTCCTTCTCCCCCTCATGCGCTTTGGTTGTGCTCACACCTTCACCCTAAAAATTCCCCGTAGTCCTCTTCCCCCACACCGTAACACGGTGACCCTTTTTCGAAACATCATTCCTTTTTCGTTCCCTGCCCTCTCCCAGCGTCCTCCCTGCTCCTCTTCGCGTTTTTGTGTAATACCAAATTGTTTAAATAGAGGGACGAAAAATAATCAAGTGGGGTCGGGGGATGAAGGTGGGGGGTCCCAAGTATCTGCCCATGGGGGCATATCTGCCCGGCAGGAAGGTCGTCGAATACCTAGTTTTAACCGAAGACCTCGTGAGCACCCTCGCCGAGATCACCTGGAGGGCCAAGGAGAAGGGAGTGGAGATCGTGGCCGGAAACCTCACCACCGAACCCCGATCCCCCCTCAGGCACTTCTCCTTCTTCGCCGACCTCACCCACTCGGAGATCACGCCTGAGGAGTTCGAGAAGGAACTGGCGAAGGTGGAGGGGGTGAAGGAGGTCTTTTCCCAGCCCGGGACCTCCGAGGGGCTGCTGGTGGACAAGCTGCACTTCCCCCTGATGGTGATGGAGGAGAGGGCCATCACCCTCAGGGTGGAGACCTTCGGGGACCTCCTGCAGAACTTCAACCAGGTGGAGAACAACAAGCTCTCCTTCTTCAGGATGGGGGTGAAGGCGGGGCTGAGGAAGGCCAGGAAGGTCTCCCAGCTCGGGCTGAGCGGGGCACAGGCCCTGGACCTGGTGCTCACGGAAAGGATAGCGAAGGGCTGGGGCTTCCCCACCATCAAGAAGTTCAACGGTGAAACGGTGGAGGTGGAGATGCAGGACCTCTTCGAGTGCCTCCCCTTCAAGGGGAAGGGAAAGGAGAGCAAGAGCCAGTTCTTCAGGGGCTACCTCTCCGGCCTGATCTCCGGTCTGCTGGGTAAGGAGATGATCATGGAGGAGACGAAGTGCATAGCCAAGGGGGACAAGAGCTGCTGCTTCGTCTCCACCCCCGGCTCCCTCTCCGAGGTGGGCAACAAACCCCCCGAAACCCCTCAGGTGAGGGAGGAGCTCTTCGCCACGGTGAAGGAGATCTTCGGGGAGGAACTGAAGTTCCGGGCCCTGAAGTTCCTGGCCAGGAAGGAGGTGGCCTCCATCAGGGAGATCGCCAGGAAGATCAACATCGCCCCCAAGAACCTCACCCGCCACCTGGAGCACCTCCTGCAGAAGGGGGTGATAGAGACCGTCTACAGCGGGAAGAACATCAAGCTCTACAGGCTCTCCCCCAGGGCCGAGGTGCTCGGGAAGTTCCTGCGCAGCGACCTCTGAACCGTTTTTTAACCGGGAAAAGTAAGGGAGTGATGCTGAGGACCCCGCTGGTCATCGTGAACTTCAAGGCCTACGCGGAGGCCACGGGGAGGAAGGCCGTGGAGCTCTCCAGGGTCCTCTCCTCCGCCGCCCAGCGCGAGGAAGTGTGCGTGGCCGTGGCACCTCAGGCCCCCGACCTCAGGAGCGTGGCGGAGGTGGGACTTCCCGTCCTGGCCCAGCACGTGGACCCCCTCACCCCCGGTGCCCACACGGGCTGGGTCCTCCCGGAGGCGGTGAAGGAGACGGGGGCGGTGGGCTCCCTGATCAACCACTCCGAGCATCCCCTGGAGGTGGAGGGGATAGAGGCCTGCGTGAAGAGGCTGAGGGAGCTGGGTCTGGTGAGCGTGGTGTGCGCGGCTGACCCCGAACTCTGCAGGAAGGTGGCCTCCTTCCGTCCCGACTTCGTGGCCGTGGAGCCCCCCGAGCTGATAGGGACGGGGAGGGCCGTCTCCAAGGTGAGGCCGGAGGTGGTGAGCGAGGCCGTGAAGCTGGTGAAGGGGGTGGACCCGAGCGTGAGGGTCCTGTGCGGGGCGGGCATCTCCACCGGGGAGGATGTGAGGATGGCGCTGGAGCTGGGGGCGGAGGGGGTGCTCCTGGCCTCCAGCGTGGTGAAGGCTAAAGACTGGAGGGCCGCGGCGGAAGACGTGGTGAGGGGGGCCAGGAGGGGCTAGCCCTCCTCCACCTGGAAGGGCGCGTCCCTGAGGGGATCCGAGAGTTCCTCCTCCGTCATGGGATCGGGCGTGGGGACGGAGAGGCGGAGGATGGGCTGGAGCCTGCGCTCCACCTCCCTCACGAGGGACTGCATGCGCTTGACCTTCCTGCGGGAGGAGAAGTGGGAGGCCAGGTCAAACCTGGACTCGGAGAGGAGGATGACCACCCTCCCGAAGGAGAAGCGCCCCGTCCTCCCCTTGCGCTGGATGTACCTTATCTCGGAGGGGACGGGCTCGTAGAAGACCACCAGGTCCACGGAGGGGATGTCCAGACCCTCCTCCGCTATGGAGGTGCCCACCAGGACCCTGGTCTCCCCCCTCCTGAACCTGTCCAGCACCTCCAGCTGCTCCCTCTGCTTCAACCCCAGGTCCCTGGCCCTGCTGGACTGCCCCACGAACCTCTCCACCCTCACCCCCGGCAGGCCTCGGGAGAGGTGCTCCACCAGCCTGGAGGCCGTGTCCCTGTACTGGGCGAAGACCAGCACCCTGGACTCCCGGGAGGACTCCAGCTGGGTTCTCACCTCCGCCAGCAGCCTCTCCATCTTGGGATGCTCGGGAAGGGAGGCCAGCAGCTCCTTCAGCCTGGCGTACCTCGGGTCCCTGAGGAGGAGGGAGTAGGTCCTCCTCTCCCCGCTCTTCCCCTCCACCCTCTCCAGGAAGGAACGCAGGGCGGAGGGGCCCTGGGATTCCAGCAGCTCCAGGGCGTGGGAAAGGGTGAGGGAGAGGGACTGGCACCTCAGGGCTGTGAAGAGGGGCCCCTTCTCCCTGGCCGCCGCCAGCCTCCTCCTCAGTTCCTCCCCCACCCCGAGCAGGATCTTCCTGGTCACCCTGCTGGGGGGGACCCTCAGGTAACCGTGCTCCCACAGCCACCTCACCTTCTCCCCCGCCATCTCCCTCAGGAGGGAGGAGAGGGAGGAGTACTCCGGGGGGAGGGGGACCTTTTGCCAGGTCACCTCCACGGGATGAACATAGGGGCTCACGTCCTCATCGAGCTCGGTGCGGTACTCCACGTGCTCTATCCCCAGCGCCCTGCAGATGGCCTCTATCCTCTCCGGGGAGGATCCAGGGGAGGCGGTGAGCCCAAGCACCAGGGGGTAGGGGCACTCCTGCAGGTAGCGCTGGGCCACCAGGGTGTAGGCGTACTCCTTCACCGCCCTGTGGCACTCGTCGAAGACCAGGAGCACGAACTCCCCCAGGCCCAGCCTCCCCTCCTCCAGGTCGTTCCTCACCACCTCTGGGGTGGCGAAGAAGACCCTCCCTTCCCTCCAGGCCCTTTCCCTCCTCCCCGGGTCCACCCTCCCCGTGAGGACCCTGGGCTCGGAGGGGAGGAGGCGCACGGAGGAAACGAAGTTCCTGGCGTGCTGGACCACCAGGGGACGGGTGGGGGCCATGACCAGCACCTTGCCCTTCCGGTACCTGTGGAGGAGCTGGACCGCCACCAGGATGGAGATCACCGTCTTGCCCAGGGCGGTGGGGAGGATCACCATGGTGTTCCTCCTCACCGCCTCACCCATGATCTCCTCCTGGTACCTCCTGTACCACAGGGTCCTCGGCCTGAGCAGGGGGTGCTCGAAGAACTCCTTCAGGCCTTCCTGCACCTTTCCCTCCTCCCCAGCCACTCGTCCAGAGGCTCCCCGTCCCCGCGCTCCAGCCTGTAGCTCTCCCCCCCGCTCCTCCTGAGCCTCCCCAGCTCGCACACCAGGGGGGAGGTCCTGCGGAAGCCGAAGCACACGAGGGGCCTGGCCCCCATCCCCCTCGCCTCCCTCCTCAGCTCCTCCACCTCCTCCAGGGGAATGTAGAGGCGGTCACCCATGGTCTTCTTGCAGGAGACCAGGAACTGCGGCCTTCCCCCCTTCGTGATGAGCAGGTCGTAGACCCCCAGGGAGCTCCCGGACCTCCTCCACTCGTAGCCCCAGCGCTCGAACCTGTGGGCCACCCTGTACTCCCACCTGGTCCCTCTGCTCTTGGGGGTCACCATCCTTTCAGAGTTCTCCCTCCTCTATAAAGAAGGGAGCATCTCCGCGAGGGTCACGAACTCTACTCCTTCACCCTTCAGCCAGCTCAGCAGCTCCCTCAACCTGCGGAGGGAGGTTTCTCCCGTGGAGAACCTCAGGTCCCACCTCACCCCCTCCATCCTCACGGCCTCCCAGGGGTGGTAGTCCAGCACGGTGAGGGGAAGGTGGCGCACACACCATCCCACCATCCTCCTGGAGAGGGGTAGGGGGAGGCGGAGAGCGCTGGAGGGAAGGGTGTTGGGGAACTCCGGGAGGTCTGGAAGCCTGAGACCCCCGTAGAACTTGTAGGCGGCGAGGGAAGAGTCGTAGGAGTACCCCAGCTTTCTCACCTCCTCCAGGACCTCGGTGGTGGGCCTGAAGTTGGGGGCCCTGAAGCCCCTGGGCCTCCATCCCAGTCTCCTCATCCTCTCCGTGGCCTCCCTCACCCTCCTCCTCCGCTCACCAGGAGGGAGGTGGTCCAGTCTCTCGTGGCGCAAACCGTGACAGCCTACCTCGTGCCCCCTCAACCCCTTAGGAAGCCTCCCAGCGGCCTCGGCGGTGGAGAAGAAGGTGGCCCTCACCCCCGCTTCCTCCAGCACCTCCAGCAGGGCGGGAAGACCTTCCTCCATCCCCCTCCAGGTGCGCAGGAAGGGGGGCGCATCCTCCTCCAGGTCCACGGTGAAGGCCACCTTTCCCCTCAAGCGATCTCCTCGTCCAGGTGGGCGATGTGCTCAACTTCCGAGGACCTTTCCTGCTCCTCCTCCCTCACCACCTCCCTCAGGACCCCCTCGAAGAGGTCGGGGTGCCTCTCGATGAGCTTCCTCACCACCTTCTCCAGGATCTCCTCCTCCCTCTCCCTGAGCCTCTCCGCCCTCAGGGCCTCGGCCTCCGAGAGGACGAAGGAGCACCTGGGGCAGTAGAGGGAGCCCTCGGGGGTGAGGAAGCCGCACCTCGGGCAGGCCCTCCTCCCGTCCTCCCGGCCCAGGCCGTAGAGGCTGGCCAGGGCCCCGTCCACGTCCCTCCCCGAGAGGTGCACGTACCTGGCGGGAACGTTCGACCCCCTGGTCCAGCCGAAATACACCCTCATCTGGTCCTCGGTGAGGTTCTTCGCCAGGTGGGTGGCCCTGGTGTGCCTGAGGAGGTGGGGGTGGACCCTCTTCCCGATCCCCGCCTTGGTGGCCAGCCTCCTGAGGATCCAGGCGAAGGTATCGTAGCCGAGGCTTTTCCCTCCGGGGCAGGGCCAGAGGGGGGCGTTCGGGTCCCCCCTCCCCGGGTGGACGGCCAGCCACCTCTGGAGGTCGGGGACCGACTCGATGAGGCGCACCCTCCTGGTCCCGGTCTTCCCCTTCACGATGACCACGGCCCCGAGGCGGTCGAGCTGCACGTCCCCGACCCTGAGCCCCAGGACCTCCCCCGCCCTGAGACCGCCCTCATAGCACACGTGGACCAGGGCCCGGTTCCTGATGGAATTGCAGGCTGCCAGGAGCCTCTGGACCTCCTCGGGGGAGAGGATGTCCCTCGGGAGCTCCCTCTGCCCCCTCCCCACCTTCACCCTGCTCAGGAAGGGGGGGCTGGGGTCCCTGGAGCTCCTGCACCCGTGCACCCATCGAAGGAAGGTCTTGAGCCTGTTCCAGTAGCTGAAGAGCGAGGAGGGCTTTAGGTGGGAGTGGGAGCGGGCCCAGGCCAGCAGGTCCTCCTCCCGGAGCTCCTGGTACGGCTTCCCGTCGGTCCCGAGGGTGAGGATGGCC
>JAWCKR010000021.1:0-22507 GCA_038851755.1 Hadarchaeales archaeon (SeqCode) | reverse complement strand
CTGGAGGGCCAACCTGGCCTGGGAGAGCTTCGAGAACGTGGGACTGGCGCTGCAGGAGGCCCACCTCCCCTTCGAGGTGGCGTACAGGGGGGACGGGGAGTTCGTGCAGAAGCCCATGACGCCGGAGGAGCTTGGGAAGTACAGCGTGGTGGTGGTCCCCAGGCACTACGACCTCGACGCGGGGGCGGAGAACCTGCTCTCCCTCTACTCCTCGGGGGGAGGAAAGGTGGTGAGGTGCGACACCCTTTCCAGCGACAGCCTCCTCGTTCCCACCCTGAGGGGACTGGGGGTGGACCTGGGGGTGGAGACCGACGCCCCCTCCGACCTGGGCATGGTGCTTTACAGGAAGGGCGACTCCCTGCTCCTGCACCTGATCAACTACCAGTACGACAGGGGGGCGAGGGACTTCTCCGACCTCACCGACCTGACCTTCACCCTCACCCTTCCGGAGGGGGTGAGCCTGGAGGGGAAGACCCTGAGGCTGGTGAGCCCCGACGCCGCGGAGCAGGAGCTGGCGTTCAGCCTGGAGGGTGGCAGGGTGACCTTCACCGTCCCCAGCCTGCACTGCTACTCCGTGGTCTCCTTCGAGTGAACTGAAGAACTTCCGTTTCCGATAAAGGGGGAGAGAAGGAAGGAGAACGATGGAGCTGGAGGAGTTCAGGCAAAAGATCGTGGAGGGTGGGAGGAGGATGGTGGAGAGGGGGCTGGCCCACGGGAGCACGGGGAACCTGAGCCTCAGGGTCCCCGCCAGGGACCTGGTGGTGATCTCCCCCAGCCACCTCCCCTACGAGCGCATGGAGCCCCATCAGGTCTCGGTGGTGGACCTCCGGGGGAACCTAGTGGAGGGGTTAACCCCCTCGACCGAGCTGCCCATGCACCTGGCAGTCTACCGGGCGAGGCCGGAGGTGGGGGCGGTGGTGCACGCCCACCCGGTCTGCGCCTGCGCCCTGGCCGCCGTGGGACTGGGGATCCCGCCCTTCCTGGAGGAGGTGGTGGTGCTCTTCGGAGGGGAGGTGGAGGTGGCGGAGTACGCCCCTCCCGGGAGCGAGGAACTCGCCAGGAACGTGGTGAAGGCCCTGGGGAGGAAGAACGCGGTCCTCCTCTCCAACCACGGGACCCTGTGCTGCGGGCCCGATCTGGACCGGGCGCTGGAGACCTCGGAGGCCCTGGAGAGGGTAAGCAGGACCTACCTCCTCTCCCTCCTGCTGGGCGGACCCAGGTACCTGCCCGAAGAGGTGGTGAAGCTCCAGAAAGAACTCTTCGAGGCGCTGGGTGGGCTTTAGGCCCCGATCCACCTCAGCCTCACCAGCAGGAAGGCCAGCACGAAGCCCAGCACCACCTCCGGAGCTCCCAGGAGAGGGAACAGCAGGTCGGATCCGAAGGCCCAGAAGAGCAGATCGTGGAGGAGGTCCACCACGAAGGCCGTACAGAGGATCACGGAGAGGGGGGGCCAAATCCCCCACAGCAGCAAAAAGCCCGTGAGCTTGAGGGCACCCATGAACACCACTCCCCACGCTCCCCACTCCGCGAAGAGGCGGGCCCACCCCTCCGTGAGTTCCACGGCCGTCCCCCGGTAGACCACCAGGTCCCAGGTGAGGAGCCCTGCGAAGACCACGGAGAGGACCCCCAAAGCCAGGAGGGCCCTCTCCCCGTTGCCAGACCGCAGCCACCTCTCCCGCCACCAGCCGGTCAACCCCGTGCCCTCACCCGGACCGCGCCATCCTCCAGAACAAACCCGGAGCTCTGTTCCTTTCTCACTTCCGTTCTCCTCCAAGGCACCAGAACGAGCCCAATGGAACCCGGCGGTGGGGTTAAACCCCGCCGCTCCCCTGCAGGGAGATGGGGGCCAGAAAACTGGAGAGGGCGGTGGGCTCCTGCCGCCTCTGCCGCTTCGTGGATCAGCCCTTCCTCCTGGACAGGGTGTACTCCTGGCTACCTGAGAGGGTGAGGGTGCTGGCCATAGGAGAGTCCCCCCCACCTGGAAGGAAGGTGGGCTCCCTCTACCACCTGGAGGGCTTCGACAGGCTCAGGCTCTCCCTCAGCCTCATCCTGGGGGTGAGGATGGAGGAGGTGCTGGAGACCCTCAGACGCCACGGTGTTTTCTTCACGGCGGCGGTGAAGTGCCGTCCGCCGGACAGGAGGAGCATAGAGGGGATGAGGAGGAACTGCGTCCCCCTCCTCCAGGGTGAGCTGGAGACCCTCCGCCCAAGGAGGGTGGTGGCCATGGGGAGGTTCGCCTCGGCCTCGGTCTGCGAGCTGCTGGGCCTGAGCCCTCCCGACGACCAGAGGGCGATCTCCTGGACCAGGGTGGGGGAAAGGGAGGTCTTCTTCACCCCCCACCCGAACCATCTCTTCAGGTTCAGGAGGGAGCTTTGCCCGTGGGTGAGGGAGGTCCTTCTCGGTGCTCCCGCTCTTCCTCCACGAAGAGCAGGGGGAAGATGAAGTCGCTGGTGCAACAGGGAAGCCAGACCGCCACGAAGAGAAGGGGGAAGAGGGCGGGGAGGAGCGGGAGCCAGCTGGAGGGGGAGCCGAAGGCCGTGAGGTAGAAGGCCGAGGCGTAGGTGCTCACCAGCACGTGGCAGGAGTGAGGGAATTCCGTCCTCGGTCTCCCCATCCCAACTGCCGTCCCCAGCAGGGATGCCGCTAGGACCAGCCAGGGATGCTCCAGCAAGCACAGGTGGAAGTGCATGGGGATTCCCAGCGCCAGACCGCCCAGGTAGGGGAGGAGGATGTCGCTCAGCGTGCAGATCCCCACCGATCCCAGGAAGCCCACCGCCAGGGCCTCCCCCTTTCCCCTCCCGTACTTCCTGTAGACGGCCGTGGTCACGATGGCGCTCAAGAAGAGGTGAGAGGGGTGGAGGAGGTGGAAGAGGTACTCGTGCTCCACCCTGACCAAAACATCTGCAGTGAGGGCAAGCAGGAAGACCCCCGTGAGGGCCCCCAGGGAGGTGAAGGGGGCGTGGTGTCTGAGCTCCCGCAGGATCAGGTCCGCCCTGAGCACTATTTCCCCCCGCACCTCCCGATGGGCTTTCCACAGGGACATGTGGAGGGGTGGCCCATGGCCCTGCAGAGGGAGTCGATCAGGGGGGTGGAGGCTGAGAACAGGCTGAGGGCCTCCCTGCAGGCGGTCGGGGGGTCGCACCCCAGCAGCCTGCAGAGGAGGGACTCCAAGATCCTGTGCTTCCGCAGGAGCTCCTTCCCTTCCCTCCTGCCCCGGGGGGTGAACTCCACACCCCTGTACGGTGCGTAGCGGAGGAACCCTTTGGTGGCCAGCTTCTGGAGGGTCTGGGTGGCGGTGGCCGGCTTCACCCCCATCTCCTTCGCGAGGGCGACCGTTCCCACCTTCTTTCCCTCTTCCTCCTGCCTGCGGTAGAGGAAGAGCAGGTACCTGGCCTCCGTTTCAGTAAACATCGAGTAAAGTTAGATGGTATCTAAATTTAAGGGAACCCGAGATCCGTCCAAAACGGGGGAGCTGTCGCATCGAGCGGGAAAACCAAAGCCCTATTTGTGCCGCGGTGAAGGTGAAACGGCATGAAGGTCCTCCCCCTGGCCTTCGACTCCTTCGGCGTGCGCAGCATGTGCACCTTCCTGGAGGCGGGAAAACTCAGGCTCCTGATCGACCCGGGGGTGGCCCTGGGCCCCACCAGGTACGGGCTGGGTCCCACGAAGGAGGAGTGGAGGGCCCTGGAGCTCTCCCGCGCCCTCATCCTGGAGGCCGCCGGAAGGGCGGAAACCGTGGCCGTCACCCACTACCACTACGACCACCATCCCTTCCCCGAGGACGGGGAGATGTACGAAGCATGCTTCAAAGGAAAGATGGTGCTGGCGAAGGACCGGAAGAAGAACATCAACCTCTCGGGAAAGAAGAGGGGTGCCCTCTTCGAGGAGAGGGCGGCACGCCTGGCCGGCGGGCTGGAGTGGGCGGACGGGAGGGAGTTCGAGCTGGGGGAAAGGGTGGAGTTCTCCCCCGCGGTCTGGCACGGGGATGTGGGGAGCAAAGTGGGAACGGTGACGATGCTCTACGTCGAGAAGGGGGGCTTCCTCTTCGGCTCCGACGCCCAGAGCCTGGCCGACCCCGAGGCCCTGAAATGGGTGCTGGAGAAGAACCCGGAGTTCATGATCCTGGACGGCTACCCCACCCTCTTCGTGGGGTGGCGCATGAGCCAGAAAGCCTTCGAGGCCTCCATGGAGAACCTGAAGAGGGCGGTGGGGGAGACCCAGGCCGAGACCATCCTGCTGGAGCACCACCTCTTGCGGGACCTGAACTACAGGGAGAAGATGGGAAAGGTCTTCGAAGTGGCGGAGAGGAAGGGCAAGCGCCTCCTCTCGGCCGCTGAGTTCCTGGGGCTGGAGAACCTCTTCCTGGAGGCCTGGAGGAGGGAACTGAGCGAGGGGAGGAGGAAGGTCGAGGTGGAGGAGTACTACCAGAGACTCTGCGGGAAGGTGGGGGTACCCTTCTCCTCCATCAGGGAAAAGAAGGGAGGAGAGGGGGGCCTGGAGTAGCTACCCTATCTCAACCACTTTCCTTTTTGAGGTCCAGCCCGCCACGATCCTCACCTGCGTCTGGGGAACGCGGAAGTGCCTGGCGAGCTTCTTCACGAGCTCCAGGTTCGCCCTTCCTCCCTCCGGCCTGGAGGTCAGCCCCACCACAATTTTCTCTCCCTCCACCCTGACGAAGTCCGCGTGGAACCTGACCTCGACCTCATACCTCATCTTTCCTCCCTCCTCAACTCCAGCTCCAGCCTCCTCCCTTCCCCGTCGTAGACCGCCACGTTACCCTCGTCCCGGTAGGGAAAACCCAGAATCACCATCACCCTGCCGAAGAAGCGGTTGAGGTCGGTGACGGAGGGGAAGAGGTCCCCCGAGGGGTGGGAGTGGGCGGTCCCCACCAGAGAAGGGTCGAGGGGTAGGGCGTGGACGGGGAAGGAGGCGAAGTCCTTCCCCCTGGCGGAGAAGGGCGGGAGGAGGAACTCGGTGATCTCCACCTCCCCCCTCTTCCTCCTCCCCCTCAGCAGGAGGAGGGTTTCCCTGGGATGGAGTCTGCGGGCGCTCTCCAGCAGCTCCTCCAGCAGCCTCCCCTCCATCACCACCCGGAGCATCCCTCCCTCCATGTTAACCGGCCCCTGGGCTATTTATCTCAAACCCAAAAGAAAGAGACCGTGGGCATGGGATGAGGCTCACCGACGCGCAGGTGCTGGAGGTGGGGTTGGGGTCTGCGACGAGTTCTCCACCCTCTCCGTAAGCCTCTGCAGGTCCCTCGGCCTTCCGGCACGCTATTTTAATCCGGTGAGCGAGGATAGGTGTGGGAGAGCAGATCCTGCCCAAGGTCTTCTCCACCCTCCCGGACGAGAAGGTGCTGAGGGTCCTCAGGCCCGAGCGCCTGGCCTTCCTCTGGCTCTTCCTGGGAATGGGGGTGCTCACGGCAGTGGGGGTGGCTTTCCTCCCCTTCTTCCTTCCGGTGGGCCTCTTCCTCACGGCCATGGGTGTCCTGGGATTCGTGGCCTCCTTCCTCTACAGCGGGGCCTTCACCTACTACCTCACGAGCAAGAGGATCCTCCTCTACCGGAAGTTCATCACCATCTCCTCCCGGCAAATCCAGTACGACGACCTATCGGATGTGGTGGTGGACCAGGGGATCGTGGGTCGCCTGTTCGGCTTCGGGAACGTGATCCCGATCACCAAGTCGGGGTTGGGGACCGAGATGAGGGGATGGCAGATGGGGGGAGGATGGGGCGGGAGGACTACGGGTCCGATAGTGGTGGGAGGACCCATCGTGGGGGAGGTCGCTCCTTCCGCCTCCCCCTCCACCTGCCTGTACGGGGTCAAGGAACCCTTTGAGGTCAAGGACCTCATCTTCAAGCACCAGGAGGAGTATGCCGAGGCCCCCTACCTGAAGAGGATAGCCAAGGCCGTGGAGGAAAAACCAGGGGCCGTGAAAGGCCCGAAATACTGCCCCTTCTGCGGCTCCCCCCTGGGAGTTGAGGGAGCCCGCTTCTGCCCCTCCTGCGGGAAGGAAGTGAGGAAGGCCTAGCCCAGACCCCAGCTCACCTTCCTCTCCGGAACGAGCTTCAGGATGGGTGCCTCCCCCTCCTCCCACGGATCCTTCCTCGCCCAGTCGAACCTCCGGTAGAACTCCTCCCTGATCCTCCTGAACTCCTCCCCCCTCTCCAGCACCTCCACCCTGCCCCACACGACCACGGCCCGGTGAGGCCTGTAGGTGTCCACCACCAGCGCCGCCCTGGGGTTCTCCCTCACGTTCCTGTACTTCCTCGTCCCGTAGTCGGTGGCCACATAGAAGGTTCCGCCGCGGAAGAGGTAGCAGACGGGCACCACGTGGGGAAGGCCGTCCCTCCCGGCGGTGGCGAGCCTGCAGACCTCGTTCCTTTCGAGGAACTCCCTTTCCTTCCCGCTGAACCTCATCCCTTTCTCCCCCCGCGCTTCTCGTTGGAGGGCTCCACGTGCACCACCATGTTACTCTGCCCTCCCCTTTAGAAAATTCATCCTGCCCCTTCGCCTCTCACGACTCCCACTATTTCTTCTTCACTTAACCTAAAAGTTAAATATTGGTTAATTCTACTATACCAATGTGAAAGAAACCTTAGAGAGGTTCAACGAGTGGTGGTTCACGGGAAAGGTTAGGAAAGAACTGGCCCCGCCCTTCAAAAGGTATGCGTTCAAAAGGCTGGCAGGGACCCTGCGGGAAAGGCAGGCCCTCCTCCTGGTCGGACCCAGGAGGGTTGGGAAGAGCACGCTTCTCTACCAGACGATAGAGGGGCTGCTGGAGAAGGTCCCGCCTTCCAACATCCTGTACTTCTCCTTCGACGAAGAGTTCAGGGACCCTGCTGAGGTTCTGGGATTTTACGAGAAGAGGATCCTCGCGAAACCCTTCGAGGAGGCGGGAAGGGTTTACATCTTCCTGGACGAGGTGCAGTACGCGCCGGGCTGGGCCTCGACCGTCAAGCGCTTCTACGATCTTTACCCAAACCTGAAGTTCATCCTCTCCGGCTCCTCCGCCCTGCCGCTTTCGAAGGAGGCGATGGAAAAGCTGGCGGGGAGGTTCTTCACCGTCGAGCTCGGGCCCCTTCTCTTCTCGGAGTTTCTTGAACTCAGGGGGCTGCAGACGACCGAGCAGAGGAGGGTGGAGGCCTATTTTCAGGATTACCTGAGGAAGTCCGGCTTTCCAGAGCTGGCGGGCTGGGAGGACGAGAACAGGATTGCCGAGTACGTGAGGAGCTCGGTGGTGGACAGGGTAGTGTTCCGCGACCTTCCCCTCCTCTCGGGAGGGAGAGACGCCGTCTTGGCCGAGCAACTGCTCAGGCTCGTCCTCTCCTCCCCCGGACTGACCATCAACGTGAACAATCTCTCGAGAGACCTTGGAAGGAGCAGGGTCACCATCTCCCACTACCTCCGCTTCCTCGAGCTCTCCCTGCTGGTTAGATCCCTCTCGAACTTCAGAACCTCCTCCCTTTCGGGTTCAAGGAAGCTCAAGCGGTACTACCCAGCCACACCCTCCATGATCTTCGCCTGCTCAAGGAGGGATTTCGAAACCAAGATTGGCGCGGTTCTTGAAACCTATGTGGTCTCGGTTCTCAGGCCCAAGTACTACTACCGGGAGAGGAAGGAAGAGATAGACGTGATCCTGACGAACGGGGAAGTGCTGCCCGTGGAGGTGAAGGAAAGCGCGGGGGAAAGGGAGGCGAAGGAGTTCTCGGAAAGGGTGGAAAGGCTGGGGGCAAGAAGGGGGTTGCTCGTCTCATGGGGGCGGGAAGAGGATTTCGGAAGGGTCAAAGTGGTACCTGTCTATGCCCTCGAGAGGGAACTCCTCCGGTCAGAAACGGAGTAGCCAGGATATATCCCCAGCTTAGAAATCAGCTTGCCTAGTGCTTCCGGTGTATCTTGAAGCACGTGTGGGATTGTCCTCCTGTGCGACGGACCCCTCCAGGAACTCCTTCCCCCCGAACCGACCTGTGAGCCCAGGGTCTCACCTCCTCCTGCGCGGTTTCTCGTTGGAGGGCTCCACGTGCACCACCACGGAGGAGAGCTCGGGCACCCTGCGCCTCAACCTCCGCTCCACCCTGCTCGCCACTTCATGCGCTTTCCCCACGCTCAGGGAGGGGTCCACCTGAAGGTGGAGGTCCGCCTGGATCCTGGAACCCACCCTCCTGGCCCTGCAGCGGTGGTAGCTCCTCACCCCCCTCACACCCAAACAGGCCCTCCTGACCTCGGAGGCGAAGCCCTTGGGGGCCACCCCCATCAGGGAACCCACCGCCTCCCTCCCCACGCAGACTCCCCAGTACATCAGGAGGAGGGAAATGAGGAAGGAAGCGAGGGCGTCCATCCACCCCCAGCCCGCCCTCACCGAGACCAGGGCTGCCAGGACCAGCGTGGAGGCCAGGGCGTCGGAGAGGGTGTGGTAGCCGTCAGCCACCACCGACGGGTTCCCCCACCTCCTCCCCACCCTGAGCTTACCGGCACCCAGGACCAGGAAAGCCGGAACGGTGGCACCCGCCACCGGGAAAAGCCACACCGGTGGCTCCTCCGGCTCGCCAGCCCGCAGGGAAAGCAGGATGATCCTCAGGGCCGCCAAAATCAGGACGCAGGAGAGGAGGAGGGAGACCAGCATTTCCGCCTGCCCGTGGCCGTACTGGTGGTTCCGGTCGGCGGGGCGCCTGGAGACCCTCAGGCCCCCGAACACGCACACGGAGGTGAAGGTGTCGAAGAGGGCGTCGAGTCCCGCTGCCAGGAAGACGAGAAAGCCGAAGACCGACCAGAGACCCACCTCCACCAGACCCAGCCCCGTGGTGAGGGCTATGGAGACCAGGGTTATCCTCTCGGGCGGTCGCACATAGGGGAATGGAAACTCCGCCTTAAAGGGTGTTCCGCAGGGGGCCCACTAACTTAAAGGGGAAAAGCAAGGAGAGAGGCGAGATGGCCGGACTCTGGTTGACCGCGGCGGGGGTGGCGGCGATCTTCCTGGCGCGCCTGCTCCAGAGCATCCTCTACACCGTGAGGGAGATCCTGATGGTGAGGGGGAGAAGGGCAGGGGCCAGCCTGCTGAGCCTGGCGGAGACCACGGTCTGGTTCGTGGCCTTCTGCGTGGTGATGGGCGACCTCCTCTCCGGACCCTTCGACCTGGTCGCCGTGCTGAAGGCCGCCGCCTTTCTGACGGGGTGGGCCGCCGGGACCTTCCTGGGGATAGAGGTGGAGGAGAGGATGGCCAGGGGATACGCCACCGTCCAGATCATCTCGGTGGAGAAGGAGGAGGAGCTGAGGGAGAGGCTCCTCTCCAGCGGCTTCCCCCTCACCTCCCTGGAGGCCAGGGGAAGGGAGGGGCCCAGGACCATCTACCAAATCGTCATACCGCGCAGGGAACTCTCCAAGCTCCTGCGTTTCATCGATCAGGTGGATCCCAGGGCCTTCGTCACCATCCTGGAGACCAGGGGGGTGATGAGGGGGGTGGAAAACCTCTCCGCCTGAGGGAAAACTGTTGCCGCCATCTTTTTGGGCCCCCGCACCCTTTTCTTGTGGAGGGCCGTGAAAATCACCGTCTTCGGAGGCACGTGGGAGATAGGGGGGAACCAGATCCTGCTGGAGGGGAGGGAGAGCAAGGTCTTCCTAGATTTCGGGAAGAACTTTGCCAGGGAGGGAAGGTACTTCGAGGATCCGTACCTCACCGCGAGGAAGCCCCAGCAGCTCCACGAGCTCGGCCTCCTTCCCCGCGTGCCAGGCCTCTACCGCTGGGAGGAGGGGAGGGTAGGGAACGACAGGGGAGAACCAGAAATCTCCGGCGTCCTGCTCTCCCACGCCCACCTGGACCACATGGACTATGTGAGGTACCTCAGGGAGGAGATACCCATATGGGCGGGGGATGGGACTTGGCGCGTCATCCTGGCCAGGGAGATCACGAGTAAGAAAAGTGCGGAGGAAAGACTGGCGAAATTCGAGGATGGGGCCGCCGCCCTCTACGACTGTGTCTGCGTGCTCCGCCCTAACTTGAAGAACTTCAGGACCGGAAGGAAAGTGCAGGTGGGGGAGTTCGAGGTGAATCCCGTGCACGTGGACCACTCCATGCTGGCCTCCTACGGGTTCATCCTCCACGGGCCCGAAGGCGGAGTAGCCTACACCGGAGATATCAGGTTTCACGGACCCAAGAAAGAGTTCTCCGAGGAGTTCCTCAAGAAAGCCGAGGGATGCGAGGTGCTGATCACGGAGGGCACCAACGTGCTCGAGTCCAGGCCCTCCAGCGAGGGAGAAGTAAGGGAGAAGGCGGAGAAAGTCGTGGAAAAGGCCAGGGGGCTGGTGGCGGCCAGCTTTTCCAGCATGGACATCGACCGCATGAGGACCTTCTCCCAGGTGGCCAGGGATAACGGAAGGAAACTCGTGCTCTCCATGAGGCAGGCCGCCCTGCTGGAGTTTGTCAGGCCGGAAGTGGAGGCCGAACTCGTGGACTTACCCTTCAAGCTCGGAGACCTTGGGGTGAAGATCTACAGGAGGAGGAAGGAGTCGACGTCCGACTGGGAACAGAAGCTGAAGACCTACGAAACGGTGGACAGCTCCTGGGTCTCGGAGCACCAGGAGGAGGTGCTACTCTTCGCCACCTACTACGACATGCTGGAGCTCCTGAGCATCAAACCTAAACCCGGCTCGATCTTCATCTACTCCGAGAGCGAGCCCTGGGACGAGGAAGGGGAGATAGAGTTCGAGAAGCTGGCGAACTGGCTGGAGTTCCTGGGCATGCCCATGTTCCACATCCACGCTTCCGGGCACGCCAGCTCCCTCGAACTGGCGGAGATGGTGGAGCGCCTCTCCCCGAAGAAGGTCGTGGTGGTCCACTGCGAGCGACCCGCGCTTTTCAAGAAGTTCTTGGGAAAGACGAGCACGGAGGTAATCTGCCCGGAGAGGGGAAAGCCCATCCTGCTCTAGGTATTCAACCTGCACCGCACCGAGTGGTGCTCAGACCTCCACCAGACGGGCGGTGGTGCTCTTCAGCTGCTCGGGCTTGTGCCCCAGCTCCCAGCCCTCTCCGGTGGTCTCGCAGTAGGCGTAGATCTTCCCGTTGGAGGTATAGTAGGTGAGGGGATAGCTCTTGTTCCACCCCTCCACCACGCTCCGGGAGATGGCCACGCCCACGGCCATGTGCCTGTCCTGCTCCAGGTAGAGGAGTACCACGTCGTATCCCATGGCCCTCACTAGGGAGGCGAAGAGGATGGAGGTGTCCTCGCAGTCCCCTCCCCCGTCCACGATGGTCTCGATGGGATAACGGGGATACTCGTCGTAACCGGTGGTGACGTCATCCACGGTGTAGGGCCAGCCCTGCACGAAGGAGAGGACGAAGCTGAGGGTCTCGAACTCACCCCATCCCTCCCCCCTGGCCGCGTTCTCCAGCAGGCCCGCCAGGTGGGAGATCCACTGGTCGTCGGCCGGGTTGTCCACGTATTCCCTGTAGTCCCTGACCCTGGGCCTGTTCCTGAACCACTTGTACGCCTCCACGTTGATCCTGGTGTCGTAGGTCCAGGTCTTCCCCCTCAGACCCTGCGGGTACCTCCACTGGTAGTGGACCACGTAGTAGCCGTTCTCCTCCCTGACGGTGGGGGGGAGGGGAGGAGGCTGGTAGAGAAAGTAGGGAAGGACCTGGCTGAGAAGCTGGAAGGCCAAGAAGGCCAGGGCCACACCCACGAGAACACCCGAGAGAATCACCAAGCTCCTTCCCATCCTCTAAGGGTGGAGGAAAGAAGAGATAAGCCCTGTCGGAAGCTGTCAGAACTGCTACTATGATGCTCCAATATCTATTGGATATGGAGCGTGAAAACCAGGATTCTGTCAGAGTAAATCATCGCACCCACTATGCGAACACTGCCTAAATCCTCGATTTTCTCTATCTCGACAGGTTCTGGCCAAGAAGGTGCCTCAACGATTGTGCCTTCCTCTGGGCACATTTAATGAAAGTAAATACGACGCCATTTAATCTCGATGTAAACCCCCCTTCTAGACGCTATCTTTTCCACGAGCACTGAAAATGGTGCGGGGGAGGGGATTTGAACCCCCGAACCCCTTCGGGACCAGACCCTGAATCTGGCGCCTTTGACCTGGCTTGGCTACCCCCGCACTTTCCTCCTTTGTGCCTTCTCTCCCAAAAACCTTAACCCTTGAGGAAGGAACGGGCCTCCAAGGCCGCCACCATCCCCTGCGCCACGGCAGCCGTTACCTGCTTCACGGGAAAGTCCGTCACGTCACCCGCCGCGTACACCCCCTCCGCGCTCGTCCTCTGCCTTCTATCCACCACGATGTACCCCCCCTCGTCCGTCCTTATTCCCGCCCTCTTGGCCAGCTCGCTGTTCGGCTCCTCCCCCACCGTTACGAAGACCCCGTCCGTCTCCACCTCCTCCCTCTCCCCTGTCCTCACCTCCCTGAGCCTCACCTTCCTCACCCTCCCCTCTCCCGCTATCTCCTCCACTACCCTGTTCCACAGGATCCTGACCTTTCCCTCAAGCTTCCCCGCCAGCACGGGATCCGCCCTCAGCTCCCCCCTCCGGTGCACCAGCGTTACCTCCGAGGCCAGGCCGCTCAGGTAGAGAGCGGTGGAGACCGCCGAGTTTCCTCCCCCCACCACCACCACTCTCTTCCTCCTGAACAGGGGGCCGTCGCACACCGGGCAGTAGCTCACCCCCTTCCCCGCGAACTCCTTCTCCCCCGGCACCCCGAGCGTCCTGTGCCTCACCCCCATGGCCAGCACCAGGGCCCCGGCCCGGTACTCCCCCTTCTCCGTCACCGCTCCCCTCTTCTCCCCCACCAGCAGCTCCTTCACCTCCTCCCCCTCCCTCACCTCCGCCCCCTGTCTCCTGCAGTGCTCCGCCATCCTGGACGCCAGCTCCGCTCCTGGCATGGGGGGGACTCCCGGGTAGTTCTCTATCAGGGGGGCCTCAAGCATCCTGCCGCCCACCCCCTTACCCTCCAGCACCAGCGTCCTCAGTCCACCCCTCACCCCGTAGATTCCGGCCGTGAGACCCGCTGGCCCTCCACCCACCACGATCAGGTCCCACTCCTCCATGCTCCCTCCTCCACCTGGCGCTTCAAACTTTTCGCCGTTTCGGGACCTATGGTGGGAACGGAAGCCAGCTGCTCCACCGTCGCCCTCCTCAGGTCCTCAAGCCTCCTGTACCCCGCCCTCCACAGGTTCCTGGCCCTCACTCTCCCCACCCCGGACAGCTGCACCAGCTCCAGCAGTTCCTCTTTCACCCCGTACCTCACCCTCTCCTCCAGCTTCCTCAGGGGCGCAAGGGCCTTCCTCGCCCTCAGGAGCCTGGCTAGCTCGTGGGCGGCGTGCAGAAGCCAGGCCGCCGTTTCCACCATCCTCCTTATGTCCCCCGCACCCACCCCGAACTCCTCGTGGATCCTCTCCTCGTGGACCTCCTCCACCCAGCTCTCCAGCATCCTGGCCGTCTTCACCTCCGCCAGGAAGAACTCGAAGTCCTCCGGGTCCTCGGGAATGGGCAACAGAAACTCCCTCCACCTCTCCTCCGTCAGGGCCTCGAACTCCGCCTCCTCCCCCCTTCCCAGGTAGAGCTTCTCCATGTCCGGGGTGCTGCAGATCAGGTGCAGGAGGCCCAGCGGAGCCGGTTCCCCCTTCGAGATTCCCTCCAGTCCCCTCCTCAGGACCACCCCGGAGAGGGGGTCGACGTACAGGCGGGAGACCAGCTCCCCGAAGGGGGTGGCCGTGAGCCTCTCCCCCTCCCTCCTCACCATGTCCTCCTCCTCCAGGAAGTCCAGCACCCTCTCCACCACACCCTCCATGGCCCTCACCTCGAACTGGTGGGAGAAGAAGGTCCCTCCCATGAACCCCAGCACGTCACCCACCGTGGCCGCGTACCCTGAGGCCACGCATGCGAGCACGTGCGTGCGGAGGGCCGGCTCCGTCCCCAGCTTCGACACCAGCCGCTCCGGCTCCCCCCTCACGTACTCCTCCATGAGCACCTCCACCTCCCCCTCGCTCCTGGCCACCATCACCGCCTCCCCGTACCGATCGTACTTCGGCCTCCCCGCCCTCCCCATCATCTGCTGAATCTCAAGCACGGGGATGAGGGTGGAGCCAAAGGTCTCCGAGTACCTCCTGTAGTCCCTCACCACCACCCTACGCGCGGGGAGATTCATTCCCGCCGCCAGCGTAGGGGTAGCGCACACCACCTTCAGCAGGTTCCCCCTGAAGGCTTCCTCCACGGCCCTGCGCTGGTCGTGGTGGAGTCCCGCGTGGTGGAAGGCCGTGCCCGCGCGGACGCACCTGGCCAGCTCCCTGCAGGTCCTCGTGGGCTCCCCCAGCGCCCCCTCCACCCTCCCTGCCACCTCACCCAGCTCCCTCCTCTCCTCCTCCTTCAGCAGCGGGGCGACCTTCTCGGAGAGAGAGGAGGCGACGGTCTGGGCGGACTTGCGGGTGTTCACGAAAATCAGGACCTGCCCTCCCTCCCTCAGGGTGTCCAGGGTGAGGGCGGTGAGGGCCTCTCCTTCACCCACCTCCCTCTTTCCCCCGTCCTCAAACAAGATCCTCCCCTGCCAGAACACCCCCCTCTTCAGGGGCACCGGTCTCCAGTCGCTCCTCACCAGCTCCGCCCCCAGCCACTCCGCCAGCTCCTCCGCGTTCCTCACCGTGGCGCTCAGGGCCAGCACCTGCACCCCCGGGTTCACCTGCCTGAGCCTGGCGGTGAGGACCTCCAGCGTGGGTCCCCTGTCCGGGTCGTTGATCAGGTGCACCTCATCCAGCACCACCACCGAGACCACGTCCGCCAGCCACTTCGCCCTGTGTCTCAGGAGGGAGTCCACCTTCTCAGACGTGGCCACCAGCAGATCGTACCTGGCCAGCCTGGTGTCGGCGGTGTCGAAGTCCCCCGTGCTTATCCCCACCTTCACGCCGAGGGGACCGTACCTCCCCCTGAACTCCTCGTACTTTTCGCTGGCCAGCGCCCTCAGGGGCACGATGTATAGAGCCTTTCCCCCGTCCACCAAGATGGAGCGGAGCATGCACAGCTCCGCCGCCAGGGTCTTCCCCCCTGCGGTGGGAACGGCCAGCACCAGGCTCTTTCCCTCCATCACCCCCTTCCTCACGGCCTCCTCTTGGGGGGGATAGAGGGCAACCATTCCCTCCTTCTCCAGCACCTCCGCCACCTGTGGAATCCCCCACCTCTCGCAGACCTCCCTCACCCTCATCTCCCCCCTTTCTTCCCCCCACGATTTATTTCCGGGGGAAAGAGGTGGAGAGATGCAGGCGGTGAAAAAACCCGTGCGCAGCCTGAGCGGGGTGTGCGTGATCACCGCGATGGTGGAGCCGCGTCCCTGCCCCCACGGGAGGTGCGCCTACTGCCCAGGCGGACCGGAGCAGGGGGTCCCACAGTCCTACACGGGGAAGGAACCGGCCTCGGCCAGGGCCCTCCAGCACGGGTACGACCCCTACCTGCAGGTGAGGAGCAGGGTGGAGCAGCTGAGGGAGATAGGGCACAGGGTGGACAAGGTGGAACTCCTCCTCTTCGGCGGGACCCTCACTTCCTACCCCGAGGAATACCTGAGGTGGTTCGTGAAGGAGTGCCTGGACGCCCTCGCGGGTACCCGTTCCTCCACCCTGGAAGAGGCGCAAGGCAAGGGGGAGGTGGCAGGGGTGAGGGTGAGCGACCTGGGGCTCGAGACCAGGCCGGACTGGTGCCGTGAAGAACACGTGGACCTGATGCTGGAGCTGGGGGCCACCAGGGTGGAGCTGGGGGTGCAGACGCTCGACGAAGGGGTCCTGGCAGAGGTGGGGAGAAAACACGGGGCGAAGGAGGTGGAGGAGGCTACGAGGGTAGCCAGGGACGCTGGACTCGCCGTGGTATACCACCTGATGCTCAACCTACCAGGCTCCGATCCGGAAAAGGACCTGGAGGTGTGCAGGAGGGTCTTCGAGGACGAAAGGTTCAGGCCAGATGCCGTGAAGCTCTACCCCACGCTGGTCTTGCCTGGCACGGAGCTACACAGGAGGTGGGAAAGGGGCGAGTACCGGCCATTTCCCCCCGAGACCCTGCTGGACCTCCTCCTGAGGATCAAGCTCCTCGTTCCCCCCTGGGTAAGGATCCAGCGCGTGCAGAGGGACATCCCCCTGAACCTGGTCTCCGCCGGTCCGGAGAGAGGCGACCTCAGGGCCATGGTCCAGCAGAGGATGGCCTCCCTGGGCCTGCGCTGCCGGTGCATCCGCTGCAGGGAGGTGGGACGCTTCAGGGGGAAGCTGCGCCCCGAAGAACTGGAGCTGGTGAGGAGGAGCTACAGGGCCTCGGGAGGTGAGGAGGTCTTCCTCTCCTGGGAGGCACCGGAGAAGGACGTGCTCGTGGCCCTCCTCAGGCTCAGGCTCCCCTCTCCAAGGGCCCATCGACCGGAGCTGGAAGGGGCGGCCGTGGTGAGGGAACTCCATGTCTACGGCCCCCTGGTGCCCGTGGGGGAGAAACCCGGAGAGGGGGCCTGGCAGCACCGCGGGTTGGGCAGGACCCTGCTGGAAGAGGCCGAGCGCCTGGCGGTGGAGAGGGGAAAGGAGAAGGTGGCGGTGCTCTCCGGGATAGGGGTGAGGGAGTACTACAGGAGGCTGGGGTACAGGAGGGAGGGACCGTACATGTGCAAGGAGGTGGGAGGATGAGGATCGGGGTGATCTCGGACATCCACTCCAACCTCCCTGCCCTGAGGGCGGTGCTGGAGGACATGGGAAGGGTGGACGAACTCCTCTGCGCCGGAGACCTGGTGGGCTACGCCTCCCAGCCCAACGAGGTGGTGGACCTCTTCCGCACGAAGGGGCTTCCGGCGGTGATGGGGAACCACGACTACGCGGCCGTCACGGGGGAGGTGGAGTGGTTCAACCCCTCGGCCAGGAGGGCCGCCCTCTGGACGAAGGAACAGCTAACGGAGCCCAACCGGAAGTACCTGCGCTCCCTCCCCGAGGAACTCAGGCTCACCAGGGAGGGGGTGAGGCTCTACGTGGTGCACGGCTCCCCACGCGACCCCCTCTTCGAGTACGTCTTCCCCGACCTCCCCCAGCACTCCCTGCTGGAGCTGGTGAGGAAGGTCGAGGCGGAGGTGATCTTGCTGGGTCATACCCATGTCCCCATGCGGCGGCTCATCCAGGGGAAGCTGGTGCTGAACCCGGGAGGGGTGGGACAGCCCAGGGACAGGGACCCCAGGGCCAGCTACCTGGTGCTGGAGGTGGAGGACGGGGAGGTGGAGGCGGAGTTCGGGAGGGTGGAATACGACGTCGAGGAAGCGGCGGAGGGGATAAGGAAAGCCGGACTCCCCCCGGAACTCGCCTCCCGTCTGTTCGTGGGATGGTAGCTCAGGAGGAAGCCTGCCCCGCGGACCCCGTCTGACCCGTGCCGGCAGGTGGAGCGGTGGTAACGGTGGTGGCCTCCGCCGGTGCGGGTGCGCTGGGTAAGGAGACGCCCGCCCCGGAGGCCTTCATCTGGTGGATGGCCAGCACCCTCTCGTTCACCACGATGAGCTCCTTGATCGCGATCACGGAGCTGTAGGCGATCACGGGCAGCCCCCTGTCGTCCTTGGGGAGGTTGTCCAGCAGTCCCTTCTCCGCGGGCTTCACCACCAGGGAGAGAATGGCACCCGTGTTCTCGTCCATAATCAGGTCGGAGAGTTTGCCCAGGTTCAACCCCCTGTCCGTCACCACGGTCATGCCCCGCAACCTGCTCGCCAGCACCTGTCCCAAGCTTTCCCCCATCCAGCTCTTCACTCCGGATTTAAAAAGATGGTCCTCAGGCGTTGACCGGCTCCCAGTCCGAGTATCTTGGGAGGTTGGGTCCACCCATCGGCCCTCGTTCAAGCCACGAGTGACTGACTCCCGCTGGTGTTTTCTCAGGCACCTGGGGGGCTCGAGGGTCTGCCTCACCCCAGCTCGACACCAAGCTCCCTCAGTCTGCGCCTCGCCACCTCAAGGACCCAGGGTTGATAAGCCTTCGGTCGTCTTTCCATCCCCACCACGTACATCGTGTCACCGATGACACCGAAGTGGATTCTCCATTCACCAACCCTCAGGGCCAGCAGGGTTTCTTCCTGCCTCTTCGCCGATGCCACCACCCTAACGTCTCCCCTTCCGGTTTCGGCGTAGTCGCTGATTGCCTTAACGATTCTCCGGAAGCTCTCCCTTTCCTTATGGATTTTCTTCAACTCGCGCTCAGCGGCTGGGTGGAGAACGACCCTCAAGCTCATCGACTATCTCCTTGAGCGACCTGCCCTTCGGGAACTCCTTCAGCCTCTCGAGCAGCTCTTCAACGTGGGCCAGATACCCCGCCACGACCTCCTGGATGATCTCGTCATACGACATCCCCTTCTCGCCGAGGGAACGCAGGGTTTCCTTCGTCTTCAAACTCACCTTTATCGTGGTGGCGGACATCAGCAGGTATTCTCAGTATACCATTTATACTTTCCTCGGTGGGAGAGCACCGCCAGCGTCGGGGTACCCGAGCGACGCTTCAGGCGTTGACGGGCTTCCAGTCCGAAGGCCAGGGTTTCCCGCTCAGGTACTCGTGGATGGAGGCTGCCGCTTTCTTCCCCGCCCCCATGGCCAGGATTACCGTGGCCTCCCCCGTGGTGATGTCGCCTCCCGCCCACACTCCCTCCAGGGAGGTCCTCCCCTCCTCGTCCGCCAGGATGGTCCCCCACTTGCTGGTCTTCAGCCCGGGGGTGGTGGCGGGCACCAGGGGGTTGGGGCTCTGCCCTATGGCCACCACGACCGTGTCCACCTGGAGCCTGAACTCCGAACCGGGGATTTCCACCGGCCTCCTCCTCCCCGACTCGTCCGGCTCCCCCAGCTGCATCCTCACGCACTCCACCTCCTTCACCCATCCCTTCTCGTCCCCGATGTACCTCTTGGGGAGGGTGAGGAGCAGGAACTTCACGCCCTCCTCCTCCGCCCTCTGGATCTCCTCCTTCCTGGCCGGCATCTCCGCCCTGGACCTGCGGTAGATGATGTAGGACTCCTCCGCCCCCAGCCTTAGGGCGGTCCTGGCGCAGTCCATGGACACGTTCCCCGCCCCTATGGTGGCCACCCTCCTCCCCACCTTGGTGGGAGTGTCGTACTCGGGGAAGAGATAGGCCTTCATCAGGTTGGAGCGGGTGAGGAACTCATTGGCCGAGTAGATCCCGTTCAGGTTCTCCCCGGGAATCCTCATGAAGTTGGGGAGGCCCGCGCCAGTGCCTATGAACACCGCGTCGTACTCCTGCCTCAACTCCTCCAGCGTAACGGTCTTCCCCACCACCACATCCAGCTTCAACTCCACCCCAAGGCTCTTCACGTATTCCACCTCCGCGAAAACTATCTCCTTCGGGAGCCTGAACTCGGGGATCCCGTACACCAGCACCCCTCCCGGAGCATGAAGGGCCTCGAAGATGGTGACGGCGTGTCCCCTTCTGGCGAGCTCCGCCGCCGCCGTCAGCCCGGCCGGACCCGAGCCCACCACGGCCACCTTCTTCCCCGTGGGCGGGGGACGCACGGGCACCTTGAAGCCCCTGGCCCTCTCCCAGTCCGCCAGGAAGCGCTCCACCCTCCCTATCCCGACGGGCTCGTACTTCTTACCGAGGGTGCACGCCCCCTCGCACTGGTTCTCGTAGGGGCACACCCTACCACAGATGGCTGGGAGGGCGTTCTTCTCCTTGATGAGAGCGATGGCCTCCTCGAACCTCCCCTCCCTGGCCAGGGCGAGAAAGCCCGGGATGTCTATCCCCACGGGGCATCCCTCCACGCACGGCGCTGAGGTCCTGCCCTTCGGTGGTTTGCACTGCAGGCACCTGGCTGCCTCCAGCTTCACCGTCTCAGGGTCCTGTCCCAGCGGGACCTCCCTGAAGTTCTTTATCCTCTCCTTCGGGTCCTGTTCGGGCATCGGGTACTTCTTCGGAACGATCTTGCTGCTCACACCTTCCCCCCTTTCAGCTTCTCCAGCGCCCTCCTCTCCTCCTCAAGGTACCTGCGGTTCCTGGCCGCCAGCAAATCGAAGTCCACCTGGTGGGCGTCGAACTCGGGGCCGTCCACGCAGGCGAACCTGGTCTTCCCCCCTACCTCCACCCTGCAGCACCCGCACATCCCGGTGCCGTCGACCATGATGGGGTTGAGGCTCACTATCGTCTTTATCCCGTGGGGTCTGGTCACCTCCGCCACCACCTTCATCATGGGTACAGGCCCCACCGCCACCACCAGGTCCAGCTTCCTTCCCTCCTCTATTAGCCTCTTGAGCACGTCGCTCACGAACCCCTTCTGCCCGTAGGAGCCATCGTCGGTGGTGACATAGAACTCGTCGCTGAACCTCTTTATCTCCTCCTCGAACATGAGGAGGTCCTTCGTCCTGGAGCCTATGATGGAGATCACGTAGTTCCCCGCGGCCTTGAAGGCCCTGACCTCGGGATAGATGCAGGCGATGCCCACCCCTCCACCCACGCAAACCACCGTCCCGTACTTCTCCACCTCCGCCGGCCTGCCCAGCGGTCCCACCACGTCCATGAGGTAATCCCCCTCCTTCAGGGAGTTCAACCTCTTCGTGGTTGCACCAGCCTCCAGCGCCACCACCGTGATCGTCCCTCTCTCCTCCGACCAGTCGTTGAGGGTGAGGGGGATGCGCTCTCCCTTTTCATCTATTCGAAGGATCACGAACTGACCTGGTCTGGCCTTCCGGGCAATAAGGGGTGCCTCGACCTCGAACTTCGCCACCGTGGGACAGATGAATTTTTTCGAGAGGATTTTAAACATCGGCAAAGATTTGTCGGGCCCTCCTATATAAATCAAGCGAATCCTCTCCCCCTTTCCACCAGAACGGGGAAGAAGGTTTCTCTGGTCGAGAAAGAAGGAAAAAAACGTTTTCCTGAAGTAAATACTGATATAAGGGAAGTCTTTTTCCCTCTTTCATCCCAGGAAAAATGGGAAGATGCCCCCGGAAACCCGCAGGAGAGAAATCCTGAAGCTCTTGAGGGACACGCATCCCCGCTACCTGGACTTCGAGCAACTGGCCTCTCGCCTGCGCCTGGAGGAGTCCATGTTGGAGGAGGAGTTGAGGCAACTGCGCCTGAGGGGTCTCATCGAGGAGGAAGGACGAAAAACGCGCATCACCTCCCGCGGGATAGGCGAGCTGGCGGAGGAGGAGAGAAGAGAGCTGATGGGAGAGCTGAAGAGGATAGCGGAGGCGAGGAGGGAGCTGGAGGAGAAGGAGAGGCTCCTGCAATACAAGTTCTGGGGGTGGGCGCTGGAGAACCTGGACAAGGTGAGAGGAGAGCTGGACGATCCCAGGCTCTCCGCGAGGTACCGGCTCCTCCTGAAGGCCATGGAACTCTCCATAGGGGTGGAGAGGGCGGAGGAGGGGGAGCGCTCGGTGGAAGAGCTGCTGCAATCCTTCAACGAGCTGGCAGAGGAATTGAGGGAACTCTCCGAACACAAGAAGCTGGGGGAATTCCCCAAACTCATACCTCTCTCCCCTGGAAAGGAGCCCAGGACCTACGGAGTCTACATGTGGAAGACGGACGGGCCGCTCCTGGATCTGATGCGCTTCTGGCTGGACAGAATCCTGACTTTCCTGCTACTGGAACTGGGATAACCTAGAGGGAGAAAGGAGGGTTGGGCCCGAAGGAAGTGATCCTCCCGGTGGGGCAAAGCCTGTAGCAGTAGGAGCACGTCCTACAAGCTTCTTCCTTTCCGGGCATCAGCGCCACCCTTCTTTCCACCCCTCTGCCCACGAAGTCTACGGCGTTGTCCCACTGGGCCTCCATGCAGCGCCTCACGCAGAGACCGCAGAGGATGCACTTGCTGGGCTCCACCAGGTTCAGGGAGGCGAAGCGCGAAAGGTTTGCCCCGTACTGGTGGGCCAGGGCCCTTACTTCTCCACCCACATCTTCCCCGGCGGTGACGGCCGCCAGCTCCAAGATGGTCTTCCTCACCCTGTCGATCTTGGGGGTCCTCGTCCTCACCTTCAGGCCCTCCTCCGCGGGGTAGCAGCAGGAGGCCACGGTCCTGGACCTCCCTCCCCTCTCCACCTCCACCACGCAGATCCTGCAGGCCCCGTAGGGCTCCATCTCCTCGTGGTAACAGAGGGTGGGGATCTCTATTCCGGCCTCTCTGGCCGCTTGGAGCACGGTCATGCCTTCCCTGGCCCTCACGACCTTCCCGTCGATTTCCAGCGTGACCTCCTTCACTTCCTCACCTCCTTCTTCACCCTCAGCCCGTACGTGGCCGGGGGGGCTACGGGTGGAGAGAGCTTCTCCACCGCTCCGAAGGGACAGGTGGCGTAGCATATCCCGCACCTGATGCACTTTTCCTGCTCGATCACATGCACCACCTCCCTCTCACCTCGGATGGCACCAGTGGGGCAGTTCTTGAAACACACCAGGCACCCCTGGCACCTGTCGGGATTTATGGAGTAGGCGGTCAAGGCCTTGCACACCTTCGCCGGGCACCTCCCCCTAAGATGGGCCTCGTACTCCTCCCCGAAGTATTTCATGGTGGTGAGGACGGGGTTCACGGCCG
>JAWCKR010000020.1:0-23036 GCA_038851755.1 Hadarchaeales archaeon (SeqCode) | reverse complement strand
GACCCTCACCAAGTACACCATCTCCAGGCTCAAGTCCCCCGCCCCGGCCCCCTGCAGGGAGCTGAGGACCTTGGAAACATAACCTGCCAGGTCCAGGGCCGCGGCATCGGTGGACCCTCCCGCAGCTGCCTTCAGGGTCTCCCAGACATCCATGGTGTAGGAGTAAGAGACCGTGCCCACGGTCCTGCTCCAGTTGATGGTCCTGAGGTCTGTATCCGAACTCATCACCCTAGTCACCGTGGCGTTTCCGACCAGCAGGGTAAGGTTGTCCGTCTGGAGGTCACAGACGTACAGGTTCACCCTCGAACCCGGAAGCACGGAGGGGGAAACCTTAAGGGTGGACAGCACGGGTACCTCCAGCTCCTCCGTGCCCTCGAAGTGGAGCTCCCGCAGGAAGGTCCAGTCCCGGGAGAGCACCAGCTCCCTGGCGTTCTCCTTGGGCAGGTAGGTCCAGGAGGTGGGGGAATTGTGCTTCATGATCACCCTCTCGTTCTCTATGGAGGAGAGGAGGCCCGTCAGGTACTCCCTCCAGGTCGAGGTGGCCCTCTGGGCGATTTCCGCCTCTGCAGCCTGGAGCTCAGAGAGGGTGGTCTTGGAGTTCACCAGGCTCCTCAGCTCGGAGGCGAGGGAGGAGAGGAGGGAGACATCGGAGGCGGAGTGGTAAGTCCCGTTCGTGGCCAGCTGGACCAGCTTCAGGAGGTTCTCCCTGGTCCTCTCCCTCACGAGCGCCGCGTTCACCTCCACCAGGATGGACCCGACCTCCCCCACCGAGCGCGCCCTCCTGATCCTCGAGGAGAACTCCTGGGCCGAGGTCCTGGCCTGGTCGGTGGGGACCTTCGCAAGACCGGAGGCCACCTGCTGCAGGGCGGAACTCTTGGCTTCCCTGAGGTCCTCCGCTGCCGGTCTGGCCCAGAAAAAGAGGTACACGGAAAAAGCCGCAAGGGCGATGAGGGAGAAAACCACCGCCGCGCCCAGTACGGGTCTCCAGTCCCTGACCTTGACCTTCCGGCGGGTGACCATTCCTACTCCTTAGAGGGGCGGCTTTTAATCCTACCGCCGGGAGCCAGGGGCCGAGGGTCCTGCAACCGTTAAATGAAGTGGTGAAGAAGAGAAGGAGTGCTGGAGTTCCTTCCCGCGGGTCTGGCCGTCCTCACGGCGGTGGTGGCGGTATACACCGATGTGTTCAAGAACAGGATCATCCCCGACGCCCTCACCCTCCCCATGGTGCTGGTGGGGGTTTCCTTTCACCTCCTCGCAGGGGCGTGGGAGGGTGACCTCTACCTCGCCCTCTCTGGGGCTCTGGGTGCGACCGTGGCCTTCTCCCTTTCCTACCTCCTGTGGTACCTGGGGGGATGGGCTGGGGGGGACGTGAAGCTCCTCACGGCCTTCGGGGCCCTTCTGCCCTCCTACTCACCCCCCCGTGCCAGCCCACCCTACTCCTCCGACCTGCCCCTCTTCCCCTTCACCATCCTCTTCAACACCGTGCTCCTCACCCTACCCCTGCTGGCGGTCTACGCCCTCTACTGCTCCCTCACGGGTAGGAGCATTTTCTACGAGAGGATCAGGATCACAAAGCTGCAGGAGGGGATGATCCCCGCCGAGTACGTCTACGAGAGGGGAGGAAAAATCCTGAGAGAGGAAGCCCTGCTGGGCATAAAACCCTCTCCCCGGGCGGACAGGTTCTTCACCCATCCCAGAAGGGCTTCGGGCCTCACCAGGCACCAGATAGCGAGGCTCAGGAAGCTGGTGGAGGAAGGGAGGCTGGGGAACCATCTGAAGGTGAAGAAGGGGATGCCCTTCGCCCCCTCACTGGCAGCGGGGCTCCTTTCGGCCTTGCTCTACGGAGATCTGTATTGGGCCCTGATTCACTCGCTGGCGGGACTCTAAGCCCTGACCTCCACCTCCGCCCCAAGCCTCCTCAGCCCCGAGAGAAAACCTGGGTAAGAAGTGCGCAGGGCCTTTGGGCCGTCTACCACCACGGTCTCACCCTCCGCGGCCAGCCCCGCCACCAGAAAGGCCCCCACCACCGCGTAATCGTTCCCTCCCCCCACCCTCGCACCCCTCAGCTTCCTCACCCCCTCCACCAGCACTCCATCACCCTCCCTCCTCAGCTTCGCCCCCATCCTCCGGAGGTTCTCCAACGTGAGGGATAGCCTGTCCGACTTCATCTCCCTGGCCCTTGAGAGCCCGCTGAAAACCGTTCTGCCCTCCGCTAGGGAGGCCAAAACGGCGGCATAAGGGAAGAGCTCGGCCTTTCCGGAGAGATCCAGCTTGGTCCCCCTGAGGTTCTGTGGTCCCTTCACCTCCCATCCCCCGCTGACCTTCCTCAGCCTGGCCCCCATCTCGCGCAGGAGCTGGAGGGAGGCTTCCCCCTCCCCTTCACCCTCCCCCCTCAGCCTGAGCTTGGATTCCGTCAGGAGGGAGGCCACCAGCAGAGGAGTCGCGGAATGGAGGCTGTGCGGGACGGCGAAAACCTGGGAGGAACGGAGCTTCCCCGGCAAGATCCTGATCCTCTCCCCCCTCCCGGAGATCCTCGCCCCGGCCTTCCTCAGGATTTCCACCATCCTCCCCCCCTCCCCGGACACCTCCACCTCCACCCCCTGCTCGGTGTAGGGGGCAAGGAGGAGGAGGGGGAAGAGCTCGGGCGGATCCACCCTGCCCATCCTTCCTCCCCGCAGACCTCTCCCGAAGACGATGAAGGGAGGGGTTCCCCTGGGTCCTGAAGGGCTCACCTCCCCCCCTAAATCCCTCATCAGCCTCAGAAGAGGCCCCATCGAGCGCTGGCGCAGCTGGGAGTCCCCCGTTACCACCAGGGTTCTGGAGGAGAGGGCGGCGAGGGAGACCAGCATACCGAAGAGCGTCCCGGAGTTCCCGGCCTCCAGCACGCTCCCCTTGGGCTGGATTTCCCCTCCCACCCCCCAGATGGTCCACTCCCTGGCCCCCTTCTGGAGGGTGGCCCCCAGCTTCTCCAGCTCCCTGAGGAGGGGGAGGGTGTCCCTCACCACCAGGGGCCTCCTCACCACGCCCTTGCCCTCCGAGAGGAAGGCGAGGACGGAGAGGAACTGGGTGTAGAGCTTCGAGGGCTGCAGCCTGGCCTCCCCCGAGAGGCCGCCTCCTCCCTTGACGTGGATCTCCATCCTCTCTGGCTAGGGGGAGGGAGGAACTTCTACTTGAGGATTTTGGTGATGGTCCTGGCCGCGGCCTCTATGTCCTTCATGGTCTTGGCCCCCGCGCAGACACCCTTCCCCGACACGAAGAGGAGGACCACGGCCTTGGGCTTCTCCAGTCGGAAGACCAGTCCAGGGAAGACCTCGGGCTCGTACTCGGTGTTCTCGTAAGTCCTGGAGATCCTCTCCAGGTCGAACTCCCTCTTGAAGTCGAAGGAGGCCACGATGTTCTGCACCTGGACCTTGGGCTCGGACTTTATCTTGGCCCCGGCCTTCTTCAGCTTCTGGGTGAGCTTCCTGATGGCCAGCTTGGCATCCCTCATGCTCCTGGCACCCACGCAGTTCATTTTCCCGGAGGAGAAGATCAGGAAGGAGGCGGGGGGATCCTCTGACTTGTAGGCTATCCCCGGAAAGACCTCCGGGTCGTACCTGGCGTTGTCCAGGACCTTCGCCAGCCTCTCCAGGTTAAAGGTCACCCCCTCGTAAGCCACGGAGAGGACGATGTTCTGAATCTCTATATCCACCCCTGAGACCGGCATCCAAATCCTTCTAAAGTTGCGGGGATTTAAAAGGTGGGGGAAGGTGGGTCCGAAGAAGAACCGGTTCGGCTCCTTCGTGGTGGGGGAGATGCCGGAGGGGTGCAGGCTCTGTGTCAGGGGAGCCAAGCTGGTGCTCTTCCTGACGGGGCTCTGCCAGCGCTCCTGCTTCTACTGCCCCCTCTCCTCCAAGAGGAGGGGGAAGGATGTGGTGTACGCCAACGAGCGCCCCATACGGTCCACCCGCCAGCTCCTCGAGGAGGCTGAGCTCATGGACGCACTGGGCACGGGCATCACGGGGGGCGATCCCTCCCTGAGGTTCAGGAGGCTCCTCCGGTACCTGAGGGCGCTGAAGCGGGGGCTGGGCCCTGAGCACCACGTCCACCTGTACTGCATGGAGCTGTCCAGGGAGAGGCTCAGGAGGTTGAGGGAGGAGGGCCTGGACGAGCTAAGGCTTCACACCTGGAGCCCGGAACCCGTGCGAAAGGCGGTGGAGGAGGGGCTGAACTGCGGGGTGGAGCTGCCCTCCCTCCCGGGAAGCTTTCGGGTCCTCAGCAGGTTGCTGGGAGAACTGGAAAAGGTGGGGTGCTCCTTCGTCAACCTGAACGAGCTGGAGTTCTCGGAAACCAACTCCCTCGAGCTCAGAAAGAGGGGATTCAGGTTGAAATCCCTTGACTCGGTGGCCGTGAAGGGGAGCGAGGAACTCGCCCTGAAGGTGCTGGAGTGGGCCTCGGAGAACACGGACCTGAACCTGCATTACTGCCCCAGCCGACTGAAGGACGGGGTGCAGCTCAGGAACCGCCTGAGGAGGAGGGCCAGGAAGGTGGCCAGGCCCTACGAGGCCCTTACCCCCGACGGGCTGCTGGTGAAGGGGGTGATCGAGGGCTTGTCCCCGAACGAGCTGGAAGGGGAGAGGAGGAGGCTGATGAGGAAGTACGGAATACCCCCTGAACTCCTGTCCGTAAACCGCCGCAGGGGCAGGCTGGAGACCAGCACGGAAATAGCCGAGAAGCTTTCAGAGCTGGAGGAAGACCTGAGCTTCTCCTGGGTGGAAAGCTACCCCACCTTCGACGGGGTGGAGGTGACCGTCATCCCCCTGCCCCTCAGGGGGCGGGGGACTCGGGAGACTTCGGGGTCTCCTTGACTGAGGAACCACTCCTCGCCAGCACGATGTCCCCTATGGCCAGAACCTGAGAAAAAGGCAGGGAGAGGATGGTGTTGCCCTTCTTGCCCAGGGCCAGGCCCACCACCTTCCCCTCCTCGTCGTTGAGCAGGACATCCCAGACCGATCCCACGTACTTCGCCTTGTCGTTGTATATACGGAGACCCTGAAGCTTGGAGAGCCTCAGCATCATTGCCCTGAGGCTACCTCTGATATAAACCTGACGGGAACGCTTTCGATGAAGTTAAGAGAACGTGGAGAGAAGGGGGATTTGGATGCGCCGCCCCTACGTCATCATGAACGCAGCCATGACCCTGGATGGGAAAATCGCCACCAGGGAGGGGGACAGCAGGATCTCCTGCCCAGAGGACCTGGACAGGCTGCACAGGCTCAGGGCGGAGGTGGATGCCATCATGGTGGGAGCGGGCACCGTTCTTTCCGACGATCCCTCCCTGACCGTGAGGAGGGCCAGGGGAAAGAACCCCCTGAGGGTGGTGATAGACGGGAGGGCCAGGACTCCTCCCACCGCGAGGGTTCTGGACGACTCCTCTGAAACGCTCGTGGTGGTCTCCAGGAGGGCCCCGAAGCGCAGGGTGGAAGAACTCAGGAGGAGGGGGGCTGAAGTGATGGAAGGGGGGGAGGAGGAGGTGGACCTCCCGGGCCTGCTGGAGGAGCTGGGCAGGAGGGGGGTGAGGAAGGTCCTGCTGGAAGGGGGATCCACCCTCAACTGGCACATGCTCTCCCTGGGTCTGGTCGACGAGGTGAGGGTGGCCGTGTCCCCCAGGATCGTGGGTGGGACGGAAGCCAAGACGCTCGTGGGGGGGGAGGGCTTTGGGAGGGTGAGGGAGGGGATAGAGCTTGAACTCAGGAAGGTCTCCAGGGTGGGGAGGGACCTGCTTCTGCTCTACAGGGTGAAGGCTTTAAGGGGGAAAACCCAGAAAAGATGATGCTGGCCTACGTCCTCATCACGGCGGCCATAGGGAAGGTCCAGACGGTGATGAAGGAGCTGAAGAAGGTGCCGGGCGTCAAGTCGGCACACGTGGTGACAGGACCCTACGACATCATCGCCTTCGTGGAGACCAAAGACCTGGCCTCCCTGAGCAACACCGTGATAAAGGGAATCCACGGGCTGAAGGGAGTGGTGGACACCAACACGGCCATCGTGGTGGAGCTCTAACCTTTCCCCCCCATCAGAAAGTCCAGCAGGAGGCGGTTGACCAGCTCAGGCTCCTCGTTCTGAACCCAGTGGCCGCAGCCCTCCAGGTAGACCACCTCGTAGGGGCCCTCCACGTATTCGTCCGCCCTGCTCACCGCCAGGGTCAGGAAGGCGTCCTCCTTCCCCCATATCACCAGGGTGGGTACCCTCACCTTAGGAAGCACCCTTCCCCGGCTCTCCGGACCGTTGGCCCGGTAGTAGTTGATCCCTGCCCTCAGGGCCCCCGGCTTGGACCAGGCTTCCACGAACCTCTCCAGATCCTCCTCGGTGAAGGCGGGTTTGACCGACGTGCTCCTCAGCACCTCCTTCAGCACCGCGTAGCCATCCGCCCTCAGGAACTCCTCCGGCGCCTCTTCCTTCCTGAAGAAGGAAATGTACCAGCTCTTCCTTGACTGCTCCGGGGTGGAGATCTTCCTCGCCATGACGGAGGGGTGGGGCGCGTTCATCACCACCAGCTTCTCCGTGAGCTCGGGATGCAGGGCGGCGAAGGCCCAGGCGATCACCCCTCCCCAGTCGTGGCCCACCACCACCCCCTTCCCTCCCCCCAGCTCCCTCACCAGTCCGGCCACATCCTCCACCAGCACCTCCAGCCTGTAGTTCTCCTCCCCCTCCGGCCTGTCGCTCTCGTTGTACCCTCTCAGGTCCGGAGCCACTGCCCTGAAGTGCCTGCCCAGCACCGGGAGCTGGTGCCTCCAGGAGTACCAGAACTCGGGGAACCCGTGAAGGAGAAGGACCAGCTTGCCCCTCCCCTCACCCACGCAGTGCAGTTTCACCCCGTTCGTCTCCACGAAGAAGTGCTCCATCCTAACCACCTGGGAAGGAGGGGGGGAAGAGCCTGGGAGGGAGGGGATACTTCACCAGCCTCTGCTCCTTCATTCCCTCCAGCAGTGAACGAAGCTTGGGGGCAGGGAGGGTGAAGACTATTTCGTTCTCCTGGGTGGCCGCGAAGACCCTGTCCCCCGTTCCGGGTATGGCCAGGTCGTACTTCCCCTGCCTGTAGGACCTCAGCACGCTCCCGCAGGAACCCATCAAACCGGCCAGCCTCACCTCCATCCTCCTCCCCTGCTCGCACACCGCGCCCTGGATCAGCCTCATCATCTGGGCGGAGTTGCCGTAAACCACCACCACATCGGGGACCACCTTGGTGCGGGTGAGGGGAGAGACGATCACCCTCTCTACTCCCTCAGGTCTGAGCCCCTCCATCTCCTCCAAAAGGCCCTCCGCCGCCCCCCTTTCCCTCACGTAGCCAGCGGCCTGGAAGAACTCCAGCATCACCTCCCTCTCCGCTGGCCAACCCAGCACGAGGCTGAAGGCCGGACAGCCGCTCTCCTCCGGTCCCAGCCCCATGGTCCAGCCGTGTGTCCTAGAGAGGGTGAGGAGCTGGCAGAAGGAGAGCTTCTCCTCCGGTTTCCTGACGCCCTCAGGCACTTCACCACCCTTCAGGAAAGCCACGGCAAGGGGGTAAGTGGCTGGCCTCAGCCTCTCCTCCAGCTCCCTTCCCAGGGACCTCCATTCCTCCATCCTTCACCTCCTCGGATGGTAGCCCCGCCCGGATTCGAACCGGGGTCGCGAGGTCCAGAGCCTCGCAGGATTGACCGTTGGGCCCCGCCACAGGGTCTACCCCACGGGGCTACCACCTATTCTCCACCTCCTCCTCCCAAAAACCTAACTGGTAGCCCCGCCCGGATTCGAACCGGGGTCAGCGGCTCCAAAGGCCGCCATGCTTGACCGTTGTGCTCCTTGCGGATCTACACCACGGGGCTACCGATACTCCCTTTTCCCCCCGCCTATTTCTATTTCCTCCCTCCACCTGCAGGGATCCATTTCCTTCTCCACCCTGCCCCCCCTAAGCAGGTACGCACGGTCGCACAGCTCCATCAGCTCCCCGTCGTGCCCCGCCATCAGAAGGGTCCTCCCCCTCCTCAGCCTGCGGAGGAGGGAGAGCAGCTTTCTCCTCATCCAGGGGTCCAGGCCCAGCGTGGGCTCGTCGAGGGCGAGAAGTTCCGGGTCCATGGAGAGAACGGTGGCTATGGCCACCCTCTTTCTCTCCCCGTAGCTGAGGTGCTGGGGGCTCCTCCTTTCGAACCCCCTCATCCCCACCTCCTCCAGCGCCTTCTTCACCCTCCTCCTGACCTCCCTCTCTCCCAGTCCCAGGTGCAGAGGGCCGAAGGCCACGTCCTCAAAGACGGTCGGCATGAAGAGCTGGTCATCTGGGTCCTGGAAGACCAATCCCACCCTCCTCCTTATCTCCCCCACTCCGTTCCTGGGGTCCAGCCCGAAAATCTTCACCTCCCCGCTCTGGGGGAGAAGGAGCCCGTTGAGGTGGAGGAGCAGGGTGGACTTGCCCGATCCGTTGGGACCCATCAGGAAGACGCTTTCTCCTTCCTCCACCTCCAGGTTCACACCCCTCAGGGCCCTGGTTCCGTCGGGGTAGGTGTAACGCAGGTTCCTTATCTCCACCGCCTTCATACCATCACCGCAGGAAGGAGGAGGAGGGGGAAGAAGAGGGAGAGGAAGAGGAAGTCCGGCCCCCCCATCCTCGGCTCGCGCATCACCCTGATCCCCCCGTCGAAGCCCCTCGCCCGCATGGCCAGGTACACCCGCTCACCCCTCTCGTAGCTCCTCAGGAAGGCCGCGCCCACCATGTTCCCGGTGACCCTCATCCTCTCCAGCCTGCCCATCCTCCAGGCCCTCGAGTCCCTGGCCCTGGTCATCCTCTCAAACTCGTCCGTGAGGAGGTAGAGGTACCGGTACATGAAGGAGAGGATGGTGGTGAAGAGGGCTGGAAGACCGAGGGACTGGAAGCCCCGCAGGAGGCGGGTGAAGGGGGTGGTGGACACGAGAAGACCCATCACCATCACGGAGAACCAGGACTTGAGGAGAACGTTGGCGAAGATGAGGAGGGCGGAGTGGGTCACGTGGAAAGGTCCCAGGTTGTAGGAGCCACCGCTGCCGCCCAGGAAGGGCAGGCCCACCGCCACCAGGCCCACGAAGGGGAGGACCACCGCGGATCTCTTCAGGAGGAAGCCGGGGGGGACTCTGGAGAGGAGGACGAGGGAGAAGAGGAGGAGGGCGTAAAAGAGGAAGCGGGAGGGGGGGGTCAGGGGGGTGAGGACTACCACCACCACGAAGGAGAGAAAGGTCAGGATCTTGACCCTGGGGTCTAGGGAGTGGAGGGGACTCGCGCGATCGCTGTACTGGTCCAGGAAGTGGTGCTTCATTTCTTCTTCCTGAGGGCCTTGGCCCAGAAAAAGGTGAGGAGGAGGATCAGGACGACACCCAGGAGTCCCGCCAGGGAAGTGGAGAGGGCCCCTCCCAAAGCCGGAACGGAGTAATCCGGGAAGGGAGAGGAAAGAAACTCCTTCGCCTTTTCCGCGAAGCCGTGATCCTCCGCCACCCTCTCCAGGCCATCGGGAGAGGAGGAGGCGAAGAGGGAGAGGACTCCCGCCATGAAGAGGCAGACCACCAGCCCCACCATCCACCACCTGAGCCTCATCCCCTCACCTACAGCTTGGGCAGTTCGAGGAGGTCGGGCCTCACCCGGGAGACGAAGCCGACCACCGCCATCGTGGCCACGGCCTCCACCACCCCTATCACCACGTGATACCCCACCATGGCGGGGAGGACCACCCCGAGCGGGGAGGTGCCCGAGGCCGCCAGCTCCAGGGAGCAGGCGACGGACGCCAGCACGATCGTCACCCACCCCGCCACTCCTGCCCCCGCCAGCCTCCCTTCTCTTCCTCCAACGGCCCCCGATACCAGCCGGTAGAGCCAGTATCCCAGGATGGTTCCTATCAGCCCCATGTTCACCACGTTGGCCCCCAGAGCTGTTATGCCCCCGTCCTGGAAGAAGAGGGCCTGCACGGCCAGGATGGAGCCCATCACCAGGGAGCCCGCCAGGGGGCCCACGAAGAGGGCGATGAGCACCCCTCCCACCACATGCCCGCTGGTGCCCCCCGCCACGGGCACGTTGAGCATCTGAACGGCGAAGACGAAGGCCGCGAGCACCCCCAGCAGGGGCACGTGCCTGTCCTCCAGCCTCCTGTTCACGCGCCAGGTGGAAAAGGCCAGGGCGCCCGCGGCCAGGGCCCAGAGGGGGGCCCACACCTCGAGGGTCAAAAAGCCATCCGGTATGTGCATCGGTGCAGTATTACTTTTGTGTATTTAAGTATTTCCAGCTTTAAGTCGGTACCAATTTGCACCCCGGCTTTTTCCCTTCTTTCCAAAGAAGCCTCGCCAAATCCGCTCTTTTTTCCCTTTTGTCCAAAAAAACAACACATTTAAATACGGGGGGGAGGAGGGTGGAAGATGACGGGCAAGATGCTGGGTATCCTCCTCTCCTTCCTGGTCGTTCTCTCCCTGGCCTCCTACGCCAGCTACCGTCTGGGGTACCAGGCCGGCAGAGAGGCCGTCACCACCGTCAGGATGGGCTACCTGGTGGGTGATATCCACCAGATAGGGTGTTTCGTGGGAAGGGAGCTGGAACTCTTTGAGGAGGAGGCTGGACCGGGGTTCAGGTTCAGGTACCTCGAATACGTCAACGGTCCGGCGCAGATGACCGAGTTCGTTTCCGGCGGCTTGGATGCCGGATACGTGGGAGCGGTTCCTGCCCTCAGGGCCCTCTCGCAGGGGGCCGACTTCAAGATCGTGGCTTCGGCCAACCTGGAGGGTTCGGCGCTGGTGGCCCGTCCAGAGATCGAAAACGTGGAGGGCCTGAACGGTAAGACGGTGGGGACCCCCGGCCTTGGCACCATCCAGAACGCCATGCTCTCCATGGTGGAGAACCAGCTGGGGATCACCTTCAACCGCAAGCACTACTCCGGTCCCTCCACCCTCCCCCTCGCCCTGGAGAAGGGGGAGATAGACGGGTACATAGCCTGGGAGCCCTTCTGCGCCGAGGCGGTGGTGAACGGCACGGGAAAGGTGGTCTACACCTCCCACGACATCCTCCCCAACCACCAGTGCTGCGTCCTCTACGTCTCAGGGAAGCTCCTCAGGGAGGACAGGAAGCTCGCCCTCTCCATCGTCAAGGCCCATGTGAAGGCCATGCAGCTGGTGCAGGAGAACGAAAACCGGGCCATGGGGATTTTCTCCTCCCGCACGGGCAAACCCGCGGCCGTGGTTCAGGAGTCCTGGAAGAGGATGGTCTGGAACGTCAACCCCGACGTGGAGAGCATCAAAGCCTTCGCCAGGCTTCTCATAGAGACCGGGACCATCACGGGAGTGGAAAACGTGGATGCCTTCGTGGAGGGCGCTCTCGACCTCACCCTTTTAGAGGAAGCCCTGAAGTAGGGTTTGAATGAAAGTCTGGAAGACCCTGCGCTCCAGGGAGGTGCTGTATGCCTCCCTCCTGCTGGCAGCCGTCCTCCTCCTCTGGGAGCTCTCTTCCAGAATCACCCGCTCCTCCTTCTTCCCAGGTCCTGTGGAGGTGCTCCGCTCCTTTTCCACCCTCCTGACCAGGGGGGACGTGGAAGGAATCAGGCTACACGAACACGCCCTCCACAGCCTCCTCAGGGTACTGGGGGGGTTCGCCCTGGCCTGCCTCACCGCCATACCCTTGGGCATCCTGATGGGGCTGAGGGAGGGAGTATACCGTTCCTCCAAGCCCGTGCTGGAGCCCCTTCGCTTCATCCCTCCCCTCGCCTGGATACCTCTGGTCATCCTCCTCCTCTCCGGATACTGGCGCTACCTCTTCGTGATATGGCTGGGTGCTTTCTTCCCCATCCTCATCAACACCATGAGCGGCATCAAGAGAACCAACCCCACGCTGGTGGAGGTCTCCAAGAGCTTCGGGGCCAAAAACAGGACCACGGTGAAGAAAGTGGTGATACCCAGCGCCCTGCCCGAAATCACCTCCGGAATGAGGGTGGGGCTGGGAGTCGGCTGGATGTGCATCGTGGCGGCGGAAATGATAGGTGGCGAGAATGTGGGTCTGGGCAGGCTCATCCTGAAGTACTCCGAGCTCCTGAGGGTGGACATGATCGTGGCAGGGATGATCGCCATAGGCATCGTAGGACTCCTCATGAACGAAATCCTCCTCCAGACGGAAAGGCGTCTCTTCGTGTGGAGGAAAGAGGTCTCCCTGTGAGGTGGAACCGTGCCCGTGAAGACCAAGGTGAAGGTGGAGGACCTGCACAAGAGCTTCACCACGGGGGAAGGAAGACTGGAGGTCCTCAGAGGAGTCTCCTTTGGGGTGAGGGAGGGAGAGTTCGTCTCCGTGGTGGGTCCCTCGGGGTGCGGGAAGACCACCCTCCTCAAGCTGGTCGGGGGTCTGGAGAGACCTTCCTCGGGTAAGGTCACCATAGACGGGAGACCCCCCGACCCTTCCAGACACCGCCTGGGCTTCGTTTTCCAGGAAGACTCTCTCTTTCCCTGGAGGACGGTCAGGGAGAACGTGGAGTTCGGGAGAGAGGTGAGGGGCATGGAGGGTGGGGAAAGGGTGAAGGAACTGGTGGAAATGGTGGGTCTGGCGGGTTTCGAACACTGCTACCCCCATCAGCTCTCGGGAGGGATGAAGCAGAGGGTGGCCATAGCCAGAGCCCTCGCCGTGGACCCGGAGCTGCTCTTGATGGATGAACCCTTCGCCAACCTGGACGCGCAGACCCGCTGGATTCTCCACCAGGACCTCACCAAGATCTGGTGGGAGGTGAAAAAGACCATCCTCTTCGTGACCCACAACGTTGAGGAGGCGGTGTACCTCTCCGACAGGGTGATTGTGCTCACTTCCCGCCCCGCCAGGGTGAAGGAGGTGCTCCGGGTGGAACTCCCCCGCCCGCGAGACAAGCTGAGTAGGGAGCTGGTAAGGCTCAGGAAAGAAGTGGTGGACCTCCTCAGGGAGGAAGTGCCCTACCTCTGAGAGCGCCTTGGCACCCAGAGGCCCATCCTCCTCCACATCAGGAGGAAGAGGGGGAGGGAGAGGAGGAGACCCACGAGGGTAAGGGAGTAGAAGGGGAAGGCCCTCTCCGAACCATAACCGCTGAGGGGAAGGAAGAGAAGACCATAGAGGGGGAGGATGAGAAGGAACATCAGAGGCATGCCCCTCACGTAGTCCTCCACCGCTGGGGTGCGGAGCTCCGGGTCAACCACCCTGCAGAGGGCTATGCCGGAGTCCATCGTCCCCGTGAGGGTGCCGTAGGTGACGAGCGTCCTCTCGAACCTGTAGTCCCTCCACACCCTGTGGGGCAGCCAGAGGAAGGCCAGCACCGTGACCAACCCGCCTGCCAGGGCAATCAGGATGAGGGGGAGGGCGTACATCCTGAGGGCGGGCAGGGAGATGGCGGCGACGGAGGCCGCCACGGCGTAATCCACGCATACCCCCGCTACATGCCTCTGAACCCCCGGGGAGATCAGGTGGTCGACCCTCGTCCTCTCCATGACCTTCCTGACCGCCATCCCCACCATCACCGTGACCACGAAGGTGGCCCCCCAGGCGGTTTCGGAGCTCAGGGAAAGGAGCCTCACCACCAAGTAAGCAAAGGCGTAGACCAAACCGCAGAGGGCCACCTGGAGGCTGAGGGTGTCCACCGCCTCCGAGGAGGAAACGGTCTCCCCGAAAGCTTTCCTCCTGCGCCTGGGGAGGATGCCCGTCCAGACCTCCTCCGGCACCGCCCGGAGGTCCCTCAGAAGGACTGCCCTTCCCCTCCTGACCCCCCAGTTGAGCCAGACCGTCCCCACCCCGTAGGCCCAGAGGAAGCCCACCGCCCCGAAGATCAAACCCACCTCTCCCCCGTGGGCGAACCCCCTTCCTTCCCAGGAAGAGCCGAAGGAGAAGGCCTGACCAGGGCCGGAGGCGTAACCCACGGCCATGAGGGAGCCGAAGGTGGGGAAGAGATCCGGGCAGAAGGTGGCCATCAGGAAAAAGGTCAGGAGAAAGCCCACCAGCAACTGGAGGGAGAAGACGAAGGACATGAGGATGCCCGTGCTGGCCGCCTGCCCGTAGCTCCTCCCCCTCGTGACCATCCCCAGCGCCAGCGCGGCGAAGGTCAGGTTGAGGAGGTGATAGATCATGTCCTCCAGGTGGTGGAAGGAAACCACCCGGAAGACCTGGGCCAAGAGAAACCCCAGGAAACCTGCCACCAGAGCGTTTGGCATGAGCAGCCTCTGGAGAACCCTCAGCCTCAGGCGAAGGATGGTGGCGACAAGGAGGAGAAGGCTGAGGAGGACGAAGTCAAAGACCGGCGACCAGCCTATCTCCAAGGTTCTCCCTCCCGGCTCTCTCCACCCTCCCCTCTAAAATAGTGTGCTTTTTATGGACAAAGAGGAAAGTTAGCCGATGGTGGGTTTCCAGAAGTGGGAGGAGGTCCTGAACTCCGCCCTGGAGTCCGACGAGAAGTTCAGGGAGACCCTGAAGAGGGTGCTGAAGGAGTTCCATCTGGACATGAAGGAGTTCAGCAAGCTCTCCGGCGTCTCCGAAAGCTCCCTCTACAAGATCATCTCCGGGCACAGGCCCAATCCCAGGCTCTCCACCCTCAGGGACATCCTGAGGACCCTGAAGAGCCTGGAAAGTTCCCAGGGGGGTGAACCCTTCATCGCCCTCATCGCCTCACGCTCTTCCCTCGACGCCCTCACCACCTCCCACGTGAGCGCCGGCAACCTAAAAATCAAGATCAAGGGATACGGGGCCTCCAGCATCGAGGACGCCATCGTCGCTGCCCTCAACGCCGAGCAGGAGGGGGCCAAGGCCATAGTGTGCGGCCCCGTGGTAGCAACCATCCTGCAAAAAATCGTGAGGATTCCCATCTCCTCCTGTCCGGTGTCCCTCTGCAACCAGCCCCTGCTGGAAGCCGCAAAGAACGCGGCAAGGAAGATTGTAGAAGAGACCCAGCCCTCCAAGAAAAAGGGCTGAACTCACCTCATCCAGTTCTACACCCTCAACGGTAGGGTTAAATATTGTCTCTTCCGTAATAAAGGATGCCTGGATTGGAGGCCGAACTCTTTCTAGCGGGAATGAAGAGCTTTCTCAACGTCTTGCTCAGCAACATAGAAGCGGACCCACAGTTCCAAGAGAAGACCAAGGGGAAGGACTTTTCGCTCTTAAACGTGATAAGGCTTCCCCCCTCCTTCAAGGAGAAGGGAATGGAGGATGCCTACATGCGCATCCACATCGCGGAGGGTAAGACCGAAACCGAAGTGGCCAACACTCCCCTGAAAGCGGATGTGGTGCTGGAGGGGGAGTGGGAAACCTGGAAGAGGGTGATTTCCGGACAGGAGGAACTCTCCAACGCGGTGGTGGAGGGAAAGATACAAGTGGTGGAGGGGGCAGAGAAGATGGACTTCGAGATCATCTCCCTCATCGCCAACGCCATCATGCGCTCCACCGTGCCCATGGATGTCTTCAAGCTCATAGAGCCTTCCTGAATGGCGGACCCTCAGGGGGAGGGAAGCCTGAAGCCTTCCTCCCCCAGCCCGAGTTCCCTCAGCTTCTCAGGGGTGGGAAGGCCCGTGGACTCATCCCAGCCTCTCTCGTGGTAGTAATCCCTCAGGAGGTTTTCCATGTCCTCCCCGGACAGAACCACCTCCCCATAGTAGTCCCTCAGAACCACCTCCCCCTCGGGTGTCCTCCTGGGCTTCAGCCAGATCTTGGAGCATCTGTAGTCCTCCTTCCCCAGTCCCTCCTCCGCGTTCACCATCTTCCAGAAGGTGAAGATCCTTTCTCCCGTCCTTCGGAGTTCCGCCACCCCCAGCTCCCTCCCGGTGGCCAGGGAATACAGCTCCGCCGCCAGCTTCAGGTTGAGGTACCTCACTCCCAGGAAGCCCCACAGGGCGTGCACGATGCAGGTGCCCAGGCTGTTGTAGACCGCCATCCTGTCCTCCGCGTACCTGGCGTACCTCGCCGGGTTGAACTTCATGGGCCCCCCGAACACCCTGTTCAGCTCCTCCTCCGAAAGACCCATGTCCCTGGCGTCCACCTCCCTCAGCACCTGTGGCTCCACCATCGGAACGGTGTAAAGGGACTGGGTCCCACCGTGGTGAGGCCTGGGCGAGGTGAGGTGGGAGAAGGCCTGGGGATGGAGCCTCGTGAACCTGGCATCCTGGATGGCGTCGGCCCCCCTGAAAAGGCCCGTGCCCTCCTCGAACTCATCCGGATCCGCGCCAAGCTTCTCCGAAGCCGGGTACCACCCGTCCGAGAGAATCCCTCCGAAGCCCTCCCTTCCCGCGATCTCCCCGAAGAGCCTGAGATAAGTCTCAAAGTCCCTCCCCAGCCTCTCCTTCAGCTTTCCCTCTTTGGAGAGCCTGGTGACCCAGTTCACCAGCTGGCTGGTGGTGAAGTAGCACATCCCCTCCCTGTTGCACAGGTCAAGGAGGGCCACGGCATCCCTGGGGTCCTCCAGCTCCAGCCTTTGCCCCACCCTCGCCGGAAGCATGTAGGACCCCGTGAAGGTGGAGAGCCCCGCGTGCCTCCCTTCTTTTATGTGAAAGTCCACCCTGCAGCCCATGGGGCAACCCCAGCAGGAGGAGTTCTTCCCCCCCCGGAACTCCACCCATCTCTCCGGGCCGTAGAGCTCGTTCCACTTTGAGTATTCCCACACACCCTCCCTGACCAGAGGGGAATGGGCGGGCCAGCCCGCCATGATGCCCAGCACCCTCCACTGGGGCAGGAGGGGGTTCCTCTCTATGTCCTCCCTCCACTTCCCCACCAGCTCGGAGAGCTCCTCCCCTCTAGCCACGGCTACCTTCCCTTCACCCTTCGCCACTATCGCCTTCAGGTTCTTGGAACCCATCACCGCACCAACCCCGAATCTGCCCAAGGTGGCCACCTTGTCCACTATGGCCATGGCATGCACCACTCCCTTCTCACCCGCCCTTCCGATCACCGCAACCCCTGCTCCAGGATGCTCCCTGAGCAACAGGTCCGTGGTCTCGTAGGTGTCCTTTCCCCAGAGGTGTGAGGCTTCCAGGAGCTCCGCACGGCCCCTCTCCAGGCTCAAATAGACCGGCCTCTCCGATCTTCCCACGATCACCACATGGTCGTACCCCGCCCTCTTCAGCTGCGCCCCCAGCCTGCCACCGCACACGGCACCGTCCACGAAGTGCTTTCCACCCCTAGAAAAGAGGGGAGACTTCGTGGTGGCCACCATCTTGGTGGCTCCAGGCACTTCCGTTCCCACCAGCGGGCCCACTCCGAGCACCAGGGGGTTGGAGGGAGAAAGGGGATCGGAAAGGGGGGAGGCCTCCCTCCTGTAAAGCTTCAGGTTTATCCCCAGTCCCCCCAAGAACCTCTTCACAAGGTCCTCTGTGAGTTCCTCCTTCTCCACCTCTCCCCTGCTCAGGTCTACTCTCAGAATCGAACCCGCGTAACCGAACCAGTTCACTATCCATCACCCTCTCCCCGCGCTAAAAACTTGTCTCTTTTTTTTCGCGCGGCTCCCAAAAAGGTTATAAATCTCCATCCCAAAAGAGAAGGCGTGGGAGAGGATCTGAGGAAAACCATTGAAGAAGCCTTCCAACTCCCCCTTGACCAGCTGAAGGGGAATCTCCTTCCTCTCCTAGACGGGATAAAGGAGTTCGGGGTTTCCAAACTCCTGGAGCTGGTTCCCGACCTCGTGCCCAGGCTGGCGAAGAGATTGAAGGAGGTGAACGTCACTCAGTTCGTAAAGGAAGATCCGGAAGCCTCCGCTAGGTTCATGGACATCCTCTGGGAGGGGATAAGCATACTGGCGGAGAGGAACCCTGACGTGAAGGAAGCCCTCCAGAGGGCGGGGAACGTCGCGGTGAACATGGAAGCCATAGACAGCCCTATGAGGGGCCACTTCCAGATAAAGGATGGAAGACTGTCCGGAGGATCAGGACTGCTGGAGAAGCCCGACCTCACCGTGAAAGGCTATACCCAGGCCATGATAGAGGTGTTCCTGGGGGAGAGAGACCCCACCGAAGCCTTCTTCAAGCAGCTGATAAGGACCGATGGGAGCATCCCCTTGGCCATGAGAGTTTCCTCGGCCATGATGGAGGTCTCCCAGCTCCTAAAAGACTAGGCGAGCCTGAGGGACTCAGTCCACCTTCTTCCCCATCTTCTTGTCCGCCAGCTTGCTGTAATACTCGAGGTTCTTCCCAGAGCCGTCGTAGCCCTCCTCCACCATGATCTCCACCTTCTCCCTAGTGATGTCGAAGGGCCAGATCTGGCCCTTGTTGGGGTCGAAGGGCGGGAAGTCCTTGGCCTGCAGGGGCTCCACGGATGGATCGAAAAGGAAGTGGAACCTTCCCGTTTCCTCTATGGAGGGCAACTGACCCGTCTCCTTGTTCAGGCCTCCCTCACTCTCCAGCACCTCGAGGAACTCCTTGCTCGGGGGAGTTTCCAGGTACTGCCTGAGGTTGATGGGCTCCAGCGAGGGCGGAATGGCCCTCGCCAGGACGAAGGGCGGAAGGATTCCTCTCACATGGGGATAAAATTGGCCGTGCTCCCAGTGGAACTTCCTGATCTTGAAGAGGTTGGGGATCTTCTTCTCGCTGCAGGCGTACTTATGGATGGTGTTGTAACCGCCGAGGAAGAGCTCGCTCATCCTCTTCACGAAGGTCTCCTGGGTGAGGCCCAGCAGGGTCCTGAGGATGGGCGGCAGGGGCACATAGGAGAAGAGGTTGTACCTGACCCCCAGCGCGGCCGTGTTCAGACCGTAGTAGACGTAGAGGAAGAACTCGCTGCTCATCAGGGCGTTCTGGGCGATGGTGCTGATGTAAGCCGAGACTCCGGAGATGTAAAGGGTGGCGTGGAGCCACTTGGAGAAGAGCTCGGTGCGCATGTCCATGATCACGTCCCTCACCCCCATCCCCCAGTCGTAGGGGTCCCAGTAGTACCTGGGCACGTCCCTCACCTTCACCCCCGTCCTGAGGTGCCTGCGGTTCAGCCTGTCGTCCAGCTCCTCCTTGTTGGGGGCCCCTGTCCATTTGTCCGTGGTGGTGAGGAAGCACTTCTCGTCCTCCTCGTCGAAGTACTGGGAGATGTCCTTGGAGGCACCCAAGAGCCACCGGTGAACGGGCAAGCCGTCCTCGTTGTGGTATCCCAGGATCCAGTAAGCTTCACGGGTAAAGTCATCCACATGCACGTACTCCACGGTGGCGTACTTACCGTAAAGCATCTGACAGGTGGTCCTTCCCACGTCAGACCTGCAGAGGTAGGCCGGGGGGTGGCTCAGGTAGCACAGGTTGTCCATGTGGTAGAGCTCCTCCCTAGAAGGTGGGTTCTTCAACAGCCTGTTCGAGGTCTCCACCGCCTGGTCTATGCGGTAGGACCATTCCACGAAGTTCTCGTACTTAAGCCTCTGCCATCTCTCAGGGGTCATGCCCAGATGCTTGAAGGTGTGCCTCCAAACGGGCATGGTGGAGAAAATCTCGAGGCTGAGGGGAGTCTGACCAGGGAAGGGGTTGATGGAGCTGAGATACTGCCAAATCTTGTCCAGTCCCATGTGCCTGATCCATTCCTCCCACTCCGCCTTCTGCTTGGCGCTCCTTTCCTCCATCGTTTCCATCCTTCTCACCTCACACCAGATCCGTTTTTGATACCATGATGAGCGTGAACTTGGTGTATCCGTCCAATCTCCTCGTGAACTCGAACATCCTCCCCCTGAACTCTATCTCCCTGTCCATCGTGGCCCACAGGAAGTCCTCGCCCGTCTTTATCTTTTCGAAGACGGAATACTTCCCTTTCATCATCGCCGTATGGGCCTCTCCTTCCCTCGCGGGCCTGAAGTCCACCAGCTTTCCCCCCTCCCACCCCAGCAGGAGATTCACCCTGTCCGTCTCCTTGGCCTTCTTGAAGAGAGCCTCGTCGATCATCCCGCCCTCCAAGATGGATTTCTCCATCTCCGGGGAAAGCTTGGAGAGCGGGAGCTCTTCCACCGTCCAGAGGATCCTTTCGCTCGCCCCTTCCAGGCTCTTTATGTTCGAGGGGTCGGAGTTCCAAGCTTCCTTGATGCTCTCGAACCATTCCCTCGTCAGTACCAGGGGCACAAAAAAATATGGTAGAAGGTCTTAAAAAGATTGAGTTTCACGTGGCTCGGAGGATTTATAAAGAGGTCGGGGAAAGGGTGAAAAGATGACCTCAAGGAGGTCGGGAGAGCTCTCCAAAAGAACTCTCGAAAACCTGCGCTATCTCTTAGACCCGAAGTCGGTGGCAGTGATTGGAGCCTCCCGCTCCCCCATCAAGTGGGGAAGCATCATCCTGAAGCACGTGGTGGAGGGGGGCTTCAAGGGTGAGGTCTACCCCGTGAACCCAAACGAGGAAACCCTCATGGGGCTCAAGGCTTACCCGAAGGTTCCGGAGGAGACCGACCTAGCCCTCATCGTCACCCCGGCCAAAACCGTTCCCTCCCTCTTCAGGGAGTGCGCGGAGAGGGGGGTGAAGTCAGCGGTGATAATCTCTGCGGGCTTCAGAGAAACGGGAAGAGAGGGTGAGGAAATGGAGGAAGAACTGGTGAGAACCGCAGAGGAGGAGGGCCTGCCCTTCGTGGGACCGAACTGCATGGGAGTATTCTCGGCCACCTCCAGCCTCTCCGCCCTCATGGCCTCCGTGAAGCCCCTGAAGGGAAATGTCTCTTTCCTCTCCCAGAGCGGGAACCTGGGGACCCAGCTCCTGGATCGCGGAACCTACTACCACATTGGTTTCGACGTCTTCGTGAGCACGGGAAACGAGGCCTTCCTCAGGTGCGAGGATCTGATAGAGCTCCTGAGGGAGAGAGAGTCCACCAGGGTCATCCTCACCTACATAGAGGGGGTAAAAAACGGGAGGAAGTTCTTTGAGGTGGCGAGGAAGACGAGCCCGACGAAGCCTATCGTGGCCCTCAAGGTGGGAAAGACCCAGGCTGGGAGCAGGGCTGCCAAATCCCACACGGGCTCCCTCTCCGGGTCCAGGCAGGTGTACAGCGGGGTCTTCAGGCAAGCCGGAGTGGTGGAGGTAGAGAGCACGGAGGAGCTGCTGAAGGTGGCCATGGCCCTCGAACAGCCCCTCCCCAAGAACAACCAAGTGATCATCCTCACGAGGGGAGGAGGCTGGGGGGTGGCCGCCACCGACGCCTGTCGGGAAGACCTGGTGGAGGTCGCCCCGCCCCCTCCCCACCTCCTAGAGGAGATGAACTCCTTTATGCCCCCCTACTGGAGCAAGGGGAATCCGATAGACACGGTGGCCGAGCTGGATCCCTCCTTGGAGTTCAAAATCCTCAAGGTGATAGAAAAGTGGGAGGCTGGTGGGCTGATTGTCCTCGGGGGGCTGGATGCCTACGCCACCAGGTTCCTCGACAGGGAGCTGAGGAAGGTTTATGTTAGAGAGGTCCAGCTGCCCCTCATCAAAAGGTTGATAGCCCTTAACCGGAGGGGGAAGACGGTCTTCGCCGTGGCCCTCAAACCCCTTGACAAATCCAGGCCCGTCAAACTCCTCAGGAAGCACCGTATACCCGTCTACTTCACCCCCGAGGATGCAGGAATGGCCTACTCCAAACTCATAGAGTACAAGAAGATGAGGGAAAGGCTGAAGACCGGGGGGACCTGAATCAGGGATGTCCCCGGGGCCAGCACCGCGGGCGAGGAATCTCGAACCCCAAGATGGCCGTCATCACGTCGTACTGGTCGAGTCCCGCCGTGGTGTTGCCTATGATGTTGGCCCTACCCTCGTACACCGCGTTGAAGACACTTATCTCCCCCCCCAGAACAGGAACGAAGTCGTAGTACCCCATCTTGATCCACAGGTCGGGCTCCTCCTCAGGAGGTCCCTCCACCACCTGAGTAGGGTTCAGGAACATCCTCACGAACTCGGTGCCCCTCTGGGGATGCTCGATCTCATACACGATTAGGCGGGTGGGCGCAGAACTCGCCAGCTCCATGGCTTTCGGACTGGAAATCGCCCTTCCTATGATGAAATCCATGAAGAGCTCGTAAGCCGTTGGTTCCCTCCCCCTGTCCTGAATCCACTTGGAGTAAGGAGGCTGCCTCCACCAACCGTCAGGGCGAGGGAGACACATGCTCGGGGGAGGAAGGGCTTCCGGGGTGACTTTCTCCAGGACTGGCGGAGGTTTGGTCCTCTCGAACTCCTCCGCGAACTTGGGATACATCTCCTTAAGGGGTGGCAGGCTCTTGCCCATGCTCGCACCTCAGTGGGGCGGAAGCACCGGGTCCCTCTCCCCGGCCGGCATGAACTGCCTTATCCCCGCCTTGGCGATGCAGAGCTTCGGTTGCTTGAAGTCGAACACCAGGTGGGGATCGGCGAAGGCCACCTTCACGATGGGGCTGAGACACCAGGAACTTCCCCTCCCTATCATGGCCGCGTAGTTAGCGGCACCCCTGATGGCCCCGTGGGCAGCGGTGTAGGACTGCATGGGGTAGTTCAGCCCCCTCAGCTCCGTCAGGTTTCCCTCCTCAGGTCTGAAGCTGCACAGGTAGGGAAGGCCTATGTGGTCCTGGACCTCCTGCCCCGCCCATCCCGTCCTGAGCCAGCCCTCTTTCATGGCGAAGGCCACGGCGTAGTGGGCTGCCATCAATCCCATGGTGGAGCTCCCCGTGAGCATGGCAGCCGATGAAGCGGCTATGGAGCCTATCACGGAGACCCTGTGGGCCCCTCCCCAGTGGAACTCCGTGAGGGTGGGGAACTTCTCGTAGCTCTCCATGGCGTACTGCACGATTGAGTTCACCATCGTCCTCACGGTGTCCCAGCGGATGGGTACCTTCCTGACCCCCTGCATGTAGCGGTGGGAGAGCTCTATGAGCTCCATGGAGATCTCGTTCATCACCTCGGAGTAAGCGGCCGAGGCCACGGTGTTGGAGAAGCCTATTCCCCCGCTCATGTAGAAGCCCAGCCACAGCACGTTGTCTATCACGGCCGCTATTCCCCCTATTCCCTCCTGCATGGCGCGGGAGTACTTCAGGGCCTCCTCCTCGTCCTCCTGGGCCACCTCCAGGAACCTGCGGGCGGGGAGGTCCCTCTCCGCCTGCATGAAGTCGCAGATGTAGCCGTCGGGGAAGCCCCCCGGCTCGTT
>JAWCKR010000019.1:0-23696 GCA_038851755.1 Hadarchaeales archaeon (SeqCode) | reverse complement strand
GAAGCCCCTGGACAGGGAAACTGCTTTGAGCCTCTCCAGCGCTTCCCTGTCGGAACTGTAAATCACCAGCGAATACCTATTCCTGGTGCCGTCCGTCAGGAGGAGTCCCAAGAGGAAGGAAACCAAGAGCTCTTGGTCAAAGGAGGGTAACCACCTCCCCAGAAACTCGTGGTAATCCTTCCTCCCGGATTTGAATCCCAGGTAGTTCAGGAAACGTACCAGCTCAGTGGAGTAGATGGTGGTCCTGGGCACCTCCCCCCCGTAGCTCCTGCACCTGGTTATTCCGAAAATCCTCCTCACCATCTCCCTGAACTTTGAGTGCAGGCTCCTTTCTTTCCCCGCGAAGGTGACGTTGTCGTGTCCCACGTGGCCGTCTCCTGCTATGAGCCCGAGCAGGAAAGCCAGTTCCTTGCTGAAGCGCCCCGGGACCTTTATTCCCTCTCCCTCGAAATCGATGCTCGGTTGTTTCAGCTCGGAGAGCACCGAAACGAGAACGTGGTCTCCGGGCCTCAGCTCCGGGGGGGTCGACCACCTTATCTCACCCCCGCGGAGGCTCAGAAGGGGATGGTTCGAGGAGACCCTGTAAACCGTGGTGCCCAGCTTCAGCTCGTAGTAAAAGGGAACCCTGACCTCCGTCAGTTCCGTAAGCCCCACATCCGTGACGGAGAAGGAGGGGTTCCTCACACCCTTCACCGAACCGCTCGCGGTGAAGGAGAGGTGGTTCTGGCCCCTTCCTCTCTCCTCCCCCCTGGCGGTTTCAAACACCTCTGCCACCCGCCTCACCTCTCCCTCCCAGAGAATGGGGGTCTCACCATCCACGCACATCACCTCAGGCCCGTTGATGGAAACGAAGTTGGCTCCCGACTCGTTGGCCACCGCCTTCGCTATCAGGGTCTTTCCCGTCCCTGGCGGGCCGTAGAGCAGCACCCCCTTGGGGGGCTCTATGCCCAACCGGTCGAAGAGCTCCGGGTGCTTCAGGGGAAGCTCGATCATCTCCCTCACCCTCTTCAGCTCCTCCTTCAGCCCACCGATGTCCTCGTAGGTCACGGCCGGGACCTTGGTCTCCTTCACCGCCACGGCCTCGGGAAGCACCTCTATCTCGGTGGAGTCCACCACCAGCACGATCCCCGGGGGAACCGTGGAGACCACGATGAACCTCATCTCCCCCAGGCCCAGCGGGGTCTCCTCCAGGAAGGAACCGAAGATCTGCTCGATGAAGGGCTCCCCGAAGCCCCTCCTCAGGGAGGCCGTGGTGATGAGGTCTCCCCTGGTGAGGGGTCTCCCGAGCAGGTTGCGCCTCATCACCTCCCCGGGGACGGAAATCCTTATGCCTGGGCTGGCTGGTGCCAAGGAGACCTTTTTGGCCTCCTTCACCTCGGCCTTCCTCACCAGGACCTTCTCACCTATGGAGGTCCCGGCGTTGTGCCTGATGATCCCGTCTATCCTTATGATATCGAGTCCCCTGTCCTCGGAGAACCCTTTCATGGCTATCACTCCCGTGACCTTGGTCCCCTGGACCTCCACCACATCCCCTGGGCTTATCCCCAGCCTCTCGGCGGCGTGGTCGGGGATACGAGCCAGACCCCTCCCCACGTCTGGCTGGTGGGAGTTCTCAGCCACGGTAAGCTTCAGTTCTCTTTCTGGCACTTTCTTTCTTTGCCTTTCCAGGGATAAAACCCTTACTTCAGGAGCCAGGAGAAATCTGGGTAGCTCTTCCTGCTCTTCACCCTCTCGTTGAGGTAGTGGGAGAGCAGGGGAAGGGCGATGGTGGCGTCGCAGTAGCAAGTCACATTCTTGCCTTGGGGAGAAATCTTACCCCAGCTTATGGCCTCCTTGAGCGTGCACCCGCTCAGCCCCCCCCAGACGGGCTGGTCGGTGGTGATCTGGATGGCGTAGTCGTGAGGGTATGGGTCCTCCCCTCCCCTGAGGAGGTCAATCGCCACCGCGAGGAGCTGAACGAAATCCTTGGGAACACCGCCCCCGATATAGATTACACCCCTCTGCCCCAGCCTCTTGCCCATCTCGAGCAGCTCAGCGAAGTCCCTCCCCTGGTCCAGACAAACCTTCTTCTTCGCCTGGAGATAAGCTATCCCGTAACCGCTGTCTATGATGGCTGGGCAGAAGATGGGTACCTTCTTCCTGTAGGCGGTGGAGACGATGCAGTTTATTCCCTTCTTGTTCAACCACTTCCCGAACTCCCACAGGAACTCCCTGGAGGAGTAGGGGCGACCCTCCTCCAGCGTTTCCATGAACTCGGTGATCAATCCCTCCATCTTCCTGTACTCCAGCTCGTCCGCGTACACGTCGTAAAACCTGTCTATCTTGTGCTTCAGGAGGTCAGCATCGTCCACGAAATCCGTCCCCCTCCAGTAGGTCCCCCCCATAGCCTCCAGGATATCCTCGGAGATGTTGGCTCCGGTGGAGACGAGAACATCTATGTATCTCTTCTCTATCAGCCAGCACACGATCTTCCACATGCCCGTGGTGCTCATGGAACCTGTGTATCCGAAGAAGATGGCCATATCCTTCATGCCCAGCATCTCCTCCCAAAGGGCAGCGGCCTCGCCCAGCTTCCTCCCCTGGAAGCCCGTTTTGGCCATCTCCTGGAGCAGCTGGGAGAGGCTCTTCTTCCTTACCTCTATCGTCTCAAGTTTCTCCTTGAAGTAAGGAGTTTTGCGCATCACCTTTTTCCACGATGAGATATAAAAAAGTTTTCCACTTCTTCTGGTCGTGAAGATCCAAAACCTCTCTCCCCACGCGTTCCGCATGGGGGCTCAAGCTTTTTACGCTCCCGGTAAAGGATTCAACCATGATAAAGAAAGCAGCTCTTGTCCTAATCCCGCTGCTCTTGCTGGCTTCCGTCGTCCTCACCTTGAGAAAAGAGAAACCATCTTCTCTTCCCCAGGCGGAGAGGAGTTTCTTGTTGGGTCTGGTGCCCAATCCGGCGAACTCACCCAACAGCACCTTTGAGGATTTGGTGGAGGCCTACGAGGAGACGGGAAAAATAGCGGAGGTGGGAATGGTCTGGGTGGAAAACCAGGGAATAGGGGAGTTCGAGCTCTTGAAAAGAAACGGTGTGGTCACTGCACTGAGAGTCTATGGACTGAAGCCCTTCCTCACTCTAAGCTTCGCCAAGGTGAGGGTGGGACCCAGTGGCCTGGAGTACAGGGTGGAGGCTCCTCCGGGCATCACTCCCAGCCTCTCGGATTCGGGCTTCAGGGAGGCCTGGGTGGAGGAGGCTAGGAGGATAGCGGAGGAGTTCAAGCCGGAGTACTTTTCGTTGGGGAACGAGGTAAACGACTACTTCTATCTGCATCCCGAGGATTTGGATCCATACCTCTCCCTCTTGGAAGAGGCCTACGCTGCCGTGAAGCAGGTCTCTTCGGGCACCAAGGTGCTGGTCGTCCTCTCCTACGATCACCTCCTGCAGAATCAGCAATGGGGGCTTCTCCGGGAGCTGAGCAGCAGGGTGGACGTAATCGGGCTCACCACCTATCCCTACAAAACCTTCACCTCCCCGGATGCCCTCCCCCAAGACTACTACTCAAGAGCGGAGCAATACACGAGCAAGCCCATCGCTTTCACGGAGATAGGCTGGAGTTCCTCGGAGAACTCCGAGAACCTTCAGGCAAACTTCCTGGTGAGGTTCTTGGAGTTGACAAAGGACATGAATTTAGAGATGGTGAACTGGCTCTTCCTTCACGAAACGACAGTGGGGGGCCTCTTGGGCCACCTCTCCGACCCTGAAATAGGGACGGTGGCGCTGAAGAGAACGGACGGCAGTGAAAAAGAAGTGTACCGAGTCTGGGTGGAACTGAAGAAACTGAAGTTCCGCAGGTAGATTTCGAACCTTCTCGTACCCGCGTTCTTCCCTTATTAGCCCTCTCCCCGCCAGTGGAGGGATGAAGGTATGGCCGCTTCTGGCCGTTCTCTCCCTCTTCCTCCTCCTCTTTCTTCCCTCAAGGGAAAATGGGCACACCATCCACTTCTCCGCCGAGGTGCTCAGGGTGGTCGACGGAGACACGATAGAGGTCAGGATTTTGGAGAGCCTTGGCTGGCCGGAGGTGGGGAGGGTGGAGAAGCTCCGACTGGCCGGGGTGGACGCCTTCGAGCTTTCCGAGGCCAGGGGAGTTCTCGCCAAAGTCTTCGTGGACTCCCTCTGCCCTCCCGGGGAGAGGATTCGCTGCGAGATGGACGGTGAAAGAGACCCCTATGGGAGACTCCTGGCGCGTGTTTACCTCCGAAGGGGGGAGGAGTGGGTGGATTTAGGGGAGGAGTTGCTCAAGAGAAAACTTGCCAGGAAGTGGGAAGACTAGGTGCGTCTGCTCGCCAGGCGCACATCCTCGTCCCGCACGGTCCTCCTGCCCGCATGCTCCGCCAGCTTGACGGCCTCGGAAGCCACGGAGATGGCGTATTCCTCCAGCACCTCCGCCAGCGCCTTGGCGGCGTCTTCGCTTACCCTCTTCGCCCCGGCCTTCCTTATCAGCCTGTCAGCCGTGGCCAGTGGAATCTCCATATGCACCGTTTATTTTTCCGTTTTTCCCTTTATTAACCTTCTTTTTACACAAAAAAGGTCAATTTTTATCCTTTCGGGCGGAGGAGGAGGTCCAGAACCAGGTGATACAGCCTCACCCCGTACGACCTTATGAGGCGCTTGTCCAGCACCTCCAGCTTCCACCCCTGCCTCTCCACCTCTCTTTTCAAGAAACTGATCGAGGGCGAGAAGGGGTCAGGCTCCTCCCCCACATCGTAGAAGTGCACGATCCCTCCCTCTTCCTTCAGGGCCTCCAGGGCCGTGCCCACGAACTGTCTGGCCGCCTCCGGGAGGGGCATGAGCACCCTGTCGGCCCTCCTCCGAAGCTGGGAGGAGACCACCTCCCTCGCGTCCCCCAGGAAGGGAATGACCCTCTCCCCCACCCTGTTCAGACGGATGTTCTCGCACATGAGCCTGAAGGCCTCTGGATTCTTGTCCACGGAGTACACCCTGCTTGCCCCTGAGTGCCTCGCTATCACGATGGAGTAACACCCCACCCCTGCGAAAAGGTTGGTCACCTCTTCCCCCTCCCTCACCTGCTTGGCTATCCTCATCCTCTCGTAGGCCAGCCTGGGGGAGAAGTAAACCTTGTCCAGGTCCACTTTGAACATACAGCCGCTCTCCCTGTGCAGGGTCTCCGTCCTGGGCTCCCCAGCCACCACCTCCAGTCTCCTGGTCCTGAACTCCCCCTTCACGGGGGAAACCTGGAGAAGTACCGTTCTTAGGTGGCGGTGGACCCTCAGAAGGGCTTCCCCTATTTCACGTTTCTTGGGGAGGAGCTCCGGAGGTAACCTCAGCACCCCTATGTCCCCCACCAGGTCGAAGGCCCTCAGCTTCGCCAGCTCCTCTTCCGTCAGAATCCCCTCGAGTTCTCTCCTCAGGCCCCCCATTCCTACTCCGTGGTCTGGGAAAGCTAAATAGGGGGAAGATGGAAGGAGGGGGATGGGTGGGAAGGGGAAAGCAGCCTGGGATCCCTCCCAGCTGCGCAGAATAAGAGAGCATCCCTGCTTCAGCAGGGAGGCCCTCCACCTCTTTGGCAGGGTGCACCTCCCCGTGGCCCCCAAGTGCAACATCCAGTGCAACTACTGCGTGAGGAGGTTCGACTGCGTCAACGAGTCCAGACCAGGGGTGACCAGCAGGGTGCTCACCCCCAAACAGGCCCTCCGCAGGCTGGAGGAGGTGGTGAAGAGACATCCCTGGATAAAGGTGGTGGCCGTGGCCGGGCCGGGAGAACCCCTTTTCAACGAGGAGACCTTCGAGACCTTCAGTCTAGTCAGGAAGAGGTTCCCACGTTTGCACCGTTGCCTCAGCACCAACGGCCTCCTCCTGCCCGACAGGATGGGGGATCTGGTGGAGTTGGGGATAGGAACCCTCACGGTGACCATCAACGCCGTGGATCCTAGGGTGGGAAAGAAGATTTACTCTTGGGTGCTCTACGGGGGGAAGAAGTACCAGGGGGAGGAAGGGGCCAAGCTCCTCATAGGGAACCAGCTCAGGGGTGTGGAGGAGGCCGTGAAGAGGGGAATCGTGGTGAAGGTGAACACGGTGATCATTCCCACGGTGAACGACAGACACGTGGTGGAGGTGGCCAGGAGGATAGGAAAACTGGGTGTGTACAAGCAGAACCTTATCCCCCTCATCCCCCAGTTCAGATTCTCACACCTTCCCCCTCCCTCACTCCAGGAAAAGGTCAGGCTACAGCGTCTCTGCTCCAGATACATCGACCAGATGACCCACTGCAGGCAGTGCAGGGCTGACGCGGTGGGAAAACTGGGAAAAGACCTCAAGTGCTACATGAGGTGATGCAGGGATCCGTGCGGGAGAGGCTCAGGCAGTTCGGGGAGCTTTACCAGAAGCAGGGGTACAGGCTGGTGGGGGAGAACTCCGCGGTGAAAACATGTCTCTGGACCAGGAAGAGCCTGCTGGGGAAGGGGGAATGCTACAAGTCCAAGTTCTACGGAATCTCCTCCTGGCGCTGTCTTCAGTTCACCCCTTCTCTCTTCCACTGCACCCATCAGTGCCTCTTCTGCTGGAGGATGGTTGAGGCCACGCTAGATCCACACGAGGAGCTTCCACCCGACGACCCCTCAGAGGTGGTGGAGAAAGCCGTTTTAGCCCAAAGGGAGCTCTTGAGCGGCTTCAAAGGCAACCCCGGGGTGGACTTGCGCAAGTGGGAGGAGGCCCAGCACCCCAGGCATGCCGCCATAAGCTTGGCGGGGGAGCCAACCCTCTATCTCCCGCTGAATCACCTGCTGGAGGAGTTCCATCGAAGGGGCTTCACCACCTTTCTCGTGAGCAACGGCACCATGCCTGAAAGACTGGAGAAGCTGGGAGTGGAGCCCACCCAGCTCTACCTCACTCTTCCTGCCCCCGACGAAACCACCTACTCCAAGGTGTGCAGGCCAAGGATTCCAGACGGGTGGGAGAGGCTGAACCTCAGTCTGGAGCTCCTTCCTTCTTTCTCCTGCAGGAAGGTGCTGAGGCTAACACTTGTTAAGGAGCTGAACCTGAAGGACCCGGAGGGCTACGCCAGGCTGGTGGAGAAGGCCAGACCGGACTATGTGGAGCCCAAGGGATACTTTCCGGTGGGATACTCCAGGCAGAGGCTGGGACCGGCCCTCATGCCCACCCATCAGGAGATAAGGGCTTTCGCGGAAGAACTGGAGAGGCTCACGGGCTACCGGATCGTGGACGAAGCTCCGGTGAGCTCCGTGGTCCTGATGAAAAAATAAAAAGGGGGGAGAGGCTATCCTCCCCACCTCTCCCTTATTCTGTTCCGGAACTCCTCAAGGTTCTGTTGTACGTTCTCCCAAAGTTCCCTGAACTCTTCTTTGAGGTCTCCCCATCTCTCCCGCCACTCCTCCCACTGGGGGGCGTTCTGGGGCTCCCACTCCTGCGCGTGCTCTAGGATTCGCTCCGCGTTTCTCAGGTGCATTACCGCCGAGGTCAGAATGCCCACCGCCCTTCCGAGCAGGTTCTCGTCGTAGGCGTGGAGGGCCAGCTCCTTCTCCCTCAGGGCTAGGTCCACCAGCCTCCCCGCCGCCTTTCTCCCGGGCAGGTTCTCGGGGGCCAGGGACAGCATGGCTTCCACCTCAGGGTACTTGTTTTCAAAGAACTCCAGCAGGTGACTGAACCTGGTGCGCAGGATCTCCTCTCCCCTCTGGCGGGCCTCCTGCCAGGTTAGAGCTAGGTTCTCCTGCACCCTCATCCTCAGACAAGCATTCTCCAGCAGGTTCTCTATCCTCAGGTACTGCTCCCTGACCCTTTCCCTTATCCTTTCCCTGAGATGAAGCATCCCCGCGCTCAGGTTCTCCAGGTTTTTCTCCCTTTCCCAGCAGGCCCTTATTTGCTGCACCTCGTTCTCCCACTCCTCATTTTCCCCGGCAACCTGCTCCGCCAGCTTCAACCTGATCTCCCCTATGCCCGGCATCTGTTCCTGCATCCACGAGATGATCTCCTGCCTGGTCTTCACGTCGTAGGGCGCCACCGAGTTCAGTTTATCCACGAACTCCTTCAGGATCTTCTGGTACTGGAGCCCCTTGCCCTTCTCCACCATTCTCTGGTATTCCTGCCATCTCAGCTTCATCTGTTGCGTGTCGCTGAGACCCCTTATCCTCTCCCCTACCCTCTTCAGGGAGTAGAGGGGGTGGTCGGGGTCCACATTGGCCACCGAGGCGGCTACGGGAACCGCTGTGGAGGTACCCAAGGCCGCCACCAGCACCACGGCCGCTATCAGGGGCGCTATTCCCCGATTTTCCATCTTTTCACCTCCGATGGTTTCTATGTGTGGAAGGGATATTTGAGAACTCTCCCGAAACGGTCAAAGCAGGCATTGAAAGGAGGAAAAATAAAGCCTTTTTTCAGGAAAGGAACCCTTTTAAAACTCCTGACCGTTCAGAATCTTCTTTTTTACCTCCTTCAAAATTTTTTTAAACTCTTCCTCCCTCTTTCTACGATGACGCTGAAGGAGATGCTGGGCCTCATCCTGCTCACCCTCTTCCTCCAGCTCACCCTGGCCACCGTCCTCGTTCTCCTCACTCCGGGGGGATCCCTGGAGGTTTCCTCCCTCCTGCTGGCGGTGGGCATCATGGTAACCGTGGCCGGATCCATGGCCACTGTACTGGCTTTTCTCTTCAGAAAGTATGCTAAGGAGAGGACCATGAAGGTCGCCATAATGGGGCTGGGCGAGGACGAGAGGAGGGTTTTTGAGGAAATCCTGAGGTGCAAGGAGATAAGGCAGGATGACCTGAGGAGGAGAATGGACCTCTCCAAGGCCAAGCTGAGTGCGCTGGTGAACAACCTGGAGAAGAAGGGCATGATCCTCAAGCTTAGGTACCACAAGACTAACCTCCTGAGGCCCACCAAGGAGTTCTCCTGATGTCCGAGCCCCACCCGATAAAGAAGGAAATGCTGGAGAAGCTGAGAAAGCACTTCGACAGGGAGGAGGAGCTGAGGGAGAAACTTCTGAACCTCTCCAGGGAGGTGGTGAGGCTCTCCGCCAGGTCCATCTTCGCCCTCCACAGGGGGGATGAAAAACAGGCCGGGGAGCTGATGGAGAAGGCCAGGAAAACCTTGGAGGAGATGCTCTCGATGTGCGGGGAGGACCCCTCCCTCCAGGCCTCCGGAACGGTCAGAGCGGCGCAGCAGGAGTACGGGGAGGCCTTCCTGGTGAGGACCCTTCTGAGGGAGAGGAGGATACCCGAGCCTGAGGAGGTGGGCGTGCCCTACGAGCCCTACCTCATGGGGCTGGCCGATGCTTCGGGAGAACTCAGGAGGGCAGTTCTTGATTGCCTCAGAAGGGGGGAATTCAGGCCAGCCGAGGAGCTCTTCTCTCTCATGGAGAAAATCTACGAACTCCTAGTGGAGTTCGATTACCCTGATGCGGTCCTGCCGGGAATGAAGAGGAAGCAGGATGTGGTGAGGGGGCTCATCGAGAGGACGAGGGGTGAACTCACCCTCTCCTCGAAGAGATAACGGGAGAAAATGTGGTTAAAAAGCAAGAAAGGAAAAAATCGGGAGCTTTCCAGCCCCTAAGTGACCACGATTACCATCCTGAGGTTGTCGGCTGAGACCGTCTTCTTCCCCTCGGCCTTGGCAGCCTTGATGGCCCCCTTCGCTACCTCCAAAAGGATCTTGTTCACGGCATCAGCCACGTCACCGGAAACACGGTCGGCGCCCGCATCCTTGAAAAGTCTGATAATGGTGGCCTTCGGCAATTTGGTCTTGGCATCTCCCATTACCTCACCTCCTTTCTTTTTTTGACCAAAAATACCCCGTTTATAAACTTAAAAATCCTCCGCCCCTTACCCCTTTTCCAGCTTTTCCGCCTCTTCTCTAGGCATCTCGTAGCTGAACTCCATGGTCGGGAACTTCCCCTCCTTCACCTCCCTCATGAACTCCAAGACCGCCTTCCTCATCTCCTCTCCCAGGTTAGCGTACTTCTTCACGAACTTGGGCACACGGCCGGAAATCCCCAGCATGTCGTGCAGAACCAGCACCTGGCCGTCGCAGTAGGGCCCAGCCCCTATCCCTATGGTGGGTATCTCCAGGTTCTCGGTGATGAGCTTGGCCACCTGCCAGGGTATCCCCTCCAGCACCAAGCTGAAGACCCCCAGTTTCTCCAGTTCCTTGGCCTCACGCAGGAGGACTCTGGCAGCGTCGGCCGTCTTGGCCCTCACCCTGTACCCCCCGAACTGATGGATCCACTGGGGGGTGAGACCCAGATGGCCCATCACCGGGATGCCCGCGTCCAGCATCGCCTTGATCCTCCCCATGACGGGGGTCCCACCCTCCACCTTCACGGCCTCCGCACCCGCCTTGATGAACCTCCCCGCGTTGAGGACCCCCTCCGAATCGCTGGGCTGGTAGGAAAGAAAGGGCATGTCCCCCACCACCAGGGCCCTCTTCACCCCCCTGGCCACCGCCCTGGTGTGATGCAACATCTCCTCCATGGTGACGGGAAGGGTGCTTGGGTATCCCAGCAGGACATTGCCCACCGAGTCCCCCACCAGGATCACCTCCACGCCCGCCTCGTCCAAGAGACGGGCGGAGGGGTAGTCGTAGGCAGTGAGCATGCAGATCTTCTCCCCCCTGGCTTTCAGCTCCGCCAGGGTGGTGGTGGTAATTTTGGTCTCCACTACACCCCCCTCTCCCCCCTCACTTAAATAGGTCTCCTCCCCTCTCCGAGAATTCCTCCAGACGTCTGCACATCAGCCTCAGGGTCTCCCCCAGGTTCCTTTGGTTGTCGAAACCCTCCACCCTCTTCCTCAGGTCCTCTCTCGGTAGATTCTTCATCTTCCTGCACTCCTCCACCATCATGGGAAGGGCGCGCACCACGTTGTCCACCACCGTGATGCTGGCAGCCCTGGCGGTCCTGGACAGAGGATTGAGGTCCACCGCTATCACCAGCTTCCCCAGGGCCCTCAGGGCCTCGGTTCTGTCGCCGTCCTCCAGCGGCACCAGGACCGCATCGGCGGAGAAGATTCCCCTCCTGTCCACCCTCCTCCTCTCGCTCTGGACCTCCGGTATCTTCACGGCGTCCTCCTCTTTCACCCCGAGCACCTCCCGGCACCCGTGCTTTTTCAGGTGCTCGGCTATCAAAACCTCCCGTCCCGGAGAACGATGGAAGAGGTTCACCTCCACCTTGGCCCCGGTAACCTCCGAGAGTTCGACCACGGCCTCCGGGACGAGAGCGGCGGTGTTACCGTTTACGGAAATCACCGGGTGAGAGGCGACCAAGAGGGCTGCAGCTGCGGCCTCTATGGCCTCCCTGGCGAACTCCGTGGTCTTCTCCCCCAAGAGATAGTCAAAGGCCTCTCCCCTTCCGTGGGCCGCAAGCCCTTCCGGGACCACCATCCCTGTCCTCATTCCCTCCGCGAGCCTCTTCCGGATCCGGAGGGACTCGGCCCGGGGATGGTTGGGAAAAATTTCGTCCATCGCCCTCTCCGAAAGGCTTTTTGATGGATAAAACCATTTCCCTTGATGAGGATTCATCCCCTACCCATCTTAGCTTTGCTGGCTTCTATAGGGGCCCTCCTGTTGGTGGGGCTGGATGTGGGTGGAACCACCCCTTGGATGCTTTTCATCTCCGCCGCTTCCTGCCTGGTGGCCCTCTCCGTCTTCGCCCTCTACCTCACCTCGCCTTCCCGCCGACCCCTGGAGGTACCCGTGGAGGACTTCTCCCTCTGGGTGGACGCGGGTGAGCCCGCCAAGGAGCTTCAGAAGCTGGGCCCCTCGGACCTTCCCCTCGCTACCATGGTGCTCAGGGCGGACCTGGGCTCCATCGTCTCCAACTCGGAACTCCTCACCTCAAGGCTCTCCATAGCCCTCACCAGGCCCGAGCTCCAGGATCTGGCCAAGTTCAAGCTGGACTCCCGCTCGAGGGAAGTCTCGGACCTCCTGAAAGGGACCTTGGCAACCCTCTCGGGCAAGCCCTCACAGGAGGCCCTGCGTGAGTCGGTTTCCTCGCTGGAGAGGGTGGCCAACATGGCGGAGACCATCCTCAGGGACCTGGAGGGGATTTCCCTCGCCAAGCGCGGGGTGGGTGAGGCGCACCTCCTTCCCCTCCGGAGGGCCCTCGACAGGATGGTGAAGGATCTGAAAGAACTCAAGTCGAACACCGAGAGCTATCTGCGCCTCTTCCTCCTCACCTCTCCTTCCGGGGGAGGATCGACCTCTTCCTGAGCGTGGGTGGTCCCGTTGGCGAAGAAACACGTGAACCTGCTCTTCATGGGACACGTGGACCACGGGAAGTCCACCCTTGTAGGCAGGACCCTCTTCGACCTTGGGTTGGTCTCGGAAAAGGACCTCCCTCCTGAAGCAGGGAGCTTCAAGTTCGCTTGGTTGATGGACCGCCTCAAGGAGGAAAGGGAAAGGGGGGTGACCATAGAAATCTCCTACCAGAAGATAGAGACGCCCAACACCATCCTAACCATCATCGACGCCCCCGGGCACCGTGATTTCGTGAAGAACATGATCACCGGTGCCAGCCAGGCTGAAGCGGCGGTGCTGGTGGTGGCCGCCGACGACGGGGTGATGCCCCAGACCAGGGAGCACGCCGCCCTCGCCTTCACCCTGGGGGTGAACCAGCTCGTCGTGGCCATCAACAAGATGGACCTGGTGGGCTTCGAGGAGAGGACCTACCTCAAGCTCAGGCAGGAAATCTCCTCCCTCCTTAGAAACCTGGGGTATCCCAGCGCCGACTTCCACTATGTTCCTGTCTCGGCTTGGCAGGGGGAAAACATCGTGAGGCCGAGTCCCAAGATGCCGTGGTATCGAGGCCCCACCCTTTTGGAGGCCCTGGACTCCCTTAAGGAAGGGGAGAAGCCCGTGGACAAACCCCTGCGCATCCCCCTCCAGAACGTGTTTTCCATCACCGGGGTGGGGACTGTTCCTATAGGAAAAGTGGAGACGGGGATCCTCAGGGTGGGTGACACGGTGGTCTTCGAGCCCTCTGGGAAGAGGGGGGAGGTGAGGTCCATAGAAGCGCACCACCAGTCCGTGGAGAAGGCCCTCCCGGGGGACAACATAGGCTTCAACGTGAGGGGGGTTTCCAGGGACGAGATAAAGAGGGGGGACGTAGTGGGCCACCCGGACAGTCCTCCTACCGTGGCCCAGAGGTTCACCGCCAAGGTGGTCATCCTCAACGTCCCATACCAGCTCAAGCCAGGTTTCACCCCCACCTTCCACTGTCACACCGCCAGCGTCCCAGGCAGGATCGTTTCCGTGCTCAAGAGGGTGGACCCCAGGAGCGGGGAGACGGTGGAGGAAAATCCCGAGGGACTCAAGAAGGGTGAGGTGGGAGTGGTGGAGGTGGAACCCTTAAAACCCCTCGTGATAGAGAGGGCGGGGGAGATTCCCCATCTCTCCAGGTTTGCCATGAGGCATGGTGGGCAGACCGTGGGGGCGGGCGTGTGCGTGGAGGTGGTGAAGAGGGAATGAAAGAACTCTGCTTCCTTCCCGTCACTGAACTCTCCGCCAGGATTCGGGAGGGAGCCCTCTCCCCCGTGGAGGTGGTGGAAGCCTTTCTGGAGAGGATAAGGAAGTTCAACCCGAGGGTGAACGCCTACTGCCTGGTTCTGGAGGAGGAGGCCAGAAAGAAGGCGGAGGAGGCGGAGAAAGCCGTGAAAAGAGGGGAAAAGCTGGGACCCCTCCACGGAGTACCCATCGCCATCAAGGATCTCACGCCCATGCAGGGGGTGAGAACCACCTTCGGCTCCAGGGTTTTCGAGCACTTCGTTCCCTCCAAGGATGCAGCGGTGGTGGAGAGACTGAAAGGGGCGGGAGCCATCCCTCTGGGTAAGACCAACACCCCTGAGTTCGGCTGGATGGGCAACACCGTGAACGCCCTCTTCGGTGCCACCCGCAACCCCTGGAACCTGGAGAGGACGGCGGGGGGATCCAGCGGAGGGTCTGCCGCGGCCGTGGCCTCCGGGATGGCGCCCTTCGCGGAGGGAAGCGACGGGGGTGGCTCCATCAGAATACCCTCCAGCGCCTGCGGCGTCTTCGGCCTGAAGCCCACCTCAGGTCTGATCCCTATGGACCTCATGGTGGAGCTGGGGCTGGGACCCTTCGGCCACGTCTCCCCCTTCATGACCCACGGCCCCATCGCCAGAACGGTGAGGGATGCCGCCCTCCTCCTCTCCGTCATGGTGGGATTCCACGAGGTGGACCCCTTCAGCCTCCCTCCTCCGGAGAGGGACTACACGGAGCTGGAGGGAGGGGTAAGGGGTCTGAGGGCCGCCTACAGCACCAACCTGGGGTACTTCGAGGTGGATGAGAGGGTGAGGAAGACCGTGGAGGAAGCGGCCTGGTCCTTCCAGGAGCTTGGGGTAGAGGTGGTGGAGAAGAACCCGCCCCTCCCCACGAAGGAGGAGATAGAGGGAGCCTTCCAGACTCTCTGGGTGGTGGCCTTCAGCTCCGTTTTGGGTGACCTCCCACCAGAGGAGAAAGAGAAACTGACGCCGGAGGTCCAGGCCCTCTCCGAGCTGGGGAAGGGGATCTCCGCCGTGGAGTACAAGCGTGCGGAGATGACGAGGGGGAGGATTTGGCTGGGTATGCAACAGCTCTTCAGGGAGTTCGATTTCCTCCTCACCCCCACGCTGGCGGTTCCCCCCTTCCCAGTTGACCAGCTGGGCCCCACGGAGATCAACGGCAGGGAGGTGAGCCCGCTGGTGGGCTGGATCCTCACCTACCCCTTCAACCTCACAGGGCATCCCGCTGCTTCCGTGCCCTGTGGATGGGTGGAGGGGCTCCCCGTGGGCATGCAGGTGGTGGGCAAGCGCTTCTCGGAGAAGCTCATCCTGCGTGCCTGCCTGGCCTTCGAGGACCTCAGGCCCTGGGCCCACCGTCGACCTCCGCTTTAAGAAAAGCTTTTTGAGAGCGGGGAGAAAGTTGGAAGGGCTTTTGGAGAGCTTCGCCTCTAAACTGCGGAAAAAGGCGGAAAGGGCGGACTCGAGGATAATTCTGGCTTTTGACCCTGCGGGGGAATACCGCGAGCTTGGGAGGGCCAGGGAACTCCTCTCCCAGCTCTCGGACAGGGTGGCCGGGATAAAGCTCGGCCTTCCCTCCCTCCTCGCCTACGGTCCGGAGGGGGTGAGGAGGCTCATGGAGGGGATAGAGGGTCCCTTCATCTGCGATTTGAAGATGGCCGACATAGGGTACGTGGACAGGTTGGTGGCGGAGGAGGTTTTCGGACTGGGGTTCGAGGCGCTCATCGCCCACGCCTTCATCGGGATCAGGGAGGGACTGGGCGAGGTGGTGGGGCTGGCGAGGGAGAGGGGGAAGGGGGTGCTGGCGGTCTGCGCTATGAGCCACAGGGGGGCCGAGGAGTACCTGAACAGGCACTATCTTGAGCTGGTGGAGGCTTCCCTCTCCGCCGGTGTCGACGGCCTCGTTCTCCCCGCCACCTTCCCGGAACTCCTGAGGGAGGCCAGGAGGAGGCATCCCGAGGCCCTCATCTTCTCCCCGGGCGTGGGGGTGCAGGGCTCACCCTTCGGCTCCGCCCTCAGGGCCGGGGCCGACTTCGAGATAGTGGGAAGGGCCCTGGTCTTCTCTCCCTCGCCCCGGGAGAAGGCGGAGGAGATAAGAAGGGAGATGGGAGGATGGACAGGAGAACGCTCGCCCAGGCGCTGATGGATTGCGGATGCGTGAGGGTGGGTCGCTACAAACTGAGTTCCGGTGGGTTCAGCCCCTACTACATAGACCTGCGCAGGGTCCCCTCCTTTCCCCAGCTCTTCCAGAGGGTGGTGGGGGCCTATCTGGTTCTCCTCAGGAGGGAGGGCTTGGAGTTCGAGAGGGTGCTGGGCGTTCCCACCGCCGGTATACCCCTGGGGGTGATGGTGGCCCACGAGCTGGGCAAGCCCTTCCTCTACCTCCGCACGGAGACCAAGGGCCACGGAACGGAGCGCCTGCTGGAGGGGGAACTTGGGAAGGGGGAGAGGGTCTTGCTGGTGGACGATGTGGCCACCACGGGCGGGAGCCTGGGAAAGGCCGTGGAGGCGGTGAGGAAGGAGGGCGGAAGGGTGGAGGCGGCGGCGGTGCTGGTGGACAGGGAACAGGGGGCGAGGGAGCTCCTGGAAAGGGAAGGGGTGAGGCTCTTCTCCGTGATGACCGCCAGGGAACTCCTCCAAGAGCTTTATACCTGCGGGAGGATTACGGAACAGAACTACAGGGAGATCGTGGGGTACATGGAGGGAAAGACCCATGTTTAAGGGAAGGGATGTGCTCTCCATCCTGGACTTCTCCTCCTCCGACCTGGAGCGGCTCTTCAGAAAGGCCTCCGCCATCAGGCCTGGGAACGCGCTGAAGGGCAAGATTCTGGCCACGGCCTTCTTCGAGCCCAGCACCCGCACGAGGCTGAGCTTCGAGACCGCCATCCTGAGGCTAGGGGGGAGCGTAATAGGCGTGGGAGGGGAGGAGGCCACCTCCCTGGCCAAGGGCGAGAACCTGGCGGACACGGTGAGGATGCTGGACGCCTACGCGGACGTGATCGTGATAAGGCACCCGCTGGAGGGTGCGGCCAAGCTGGCGGCAGAGGTGGCGGAGGTTCCCGTGATCAACGGCGGTGATGGGAAGCAGCACCACCCCACCCAGGCTATGGTGGACCTCTACACCATACGGAAGGAGGTGGGGAGGATAGAGGGCCTGAGGGTGGCCGCAGCGGGGGACCTCAGGTACGGCAGGGCGGCTACCTCCTTCCTCTACGGGATATGCAAGTTCGGGGTGGAGAAGCTTTTCCTAGTCTCGCCCCCTCCCCTCAAGCCCAGGGAAGAGGTGCTGGAGTTCCTGAAGGCCTCAGGGGTGGAGTACGAGCTCACCTCCGACCTGGAGAAGGTGATGGGGGAGGTGGAGGTGCTGTACATTACCAGGATCCAGAAGGAGAGGTTCCCCGACCCCTCGGAGTTCGAGAGGGTGAAAGGGAGCTACCGGCTCACACCCGAGCTGGTGGAAAGGATGAAAGAGGGGGCCATCGTCCTGCACCCCCTCCCCAAGGTGGACGAGATAGACCTGAAGGTGGACGAGAGCAGGCATGCTCGCTACTTCCAGCAGGCCGCCTACGCCGTCCCCGTGAGGATGGCCCTGCTCTCGCTCCTTCTGGGGGGAAGATGATGTCCAGCAACTCGCAGGAGCTGGTGGTCAGGAAGATAGAGAGGGGGACGGTGATAGACCACATCCCCGTGGGCCAGGCGCTGAACGTGATAAAGATCCTGGGGGTGGGAGGAGAGAAGCACACGGTGGCCGTGGTGATGAACGTGACAAGCAAGAAGTACGGGAAGAAGGACATTGTGAAGGTGGAGGGGAAGGAACTCTCCGCCGTGGAGGTGAACAGGATAGCGCTGGTGGCCCCGGAGGCCACCATCAACGTGATTCAGGATTACAAGGTGGTGAGGAAAAACAGGGTGAAGCTCCCGGAGCGCGTTCAGGGCATAGTGAGGTGTACCAACCCCAGCTGCATCACCAACAAGCCCAGGGAGCCCGTGACTCCCACTTTCAAAGTTCACTCGCGGTCTCCCCTCCTCCTCCTGTGCGAGTACTGCGGGAGCAGGATCTCGCAGGAGGATGTGGTAAAACAGTACGCGGGTTAGAGCTTGAGGTTCGAGGAGCTGGGGATGTATCCCGCCAGGGTGGAGAGGGTGGTGCGCGAAAGCCCTACGGTGGTCTCCCTTTACCTCCGTTCTTCCCTCCCAAGGGAGCCCCTACCCGGACAGTTCGTCATGGTTTGGCTGCCCGGGAAGGAAGAGGTGCCCATGAGCGTTTCCGGGTGGGACGGAAAGAGGCTCAGGATTTCGGTGGCGAGGATGGGGGAGACCACTTCCAGGCTGCAGGAGATAAGGAGGGGAAGGTGCCTGGGGATGAAGGGTCCTCTCGGAAGGGGTTTCCGACTGGGAAAGGGCCCGCACCTGCTGGTAGGGGGGGGCACTGGAATGGCCCCCCTGATTTTTGCTTGCCGGAGGCTCCGGGAGAGGGGGGTGGATGTGAAGGTGCTGGTGGGAGCCAAGACAAACTCGGAGCTTCTCTTTGTCTCGGAGGCCAAGAGGACGGGAGCGGAGGTGGAGGTAGCCACGGAAGACGGTTCCGGTGGTGAGAAGGGGATGGTCACTGACTTGCTTGAGCGTGAACTCCCGAAACGACCGTGGAAGGTCCTTGCATGTGGTCCGGAGGAGATGCTGGTGAAGGTAGTGGAGGAGTGCATGAGGAGAAGGAGGAAAGTACAGGTCTCACTGGAGAGATACATGAGATGCGGCCTCGGCGTGTGCGGTTCGTGCGTGCTTGACCCCGTGGGATGGAGGGTGTGCACGGAGGGCCCCGTGTTCGACGGGAGGCTCCTGCTGCGCACCGACTTTGGGAAGTTCGAGAGGGACTCCACCGGACGCAGGCTTCCCCTCTCCTCGCGGGACTTTAGGGCCCGGGATAGGTAGAGGGGCCGAAGGCACAGTAGGAGAAGGCCCTCGATTTTTTCCTTCTTGATCATGCCGAGAGAAGCGGGCGGAAAACTGGCTTTGAAGTTGCTGGAAGGAGGCAAAGTTTAGCCCCAGATTTTCCAGCTTTAGGCTCCTTGAAGAGTCTGAAAGTTAAATAGATCAACGATTAACTTCAATTGGATGCCAGCCAAGGGAAATCTTCAGGGATGGAAGGCGGTGTTTAACTTGTGCTACGGAGTAGTGGTAGTCTTTGTCTTCGCCATCCTCCTGGCCGCATTAGGCGAGGTAGCCTACAGCTGGGGAAACGTAGTGGACAAGGTGGGCCAGACCGGAGCAGCCATCCTGGGGGGCATGACGGCCATAGCCCTGGCCATCATCCTCTCCTCCCTTCTGAAATCGATAAAGGAGTAAAATACCATATCCCAACCTTCTTTTTTTCCTCCTCCCAAGAGAGGGGAGAACTTGGAGCTCACGGTGAAGGGAAGAATCCTCACCCCGAAAGGCTTGAGGGAAGGAAGCATCAGGATCTCAAGGGGGAAGATAGAGGAGGTGGGGGAGGAGGTAGAACCAGGGGGGGAAGTGCTGGACTTCAGGGGTGAAGGAAAGGTAATCCTCCCCGGTCTGATTGACATGCATGTCCATCTGAGGGACTTCGAACTCTCCCACAAGGAAGATTTCAGAACGGGAACCAAGGCGGCGGCCAGGGGGGGATACACGGTGGTGGTGGACATGCCCAACACCCTCCCGAGGGTCAACAGGATTTCGGTGCTGAGGAGGAGGGAGGAGCTAGGCAGGAGAAGGGCTGTGGTGGATTTCGGCCTTTACTTCGGGGTGCCGGAGGAAAAAAGTGAACTCCGGAAAGAAGTGGGGAGACGGTGCCTGGGCATCAAGGTCTATCTCCCAGAAGACGGGGAAAGAGAAACGCTGGAAGAAACCCTTCGGTTCGCGAGCAGGGAAAAGCTGCTGGTGATAGCCCACGCCGAGGACCCAGCCTTCTTCAGAGGGAGGGAAAGGCCCCCGGAGGCTGAGGTGATGGGGATAAGGAGGATGGCTGAACTCTCCCTCAGGCATCGCTTCAGGCTCCACCTCACCCATCTTTCTTCCTCCGCAGGGCTCAGGGAGCTGGAGAGGTGGAGGAAGAGAGTGCGGCTCTCGGCCGACACGTGCCCCCACTATCTCCTACTGACTCACCGGAGGAATCCCCTCTTCAGGGTCTTTCCCCCTCTCCGCACGGGAAGGGACAGGGTGGCCCTACTAGAGGGGCTGGGGAGTGGGAGGATAGAGGTTGTAACCTCCGACCACGCACCCCACCTGCGAGAGGAAAAGGAGAGGCCTGACGGACCCGGAGGTTTTCCAGGGCTGGAGACCGAACTCCCCCTCCTCCTCACCCTCGTCAAAAGAGGCAAACTTGGACTGGAAAGGGTGGTGAGGGCATGCAGCGAGGCCCCTGCCTCGCTCCTTGGCCTGCCAGGTGGTAGGATAGAGAGGGGATACGTGGGCAACCTCACCGTGGTGGACCTGAAAAAGAGCTTCAGGATAGACCCTTCAAAGTTCGAGAGCAAGGCCAAGTACAGCCCCTTCGAGGGGAAGGAGGTAGTGGGAGCGCCTCTCTGCACCATCGTGAGGGGAAGACCGGTGTTTTTAGATGGGGAAGTGGTGGAGGGTTTGGGGGGGATGAATGTCAGGTCTTACGGTAAAGCTGGGTAAACTGCGCCTGTCCAACCCCACTCTTCTCGCCTCCGGCGTCCTCTCCACAGGATCCCTCCTTTGCCGGGCCCTGAAGGAAGGGGCGGGAGGGGTGGTGACGAAGAGCCTCACCCGGGAGAGAAGGGAGGGGTACCGCACCCCCGTGGTGGTGGGGGTGAAGGATGGACTGGTGAACGCGGTGGGGCTCACCAATCCCGGATATGAGGAATATCTCAGGGAGGAGCTACCCCTGGCCAAGAAGGGTGGTGGTCCCGTAATCGTGAGCGTGGCCGGGGGAAAGGGAGGAGAGTTTGCGGAGGTTGCTTCCAGGGCCGAGGAAGCCGGGGCGGACGCTGTGGAGCTCAACCTCTCCTGCCCGCACGTGAAGAGCCATGGCATAGAGATAGGCAGGGACCCGAAGCTCGTCCGGGAGGTGGTGAGAGAGACCAAAGAGGTCCTCTCTATCCCCCTCTTCGTGAAGCTTGGGTTTTCCGACCAGCTGTTGGCCTCTGCTCTTTCCGCCGAGAGGGAGGGAGCGGACGGGGTGGTGGCCATCAACACCCTGCCCGCCATGGTGGTGGATGTGTACACTAGAAGACCCATCCTCTCGAACGTGACGGGGGGCCTTTCTGGCCCGGCCATCCGTCCCGTGGCCCTACGCTGCGTGTACGAACTCTACAGGAACCTCTCCGTGCCCGTGATAGGCTGCGGAGGGGTGGAGGATTGGAGGAGCGCGACGGAGTTTATCCTGGCCGGGGCCAGGGCGGTGCAGTTGGGGTCGGCGGTGGCCACCAGGGGACTGAAGGTCTTCTCCGAGATTTGCAGGGGGCTCTCGCATTATTTAAAAAGGGAGGGAGTCCAAAACGTAGGTAATTTGGTGGGAAGGCTGGAAGGATGAAGTACGTCATGGTGACCGGGGGGGTGATGAGCGGACTGGGGAAGGGGCTTACCACGGCCAGCCTGGGGAAGCTCCTGCAGGCAAGGGGGCTGAAGGTCACGGCCATCAAGATAGACCCCTACCTCAACATGGACGCCGGAACCATGAACCCCTTTGAGCACGGTGAAATCTTCGTCACGGAGGACGGTGGGGAAATAGACCTGGACATGGGACACTACGAGAGGTTTCTGGACGTCAACCTCACGAAGGACCACAACATCACCACGGGACAGGTGTACTACGAGGTGATCTCCAAGGAGAGAAAGGGGGAGTACCTGGGTCGTACCGTCCAAATCATCCCCCACGTGGTGGATGAGATAAAGAGGAGGATAAGGCAGGCCGCCCTGAAGAGCGGGGCAGACGTCTGCATGGTGGAGATAGGGGGAACGGTGGGGGACATGGAGAGCATGCCCTTCCTGGAAGCGGCGAGGCAGATGAGGCTGGAGGAGGGGCCCACCAACACCCTCTTCATCCATGTCACGCTGGTCCCCTCTTCAGGACCCGTGGGAGAACAGAAGACCAAGCCCACGCAGCACAGTGTGAAGGAACTCCGACAGCTGGGCATCTCCCCCGACATCATCGTCTGCCGCTCAGATACCCCTCTCACCACGGAAGCCAGACGCAAAATCTCCCTCTTCTGCAACGTCTGGGAGAACGAGGTCATCAGCGCTGTGGATGTGGAGAACATATACGAACTCCCCCTGGTGCTGGAGCACGAGAATCTCAGCTCTCTGGTCCTCCAGAAGCTGGGTCTGAGATCAGGGGACATAGACTTGGGGGACTGGGTGGAGATGGTCTCAAGGATGGCGAACGCGAGCAAGCATGTGAGGGTGGGGCTCGTGGGGAAGTACATAAGGTTCACCGACACCTACCTCAGCATCTACGAGGCCCTCAGGCATGCCGCGGCCAAGAACGATGTGAAGCTGGAGGTGAAGTGGATAAGCGCGGAGAGGCTGGAGAGGACAACCGAAGCCTTTCTGAGGGAACTGTCCGAGTGTCAGGGAGTGGTCATCCCCGGGGGCTTCGGGCCAAGGGGGGCGGAGGGCAAAATCCTCGCCATCAAGTGGGCGAGGGAGAACCTGGTGCCCTTCCTGGGGCTGTGCTTTGGCTTTCAGCTTGCGGTGGTCGAGTTCGCGAGAAACGTGGCAGGGTTGGAGGGAGCCAACAGCACCGAGATAGATCCCTTCACCCCACATCCTGTAATCGACCTTCTCCCGGAACAGAGGGGCCTGAGGGATTTGGGTGGTACCATGAGGTTGGGAGCCCAAGAGGTCGTGATAGAGAAAGGAACGAGAGCCTTCCAAATCTACCAGAGAGAAAGAGTCTACGAGAGGCACCGCCACCGCTACGAGGTGAACCCAGAGTATCTCCCCTTCCTTATGGAGAAGAACCTCCTCTTCTCCGGGAAGAGTCCTGACGGCAAGAGGATGGAAATCCTAGAACTCTCGGATCACCCCTTCTTCATGGCCACACAGTTCCACCCCGAGTTCAAATCCCGCCCCACCCGTCCTTCCCCCATCTTCGACGCCTTCATCAAGGCCTCCCTTTGCCGGGCCCTCCGGGCCTAACCCCTCTGCCTTCCTCCCTCACTCCGGTCCTCCACCTCACTACTATACACTCTATAATATACATCTCACCCTTTCTATTCCTCACTATATTATATTCAATTAAAAATATAATAACTAAATAGTATATTGCCAATTGTAAAGAATAGGAAGGAAATTCACCGAAAAGTATATATTATGGAATATACAAAAAAGAATAGATGAGGATGTGGAAATTCCTGGTGCAGGAGAAGCCTGCCGGTATAGTGCTGGCCCTGCGGGGAGGAGAGAAGTACCCATCGCTCGTGGCAAAGGAGGTGGGCACCACCTTCGCCCATGCCTTCAACGTGCTGTCGAAGTTGGAGGAGATGGGGGTGGTCACCTCGGAGGAAAGGGGGAGGATCAGGTGGGTGAAACTGACCGAGAGGGGGGAGGAGCTGGCCTCCCTGCTGGAGAGACTGAGGGGAATGGTGGAGGTGATGGACGCCTACGTGGAGCTGGAGGAGTTGTATTCGAAGGAGGTGAAGAGTAAGCTCAGGGAGGAGGTGAACAAGGAGGAGGTGGCAAAGAAGTTGGAGGGGCTACGGGGAAAGGTGGGTGCCCTAGCCCAGAGGGAAGATGAGGTGGGGAAGAGGGCGAAGAAGTTCCTGGAGAGGGTGGAGGAAGTGGAGAGGGAGGCGAAGGGGATTGTGGTGGGAGAAGGATGAGGTACTCATGAAGGGTAATCTCCCGAAAGAGCTTCCCCCACGGAAGGAGGGGAAGGGGTCGGTCCACCCGGATGGACTGGGCCACTTACCCTTCAAAGGGTAATCTGGAGAAGGGGGAGAAAAGGGGCTTGAAAGAAGGGAACCTCTTGAAGGCTCCCCGAGATACCCATGAAAAAGGATTAAAGGGCTGAGTTACCTATCATGAAAGAAGAATAACCCATCAAAGGTGAGGATGATGGAGACGGGGGCGGAGAGACTTCTGGACCTGGCATACGGCAACCATCCCAAGAGCGCCTCCCTGAAACCGGAGGGCAGGAAAGTGTTGAGGCGACTGAGGGGTGGACCGGCGGGGATGGAGGAACTGAT
>JAWCKR010000018.1:0-24540 GCA_038851755.1 Hadarchaeales archaeon (SeqCode) | reverse complement strand
AATGTCTCCGTCCAAGGGTTCCTGTCAAAAACCTTCCCCTCCGAGGTGGAGGTGAGGGCCAGCTCCAGCACCATGTCCAGCTACGACATCGTGGGGACAACCTACAACGGCGTTAAGGTCACCAAGATTCAGGCAGGCAGCATGAGCACCAAGGGAGTCAGCATGTCCACGGGCCCATACATGATGTCCTCTCCGGGAATCGAGATGAAGAACGCCCTCCTTTACACCACCTACGTGAAGGGGAACGCGATAGGTCTCCTACCCCTGCAGTGGAGCGGGAGCTCAGTCCCGTGGCTCGTGAGCATCTCAAAGTATCTACTACCCACCATCATCATGACCAGCGTCACCATGAGGACGATACACCTGCAAGCCGAGCAGGTGACCATGTCCGAGCTGATTCAGAGCGTTTCGGGGTGAGGTCCTTCCCCACCCCTTTTTTCTTTTGGTCTTCCCACGATAAAGGATGGAGGCCAGTGCAGGTAGGACTCTCCTCAAGAGCTATCCCGAGGAGCTGGGCCTCGACCTGAGGAAACCCGAAGATAGGTTCAAGTGGTTCCTCGCCTCCCTCCTCTTCGGCAGGAGGATCTCCGCGGGGATAGCCCTCCGGACCTTCAGGGAGTTCGAGCGCAGGGGGTACACCACTCCAGGGAGGATACTGGAGGCCGGATGGACCAGGCTGGTCAAGGCCCTGGACGAGGGTGGCTACGTGCGCTACGACTTCTCCACCGCGGACAAACTGCTGGAGATATGTAAGAAGCTGAAGGAGGAGGGCGGGCTGGAGAGGCTTCACGCCTCGGCCAAAGATCCGGAAGACCTCATGGGGAAGCTCACGGAGTTCAAGGGGATAGGTCCCACCACCGCCAGCATCTTCCTCAGGGAACTCAGGGGAATCTGGGAGAAGGCCGACCCTCCCCTCTCCCCCCTGGCCAGGGAGGTGGCGGAAAAGCTGGGTATAAGGGGGGAGAGGAGGATGAGGGAGATGGAGCCCAGGCTGGTCAGGCTGGGCCTGGAGTACTGCAAGAGGAAGAAGTGCATTTCCTGCCCGGTCTCGAGGAAGTGCAGGGGGAGAAAGGGATGAGAGCCAGCGGCATCCTCCTGCACTTCACCTCCCTCCCCTCCCCCCACGGAATAGGGGACCTGGGCCCCTGGGCCAGGGCCTTCGCCGACCTTCTCTCCGAGGCAGGACAGAGGTACTGGCAGTTTCTTCCCCTCCTCCCACCCTCCTCCGGGAACTCCCCCTATCACCCCTCCTCCGCCTTCGCGGGCAACGTCCTCCTCCTGAGCCCCGAGGAGATGGTGAAGGAGGGATGGCTCACGCAGGGGGAGGCCCTTCCTCCCCCCCTCCCCCACGGCTGGGTGGACTACCCCTCCGTCTTCTCCCACAAGCTGAGGGTGTTCCAGAGAGCCTACGAGCGCTTCAGGGAAAGGGGGGCGGAGGGCTTTGAGGAGTTCTGTGCCAGGAACTCCTGGTGGCTGGAGGACTACTCCCTCTTCACGGTTCTTTCCCTGAGGTTGGGCAACTCCTGGACGGACTGGCCGGAGGGGCTGAGGAACAGGGATCCAGAGGCCCTGGGGAAGGCGGGGGAAGAACTGAGGGAGGAGGTGGAGAGGGAGAAGTTCCTGCAGTACCTCTTCCACCTCCAGTGGGAGGGACTGAGGAGGTACTGCCGCAGGAGGGGGGTGAGGCTGGTGGGTGACCTCCCCTTCTATCTGGACCATCACAGCGCGGACGTGTGGGCGCACAGGGAGCTCTTCAAGCTGGACCGGGGGGGAAGACCCCTCTTCGTCTCCGGGGTGCCCCCCGACTACTTCAGCTCCACCGGTCAGCTCTGGGGACAGCCCGTCTACGACTGGAAGAAGATGGAAGAGGGAGGCTACGAGTGGTGGGTGAGGAGGATGGAGCACGCCCAGCGGATGTTTGACCTGGTGAGGGTGGACCACTTCAGGGGCTTCGTCGCCCACTGGGAGGTCCCGGCGGGGGAGAGAACGGCCGAAAGGGGGGAGTGGGTGGAGGGGCCTGGGGAAGGGCTCTTCAGGGAGGCCAGGAGGAGACTCGGCTTCCTCTCCCTCATAGCGGAGGACCTGGGAACCATCACGGAGGAGGTGGTGGAGCTCAGGGAGAGGCTGGGCCTCCCGGGGATGAGGGTGCTCCAGTTCGCCTTCGGGGAGGACCTCCCCTCCAATCCCCACGCCCCCCACAACCACCGGAAGGACTGCGTGGTGTACACGGGCACTCACGACAACAACACGGTCAGGGGCTGGTTCGAGGAGGAGGCCACCCCGGAGGTGAGGAGGAGGTTCTTCAGGTACGTGGGGAGGGAGGTCAGGGCGGAGGAGGTCCACTTGGAGTTCATGAGGCTGGCGCTGGGCTCCGTGGCGGAGCTGGCCATCCTCCCCCTCCAGGACGTGCTGGGGCTGGGGAGAGAGGCCAGGATGAACACCCCGGGGAGGGCGGAGGGGAACTGGAGGTGGAGGGTGGAGCCCTGGCAGCTCACGGCGGAGGCCGTGGAGAGGCTGGCGGAGCTGACGGAGTTCTACGGGAGAGGCGGCTGAGGACCCCTCAGGAAAGGAAGAAAAAAGGGGAGGATAAAGTATGGGGAGGATGCCTTCCGAACCAGAAGGTGGAGGAGGACTAGCTGGAACCCTCAGCAAACTGAGGGAGAAGCTCTCTTTCACCTCGAGCAAGGCGGGGGAGGAAAAAAGGGAGGAAACCCCCACCCCTGAGAAGGCGGGTGAGGGGAAACCTGGGGTGACAGACATGCAGGTGCGCCGTCCCATCACTCCTTTGCCCACCAGTTCTCCTTCTTCCCCTCCGGTCGCGAGGCCCTCCAGGGGTTCCCTCGAGGCCCTTTATGAGGATGATTTCCTCGAGGAGCTCAGGCTCCTGCTCCTGCAGAAGAGGGTCGAGGAGAGGAAGGAATTTGAGAGGTACACGGTCTTCACCCCTCCCTCGGGATACGTGGAGGAGGAGCGCTACTGGGTGGTCAGGCCCTTCGCCTGGGTGGCCATCCTCTCCGATCCCTCCAGGAACGAGCGCCTGTACCACGTGGTGGAGCCCAGTCTCACCCCCACGGAGAAGTCCCTGCTCGAGACGGTGCACCGGGACCTCCTCGACAGGCTCCCCTACACGGAGAGCGAGGACAGGGACCTGGTGCTGAAGGAGGCGGTGGAGCACCTCCTGGATGAGAGGGGGATATGGGTGGGGGAGGAAACCCTGCAGAAGCTCCTCTACTACCTGAAGAGGAACTACGTGGGCTACGGGAAGATCGATGTGCTGGTGAAGGACCCGAGGATAGAGGACATCTCCTGCGACGGGCTGGGTCTCCCCCTCTTCCTCTACCACCAGAACTACCAGAACCTCAAGACCAACGTCACGTTCACGGACCCCCTGGAGCTGGACCTCTTCGTGGGCAGGCTGGTGGAGAGGGCAGGGAAGCAGATCTCCCTGGGGAAGCCCACGGTCGACGCCTCCCTGCCCGAGGGGTACAGGCTCCAGGCCACCCTGGGCAAGGAGGTCACGGCCAGGGGGAGCACCTTCACCATCCGCAAGTACAGGAAGGAACCCTTCACACCCGTGGACCTCATCAAGCTCGGGACCTTCTCTCCCGAGATGCTGGCCTACCTCTGGCTGGCGACAGAGAACAAGAAGAACATCATGATCATAGGGGGGACGGCGAGCGGGAAGACCTCCACCCTGAACGCCCTCACCCTCTTCATCCCCCCCGACGCCAAGATCATCTCCATCGAGGACACCAGGGAGCTCTTCCTCTACCAGGAGAACTGGGTGGCCAGCGTGACCCGTCCCGCTCCCGGGGAGAAGGCCATCACCATGTACGACCTGCTCATGCAGGCCCTCAGGCAGAGGCCCGAGGTCCTCATCGTGGGGGAGGTGAGGGGGCCTGAGGCCCTCACCCTCTTCCAGGCCATGACCACGGGGCACACCTGCTACTCGACCATGCACGCCGGCTCGGTGGAGGAAATGGTGCTCAGGCTGGAGGGGGAGCCCCTCAACGTCCCCCACCACATGCTCTCCGCCCTGGACATCGTGTGCCTCCAGAACCTCACCTACTTCAAGGAGATGAGGGTGAGGAGGAACCAGAGCATAGTGGAGATAGGGGGTGTGGACACGGAGACGGGGGCCCTGAGCATCAACAGGCTCTTCGAGAGGGACAACGTGACGGACAGGTTCAGGAGGCTGGGGGACTCCACGGTCCTGGCGGAGATAGCCAGGGAGAGGGGCTGGGGACCCACCAGGCTGGAGAAGGAACTGGCGAACAGGAAGGCCGTGCTCGAGTACATGGTTGGGAAGAACGTGAGGAAGATAGAGGAAGTGGCGGGGATCGTCAGGCAGTACCACTTCGAGCCCGAGAAGGTGCTGGAGAGGATCAGGGAGGGAACCACGGATGCCTCCCCTGAGTAGGCTGGCCTTCAGGCTCTTCCACAGGTGGGTGAGGAGGGAGGAACAGGAGGCCCTGAAGAGGGACCTGAAGAGGGCCAGGATGGGGACCTCGGTGGAGGTCTACGTTTGCACCTCCCTCCTCTACAGCATGCTGGTCTCCGTGGGCTTCATTTTGCTGTTCCTGGGCCTGTGGGTCGCGGGGGTGTTATCACCCCTGGGGGTGGCGGTGGGCTCCCTGCTCAGCCTGGGCTTCTGGATGGCCCTCTACCGCACCCTCCTCCTCATCCCTGGGCTGGTGGCCAAGAACAGGGCCTACAAGATAAACCTCGTCCTGCCCCAGACCATAGGCTTCATGTACGCCCTCAGCAGGGGAGGGGCGGGAGTGGTGGAGATTTTCAGGGAGCTGAGCAGGTACGAGGACGCCGGGGAGCTGAGGAACGAGGCCAGGCTTTTCATGCGCGATGTGGAGCAGCTGGGGCAGGACCCCCTCACCGCCCTCAGGAACCTGGCCCAGAGCACACCCTCGGACAGGTTCAGGGAGCTCCTCGATGTCCTGGCCTCCGTCATCGAGAGCGGCGGGGACCTTCCCTCCTACTTCTCGAGCAAGTGGATGGAGTACCAGCGCCACGCCGAGGCGGACCACTCGAAGCTCATCTCCAGCCTGGAGCTTTACAGCGAGCTCTACGTCAACCTCGTCATCCTCCTTCCCCTGGTGATGCTCATTCTCTTCTCCCTCCTGGGACCCCTGGGCGGGTACTCCAGCCTGTGGCTCTACCTCATAGGCTACGTGGTGGTGCCCGCGGTGGCGGCCTTCTTCATGGTGATGGTGAGCCTGGTCCTCCCAGGTAAGCTCCCGGTGAGCAGGCAGGGGGCGAGGTTGGGGGAGGAGTACACGGGAGTGACGCTGGTCCACGAGAGGGTGGAGATAAAAAAGGTCTCCCCGCTCCGCAGGCTGGGGAGGTGGGTCTGGTACCTGGTGAGGAAGCCGGTGGAGGCGGTCTCCAGGCAGCCCGCCAACTCCTTCTTCTTCAGCGTTCCTCTCACCGCGCTCGTGCTTTTCCTCATCAGGAGGGATCTGGGGATGGAGCTCTCCTCCTGCTTCATCCTGGGTTCCCTGGCCGTCCTGGGCTTCTATTCCTTGGTCTACGAGGTGAAGAGGGCGAGGATAGGTTACCTGGAGGACTCCCTGCTCGACTTCCTAAGGTCCCTGGCGAGCGGGATCAAGTCGGGGCTCACCCTCCCCGCCTCCCTCAAGGTGACCTCCTCCGTGGACCTGGGGCCCTTCACGAGGGAAACGAAGAGGATGAAGGCGGACCTGGGCTGGGGGATCTCGGCCGGGGAGGCCCTCCAGAGGTTCGAGAGGAGGGTGAGCGATTCAGGGGACATAGTCTACGTTACCAGGGTGATAAAGAAGTCGAGCGAGACGGACGAGGACATCTCCAGCGTGCTTGACATCCTCATGCTGGACGTGGCCAACAAGCAGGAGCTGAAGAGGAAGAGACAGGCGGCCCTGGGCTCCTACAAGGTCATCATCCTCATGATGTTCGGTCTGTTCCTTTTCTCAACCTTCATGGTGGTGAGCAGCGTGATGAGCGTGAACAGGGAGGTGGGGAGCGAGTCCTCCTTCTCCTACGGGGTGGAGGTCCCCACCATCAGGAACCTCTTCATGCACGCCGCCATGATAGAGGGGCTTTTCGCGGGGCTCCTGATAGGGCAGACGAGCTCGGGCGATCTGAGGGCGGGGCTGAAGTACTCGGTCCTCCTCATGCTCGCTGCCTTCGCTCTCTTCTCGGTTTTCCTGAGGGTCTAGGCAAGGCTAAAATACTCTCAGGACAAAGCGGGTGGAGAGCTGATGGCCAAGGTTGTGGCTATAGCCTCTGGAAAAGGGGGGGTAGGGAAGACCACCACCACCCTCAACCTGGGAGTGGCTCTTGGGCAGCTGGGCAAGAGGGTGCTGGTGATCGACGGGGACCTTGCCATGGGGAACGCGGCCACGCTCATGGGGCTCCCCCAGCTCCCCGCCACCCTCCACGAGGTCCTCTCGGGCGAGAAAAGGGTGGGCGAAGCCATCTACAGGGTCAACGGCATCAGCTTCCTGCCCTCCGGCCCCACCCTGGATGGCTTCCTGAGGTCTTCTCCCAGGAAGCTCGAGTCGCTGGTGAAGGAACTCTCCTCCAGGTATGACTTCATACTCCTGGACACGCCCCCGGGGGTGAGCAGGTACAGCCTGGCCCCACTGGCCGCCGCGGGTGAGGTCCTGTTCATCCTCACTCCGGATCCCCTGGCCCTGGAGTCCACCCTGAAGACCCAGATGGTGGCGGAGGCCCTGGAGGTCAAGATGGGGGGAGCGGTGCTGAACCGCCTGCCCCGGTCCCCCTTTCTGGGACTTTTCCGGAAACCCAAGGTGCTGGGGGTGGGTGAAATAGAGCGCAAGCTTGGTCTGAGGGTCCTGGTTTCAATCCCGGAGGACCAGGCCGTGGCCGAGTGCGCCATGATGAGGAAGATGCTCGTGCTGAGGAAGCCGAAGTCCCCCGCCGCCAAGGCCATCAGGAAGTTGGCGGTGACGCTCGCGGGAGGGTCCTGAGGCAGGTGAGGCCTTGAAGAGGATACCCACAGGGATCCTCTCGCTGGATGAGTCGCTGGGAGGGGGAATCCCAGCAGGGTCCCTCGTCCTCCTCCTGGGGGAGATAGGTTCCGGTCCCCACGAGTTCGCCCTCACCTCCTCCGTGGTCCTCTCGGCCACCAAGTCGGGTCTCTTTGAGGCATCGGAGCATCAGGTGCTTCCCGAGAAGATATGGTGGCTTTCCTTCTCCCGCGGGGAGGCCGACCTCAGGGAGGAGGTTTCCTCCAGCTTCGGTGAGGAGCTCTACCGGGAGTTCGAAAAGTGGGTGAGGTTCAGGGATTTCTCGGAGCAGTGCCTTTCTTCCTGGCAGACCTGTGGGGGTTTGCTGGACTCCCTTCACCGCCTCCTGGAGGAGGAGGGGAGGGACAGCTTGGTGGTGCTCTCGGAGCTCACCGACTTGCTCCCCCTCTTCCGCAGGTCGGAAGAGGACTGGCGGAGCTTGACCCTCTTCCTGCGCAGGCTCCAGAGGGAGAGCAAGGGGTGGGGGAACTGCCTGATTTACGCCCCCATGGAGATCAGGATGGGGGGGGAGAGCGTGGAGGAGCTCGGGGAGTGCGTCGATGGTCTGTTCTCTTTCGAGTGGGTGAGGCTCGGTCCCTACAAGAGGAAGCGCGCCCTGTACGCCAGGAGGCTCAGGAGGTTGCCCTCTTCCCTCTGGGGGGAGGCCGTCTTCGAAGTTTCCTTCACCCCTCCCCTGGGGCTTCAGGTGACGAAACCTGAGCTGATAAGGGGAATCTGAGTCACCTGGCCTGAACGGAGAACTCGTAGATCCTTTCGTAGTAGTAGATGTCCTTCTTCCCCCCTTCCACCACCTTCCCCAGGACGGTCAGGACATTCCGGTCCACGTCCAGCACAGCGTTCAACCCCCTCCCGTTCAGCTCCTCCGCAAGGGTGCGGAGGTACTCTCTCCAGATTTCCTTTCTGGGCGACTTTATCTCAAGAACCACGTTTTCCCTGTTGGGTTCCTCTCCCGCCTGGACTCCGAAGTAGGAGCCCAGCGAGGTGACCTTGAGAGAGACGTATCCGCTCTGGGAGAGGGAGGAGTCCCCCCCCACTATGAAGTAGCGGTTCACCGTGATTTCCACCTCGTTCTCCCCCCTTTCCCGGAAGGAGAGCATCGCAGGCTGGGAGAGCATGACGCCCCTGCTGCCCTGGAGAAGGATCACGGCGCCGTCCTCGTAGACGTAGGTCTGGTCCGGGTACTGGGAGTTCCTCATCTCGAACTCCACACTGCCACTGCTCCTCTCCTGCTTGTAGTCCAGGGAGAGCTTCAGGTAGTCCTGGAAGAGCCTGAAGAAGCTGGTGCTGTTCTCCCCCCTGAGCCTGAGCCTGATCTTCCCCTCGGTGCTGAGGTAGGCTTGGGGGCTCAGGAGGGCGTTCTCCCACACTTCCTCCTCCCCCCCCACGGTCCCGTCCCTCACCACCTCCCATCCCCCGAGAGAGGGGTTGTAGATGGAAAGGGTGCAGAGCGCCCGCGCTCCCTCGGTCTTCAGGAGGGTGGTGATGGTGAGCTGCTCCACCTCCCCCGTGGATCCCAGCTGGGAGCTGGAGTACTCCGCCTCCACCTTGTAGGGTGGTCCCACGGTGAGGGAAACCTCGTCCACCCAGAGGTCCCCCCGCAGGTCAGAGATGAGCATGGTGGTCACCACGACTTCCAGGTAAAGCCTCACCCCGCTTACGGAGTTCTCCACCGTGTAGGAGTTTTCGAACCTCACCCAGCCGTTGGTGCGGCTGCTCGAGGAGTTCTCATAAACTTTCTTCCATCCCCCGTTGTCCTCCACCTCCACCCTTATCCTGAAGCTCTGGCTCCCCCATCCCGTTCCCCCCACCGCGAACATCAGCTTTCCCCCCACGGTTACCTTCACCACGCCGTCCTCCTTTCGGAGAGGGTTGCTCAGGTTCCTTACCCAGGTGCAGTTCTCTACGCTCTGGTTCCACCAGAGACTGCTGGCGGTGGCGGCCACATGGATGGATCCGGAACCGTCTGCTTCCGCGGACCTAGAGGGGTCCCACTCTGGGGAGGGGGTGTACAGGTCATCCGTATGTGGGATCATCTGCCAGTTCTCCATGCTCCAGAACTTTTCCAAAAAGATCAGCGGGCTTAGCTCGTACCACCCACCCCCTTCCCCCCTGAGACTCTCGGGACATCCCTGGGACCCCACGCTCTCCGTGAGAAGTGAGCCCACCCCCGGCCGAGGACTACCCCTTATGAGCACCCTCCCTACCCTTCCCGAGTTGGGGACGAAACGTGGCTTTTCCCCCTGCGTGCGGAGGCTCAGGGTTAGGGATTCCCCGTCCTCCAGCAGGGTCATACCAGACTGGAGCTTCAGGAAGGCCCCTCTGACCTCGTCCATGTGCTTGGCCTCGCTGTCGTACACGGAGGTGCGCGCATAGGTGGGATACCAAGTGGAGAAGGCGGCTAGGATGATGCTGAGGACCATCGCCGCTCCGAGGGCTTCTGAGACTCCCCTCTCGTCTCTGGGGTTGAACCTCCGGAGGGTTCTCGGGAGACGCAGCGTGACCCTCGGCAAGGTGATCAGGATGATGCTTCCACGACGATGTTGGGGTTGTTGTAGAGCATTTGATTGCTGGGTTTGTGAATCACGTACACGGTGATGATGTTGTCCCCACGGTAGTCGGTGGGACAGTTTACTCCCACCACCACGGTGTTTCCCACGGAGAGGACACCGCTGAGGGACCGGTTTTCTCCCATGTTGGCTTCATCATCTCCAGCCTTCACTATGATGTCAGATAACGAAACGGAGTCACCCCCTGTGTGTGTGATTCTCAGGATTACCCAGTTCCCGGTGCCGTTCTCTGCCTTCACGCTCATAGTCAGAGAAGGCGGAGTTCCCTTCCCACCCAGTCCGCCCACCAGCGTTGCCACAATTCCCACCAGTGTCACCGTTATAGCAATCAGCAGAATCACGCCCACTACCGGCGAAACTCCCTTGGTGTTCACGTTTTTAAGTGAATCCAGAGCGTATTTAAAGGTTGTGAATACCAAGGGTGTGCTTATCTTCTCTAGGCCCCGCGCCCTTCGGGTAGGCTTTTTAGGTGGGGGAGAAAAGAGAAAAGTGATGGATCCCGCCCGCAGGGTGGATAAGCCCTTTTCCTTCTACTCCGGCGTCGGCAGGCCCCTGGGAGTGGAGGCCCACAGTCTGATGGAGTTCACGGAGGCGGTGAAGAAGGTGGGAACGGATTCCCTGGAGTTTCACGTCTACAGGGAGGACTTCGAGCGGTGGATAAAGGAGGTCTTCGGTCTGGCTTTTCTCTCCTCCAGGATTTCGGCCTTGAGGAGGGACGGGGTGAAGGGGGAGGAACTGAGGGAGAAGCTGGTGGAGGTGCTGGAGGAGTGGCTCAGGGTCTACACCTACAAGAGGGTTTAATTTTTTTCAGGTTGAGAATCTTTTTATATTGGATAATATATCCAATAGGATGGAAGTTGAAAGGAAACTGAGGAGGAGGCTCTGGGTCTTCGCCGGGGTATGCCTCCTGCTGGCCGGGATGAGCAAGCTCCTGTACCTGAAGGGACTCACCTTCCCCAACCTGGAGCTGGTGATCCCGGTTCTGGTGGTGACGGGCTCCACTTACCTCTGGAGCGCAGGGGGGGAGAGGGAGAGGAGGCTGGGGAAGAGCTTTGGGCTGATGGTGCTCGCGGGGGTGCTGCTGGTGGATCTCCTGTTCTGGGGCCTTCACAGGATCTACCTCTTCACCTGGTCGGGCTTCCTGCTGGTGTGGTGGGTGGCCACCAGGAACAAGCTCTCCCCCCTCTCGGGCTTCTGGGGGCTGGTGGGAAGGACCGCCCTCACCGCGGCCGTGGCCATCCTCCTCTTCGACTTCTGGACGGGGGTGGTGGGCAGCCCCCTCACCGGCTTCTACGGACCCCTCACCTCCCTCTCCACCTGGCTCACGGCCCTGGTCATGCAGGTCCCCTTCACCCTCTACCACCTCTCCTCCCTCTTCTTCGTCCCTCCGCTGGTGGGTCTGCTGAAGCTCAGCACCAGGGTAAGGCTCGAGGTCCCCATCCCGGTGAGGGTGGGGGCTTCCGTTTCCACAACCCAACGGAGGTGAGAAGAATGGAAGAGGTGACGAAGGCAATCCTGGTGGTGCTGGTGGTGATGGCCATGGGGACGGTGTACCTGGCGTACGAGGTTTCGGACATAAGGGGGGACTTGAGGGAACTGGAGGGCACTCTAGTAACGGTGGACGTGGGCGTGGTCATAGATAACGGAGAGGCGGAGCTCTCTCACAGGGTGCACCTGGCGAAGGGTGCCACGGCCCTGGAGGCTCTCAAGAGAGTGGCCGCGGTGGAGACCCAGCATTACGTGGGGCTGGGAGAGTTCATCACTTCCATCAACGGGCTGGCCAACAACCCCGGTGAAGGCAAGTACTGGATGTTCTACGTGTGGGAGAACAACGGATGGAAGTACGCCGATGTGGGGGCAGGTTCCTATGAGCTCAGGAACGGCGAGAACGTGAAGTTCAGGTACGAAGTGCCCAGCTGGTGATCACCGCTTTTTCTGCAGCTTCATGGCGGCCGCCCTGGCCCCCATCTCCGCCTCCACTTCATTTTTTCCCGTTCCAATGATCACCACGTCCCCCTCGATCGGTTTCAGAGCCTCCACCAGCTTCTTGCCCACCTTTCCCCCCACCTTCTTCCCGCTGTCGGGGAACCGCAGCCCATCCTCCCGGAAGACGAGCACGGTGGCCCCCTTCGCCCCGGCCTTGATGGCTTCGTCCCTCTCCTCCACACCGCCCCTCACTTTTCGTGCAGCGTCCCTCACCAGCACGGCCACATCCACCTCCCCAACGGTGAGCTTGCCACAGTTCAGCCTCACGAGCCTCATAGGTTCCCCCAGTTCCCGCCTACCCCTCTCCGTAAGGGTGTGCCCCCCCCTGGAAGACCTTACCAGTCCCCTCCTCCTCAGGAGCAGGAGGAGGCTCCTGGTGCTCCCCTCCCCCAGTCCCAGCCTCCTCCCCAGCTCGGGCCTCCCCACCCTGCCCATCCTGTGAATCAGCTCCAGCGCCGCCCTCACGTGCACCTCGTTGAACCTCGGAAGGGGTCCCCTGCCCATGCCATCACCTATATTTCCCCTCCCTTAATATGGTGGATGCTTTTCCGCAGGGAGGTGAGGGAAGCCCGCTTCCTCAGCCCGGTGCAGGGGTTCGCTCCCGTGACCCAGAGGGTGGAGTTCAGGCAGGACCCCCTCACAGGGAGGTGGAGCAGGATCAACCTGGAGAGGGCCAAAAGGGTGAGGCAGGCGGTGGGTGAAAGCCCCCTCGACCTCCTGAGGGAGTCCGCCAGGGGATGCTACTTCTGCCCCGAGAACCTGGAGCGCTCCACCCCCAAGCTCCCACCGGAGTTCGGGGAGGAGAGGATGAGGAGGGGGGAGGCCGTGCTCTTCCCCAACCTCTTCCCCTTCGCCGAGTTCCACGCCGTGGTGGTCCTGAGCAGGGAGCACCTCCTCACCATCCGGGAGTTCCCTCCACGCATGCTGGAGGACGCGCTGGGCCTTTCCCTGGAGTACTTCGGGAGGGTGAGGAAAGTGGAGCCTGCCATCGGGTACGCCATGCTGAACTGGAACCACCTCCCCTCGGCCGCGGCCAGCATCGTGCACCCTCACCTCCAGCTCCTCGCCGACCGCACCCCCACCTTCTGGCTGGAGAGGGTGATGGAGGGGGGAAGAAGGTACAGGGGAAGGACGGGGAGGAACTTCTGGCTGGACCTGCTGAAGGAGGAGCGCAGGAGGGGGGAGAGGTGGATAGGGGAGGGTGGGGGGATATGCTGGCTCACCGCCTTCGCACCGCAGGGGCAGAACGAGGTCTGGGCCGTCTTCAGGGAGGCCTCCTGCTTCGGGGAGGTGGGGGAGGCGGAGGTGAAGGAGCTGGCCGTGGGACTCTCCAGGATCCTGAAGGGGTACGCGGAGCTGGGGGTGGAGACCTTCAACCTCACCTCCTTCTCGGGTCCCGAGGACGGCGGGAGCAGGAGGTATCACAGGCTGAGCCTCAGGCTCATCTCCCGTCCCCTCCTCCGCCCCCTCTACACCAGCGACAGCGGGTTCATGGAGAGGTTCCAGTACGAGCCCGTGGTGGAGAGCATGCCCGAGGAGCTGGCGGTGAAGCTCAGGAAAGTGTTTGAGGGGGAAGAGGGTTGAAGGTGGGAGTCATCTCGGATGGGAAGTACGGGGAGAGGGCCAGGGAGAACGTGAGGAAGAGGTTCAAGGTGGAGTGGATCCTGGTGGACTTTCCCTCCTCCCAGGTGGTGGACGAGCTGGAGCTGGAGCTCCCCCCCTGCGACCTCTACCTCTCCTATGTCAGGCACCCGGACGTGGCGCTGGAGGTAGCGAGCAGGGGCGTTCCCACCCTTCTGGCGGTGAGCTTCGGGGAGGGTTTCCTGCGTCAGGCCATGGAGAAGAACCCCCGGGTGCTCGCGCCCCCCACCATGTGCTCTCTCGAGGGGAACACGGGGGTGAAGGCCTTTGACGAGTTCGCCCGCTTCTTCGGCAGGCCGAAGTTCGGGCTGGAGGTTGAGGACGGCAGGATCACCAAGGTGGAGCTCCTGAGGGAATCCCCCTGCGGCTCCACCGCTGAGGCCTCCAGCACGCTGAGGGGGAAGCCCGCCTCCCCTGACACCGTCAGGTACTTCGGGCTCAGGGTGGGACAGAACTGCAGGGCCCCAGCCTTCGGGAGGACGTGCGACAGGGAGCTGGCCGAGGTGGTGCAGGCGAGGGAGTTCGCCAGAGCCCTGGTGGAGACGGGAGCGGTCCAAGCGGAGGAGTTCGAGGCCCTCGTGAGGGAGATGGAGGAGAGGTACGCCCAGAGGGAGAAGCTCTTCCTGGGAGGTGGGGTGAAATGTGGAAGAGGGTGAGGAGCCTCCTCTTCCCCTTCCTCCTCTTCCTCCTCCTGACGCTGGCCCTGGACGCCCTCCCGCGGGCCTTCCCCAGACCCTCCTCGCCCCACAGCTTCGGGGGAGGGGAGGTCCTCTTCCTGCAGGAGCACCTCTCGGGGGAACTCTCGGACAGGTGGTGGGTGGCCGTGTACTCCTTCGGTTATCTCTTCCTGATCTACGCCACGGCGGCCCTCCTCCTCTTCGTGGGGGACAGGAGGTCCTTCAAGGAGTACTTCTGGGTCTTCGCCCTCTGCCAGCTCCTGGGCTTCGTCACCTGGATCTTCTTTCCCGTTTCTCCCCCCAGGATGGCCTTGCCGGGGGTGAGGGATGTGAGGGAGGAGCTCTTTGGGGTCACGGAGAGGTTCAACGCCTTCCCCTGGGGGGCCTTCCCCAGCCTGCACGCCGCCAACGGCCTCCTGGCCTTCTTCTTCGCCCGCAGGCACGGGAGGGGACCAGCCCTCGTGTGGGGAACTAGCTGGATCCTGCTGATGTTCTCCACCCTCTACCTGGGCGAGCACTACTGGCAGGACTTGGCCGCAGGCTGTCTCTACGCCCTTCTCTCCCTCTTCCTCCTCCTGAGGGTCCTCAGGAGGGGGCTGGAGGCCCTCCCCCTCCCGAGCCTCAAGGTTTAGGCGTGTCCTTCCTTTCTTCTATCCCGGCCAGCAGGAAGAGCGCCAGGGGGACCTCCTCCTTCCTTGCCTTCAGGATGAAGAGGAGGATTTGGCGTTCCGCCTCGCGGAGGAGTTCCTCCCTCTCGGTTCCCATGACTTCCCGGATCCTTTCGAGGGAAGAGAGAGCCGCGAGGAGAAGGGGATCGTCCACCGCTACTTCCCTCCTCCCCTCTCCCGCGCACCGGCACCCCCCTGAGGCACACCGCAGGGCAGGCAAACCGCATACCTCACATCTCATGGCGCCCCAGAGCAGGCGTGCGAGCAGACTGGAAAGGTGAGAAACTTCCTCATGATCAAGGGCACGTCGGATTTTGACCCCACCGTCCCCGAAGATGCTCACCTCTGCTATTCCCCACCTGAACCTAGCCGCCCTGAGAGTGGGGCTGCATTTCACCTCAGAGAACCAAGGCCTCGCCTTTTCCAGCAGGTGGCAGAGGAGGTGGGGGTCCAGCGGCCTGGCCCCCTTCCCCCCTAGGTCTATTTCCGCCATCAGCTCCCCCTTCGAGGCGCAGGGCTTCAGGTAGAGGATGTCCTCTCTTCCTTCCCTGGAGAGTTCTGGGTCCACACCCCTCGCCAGGAGGCACCCTTCCCTCCAGGTAGGCAGGCAGAGGACCTTCATGACAGCCAACCGCGGCTTTCAGAGGAGTTCACGTATTATCCTCCCCACTGTTTCCACCAGGCTCTCCACCTCTTCCTCCGTGTTGTAGAGGTACACGGAGGCCCTCACCGTGCCCTCCGGTCGGTTCAGCACCTCCGTGTGGAGGGGCATCGCACAGTGGTGCCCTGACCTGACCATGATGTTCGAGGATTGGTCAAGGATGGTCGCGACCTCGTGGGGGCCCATCCCCTTCACGTTGAAGGGGACGATGCCCACCCTCCGGTCTGGGTCAGAGGGTCCATAGACCTCCACTCCGGGAAGCTCCTCCAGCCCCCTCTGCAGACGCCTCACCAGCGACCCCTCGTGCCTGGCGAGGTTTTCCCGTCCCACCTGGCTGAGGTACTCGACCGCCTCCCCTAGCCCCACGGCTTCCGCGATGGGGGGAGTGCCCGCCTCGTACCTCTCCGGGGAGCCCGTGAGCCTGTATCCCACAGAGGAGACCTCCTCTATCGTTCCCCCTCCCAGGCAGAGGGGCTCGAGCTCGTCCAGGTGCTCCTCCCTCACGTACAGCACCCCGATGCCGGTGGGCCCCAGCATCTTGTGCCCCGAGAAGGCCAGGTAGTCGCACCCCAGCTTTTTCACGTTCAGGGGAAGGTGGGGGGCTGACTGGGCGGCGTCCACCAGCACCCTGGCCCCACGCTCGTGGGCCAGCTTCACGATTTCCCCCACGGGCGTCATCGTTCCCAGAACGTTCGAGACGTGGGTCAGGGCCACCAGCTTGGTCCTCTCCCCCATCTCCCTTTCGAACCCCTCGGGCTTCAGCACGCCCTCTCCATCGGGTTTCACCATCCTCACCCTCACTCCCCTTTCCCTCAGCCTGAGCCAGGGGAGGAGGTTGGAGTGGTGCTCCAGGAGGGTGGTGACCACCTCATCCCCTTTTTCCCACCTCAGTCCCTCCGCCACCAGGTTGATGCCCTCTGTGGTGTTCCTGGTGAAGATCACCTCCCTTCCCGATCCGGCGGCGATGAACCTGCGCACCTTTTCCCTGGCCGAGGAAAGCTCCTCGCTCGCCTCCCTGGAGAGCCTGTGAACCCCCCTCCCCACGTTGGCCCGGCACTCCCGGTAAAACTCCAGCATCCTGTTCAAAACGGGTTCGGGGGTGAGACTGGTGGAGGCGTTGTCTAGGTAGATTACGCCCGAGTTCAGGAGGGGGAAGTCCTTTCTCGTCTCCTCCACCTTCAGCATCCCCTATCCTACTCGGGTTGAGGTAAAAGCCTCGGTCGGTAAAGGATAAGCCTTGGGAGGGAGGGAAGAAGGAAGATGGAGGAGCTGAAGCGCCTGGAGCTTTCCCTCCTCTCCCTTGGTGCCAGGAGCCGGGGGGTCTATCGCGGGAGGAAGGGCGGAGCGGGCCCCTCGGGAGGTAGGTGCATGGTCTTCCCGGATGGGGTGGTGCTGAACATCCCCCTCAGGGGGGCTTTCGTCTCCCGCTCCCCCTTCGAGCTGAGGAACGGGTGGATTTGGAGGGGGAAGGAACGCCTGGTGAAGGTTTCCCTGGTCCCCCTCCCGCGTTTCTACCGCAGGAAGACTTCCGACGGTATCCCCATGCACAGGGTGGCCAAGCTCCACGGGAGGGACTGCCTGGCCACCACCCTCCTCTCCTCCTGCTGGAGGTGGGCGCAGGGCAAGGCGTGCAAGTTCTGCGCCATCCAGGTCTACGGGGAGAAGGATCCCCTCGTGAGGAAGACCCCCGAGCAGCTGGTGGAGGTGGCCAGGGCCGCCGTGGAGGAGGGTGTGGCCAAGCATTTGCTGATCACTACGGGCACGCTCGCCTCTCCGGACCGCGGGGCGAGGGTCCTGGCGGAGACGGTGAGGAAGATCAGAGAGAAGGTTGATTTACCCACGGAGGTGCACCTGGAGCCCCCTGAGGACTCCGAGAGCCTGGAGGAGCTGAAGGAGGCTGGGGTGGACACGGTGGGGATGCACCTTGAGTTCTACGAAGAGGGGGTGAGGAGGGAGGTCTGTCCGGGGAAGGCCGAGGTTTCCCGGGAGGAATACTTCAGGAGCTGGAGGGAGGCGGTGGAGATCTTCGGCAAGTGGCAGGTTAACTCCTTCCTGCTGGTGGGGCTGGGTGAGTCCGATCGAAGCCTGGTGGAGGGGGCCAGGACCCTGCTGGGGATGGGGGTCTTCCCCAGGCTCGTCCCCTTCAGGCCCACCCCCGGCACCCCGCTCGGAAGGGTTTCTCCTCCCGAGCCCTCCAGGCTGGAGAGACTCTTCTCCGAGACGGAGGGAGAGTACAGGAGGACGGGGGCCCTCTCCTCCCGCATCAAGAGCGGTTGCGCTAGGTGCAGGGCCTGCGGGCTCGATGCCCTCCTTTCCTAGGCCTCAGAGTCGAAAACCAGGCGCTCCGGATGGGCGTAGACGTTCAGGCGGGAGCCTCGGGCGAAGCCCACCAGGGTCAGCCCCCCCGCCTCGGCCAGGTTTATCCCGGATTCTAGTGGAGCGGAGAGGGAGGCCAGCAGCGGGATTCCCGCCCTCAGACACTTGGCCACCACCTCCGCCGGCACCCTCCCCGTGAACCCAAGAAAGCTCTCGCCGAAGTCCACCCCTCTCTCCAGCCCCCACCCGAGCACCTTGTCCACCGCGTTGTGTCGCCCCACGTCCTCGAGGCACACCTCCATCTTCCCCTCCCTCGTGAAGAGGGCGGCGGCGTGCGTTCCTCCGGTCCTCCTGAAGATTCCCGTGGATGAGTGGAGGCTCCCCAGGGCCTCGGAGACGGCTTTGGCCCCGAAGCGTGTATCTTTCGGTCTGGGGAGACCCTCCTCCAGCAACTTGGAGTACAGCTCGGCGGGGTCGGAGGCCCCACACGAAGGGGTGGACGTGGCGCGGTGACGGAGGGGGGACGGTTTTCTCCTCAGCCTTACATGGACCTCCAGCCCCTTCTCCTTCACCTCCTCCACCTCTTCCCTCCTCCGCAGGAGACCCTCACCCAGCAGGTGCCCCAGCGCCAGCTCCCTCAAGTGGGAAGGTGTGGCCACCAGCGTGAGGAGGGGCTCCCCGTTCAGGAGGAGGCGGACGAGGCGGTCGGTAGCCACATAGTCCTCGACCTCCTCCTTCCTTCCCCTGGAGAGGTCCACCCTCAGGATCTTCCTAGTGTTTATGCCGGTGCTTTCTCCCTCAGTCGTGGGTAGCCCTCCCCGAGATCTCCAGCATCCGCTCTATGGTTCTCCTTGCCCTGGCCGCTATTTCCTCGGGCACCCTCACCACGTGTTTCTCGTCCCTCAGGGAGAGGTAGACCTTCTCCAGGGTGTGCTTCTTCATCTCCAGACAGATGGCGGAGTCCAAAGCGGGTATGAACTCCTTCCCGGGATTCTCCTTCCTGAGCCTCTCAAGCATGCCCACCTCCGTGGCTATGATGAACCTCTTGGCGGGGGAGGCCCTGGCCCTCCTGAGCATCTGGCTCGTGCTGCAGAGGTGGGTGGCGAGCCGCTGGACCTCCGGGTCACACTCCGGGTGCACCAGCACCTCGGCATCGGGGTAGCGCTCCTTCAGCAGGGCCACGTCGGCGGCGGAGAACATCCTGTGCACGTAGCAGTGCCCGTCCTGGGGCAGGGGTATGACCTTTTTGGAGGTGCGCTGCTGCACGAACCAGGCCAGGTTGCGGTCCGGTCCGAAAATCACCGTGTCCTCGTCCAGGGCGTTCACGATCTGGGGGGCGTTGGCGGAGGTGCAGGCCACGTCGGACTCGGCCTTGGCCTCGGCCAGGGTGTTGACGTACAGCACCACGGCCGCCTCCGGGTGCTTCTTCCTGGCCTCCCTCACCAGCTGGGGAGGGAGCTGGGAGGCCATGGGGCATCTGGCCTCCGGATCAGGTATCACCACCTTCTTCTCGGGGTTGAGCATCGCCGCCGTCTCCGCCATGAAATCCACTCCGGCGAACACCACCAGCTCCGCCTCCACCCCGCTGGACGCCCTGGCCAGCTCCAGGGAGTCGCCCACGAAGTCCGCCGCGTCTTGGACCTCCGGCCTCTGGTAGTTGTGGGCCAGGATTACGGCCTTCTTCTCCCTCTTCAACTTCACTATCCTATCCCTCAGCTCCTGCGGGTCCACAAACCTTCTAACCGCTTTCTCCCTTAAGGTTTTCAGGGGGAAGCACGGGATATAACCCGCTATGGGTCTTTTCCCTCTTTTTATAACTGCTAGTTATTTCACTAAGAAAGGTATAAATACGGCTCTACGAAACCCAGCACGGTGGTCACCTGAAGTCCATCGCGGAGATAAACGAGAAGATCCGCCGGGGGGAGGCAGTGGTCGTGACGGCAGAGGAGATGGTGGAGATAGTGAGGGAGAAGGGGGCGGCCGTCGCGGCGAAGGAGGTGGACGTGGTGACCACGGGCACCTTCGGGGCGATGTGCAGCTCCGGGGTGTTTTTGAACTTCGGGCATGCCGACCCACCCATCAAGCTGGGAGGGGGTGAGGTCTACCTGAACGATGTCCCGGCCTACGCGGGCCTGGCTGCCGTGGACGTCTACCTTGGTGCCACCTCCATGTCCAGGACGAGGGGGATGGAGTACGGAGGGGGTCATGTCATAGAGGACCTGGTCAGGGGGAAGGAGGTGGAGCTGAGGGGGAGGAGTTACGGCACCGACTGCTATCCCCGGAGGGAAATAGATACCACCGTCACCCTCCACGACCTCAATCAGGCCGTGCTCTACTGCCCGCGCACCGCCTACCAGAGGTACAACGCGGCCACCAACTCGCGCGATGAAACGATTTACACCTACATGGGCACACTCCTCCCCGACTACGGCAACGTCACCTTCTCCGGCGCGGGCGTGCTTGGGCCCCTGGGGAGGGACCCTGGGTACAGGACTATCGGGGTGGGCACGCGGATCTTCCTCGGGGGGACGCGGGGCTACATAGCCTGGGAGGGCACCCAGCATTTGCCGGGGCAGGGCCTTGGCACCATAGCCGTGGTGGGGGACCTGAAGCGGATGGATGCCAGGTACCTGAGGGGGTGCACCATCCACAGGTACGGGACCTCCCTCTACGTGGGGCTGGGGATACCCATTCCCATCTTGGACGAGGAGGTGGCCAGGACCGCTGGGATGGATGAGAGCCAGCTCAGGACCAACCTGCTGGACTACGGAGTCCCCAGGAGGGAGAGACCCGTGGTGAGGGAGGTCACCTACGCCGAGCTCAGGTCCGGGAGGGTAGTGGTGGGGAAGAAGGAGGTGCCCGTCAGTCCCCTGAGCAGCTTCAGGATGGCGAGGGAGATTGCCGAGCTTCTCAAGAAGTGGATAGAGAAGGGTGAGTTTCTGCTTTCCGAGCCGGTGGAGAGGCTGCCCACGGACAGGATCCTCAAACCGATGAAGGAGATGGCGCCCGTTCCCCTGGCCGGTGAGGTGATGACCAAGCAGGTGGTGACGGTGGGTCCGGATTGCTCCGTTGCAGAGGCCGCCAGGATTTTGGCCGAGAAGGGCTTCGACCACCTGCCGGTCGTGGACGAGCAACGCAGACTCGTGGGCATCATCACCTCCTGGGACATCGCCACCTCGGTGGGCACGGGGAAGGTGAAGGTGTCGGAGATCATGACGAGGAAGGTGGTCACGGCCAGGGAGAACGAGCCCGTGGACTCGGTCGCGAGGTCCCTGGAGCTCCACGGAATCTCCGGGGTGCCGGTGGTGAACGAGCGCGGTGAGGTAACGGGCGTCCTGACGAGCGACGACCTCTCGAGGCTGGTGGGGAGGAGGAGACAGTGAGGAGGAAAGTCCTGCTGAGGTGTGGGGGGGAAAGGGCGGGATCCCTTCTGGCGGAACTCGTGAGGGAGACGGGCCTCCTCCCCCACCTCCTGCGCGCGGACCTCACCTCCAGGGGGAGCGAGGTGCTGATCAGCCTGGAGGAGGATGAGGTGGAGGTTCTGAGGGGGAGTCCCTTCCTGAGGGAAAAGGGGGTGGAGCTGCGGGAGGTGAGGCGCAGGATAGGATTGAGGAGGGAGAGCTGCACGGACTGCGGAGCCTGCGTCTCCCTCTGCCCCACCGGCGCCCTTCGCCTGGGGGAGGACTACTCCCTGAGGCTGGAGGAGGAGAAATGCGTTTACTGCGGTCTCTGCCTCACGGCTTGTCCCGTTCGCGCTCTGGAGATGGTTGAGTCCTGAGAGGATTTTTATCCCAGCGGGAGAAACATTTCAGATGAAGGCGCTGGCCTTCAACGCGAGCCCGAGGGGGGAGAACGGGAACACCGACCTCCTTCTCAAACCCTTGCTGGAGGGGATGAGGGAGGAGGGGGCGGAGGTGGAACTCTTCTACCTGAACAGACTGAAGATCAAACCCTGCGACGGGAGCTTCGCCTGCTGGACGAAGACCCCAGGGAAGTGCGTGCAGGATGACGACATGAACCTTCTTTATCCCAAGCTAGGAGAGGCGGACATCTGGGTGTTTGCCTTCCCCCTCTACGTGGACGGCATGCCCGGTCCCCTCAAGACCATGATAGATCGCTTCCTCCCCCTCATGAAGCCCTTCTTCGAGCTGAGGGAGGGGCACTGCAGGCACCCGCTCAGGGAGGGGGTGAAGGGAGGGAAGGTGGTGCTGGTGGCCACGTGCGGCTTCTGGGAGAGGGACAACTTCAACCCCGTGCTGGAGCACGCGAAGGCGATGTGTAAGAACGCGGGGAGGGAGTTCGCCGGTGCCCTCCTTCGCCCGCACGGAGGGGGTCTGAGGCTTCTCCTCAGGCTGGGTCTTCCGCTGGACGACCTCTTCGAGGCCTGCAGGGAAGCGGGCAGGAGGCTGGTCAGGGAGGGAAGGATCCCGGAGGAGCTGCAGAGGAGGGTGGAGAGGGAACTGATGCCCCTCGACCAGTACGTGGAGGCCGCGAACGCCACCTTCCAGGCCGCCCTGGAGGAGGGAGAGGTTCCAGACCTCTGAAGCTCGGTGATGGGGTTTCCGGATTTCGGTCGAGTAGCACGGATTGATCTACGCTCGGTAAGCCTTTCTTCTGTGTCTAACATACTGGATTTCCACTGAGGTTTCGCTCTTTATTTTGTAAATGATTCTGTAATCCCCGGCCCGTAGTTTCCAGCATCCTTCCCACTCGCCGTGAAGCTTGTCACCCGCACGCACGTTGTCGAACAGTTCGTCTATCGCTAACTCTATCTGGCGCCTAGCTTTTTCGGGTAACTTTTTTACGTCTCGTAGCGCCCTCTTCGTGAAGGTGATTTCAGTCATTTTGGAGGCATGGCGAGCCCAAGGATTATTTCATCTCTCTTCTCAGGCGTGGAGGCGGATGACCAAAAACCTCTTCGTAGGTGTAGACTCTTCCCGCCGCTGAGTCCTCTTGGGCTTCTCTCAACGCTCTCAACGCTGCTGGGTCTGCCATCTCCTCCAGAGTAGCCATTACGCTGTTATACTCTTTCACCCCGATTAACACAGCAACAGGTTTTCCCCTCTTGCTCACGACAATCTGCTTTCCGGTCTCTGCCTCGCGAAGCAGCTTGGGCAATTTTCGGTGGGCTTCTTTTACACCCACCATTCGTCCGGCCATTGAGAACACCAATAAATGTGGTTGCTCCGTATTTATAGGTATGTACTGAGGTTAATACCTAGGTTAAAACCATGTGGTGGGGTCGCCGGGATTTGAACCCAGGTCACCGGCTTTTCCGCGGGAGTCCCGAAGCCGGCAGGATAGACCAGGCTACCCCACGACCCCGTAAAAGATACTCCTCCTCTCTTTAACTCTACCACCGGTGGGCGGAGTCCAAGGGATTTAAGGAAAAAAGGGAGAGATAGACGATGCCCGAGCTTCCGGAAGCGGAGGTCGTGGAGACGAAGAAGGTGGAGCCCAACCGTCCTCTCCTGGTGCTGGGCTTCATAGGTCCTGGTCTGGTGGGTTCCATAGCGGTCTCCCACCTGGTTCGGGAGCTGAAGATGGAGGAGATCGCCCACCTGCGCTCCAGGTACCTCCCTCCCGTGGCCGTCTTCCTGGAGGGAAGGCTGCACCACCCCTTCAGGATTTACTCCACCGGGGACGGGAGGCTCTTCGCCTCCTTCACCGAGGTGCCCATCCCCCCCGAGGGTTTCTACCCCATCGCCTCCGGCCTGCTCGAGTGGGCGGAGGGTAAGGGGGTGGAAGAGGTGGTGGTGCTGGAGGGTCTGCCCGTGGAGGGCCTCCCCAAGGAGAGGCCCAAGCTCTGCGTGGCGGAGGAGGAGCGATGTAAGATCCTGGAGGGTAAGGGCGTGAAGATGGCCTCGCAGGGGGTGATCACGGGGATAGCCGGGGCCATCCTGAACGAGTGCCTCAACCGCAAGCTCGTGGGCACCGCCTTCCTCACCCCGGCCGTCCTCTTCCTGCCCGACGCCGAGGGGGCGGCCGTGCTGCTGGAGGCCCTCAACGACTCCTTCGGCCTGAAGGTCGATGTATCCGCCCTCAGGGAGCAGGGGAAGGAAATGGAGAAGAGGCTGGAGGAGATGGCGAACGCTTACAGGACCATGAAGGCCAGGGAGAGGATGGGGCCGGAGAGTATCTACGGGTGAGTTCCAAAATCATAAAAAGTGGGGGAGGAAAGAGGAGAGATTCCCATGGAGTTGAGGGTGCTGGAGAGGAAGGAAAATCCGCTGGTGGAACGCGAGGAGGTGAGGTTCGAGGTCCTCCACCCGGGAGAGCCCACCCCCTCCCGCGAGGCGGTCAGGTCCCAGCTTGCCTCCCAGCTGGGTGCGGACGGGGGGATGCTGGTGATCTGGAGGCTCAGGACTCACCAGGGCTCCTCCTGCACCAGGGGACTGGCGCACCTGTACCGCTCGGAGGAGGTCCTCAGGAAGTTCGCCCCCAGGCACCTGCTCCAGCGCGGGGTGAAGAAGGAAGAGAAGGCTGGGGCGAAGGAGGAGAAGGCGGAGGCCGGGGAAGAAAAGAAGGAGGGAGGTGAGAAGGGTGGCGAAGGGTGAGCAGGCCAGGACCAAGTTCTACGCGGAGGAGGGGGGGAAGCTCAAGACCCTGAAGAGGTTCTGTCCCAGGTGCGGGCCCGGGGTCTTCATGGCAGAGCACGGGGACAGGTGGTCCTGCGGAAGGTGCGGCTACACGGAGTTCAGGAAGGGGTGAGCCCGCAGGGTTTGAGGTGATGCCCACCTCGTCGGGATTAAGGGGAGAGAACTGCACGGGAAGGTGCGTCTTCTTCGTCTCAGGTGTTATCCAGTGGCCGGCTCCTGAATTCACTCCAGCGCTTCTCCGGGTTCAATCTGCGCAGGTCCGTGTGGTCGAAGCTTACAATGGCCTCCGCACCCAGCTTTTTGGTCACGAAATACTGAAGACCGTCGTCGAAGTCCAATCCGAGGTTCTTGGTCAGGATAGAAGCTTCCAGCTCCGCTTCCA
>JAWCKR010000017.1:0-29873 GCA_038851755.1 Hadarchaeales archaeon (SeqCode) | reverse complement strand
CTGGAGGTGGAGAAGTCGGAGTTCAGGGACTGGCAGAGCCTCAGGGTTCAAGAAAGGCACGAGGAGCTGAGGGGAGGACGCATGCCCATGATGTTGGATTGTATCGTGAGGGACGACCTAGTCGACATAGCGGTCCCAGGGAACCATGTGGTGATGAGCGGGATTCTGGAGGTCTTCCAGGAGAGCTTCAAGCAGAAGAAGATGAAAACCTTCAGGAAAGTGCTTTACGTCTCCTATTTGGAGGTGCTGCAGAAGGGGGTGGAGGAGACCGAACTCACGGAGGAGGACGAGAAAAAGATAAAGGAGTTGATTAAGGATCCCTGGTTCTACAACAATGTCATCAAGTCCGTGGCACCGAGCGTGCACGGTTATGAGGCTGTCAAGGAAGGAATAGCCCTCATGCTTTTTGGCTGTGATCCGCTCGAGCTCCCCGACAGGACCAGGATAAGGGGGGACATCCACATCCTCTTGACGGGAGATCCAGGCGTGGCGAAGAGCATGATTCTCTCCTGGACGGCCAACGTGGCTCCTAGGGGACTTTACACCTCCGGAAAGAAGGCCACAGGAGCGGGTCTCACGGCCACAGCGGTCAGGGATGACCTGGGTGGAGGATGGACGCTGGAGGCCGGAGCGCTGGTGATAGCCGATGGGGGCGTGGCTTGCATAGACGAGTTTGACAAGATGGCGGAGGAGGACAGGAGCGCCATCCTGGAGGCACTGGAGCAGCAGACGATTTCCGTGGCCAAGGCGGGGATAGTGGCAACCCTCAACTCCAGGACCTCCGTGCTTGCGGCTTCCAATCCCAAGATGGGAAGACTGGATCGGAACCGCAACCTGATTCAGCAGATAGGTCTGGAGCCCGTGATCCTGTCGAGGTTCGACCTCATCTTCATCATAAGGGACGAGCCCCACGGAGAGACGGATAAGAAGATTGCAAAGCACATGCTGGAACTCCACAGGAAGCCGGAGATAGCCAAACCCCCCATAGACTCGGAAATGTTGCGGAAGTTGATCATCTACGCCAGGAAGCACATTCACCCCAAGCTGAAGGATGAGAAGGTGATAAAGAAGATGGAGGAGTTTTACGTCAGGTACAGGAGCGTGGCGGAGAGGGGCGAACCGGTACCCATCACGCCCAGGCAACTCGAGTCCATCATAAGGCTTGCCAAGGCCAGCGCCAGAATGCACTTCAGGGAGGAGGTGACGGAGGAAGATGCGAGCAGGGGCATAGAACTCATCTCCAAGTACCTGCAGGAGGCGGGTGTTGACACCGCCACGGGGAAGATAGATGTGGACACCATCCTCACGGGGAAGCCAAAGAGCCAGAGGGACAAGATCCAGAGGGTGACGGACCTCATAGGGGAGGTGGAGAACAAGCACGGGGGCATGGCCCCGATAGAAGAGATTGTGCGCAGGGCGAAGGAGGAGGGGATAGGAGAAGACTTTGTCCTCAGGGTGATAGAGGAAGAGAAAAAAGAGGGTTTCCTCTACGAGCCCAAAACCGGGTACGTGACGAGGGTGATGAAGGGATGAAGGTTCCCTGCACGATCAAGAGAGATTTTGAGGTCGATCTCGGCGAGGGCGTCTCTTCCTGGAGAGAGGGGGAGAGGGTGGAGCTGGAGCACTGGCAGCTGAGGGTGCTGAGGAAGCACGAGCTGGTGGAGCCCCTTGAGCAGGTGGGGCTGGCTGCCGTGAGGAAGCTCCTGCTCTCGGAGGGAAGGCAGCCGGGGCTCCAGCCCCTCCCCCAGGGTTTCTACGTGTTGCTGGCGGAGGAGATGGAGTACCTCAGGAGCAAAGGAGAAGAGAGCTTGGAAGACCTCAAGAAGGCTGTGGAGGATTTTCTGGAGCTGCGTCTGCAGAAGCTCGTGCGCTTGTCCCTCTTTCCTTCCCAGGCCAAGGGGGCTTTGCCGGAGGAAAGGGTGCTCCTGGAGGAGCTGAGCGGGGGGATAGAGGAATGGAGAAGGTGGATGACCAGGAGGTTGAAGGTGGGGGAAAATGAGGGAAGGAGAACTCTTCGGGAAATGGATGGAGAGAAGCCAGATCTTCAGAAACCGTGAGCTTCTCCGGCCCAGCTACCTGCCGGAGAGGCTACCGCACAGGGAGGAGCAGATCGAGAGGCTGGCGAGGATTCTCTCCTTCCCTCTGAGAGGGGAGACCCCCTCCAACGTCTTCATTTACGGAAAGACGGGGACGGGTAAGACCGCCACTGTGAGGTACGTGTTAGGGGAGCTGGAGAGGATGGGAAAGAAGTTGAACCGCGGGATAAGGGGGATTTACCTGAACTGCGAGAGGGTGAACACCAGGTACCGCGTGCTGGCCACCCTCACCAATTCCCTCTTGAGTGAGACCTCTCCCGTTCCCACTACCGGTTGGCCCATAGACGTGCTGTACGAGACCTTCCTGAGGGTGGTGGACTCGGAGGAAAGAGTGCTCATCATAGTGATGGACGAGGTGGACCGAATGGTGGTGAAGAAAGGAGACGAAGTGCTCTACGACCTCACCAGGGTGAACTCGGAGCTGGAGAGGGCGAAGGTGAGCGTGATAGGGATTTCCAACGACGCCAGGTTCACCCACTACCTGGACCCGCGCGTGAGGAGCAGCCTGGGTGAGGAGGAGCTGGTATTCCCCCCCTACGATGCTTTGCAGCTGAAGGATATCCTGGAGGAGAGGGCCTTGGAGGCCTTCCAGCCCGGTGTCCTGGAGGAGGGTGTCCTCTCCCTCTGTGCGGCTCACGCGGCCAGGGAGCACGGTGACGCCAGAAGGGCGCTGGATCTGCTGAGGGTGGCGGGTGAGCTGTCGGAGCAGGAAGGAGCGACCGAAGTCACGCTCGAGCACGTCAGGAGGGCCTACGAGAAGCTGGAGGAGGACAAGATGGCGGAGCTCGTACGCACCCTCCCCGGTCAGTCAAAGCTCCTGCTCTTCAGCCTCCTGCTCCTGGCGGAGAAGGGTGCGGAGAGGATGACCACGGGGGAGGTTTACGAGGCCTATCGCAGGGTGGTCCTCCAGAAAGGTGTGGATCCCCTCACCCCCCGCAGGGTAAGCGACCTCCTCTCCGAGCTCGAGATGCTGGGCGTGATAAATGCCAGGATCCTCAGCAGCGGCAGGTACGGGAGGACCAAGGAGATTTCCCTCAACCTCTCCATCCAGCAGCTCAGGAAAATCCTGGAGGGGGACGACACGGTGTTCCTCCCCCCCACCCTGTCCCTCCCCCGCCAGGTGAAGCTCTTCTAGGGGATGGGAATGGACGGGGGAAGCCTGGTGAAAAAATTCCAGGAAGCGCAGATGTGCCTCACCCCCGAGGCCCTCCAGCTGCTGGAGGAGAGGGGGGAGGAGGAGGCTGAGAAGGTGCTTGGTGCCCTGAGGGGGAAGGAGTTCATAGTCACCCAGGAGCTCGTGAGGAGGGTCCTGGAGCCCGTCCCCAAGGTCCAGGTGGAGGAGAGGAGGGAATCCTCCCACGCGGAGCTCTCTCACACCAGCTTCAAACCCCTGGCGGCGGAGGTGGAGGCCAAAGTGGAGGTGTTGAGGGATGTCACGGGCAAGAGCTACAGCAGGGGGGAGGTGAGGGACTTCCTCAACCTCTTCCTGGACAGGTACCAGAGGCTGAAGGATCTCTTCAGGGAGAGGAGCGACTACGCGGATCCCCTGCCCCTGAAGGAGCTGAAGAATATGGAGGAGGGAGAGCTGGTGAGGGTGGTGGGGATGGTGGCGGAGAAGAGGGAGACCCCGGGGGGACACCTCCTCATAAAGCTGGAGGATCCCACGGGACAGGCGGCGGTCTGGATTTTCAGGGGAAAGAGCGAAGAGCTCCTGGAGAAGGCGGCGGAGGTGATACCGGACGAGGTGATAGGAGTAGAGGGCACGGTACGTTCCGGTGACAAATTCCCCAGGATAGTGGCTCGGGAAATAGCGTGGCCCGACCTCCCCGTACGGGCTGCTCCCGCGAGAGCAGAGGAGCCTGTTTGTGCCGTCCTCATCTCGGACCTGCACGTGGGGAGCAAGATGTTCCTTCGGGAGACCTTTGAAAAGTTCCTGAGCTGGCTGGAGGGAAAGGTGGGGAAGGAAGAGCACAGGGACTTGGCGAGCAGGACGAAGTACCTCGTGCTGGCGGGGGACCTCGTGGACGGGATAGGGATTTATCCCCAGCAGGAGGAGGAACTCTACCTCCACGACATCTTCCAGCAGTACGAGGAGGTGGCGAGGCTGCTGGAGAGGGTGCCGGATTACATAACGCTCATCCTCTCGCCCGGGAACCACGATGCGGTCAGACCCTCCGAGCCCCAGCCTGCTATTCCTCCAGAAGTGGGCGGGAAACTCTACGACCTGAACTCGGTGATGGTGGGGAACCCCGCCTGGGTCTCCCTCCACGGGGTGAAGTTTTTGATTTATCACGGAAGGAGTTTCGATGATTTGGCTTCCACCCTGCCTGGGACCGGCAGGAACGAGGTTTCCTCCATGATGATAAGGCTCCTGAAGGGGAGGCACTTGGCGCCCATGTACGGGGGAAAGGTGGCGGTAGTACCGGAGGAGAGGGATTTCCTGGTCATAGACGAGGTGCCTGATGTGCTCCACTGCGGGCACATCCACATCTCTGGGCTCAAAAAGTACAAGGGGGTCTGGGCCGTCAATTCCGGGACCTTCCAGGGGATGACGAGCTACATGAGGGAGAGGGGTATCATCCCCACTCCGGGGAAGGTGACGGTGATAGACCTGCAGAAGAACCATCCTTCGGTGATAAACTTTGCCTGAGTTCCGCTCCCTGGTCCTGGACCTGGATGGCGTGGTCTACGTGGGTAACAGGCCCGTGAGGGGTGTGGCGGGCTTCCTCCGCAGATGGAAGGAAAAGGGCGGGAAGGTGGTTTTCGTCACCAACAACTCCTCTCTCTCCAGGGAAGGGTACGCCGAGAAGCTGAGGAAAATGGGAATTAGCGCCAGCCCGCAGGAAATCCTCACCTCTGGTTACCTCACGGCCGAGTATCTCCGGAGGAGGGCTCCTGGGGCGAGGGTCTACGTGGTGGGTGAGGAGGGACTGAGGAAGGAACTGGAGAGGGCGGGAATGGTGCTGGTGAACGGGGAGAGGGCGGAAGAAGCGGAGTACGTGGTGGTTGGGATAGACAGGGAGTTCAACTACCGGAAGCTGGAGGCGGCCCTGAGGGCCCTGAACGGGGGGGCGGAGTTTCTGGCAACCAACGCGGACCCCACCTATCCCACCGAGAGGGGTCTCCTGCCCGGGGCTGGGGCCATGGTTTCGGCCCTTTCTTTCTCCTCGGGCAGGAAACCCAAGGTCATGGGTAAACCCTCCCCAAGGATGTACAGGGAGGCCCTCCGCCTTCTGGGAACGAAGCCGGAGGAGACGGCGGCGGTGGGGGACAGGCTGGACCTGGATGTAGCGCCTGCCAAGAGGTTGGGAATGGTTTCGATTTTGGTCCTGAGTGGAGTTACCAAGCGAAAGGACTTGAGGGGTCTGGAGGGGAAGAAGAGGCCCGACCTGGTCCTCGACAGACTTTCCGATCTGGTGAGAGCATGAGGGTGGAGATGAGCCAGTCGGTAGAGGCGTACTTCTCAGAGATAGAGCGGAAAGTGGAGGAAGCCTACGAAATCGCCCGCAGGGCCAGGTTGCTGGGAAGGGACCCTGAGCTGGAGCCGGAGATTCCACAGACGGAGGACATGGCTTCCAGGGTGGAGGAGATGGTGGGTCCCCCCGGAGTGAGCAGGGTGATAAGGGAGCTGGAAGGAAAGATGCCCCGCGAGGAGCTCGCCCTGAAGGTGGCGGAGATGATCGTGGACGGGAGGGTGGGGGAGGAGCTGAATGACGAGAAGAGGGCGGAACAGGCCGTGCGCACCGCCCTGGCCATCATCACGGAGGGAATAGCGGTGGCTGCCCCCTTGGAGGGGCTAACGGAGGTCAAAATAGAAAAGAATCCTGACGGGAGCCGCTACCTGGCCCTGTACTTCTCGGGTCCGATAAGGTCGGCGGGAGGGACGGCGGCCGCCCTGGCGGTGCTCACGGGAGACTTCGTGCGCAGGAAGCTTCTCCTGGACAGGTACAAGCCCACGGAAAGGGAGATAGAGAGGTTCGTGGAGGAGGTCAACCTCTACTCCTCCGATATCTCCCACCTTCAGTACACCCCCACTCCAGATGAGGTCAGGCTGGCGGTGCGCAACCTCCCCGTGGAGATCACAGGCGAGCCCACCAGCAGGGACGTGATGGTGACGGCCTACCGCGACCTTCCTAGGGTGGGGCACAACTTCGTCAGAGGGGGTGCCGTCCTGGCCCTCGCGGAGGGAGTGCTCCAGAAAGCCCCCAAGATCATGAAGTACGTGAAGAAGCTGGGGATGGAAGGGTGGGACTGGCTCGAGGAGTTCATGCAGCATCCCGCCTCGGAGGAGGAAGAGGTGGAAGAGGCCAGGTACCTGGAGGAGGTGATCGGCGGAAGGCCCGTCATTTCCTACCCCGGAAGGCCGGGTGGCTTCAGGCTCAGGTACGGGAGAGCGAGGAACACGGGCATAGCAGCCGTGGGCGTACACCCCGCCACCATGGTGGTGCTGGGGGGCTTTCTCGCGGTGGGAACGCAGCTCAAGCTTGAGCGTCCTGGCAAGGGTGGGGCCGTGGCGCCGGTGGACAGCATAGAGGGCCCCACGGTGAAGCTCCAGGACGGTTCTGTGGTGAGGATCTCTTCCGTGGAAGAGGCGGAGAGAGTGAAGAGCCAGATAGAGGAAATCCTGTGCCTGGGGGACCTCCTCGTGGACTTCGGGGAGTTCCTGGAGAACAACCATCCCCTCCTACCCGCGGGGTACTGCGAGGAGTGGTGGGCACAGGAGGTGGAGCGGGCAGGGAAGGGGTTCCCCCGGGATCTCTCCCCTTACCTCCTGCCCCCCTATCCCGTCCCTCCCTCCAGCCTGGCAGTGGAGATTTCGGAGAGGCTTGGGGTCCCTCTCCATCCCTGGTACACCTACCTCTACCACGAGGTGGAGAGGGAGGACCTCCTCAGGCTGGCCAGATGGTTGTGTAAGGGGGAGGCCGAGTTCGAGGGTGATGAACTCAAGGCTTTGATCCTGCCACTGGAGGAGGAGCCCAAGAGGACTCTGGAGCTCCTCTGCGTGCCCCACAGGGTGGAGGAGGGTAAGGTGAGAATAGAGGAGCACGCCCTCCCCCTCTGTCGCACGCTGGGGATACTGAGGGGGAAGGAGAGGACCACGGAGAGGCTGGAGGCGGAAGAGGAGCGGGAGGTGATGGTTCTGCTGGAGAAGGTGGCGGGCTTTCCCGTCAGGAAGAAGGCCCCCACCTGGATAGGGAGCAAGATGGGGAGGCCGGAGAAGGCGAAACCCAGGGAGATGGATCCCCCTCCCCACCTCCTCTTTCCCGTCGGGCAGGCGGGTGGACCCACCAGAAGTATCCTCAAGGCGGCCTCCTCCAAGGGGGAATTCAGGGTGGAGCTGACGAACCTGAGATGCCCCTCCTGTGGGACGCTGGGAATCACCAGGAAGTGTCCCTCCTGCGGGGAGAAGACGGAGTTCGTGAAGCTCTGTCCCAAATGCGGCAGGCCCACCAGGGGCAGGTGCCAGACCTGCGGGGTGAGGGAGGAGTTCTTCAGCGAGAGGATGATGAACCTGAAGGAGATGCTGGAAGAGGCGGAGAGGAGGCTGGGGGAGAAGGCGCCGGCGGACCTCAAGGGGGTAAAGGGGATGAGCAGCGCCTACAAGATACCCGAGCCCCTGGAGAAGGGGATCCTCAGGGCGAAGCACGGCCTCCGCGTGTTCAAGGATGGGACCGTGCGCTTCGATGCCACCAACCTCCCTCTCACCCACTTCAGTCCCAGGGAGGTGGGCGTGTCCGTGGAGCGCCTGAGGGAGCTGGGCTACGCCAGGGACTACCTGGGTGAGCCCCTGGAGAGGGAGGATCAGCTGGTGGAGCTGAAGGTGCAGGACCTCCTTTTGTGTGAAGAGGGTGCCAAGTACCTGCTCAAGGTTTCCAAGTTCGTGGACGAACTCCTCCAGAAGTTCTACGGTTTGCCCCCTTACTACGGGGCCCAGCGTAAGGAGGACCTGCTGGGTCACCTGGTGGTGGGTCTCTCCCCCCACACCTCCGTGGGCATGGTGGGCAGGATCGTGGGCTTCACGAAGGCCAATGTGGGCTACGCTCATCCCTACTTCCACGCGGCCAAGCGCCGTGATTGCGATGGGGATGAGGACGCCGTGATGCTCCTGCTGGATGCCCTCCTCAACTTCAGCAGAAGGTTCCTTCCCGCCAGCAGGGGCGGTTTCATGGATGCCCCCCTCGTCCTCAACCTGAGGATAGACCCGAGGGAAGTGGACAAGGAGGTCCACAACATGGACATCATGTTCAGGTACCCGCTGGAGTTCTACGAGGCCACCCTAAAGCAGGTTCACCCCTCCGAAGTGCAGGCCTGGATGGAGACGGTGGAGAAGAGGCTAGGGACGAAGGGCCAGTACGAGGGCCTTGCCTTCAACGTGCATACCTCGGACCTCTCCAAGGGTCCCCTCACCTCCACCTACTCCACGCTGGAGACCATGGAGGAGAAGGTGATGGCGCAGCTGAACCTGGCCAGGAAGATCAGGGCGGTGGATGAGAGGGACGTGGCGGAGAGGGTGATAGAGCATCACCTCATCCCGGACCTGAAGGGGAACCTGCGCAAGTTCTCCACCCAGCAGTTCAGGTGCACGAGCTGCAACACCAAGTACAGACGCCTGCCTCTGGCAGGGGTATGCAACGAGTGCGGGGGGAACCTCGTCCTCACCGTTCCCAGGGGTGGAGTGGAGAAATACCTGCGCACCGCCATGAGGGTGGCTGAGGAGTTCGGGGTGAGGGAGTACACCAAGCAGCGTTTGAAGCTGATGGAGAGGGACATAAAGTCGGTGTTCGAGAGCGACGCCGAGAAGCAGACCAGCTTGGCCGACTTTCTGTGATTCCAAGACTTTTATTCTGGCTGGAGAAGAAGAAAAGATGGAGGATTACAGGAAGGCGGAGAGGGAGATAGCGGAGTATCTCCGCCACCACTGGAAGAAGGCCTTCGAGCTCTGGATGGGGTGCTTGGTGGACGCGGGGGAAATCGTGGAGTTTGCCCCTGCCATGGAGGTGAGGGAGGACATCTGGAGGGACACCTGCAACACCTTCCTTTACGACACGGGCTTCAAGTCGGGGAAGAGGGTGGCCCAGTGGCTCTACCGTACCTTTGATTTGGGGAAGAAGAGCCTGAAGGAGAGGACCATCTACACGGACATCTTCTTCTCCCAGAGCGGGATGGGAGAGATAGAGCTCTTGAAGGGTGAGGAGGGGAGGATCCTGAGGTTCAGGGGGGGGAGCTACATTGCCAAGGAGATGGGCAGGGTGGGGAGGAAGGTTTGCTATTACCTCGCGGGCTTCATCGCCGGGGCCACCCAGCACTTTACTGGTAAGAACTACAGGGTGGAGGAGCTGAGGTGCTACTCCAACCGGAATCCCCACTGCGAGTTCCTGGCCAAGCCCCCTTACCCCCTCTAGGCTATATCCCACCCCTTCCATGGTCTATGGCCGGGGTAGCCTAGCCAGGTAAGGCGACAGCCTCGAGAGCTGTTGACCCTTTGAGGTCTCGAGGGTTCAAATCCCTCCCCCGGCGCCAGTCTGAAAAACCAACAGATGGAGGGACCGGGTGACGGGGCTGTTCCCCGGCGTGTGGACACCCTTTTCATAGCTTTGCTCGAGGGGCCATGGCTACCGGGAGAGGCGCCCCGTCGAGTTTAGTGGTAAAGAAAGTTTTTAGCCCTCACTGGGAGGGTGAAGGATAAATGGAGGTGGTTTACGGTCCAGTTTCTTCCTGGCGCCTGGGGAGGTCGCTGGGGGTGGATCCCTTGGGCCTGGAGGAGAAGAGGTGCTCCTTCGACTGCCTGTACTGCTCGTCGGGCCCCACCACCGAGAAGACCGTGGAGAGGGGGGTTTGGGTTCACCCGGGTAGGTTGGAGAAAGAACTCGTAGAGGCCCTGAGGTGGGTGGAGGTGGATGTGGTGACCTTCTGTGGGTTGGGGGAGCCAACCTTGGCCCGGAACTTGGGTGAGCTGATAGAGGTGGCCAGAAAGGTGTCGGGTCTGCCGGTGGTCGTGCTCACCAATTCCTCCCTCATGGGTGTAGGAGAAGTGAGAAGGGATTTGGTCAGGGCGGACCTGGTGAAGGGAAAGCTGGACGCGCCTGGGGAGGGCCTCTTCAGGGAGGTCAACAGGCCACATCCGGAGGTAAAGTGGGAGAAGGTGGTGGAGGGAATGAAGGAGTTCGGGAAAGAGTTCGGTGGGGAGTTCGCCGTGGAGGTGATGGTGATTCCGCAGAACGCGGGCGTGTGCGGGAAGATAGCGGAGGTTCTGAAGGAAATAGGGCCCGATGAAGTGCAGGTGAACACCCCTCTTCGTCCCAGTCCCGTGAGGCCGCTGAGAAGGGAGGAATTGAAGGAGGTGCTGGGGAGCTTCGAGGGGTTGAACTTCCGGTGGGTTTACGGGGAAGAGAGACCGAGGGTTGGGAGGAGGGTGGGTCTCCGGAAGCTCGAGAAGCTGAAGAGGGTTCGGGAGGAACAGACTTTTACTCCCTCTGTTCAAGAAAAGGAAGAGCCGCCGTAGCTCAGCCGGCAGAGCGACCGCCTCGTAAGCGGTAGGTCGTGGGTTCAATCCCCACCGGCGGCTCCACCCGAAACCTTCAACGTGAGCAGTTTTTACAGAAGCAACCATCGAGAATGTTTGGGAAGGAGGCGTACATGGGTACGATGGCCCACATGGAGCGCTATATGAGATGAAATAGGTGTTCTCATACCCTGCTCAGGATGAGGGTGGTTCCGTGACCGAGGGTCAGCACGTGGTAGGCGATGCCTCCTCCTGTTCCCAAACCGAGCAGTATTGCCACCAAGACAACAGCGGAAATTCCCTTTGGCTCCATCGGAAATATTTCATCCTCTTATAAGCCCTCGACTGAGGACAAGACTTCGCAAGTTCCTTTCCTGTAGAAAAAGTGTAGGTCCCTTTTCATTTAGGAACTGGTGTGGCTTCTAATACGAACAGTCCATAGAAGTAAGGATGGAGTGTGCCCTCCTGGTGGTGGGCAATGAGATTTTGGACGGGACGGTGAAGGAAGAGAACGCCTCCTGGCTGGCAGGTAGGCTGAATGCCCTCGGGTTCAGGGTGAAGAGGATAGGGGTGGTGGGGGACAGCGAGGAGGAGATAGAGGAGGGACTGGAGTGGGTCCTGAAGGGGTCCCGCTTCGTCTTCGTGTGCGGTGGGCTGGGCGGCACCCCCGACGACAGGACGAGGGAGGCGGTGGCGAGGAAGCTGGGGAGGAAACTGGTCCAGCACGAGGGGGCCCGCAGGGAGCTGGAGGAGAAGCTGGAGAGGCTCAGGAAGAGGGGACTTACCCTCGGGGGGGAGGAGTGGATCATGAGGATGAGCCTGGTCCCGGAGGGAGGGGAGATCCTCAGGAACAGGCTGGGCCTGGCTCCCGGCATAAGGCTCTCCCACGAAGGAGTGGAGGTCTTCCTCCTCCCGGGTGTACCGGTGGAGCTGAAGGTGATTTTCGCCGAGGAGGTGGAGCCCCTCCTCGGAAGAGGGGAGGAGAGGGAGGTGGCGGAGCTGACGCTGGGATCCGAGGAGACGAGGTTCAGCGGGCTGGCGGAGGAACTGGAGAGGGAGTACGGAGTGGTGGTGGGGATGTATCCCCTCTTCGGAAGGCTGGAGGTGAGGATGAGGATCGTGGGGAAGGTGGGGAAGGTGGCGGAGGCGGCGAAGAGGGTGAGGGAAGAGGCGGAGAGGGCGGGGGTCCCCCTGCTTGCGGAGAGGAGTTTCAGATTAGGATGAAAAGGCCGGCTCGCACCTCACTCCCTTTTCCCTGCACATCCTCTCCACTCTTTCCCTTTCCTCCTTCCAGGCCTTTGAGCGGAGGGAGGGGGAGAGGAGGATTCTGAGGGTTTCGGGGCAGAGTTCTTCCAGGGTCTCCCTCAGCCTCTCCATCACCCCCCTTTTCAGGTTCAGCTTGTCGTAGATCACCAGGCTCCCCGTGGAGGCAGCCACCTCCACCACCTTCCCTATCCCATCCTCCGAGTCGGTCAGGGAGGGGAGAAGGGGGCCCAAGAAAAGCCAGGTGCTGACCCCTCTGGAGGAGAACTCCTCGAGCACCCTCGCCCTCCTCCCCGGGGGGCTGGCCCCCGGCTCCAGTGCCCTGGCGATTCCCTCGTCCATCGTAGTGATGGTCACCCCCACCTCGCAGCTCCCCCCGCAGAGGAGGTCGATGTCCCTCAGAATGAGGTCGGACTTGGTCTGGACGCAGATGGGGAAGCCGCACTCCCTCAGCACGCGGAGGCACTCCCTCGTGAGCCGGAACCTAGCCTCCAGGGGCTGGTAGGGGTCGGTGACCGTTCCCACCCCCACCGTCTTCCTCGGTTTTCCCTCCAACTCCTCCCTCAGCACCTCCGGGGCGTTGATCTTCACGTCCACGAACCTCCCCCAGGGCCTGGTCTCCCTCAGCACGGCCGGGGAGTAGCAGTAAAGGCAGCCGTGCTGGCAGCCCCGGTAGGGGTTCAGAGAGTAGTGGAGGCCCGGCAGGCTGGTCCTGCACAGCACGCTCCTGCTCCTGACCTCCCTCACCTCAAGCCCTCTCTCCTGCCCCGTGGTCCTCCCTCCAGAACTCCGTCAGCTTCCTCTGGAAGAGGCACCGCCTGAGGAGACCGCTGTGTTTCACCCACTCCTCCAGGGGAACGGTGAGCTTGGTCCGGGCGCGGGCCAGGGCCTCCTCCAGGGTCTCGAATTTTTCCGGTTCCCCCCTCAGCATCTTCCTCACGCACTCCCTCACGAACCAGACCCCCAGGGGGAGGAGGAAGCCAGGGTGAATCTCCCTCAGGACCACGGCCGAGGCCTGCCTCCCTTCTTCCACCAGTCTCTCCGCCACTGCCAGTCTGCAGGCGTAGTAGCACCCCCCTATCTCCGGGTAGGTCTTTCTCCCCTGGTAGGGTTCCCAGTCGCCCATCAAGGCCGGTGAAGGGGCCCCCTCGGGGTTCCAGGTGGTCCCGGGGAACCAGCTCTCGATCCAGTCGAAGCTCCACTTCTCGGGCATGAGGATGGCTAGGAAGAGGTTGCCGTGGTGTCGGAGGGAATAAACGCGGTACTCGTCCAGCGTGTCGAAGTCCTTGAGCTTCTCGATCAGCTCCTGGGAGAGGATGGCATCCACGGCCGTGATGCTCCAGCGGGTGGGAACCAGCCTCCTCCGGTCCCTAAGGCCGAAGACACCCATGCTGAAGGCCCTCTGGATCCTGCTCACCGGCACACCTTCCTGGTAGAGCTCCACCACCGCCTCCTGCGCCCTGAGGTCCCCGTCGTGGAAGGCCCGCTCTATCCTCTCATCAGTTCTCACCCGGGACACCCTCATCCCCCGCAGCGGGGCGGAAGGTCCCATCGGCGGCACCTCCTCCCCCACGGTGAGGAAGCCGGAGGGTTTCTTGCTCAGAAGGACCTCGGCCTCCACCGGTCGTTTTCCCATGGCCATCTCCTGAAGGACCTCCACGAGCCTGCTTCCCCCCCTCGCCACCTCCACTCCCTCCCTCTTCTTCCCCCTCACCAACGAGGATCGGAAGCCCACGATCTCTTCCACGCTCTTCTCCGTCCAGCTCTCCGGTGTGTCCAGGAGGCTCGTGTCTCCCAGATAGGGTGGCAGCATGGGCCCCACGTACACCTTTGGGTATCCCAGCCTTCCCACGAAGACTGAGGGAGGGGAGGAGCCCCATACCCTAGGCGAGAGTTCCCTCCCCACCTTGGCTAGGGCCTCAGCCCTGAGCAGAACGGGACACCTCGCCTTGCCACAGAGACCCCTTCCCCTGCAGGAGAGACAGAGGTGGCCGGACCTCCTGAGGCGCAGACCGGTTATGCCCTCGAGGAGGGAGGGGGGCAGCACTTCCCTCAGCCAGCGCACGTCCTCTACTCTCAAGGACTCACAGGTGACTCAGGGCTATGTACCTGATGAGATCGCTCACGTCCTCGCACCGGTCGGCCACTTCCTCCAGGTTGTCGGCAATTTCCTTCAGCAGGAGGGAGGAGCCCACGTTTTTGTTGGTTTTCTGCCATTCCAGCATCTTGGGCACGAGCCTTTCCCCCCTGAAGTCGTCTATCTCCTCCTCTATCCTCTCCACCTCGTGGGAGACCTTGATGGCGGAGGAGGGATTTTTGGTGAGGGCAAGGAAGTCCTTGTACATGGTCTTGGAGATCTCCAGCACCCTCGAGGAGAAGTGCGAGAAGAGCTTCCTCAGGTCTTTGGGCAGCTCCTTGGGGTCAAGGAAGGTGAGCTTCCTGATGGCCGCCTTGGCGTTGGAGGCCACATCATCCGCCGTCATCACCAGCCTGATGATTTCGTCCCTGTTCAGGGGCTGAAAGAGCTTCTTGGCCAGATCCTCCAGCACCTCCTTCTTGATCTCGTCGGCTTCTTTCTCCCGTTGGAAGGCCCCCCGGAAGGCCTTTTCCACCTCCTTTCTATCCTTCAGGGAGCAGGCCGCCTGGAAGCCCCGGTCCATCTCCACCACCGTCTCCACCACCTTCCTCATGTGGCCGTCGCACCTCTTCAGCACCTCCGTTTCTCGTCCTTTCCCTATCCAGAGCAGAGAGCCCCTCATCCCACCACCGCGTTGACCAACCTAAATAGGGCCGTGCTTAATAAAGCCGCACAGGGTATGGTGAGGATCCAGAAGAGGAGGATCTTTCCCACAATTCTCCTGTTTACTCCCCCCGTCCCACCCGTCGCCAGTCCCACTCCCACCACGGTCCCTATGTTGGAGATGGAGGTGGAAACGGGAATGCCGTATTTCCAGAGGAGGGCGGGGACGGTGGTGAACACAAGGACGGTGAAGGCCTGAGAATATTCGGCCGCCAAACCCGTGAGGGGGTTAAGCCTGGTAACCCTGTAGGCGGCGGTATTCAGCACCTTGTAGCCCCAGGTGAAGGCCCCCAGCGTGATCCCCACCGCTCCCATCACCGAGAGGAACACCATGGTGGAGGTAGTGGGCAGGCCCATCACGCGTTCGGTGGGGGTGATGAACACTCCCGTGGCGTTGGCCATGTCGTTGGCTCCAAAGGCGAAGGCGCTGAGGAAGTGGACCAGTATCAAGAGTTTTGAGGAGAGTTCTACTCCCTCCGCTCTTCTGGTCCAGAGAAGGAGGGCGGAGAGGCAAGAGGCGGAACAGAGGAGAGTCAGGGAAAGGGAGGCTCCGGGGTTCAACTTCAGGATGCCGAAGAAGAGGGAGAAGAAGAGGGTGAGGAAGAGGGGGAGGTAGAGGGAGAAGGAAAGGAGGAGGTTGGAGACCCTCCTCCTTCGTTTCTCGAAGTACTTCTTGAGAAGGAAGAAGAGCCCAGCCGCCAGCGACATGGCCACGAGGGGGGAGATGGGTATGCTCAGGAAAGCCTTCCGCGCAGTTCCCCACCGGACGGGGGCACCTGTGGCGAGGGCGAAACCCAGCACCCCTCCCATGACGGAGTGGGTAGTGGAAACGGGCATCCCCATCCAGGTGCTAAAAGTTACCCAGAGGCATCCTGCGAGCGCGGCACAGAGGCTTCCCACTATCAGCGTGCCGGTTTCGAAGTGTTCCCTTGAGATCAGCCCACGGTCGAAAGTTTTCATCACGAAGGATCCAAAGAGTATCCCACCCAGTGCGGCGAAGAGCGAGAAGGTGTAAAGGGCCTTTTTGGTGGAATAGACCCCCGCCCCTACCACACAGTTGCAGGGGTTGGCGGCGTCGTTGGCTCCCAGGCCCCAGGCCATGTAGAGTGCCAGGGCCAGGCTGGCTCCATAAAGGGGGAACTCGAGCATTCTTCCCCTTCCCTCTCCAGCTTATATAACTTTCCTCAAATTTTATATATCTCTAAATAGAAATCAAAAAGATATGGAGAAACGCAGGATTCAGCTCACGGGGGGTTCCACCTACATCCTCTCCCTCCCCAAGCGATGGGCCGTGGAGATGGGAGTAAAGGAAGGGGACGAAGTGGAGATCGAGAAGAGGGGAGACGGCTCCCTGGTGGTGTTCCTCTCCCCGAGGCGGGGGGAGAAGGGCGAGGTGACTCTTAAGGTTTCCTCCGAGGAGGATCCCTATTCTCTGGCCAGGAAGGTGGTTTCCCTCTACCTCGTGGGATGCAACGTGATAAGGCTGAGGGCGAGGGAGGGAAGGATTTCCCCTGCCCAGAGAGAGGTGCTGAGGAGCTTTGTGAGGACGAAGCTGGTGGGAACGGAGATAACCACAGACCTTCCTGGGGAGATGGTCCTGCAGGTTCTCATGAGCTATCCCGAGCTCTCCGTGAAGGATGCCCTGAGGAGGATGTACCTCATCGCCATGAGCATGAGGGAAGATGCGATGGCGGCGCTGGAGGGCTCCAACGCAGAGCTGGCCAGAGACGTGGTGGCCAGGGACGATGAGGTGGACAGGTTCGGGATGTACATCATAAGACAGCTGAAGTCGGCCGTGGAGGACCCCAGGATAGTCAAGGAGATAGGACTGGAGAGCGGGAGGGACTGTCTCGGCTACAGAATCGTCACCAAGATAGTGGAGAGGGTCTCGGATCACCTGGTCCTGCTGGCACAGAACGTGCTCCAGCTCAAGGAGAAGGTGCCGGTGGAGGTGGTGAGGAGGATGAGGGAGATGGAAAAGGTGGCCTTCTCGGTCTTCGAGGATGCCGTGAACGCTCTGTTTGAGGGAGATTACGGAAAGGCGGAGGGGGCGATGGGGAAGAGGGAGGAGATCCTGAAGGCGGAGGAGAGGGCGATAAGGGAAGCCCTCAAGAGGGTCTCCGGAGAGGACCTGCTGGCCCTCAGGCTGATGGTCGAGAGCCTGCGCAGGATAGGGGAGTACGGGAGCGATATAGCAGAGATCGTGCTCAACCTCAACGCCTTCAAGATGGTGGAGGAGCGCTGAGTTGAGAGAGGAGTACGACTTGGAGGAGGAAAGGGTCAGGGAGTTCCTCAGGTCAGGGGGGATCAGGAAGGTGGCGATCCAGCTTCCGGAGGGACTCCGCAGGCAGGCTTGGAGGATAGAGAGGCTTCTGCAGGAGGAGGGCGTGGAGGGGATTTTCTTGGGTGGGAGCTGCTACGGGGCCTGTGACCTGGCGGAGGGGAAGGCCAGGGAGGTGGGGGCGGAGGCGCTGCTGCACTACGGTCACTCGGACATGGGCCTTCCCTCCTCTCTCCCCGTCCTCTTTGTGGAGGCGAGGATGGATGTGGATCCGGTGGAGCATGTCACGAGGGCGGTCGAGGGTGAGGAGCGCGGGAGGGTGGGCGTGGTCACCACCGTCCAGCACGTGGGTTTCCTTCCACGGGTGCTGGAAGCGCTCACCTCTCTTGGGTTCCAACCCCTGCTGGGAGGTCCCGGTGCGAGGACCAGATACGCGGGGCAGGTGCTGGGGTGCGACCTCACCTCCGCCCTTTCCGTGGCTGGGCAGGTGGAAAAGTTCCTCTACTTCGGCACGGGGAGGTTCCATCCCCTGGGCGTGCATCTCTCCACGGGCAAACCCGTCCTGGCGGTGGATCCTCTTGGCGGGAGGTGGGAGAGGATGGATTCCGCCGAGGACTTCCTCAGGGAGAGGAGGGGGGTGATGGCCAGGGCGGCGGGTAGTTCCCTCTTCGGGGTGGTGATGAGCACCAAGCCAGGTCAGGCCAGGTTCAGGCTGGCGGAGGAGCTGTGCGGGAAGCTCAGAAAGGCGGGAAAGAGGGTGATGAGGGTGGTGGCGGACGAGATAAGGCCCGAAGCACTGCAGGACCTGGGGCTGGAGGCCGCCGTTTGCGTCGCCTGTCCCAGGATACCCCTGGATGACGCTCCCAGGTTCGGGCTTCCCGTCCTCACCCCTCCCGAGCTCCTCCTCCTCCTGGGGGAGGGTGGGGGTTACAGGCTGGACTCGGTGGAAGCGAGTGATTTTTAACTCATGGCCACAAGGTAGGTGGTGACCATGGAAGAGATAAAGACGGGGACCTTCGTGGTGCCGGGGACCTTCCTCTCCACGGTGGAGGAGTTCCTGCCGGGGGAGGGTGCCTACGAGGAGGAGGGGAAGGTGTATTCCTCCTGCGCCGGGCTGGTGCTGGTGGACCTGAGGACCAGGAAGATCTCCGTGATTCCGAAGAGCTTTCCCCCCGTCCTGAAGAGGGGGGATATCGTGCTGGGGGAGGTGGAGGATGTTACCCCCCAGAAGGCGGAGGTGACCATAGAGAGCCTGCGCGGGAGCGAGAGCAGGCAGCTCCCTCCTCCCAAGCTGGGGGTGATCCACGTTTCCAGGGTCAGTAAGGGTTACGTGAGGGATTTGGAGAGAAAGTTCAGGGTGGGGGACATCGTGCGGGCCAAGGTGGGGGAGGTGGGGAGGGAGATGGTCCAGCTCTCCACCACGGAGGACGACTTGGGCGTCATCCTGGCCAAGTGCTTCAACTGCAACACCCCCCTGAAGGTCGAGAATCCCAAGATGGGCAAGCTCAGGTGTCCGGTCTGCAAGAGGGTGGAGTTCAGGAAGCTGGCCAGCGACTACGGAAGGGGAGAGCCTTGGGGGGAGTGAGGGTCAGGAGGGTTTTCACCTTGGTGCTGAAGGATTCTTCGAAGGCGGTGGAGTTCATGCGCAGGCTTGCGGAGCTGGAGTACGAGATGGAGGCGGAGATGAGGGGGACACATGTGACGATCGGGATAAAGGGCTCCAAGGAAGAAATAAAGAGGGCCAGGGAGGAGATTGGGGAGATGCTCAGACTTTGTGAGGGGGGAGAGGGATGAAGATAGAGGAGGTCCAGAGGGAGGGCAGGGCCCTGAGGTTCAGGGTGGTGGGGGAAGACCACACTCTCTGTAACCTCCTGAGGAAGGTGATGTACGAGGATGAGAATGTGGAGGCGGCAGCCTACAGGATCGAGCACCCCCTTCTTTCCTCTCCCGAGTTCTACGTGAGGGTGAAGAAGGGGAAGCCCGAGGAGGCTCTTCTGAGGGCCTTGGAGCGGCTGGGAAAGAAGCTGGAGGAGCTGGAGGGCAAGTTCAGGGCAGAGCTCGAGAACTTCAAGGTGCCCTCTTGAAGTGCGTGAAGTTCTGGAAAATCAAACCAGAGATAAGGGTGCTGGGGGTGGACGACGGTGCCTTCAGGCCCAGGAGGGGGGAGAGGGTTTTACTGGTGGGAGTGGTGATGAGGGGGGGAGAGCAACTGGAGGGGGTGCTCAGCACCACAGTGGAGAAGGACGGTATGGATGCCACGGACAGGGTGGTGGAGATGGTGAGCAGGAGCAGGCACAGGGACCAGCTTCGGGTGGTGATGAGCGAGGGGATAACGGTGGCGGGTTTCAACATCCTGGACATTAAGGAGATTTTCGAGAGGACGGGTCTCCCCGTGCTGGTGGTCACCAGGAGGAAGCCCGATCTGAAGAAGGTGGAGATGGCCCTCAAGCACCTCCCGGACTGGAGGGAAAGGTGGAGGAAGATGGAGGGGGCGGGCAGGATTTATCCGGTGAGGGTGGGGGGAGGGAGGGTCTTCATGCAGCTCTGCGGCATGAGGAGGGAGGATGCAGAGGAGGTCCTCCGCAGGACGGTGACGCACGGGTTGATGCCCGAACCCCTCAGGGTGGCCCACCTCATAGCTACCGGCGTAAGCAGGGGAGAGAGCGCGGGAGGGGGTTAGATGAGGAAGGTGCTTTCGCCGCTTCTGAGGGAGCCCCTCTACTTCCTGCTTTCCTTCCTCCTCCTACTGGGGTTCCTCTACTTCACCTACCAGGGTGTCCTGATGCTTGCGCTTAACTCGGAGACCCCCCTCATGCCCGTGATCTCCAACAGCATGCAGCACCATGACGAGAGCTGGAGGGTCGTGTACGAGCAAAGAGGGGAGAACACCCACCGCTTCCCCCTCCAGGGGGGGTTCGAGAAGGGTGATCTGGTGGTGGTGAGGGGAGTCAGCTCTCCTTCCGAGCTGAAGGTGGGTGACGTGGTGATTTACCAGCGGAGCCCCAACGTGATACCGGTGGTCCACAGGGTTCTGGCCCTTCTGGAGAACGGCACCATGCTCGTAACGAAAGGTGACGCCAACACCATCCCTGATTCCCCGATTTCGTTCGGGATGGTGAGGGGAAAGGTGGTGGGAGTGATACCCAACCTGGGCTGGTTCTCCCTTTCGGTCTGGACGCAGGGTTAAGAAAGCTTTATTTGAATCCCCCTCAGAAGAGTTGGCTTGGGGACACCTTGAAGTTCTGCAAGTGCGGGGGGCTTCTGGTTCCCAAGCCAGAGGAAGAGGGAGTCTTAGTGTGCCAGCTCTGTGGGAAGGAGGAGAAGGCGGAGGGATCGGAGTACAGGATGGTGAAGAAGGTGGAGGAGAAAGGGGATGTGGTGGTGATAGAGGAGGAGGAGCCCTCCACCCTGCCCACTACGAGGGCAAAGTGCCCCAAGTGCGGTCACGACAAGGCATACTGGTGGATGAGGCAGACCAGGAGTGCCGATGAGCCCTCCACCAGGTTCTACAGGTGTGTCAAGTGCGGAAACACCTGGAGGGAGTATGCATAGGTGAGGGGATGGAGGAACCCAGGAGGAGAAAGGCGGCACCCTACCGCAGGATTGCCGAGCTCAGGGAGGGGGAGGAATGGGTGAAGGTGATGGGCTTGGTGGTGGAGAAGAGGGACTCCGAGATAGTCCTCGATGACGGTTCCGGAACCCTGACCGTCTTCCCCGAGAAGGAGGGGATGTTCGAGGGGGTGGAGGTGGGTTCCAAGGTGAGGGTCTTCGGCAGGCCCACGTTTCCGGTTGAAAGGGGGGGTAAGGAGATGGAGGCGGAGATCGTGCAGAGGGTGGACGGGCTGGATTTCGAGCTGTACTGGGAGGTTATGGAAGAGGTAAAAAAGCTGGAGGAAGAAGTGGGGTGAGGACATGCTGACGGCCAGGATGTCGGACACCAAGGTCTGGAAGACGTGCATGGGGGCCATCGTCAACCTGCTGGAGGAGGCCCACTTCAAGTTCTCCCAGGAGGGTGTGAGCATGAGGGCGATGGACCCCTCTCACGTGGCTCTGGTGGACTTCAGGCTCCCCGCCGGGGCCTTCGAGGAGTACAGGGTGTCCAAGCCGCTGGGGCTGGGTCTCTCCCTCACGGAGCTTAACAGGGTCCTCTCCAGGGCCAAGAGCGATGATGCCCTGGTGATGGAGCACGACGAGGAGAAGAACAGGCTCTTGATCACCTTCAAGGGTACCTCCAGCAGAAAGTTCAGTCTGCCCCTCCTCGACCTCAGGGAGAGCGAACCCCCTGAACCCAAGCTTCAGTTCACCGCCTTCGTGGAGGTGATGGCGGAGGTGTTGCAGGACGGCCTGCGGGACTCCGAAACGGTGGGGGAGAACGTTCGCCTCGAGGTTACGGAGGAAGGATTCTTCATGCACGCGGAGGGCGACGGTAAATCGGCGGAGCTGAAGCTGGAGAAGGGGAGCGCCGCCATGCCCAAGCTCAAGCTGGAACGCCCCTGCTCCTCCATGTTCAACGTGAAGTACCTCTCCGACATGCTGAAGGCAGCCGATCCCAAGGACGTGGTTACGGTCAGCCTGGGGAAGGACCTGCCCATGAGGCTGGACCTGCGCATAGCGGGTGGGAAGGGCAGCCTCAGCTTCATTTTGGCCCCGAGGATTGAATCGGAGTGAGCCGGGAGGAGATGTTCCCCCTACCGGAATACCCTGCGGTCCTGGACTTTTTCTCTTCTGAGGCCAGGGAGCTGGTGCGCTCCTCACCCCCCTTCTCCTCCCTGCCAGAAGAGGTGGTGGAGAGGGCGGTGGGGAGGCTTCGCTGGAGGACTGGGGCGGAGATGGTGGTGGGCTTCAGCCCGGAGGAGGTGAGGAAGGAGGTCCTCTCCTTCTTTCTCATGTGCCAGGGTTTGGCCTCCGTTTCCTATCCCTATTCCAGGGAGGTCAGGCTGGCCGGGGAAAAAACGGAGGAGACGGTGAGATACAGGCTCTACCATCTCTTCACCCGCGGGTACGAGGGCCCGTGTCTGGAGGTAATTCGCAGATATCTGAGGGTCTCGGAGCTGGGTGAGCTTGCGGGGAGGATTCCCAAGGGGGATCTCTTCTCGATAAGGAACTCCAGTCTGAGGGAAGCGGGCATCCCCACCCCGCCCGAGCCGGTCCCGCCCCAGCACCAGCCCAGGTTCTATCTTCCCTGGACGGATCTCTCCCCCCTGATGAAGGCTGGGAAGGTCCAGCTCACCGATCTCTACCTGGTGGAGGGGAAGGCGGTGGTAACGCCCTACCGGCTCTGGAACTTCTTCTCGGGGCTGATGGGTCTGAAGTGCGAGGAGTACGTGGCCTCCCTCTACGAGCGCTTTTCGGAGGGGAAGAAGCCGCCAGAGGTGCTCGTGAGGGTGGGGGAGAGGATCTCCTCCCTCCTCCCTCAGGAGGTGGTGGAGGTGGGGGTCAGGTTCCCCAGGGGCAAGCTCAGGCCCGAGTTCTTCCCCCCCTGCATCAAGCGGGCCCTCAGCGGGGTGGGTTCCGGTGGCAGGAACTACGCCATCACGGTCCTGCTCACTTCCTTCCTCTCCCATGCCCGCCTTCCGCCCTCGGGCAGGGTGGTCACCAAGATAAGGGATTTGCCTGAGGGTTTTTCCGTGGTGAAGGAGGAGATCATCCCCCTCATCTTCGAGGCCGCCGAGAGGTGCCATCCCCCCCTCTTCACGGACCAGCCCCAGGAGAAGGCGAACGTTTACTACCACCTGGGATTCGGCATGACGACGGATCCCAGGCCCGAGGACTCGGGCAGGAGCAAGTGGTACAGCCCACCCAACTGCAGGAAGATCTCCTCCTCCGCACCCTTCCTCTGTGTCCCCGATGAGGTTTGCAGGGAAATCAAGAATCCCCTCACCTACTACTATAAGCGGTTGCGCTGGGAGGGTAGAAGGGATGGAGTTCAGAAGGGCGACGCCAGAGGAGAGGAAGAAGTTCTACAGGGAGGAGTGGAGCAGGCATGAGGTCCCTGACTTCGTCCAGCAGACCCTTTCCCTGAGGGAGTTCGGCTTTGATCCTGACGGTAACGGACCCAGCCAGAGGTACCGGCAGTTCTTCACCCTGGAGCAGCTGGCTTCCTATCTGAGGGAGAGCTTCCCCTTCTCCGTCTACATCAGCGTGGCCCTCTACGAGCATCCCTCCCAGAGGGCCGGCTGGATCAAGTCCGAGCTGGCTTTCGATGTGGACGCCAAGGACCTGCCCGTCAAGCCGTGCGGGTGCGGGGAGGGCGAGGTGTGCGAGAGGTGCCTGGAGGAGGCCCGCAGGGTGGTGATGCTCTTCTCCGATGTGCTCACCTCCGATCTGGGGTTGCACGACCTCCGCTTCTCCTATTCCGGAAGGGGGTTTCACCTCCGGGTTCTCGACGAGTCGGTGTCCAAACTGGAGCAGAACGAGAGGGCCCAGGTGGTTTCTTATGTCACGGGAGGGGTGATTCCCACCGACCTCTCCCTCGCTCTGGGTTACTCTAAGGTTTTCAGGGAATTCGCCGCCAGGACGCTGGAGCGTCTGCCGGAGGAGAGGCTGAGGGAGGTCTTCCCCAGGGCCGCGGCCAAAATCCAGGAGAAGAAGGAGGAGGTGCTGCAGGCTTTGCGCAGGGGGAGGATGGAGGAGATAAGGACGCTGGGGGAGAAGGGACAGCGCCTGCTGGAGTTCCTGGCGAGGCTGAACTCCTGCTGGGTGGACGGAAAGGTCACGGTGGACGTCAAGCGGATCCTCAGGCTGCCCTCCACCCTGCACTCCGGGGTGAGCATGAAGTGCATGTACATCAGGGACATAGAGAACTTCTCCCTGGACCAGGCCGTCCCCAGGTTCGTCAGGGAGGGAGGGAATGGAGGACTGGGAAAGACTTGAGCGGGCTTGGCTGGAGGAGAGGACCTCCAGAGCTCTCTCCCCCCTTCCCCCCGGCTTCTACTCAGGGGTTTCGAGCTACCTCTTCCGTCTGCAGGCCGAGCTGGAGAGAAGCGAGGGGCTGAGGAAGGAACTGCTGGAGGAGGAGCTGAGGGAGGCCGGGGGTCTTCTGGCGGAGCTCTTCACCCTCAGGACCCTCAAGGCGGTGAGGTTATCACTTGAGGGGGGAAAACCATCCTCGCAGGACGAGAGGGAGCACCGGTTCTTCTCCGAGCTGTTGGAGGCGCTGGACAGGGCCAGAAGGGAGCTGCTGGGGTCCGGGCCGGAGGAAGAACCCCCCCTGCCGGAGCCCGGTCATGAGCTTCTGGTGGTGCTCGGGAAGGTCCCCAGGATAGTGGGAGAGGACCTGAGGTACTATGGCCCCTTCGAGGAGGGGGAGATCGTCTCCCTGCCCAGGGGGACGGCGGAGCTCCTGGTGGCCCACCGCTTCGCCAGAAAGCTCCATCCCAAACGTTTTTTTGGCCTGGTTGGGAAGGGATAGGATGAAGGTACCCAAGAAGATCCGCACCTACTGTCCCCTGTGCAGGAAGCACACGGAGCACACCGTGAGTCAGGTGAAGAAGAAGTCCCCCCGTTCGATCAGCTGGGGCCAGAGGCAGTTCGCCAGGGTGATGAGGGGTTACGGGGGACAGCCCAGGTCGGAGCAGAAGAAGTTCGCGAAGACCACCAAGAAGGTTGCCCTCCTCCTGAGGTGTGGGGAGTGCGGGAAGGCGCACCCGAGGGTGGGCTTTCGGGCCAAGAAGATAGAGATAGTGGGGTGAGAGCTTGCCTGGTGAGTTCCTAGAGGTGATTTGCGACGGCTGCGGGAACGAGCAGGTGGTTTACAGCCACTCCACCGTGCGCGTCAGGTGCGCGGTGTGCGGGAAAACCCTGGTGGTGCCCACCGGAGGGAAGGCGAAGATCCTGGGGGGAAGGAAGGGGGGAGGTGAGGGGGTTGGTGAGGCGAAAGAATGAGTTTCCCTCGCCGGACGAGCTGGTGATAGGCACCATCTCCGAGGTTTTTCCCGAGGGGGCTTTCGTAAGGCTTGAGGAGTACGGGGGAAAGGTGGGGCTGGTTCACCTTTCCGAGGTGGCTTCCGGCTGGATCAAGAACATCAGGGAACACATCAGGGAAGGACAGACGGTGGTGTGCAGGGTTCTGGCGGTGGACGAGAAGAGGGGTCATGTGGACCTCTCCATGAGGAGGGTCAAGGAGAGCGAAAAGGCGTGGAAGAGGGAGCAGTGGAGGAGGGAGGAAAGGGCGGAGAAGCTGCTTGAGCTGGCGGCCAAGAAGCTCCGGAAGTCCCTGGACGAGGCCTACGAGGAGGCGGGTTTCAAGCTGCAGGAGAAGTTCGGGGACATGTACACGGGCTTGGAGCAGGCGGCGAAGGAGGGGGGAAGGGCGCTGGAAGGGCTGGGGCTGAGCAAGAAGTGGGTCAACGCGCTGGTGAAGGTCTCCTCTTCCCTGGTGGAGCTTCCCTTCTTCAAGGTGGTGGGTTACCTGGAGTTGCGCTCGATGGCCCCGGATGGGGTGGAGAAGATCAGGGAGGCCATGGTGAAGGCCAAGGAGGGGGTATCGAGCGACGGTGCGAGGGTGGAGATATACTATGTGGGTTCTCCCAGGTACAGGGTAGAGGTCTCGGCCTCTTCCTACAAGGAGGCGGAGGCGGCTCTGAGGAAGGTTGCCGAGCTGGCTATAAATTCGCTCAAAGCGCAAGGGGGAAAGGGGGAGTTCCACGCGGCCAAGGGAGGGGGGCGCTGAAAGGAGGCCGGTCAGGCTGAGAAAGTGCAGGGGATGCGGCATCTACACCCTGAAGGAGAAGTGCCCCTCCTGCGGAAGGGAAACCTCTTCCCCCCATCCCCCCAGGTTCTCACCCCTAGACCCGTATGGTAAATACAGGAGGAAGCTCAAGAAGGAGGTGGAAGGAGATGGAGACGGAGGTCAGGTTCCTGAAGGTCCCCAGGGTTAAGAACCCCGTGTTGATAGAGGGGTTGGGGGGTGCAGGTCATGTGGGGAAGCTCGCCTCGGAGCACCTGGCGAGCGAGATGAAGGCCGAGAGGTTCGCCGACCTCTACTCCCCCCACTTCCTCCACCACGTCTTCGTGGAGAAGGATGGGTCGGTCAGGCTGCCCAGGGCCTCCTTCTTCTGGGCTAGGGTCAACGGCAAGGATTTGATCATAGTCTCCGGGGATGGTCAGGTGACCTCGCCCGAGGGGCAGTACGAGATGGTGGAGAAGATTCTGGAGGTGGCGGAGAAGCTGGGGGTGAAGAGGATCTTCGCCCTGGGAGGGTATCCCACTGGGAGGCAGACGGAGGGTAAGCCCAGGGTGATGGCCATAGCCACCGACAGGGAACTCCTGGAAGAGGGAAAGGGATACGTGGTCCCCGGTGAGAGGGAGATAGGCCCCATCCTCGGCACCACCGGGCTCCTGCTGGGGCTGGGGAGGATAAAGGGGATGAAGGGCACCTGCCTGCTGGGGGAGACCCACGGAGCCTTCGTGGACCACCGCTCCACCCAGTCCGTGCTGGAGGTGCTGGGTGAGATGCTGGGGATAAGGATAGACACGAGCGTGCTGGAGGAGAGGGCCAAGGAGGTGGAGAAGATGGTGAGCAAGCTGAAGAAGGAGTTCGAGCGCAGGGAGGCTTTGGAGGGCGCGGAGGAGAGAGAGGAGCCCTGGTACATAAGGTGAGGTCCCTGCCCGCACCCATACGTCTCAGCGTGGCCCTGGACAAGGAGGCTGAGGATATCCTGAGGAGGCTGAGCCAGGAGAGCGGGATGACCTACAGTGCCCTCATAAGGTTTGCCCTGAAATTCTTCTCCACCTACGGGAAGCTGCTGAAGGATCCTGAAAAGGTCAGGATATGGCTCGACCTCCTCCAGAGCGGAGAGCACGTGATCCTGGATGTGGATCACTGGCTGCTCTTCTTCAAGCATCTGGGGAGGAGCGAGGAGAAGGAGAGGTTCTACAAGGAGTGCCGGGAGGTTTCCCTGTCTCACGCGGAGCAGCTTTCCTCCCTTTCACCCCTTGAGTACCTGAAGAGGATAGAGGCCTGCAACTTCTTCAAGATGAGCCAGACTTCGGAGAAGGAGTTCACGCTGGTCCTGACCGTGGACCCCAGCAAGAGGTTCGTTAAGGAGCTGCTGCTGGACACCCTGGAGGGTATGGGTCACAGAGCGGAGATAAAGGAGGATAAGATGAAGCTCAGGCTTAAGCTGGTGGAGTAGGGGAAGGGGGAAGCCTCCTCTTATGCTCCGTTGCCTCCACCCTCCTCAAGAGGCGCTCGATGAGTTCTTTGCTAACCCCCAGTTTCTTCTGGATAAAGGAGGGGTTCATACCCAGATCGAGTTTCAGGTGCAGGATGGAGTCTAGGAGTTCGTAGCTCATCCCCAGTTCACCCTCCGCCGTTTGTCCAGGCCATAGCCCTGGAGTGCTGGGCTTGCTCAAGATGCGCTCTGGGACCCCCAGGTAACTGGCCAGCTCCCTCACCTGGGTTTTGAAGAGCCCTCCTAGGGGCAGCAGGTCGGCTCCCCCATCCCCGTATTTGGTGAAGTACCCCGTGAGGAGCTCGCTTCTGTCGCTCGTGCCCACCACCAGCAGGTTCTTGGAGTTGGCGGCATAGTAGAGTAGGACCATGCGCAGGCGGGCCTTCACGTTTCCCCTGGCGTTGCGGTTTTCCCTGAAAAGCGGAAAAATTCTTTCGCAGAGGGGGTTGAGGTCGAAGAGTCTGTAGGGGATATTTAGCTTTTTCGCCACGAGCTTGGCATCCTCCAAGTCCCGGGATGAAGTGGCTTGGTCGGGCATGAGGAGGCCCAAGACCCTTCTGCGTCCCAGTGCCCTGACGGAGAGATAGGCGGCGGTGGAGGAGTCCAGACCCCCGCTGAGCCCCAGCACCACCCCCTTAGCCCTGGCCTCTCCCACCTTCTCCCTTATGAAGGAGAGGATCGCTTTACAGGTACGGGGGGGATTGGGGAGGGAAGGGCGGTAGGGGGAGACATCCTTCATACCTTCATTCGAGGGGGGTGAGCGTTTCTTTTAGCTTTATCGGAGCGGGAGTAGGAAGTTTTCCTAACTAGTTTTAAAAGAGGCTCCCTTAAAAAAAAGTGAAAAATATGACCGAAAGGGTACTGAGGAACTCGGCGTATCTAAACGCGCAGTCCACCACGGGTACAGCTTCCAGGGTCAGAGACGTGAGCCCTACCAGCGGGATGTGTCCCATCTGCATCAGGGATTGTCCGGTGCTTTGCGAGGTGGGCCTCTCAGCCTTCAGGGGGAGGGAGGTCCTTTACCCAATACCAGAGTACTTCGGGAGGAGCACCGCGGCCTCCCTCAAGGACTACGGTCTCGACTGGTCCCACTTCAACATCCTGGCGAGCCTCAGGGGTGCCAAGGGAATAGAGGAGGATCCCGACAGGGCGGTTTTCCCCAACGTGGATATCTCCACCAAGCTGGGGGGAATCCCTCTGCGCGTTCCCCTGGTCAACGGGGCCTTCGGCTCAACCGCCGTGGCCAAGAACAACTGGGACGGTCTGGCGGTGGGTTCGGCTCTGGCCGGGGTCATCCTGGTGATAGGGGAGAACGTGTGCGGCATGGACCAGGAGGCCACCTTCACGCAGGGAAAGGTGGTCTCTTCCCCCGACCTGGAGTCTAGGGTGAAGAAGTTCAGGGAGTTCTGGGACGGGAAGTACGGAGGTATCGCCGTCCAGACCAACGTGGAGGACCAGAGGTTCGGAGTGGATGTCTATGCCATCTCCAAGCTGGAGGTGGAGGTGATAGAGAGGAAGTGGGGGCAGGGTGCCAAGGCCATAGGAGGAGAGGTGAGACTGGACAGCCTAGAGAGGGCCCTTACCCTCAGGAGAAGGGGTTATGTGGTGGTGCCGGATCCCGAAGACCCGGAGGTACAGGAGGCCTTCAAGCAGGGTTACTTCAAGACCTTCGAGCGACACAGCAGGGTGGGAATGCCCACCGAAAGGGGATTCGTGGAAGACGTGGAGTGGCTCAGAAGGCAGGGCGCCAAGAAGGTCAGTCTGAAGACAGGTGCCTACCGTCCTGCGGATGTGGCCTGGACCATGAAGGTAGCCTCTGAGGCGAGAGTGGACTACATAACCTTTGATGGTGCTGGGGGAGGTACGGGGATGAGCCCTGTGCCCATGATGAACGAGATGAGCACCCCAACGGTTTACTTGGAGGCACAGATCCTGAAGTGCGCCCAGATCCTGAAGAAGAAGGGCAGATACGTGCCGGACATCAGCATGGCTGGAGGGTTCATAAACGAGACCCAGATCTTCAAGGCCATCGCCATGAGCAACTTTGGAGATGGACCGGTGGTGAAGGCGATAACCATGGCCCGGTCTCCACTGACGGCGGTGATGAAGGCATCCTACTTCGCGGAGCTGGCGGAAAAGAACAAGCTTCCGACCAAGTTCTCGGAGCAGTACGGGAAGGATCCATCCAAGTTCTTCGTGAGTGCTCCGGAGCTAAAACAGAAGTACGGAAGGAAGTTCCAGAAGATACCCCCGGGAGCCTTGGGCCTGTACACCTACCAGGTCGAGAGGATAGGAGTCGGTCTGCAGCAGCTGATGGCCGGGGCGCGCAAGTGGAAACTGGAGCTGATAGACAGGGGGGACCTCGTGGCCCTCACGGAGAGGGCCTCACGGGTCACCGGCATACCCACGGTGGACGAAGCGGAGAAAGAACTCATAGAAACCATCCTGGGTTAGGCCTGCCCAGGATGTTTTTTATTTTTTTGCCTCAGTCCGCCCATCATTCAAATCATCGCTGGGCTCAGGCTTACCGTGACATCATCGGCAATTTTTTCTCAGTGTTTCCGGGATAAAGGGTTACCGGAATTTTTTTATCCCCCGCTTCTAGGGAGAATAGCGGTGGGAAGATGTGGGATTTCTGGGAAAACTGGTTCAGGAGGAGGGGGGAGTGGCCCATGGATTTTTTCAGAGACATGGATAGAGAGTTCGAGAGGTTTTTCAGGCAGTTCAGAGAGATGGACAGAGAACTGGAAAGGTT
>JAWCKR010000016.1:0-32395 GCA_038851755.1 Hadarchaeales archaeon (SeqCode) | reverse complement strand
GGCCAGACCTGCCCCTTCGACCAGTCTATGGGCGGGAAGTCCTTGGGCTTCAGCCACTCTATGGTGGGATCGAACAGCCACTTCAGCCTGGGGACCTCGTCGTAGGGTGGTACCCTGCCGGTCCTGAGGTCTATCCCTCCCTCGGACTCCAGGAGCTCCCTGAAGGCCTTGTTGGAGGGGTCGTTGATGAAGTCGGGGTTTTCTATCATGCGTGCGTCTCGCATGGTAGTTTCCACATACAGGGGTGTTGGTACGGAGGTGAGCAGGGCCCTGGGCGGGGGTATCCCGTCGTCGAAGGGTGCGGCGAACCCCTTGAACATCTTCCCCTCCAGGAAGAGCTTCCTGATGGAGTGCAGGAGGGGGGTCTTCTTCGGAGGTGTGACCAGCTTGTTGATGGCGTCGCACAGGAGGCCGTTGGGCCCCTGGAGGAAGAGTTCTGCCATGGCCCTGATGCACCCTTCCTTGGTCATCCCCATCACGCTCTCGAAGCCCGGGGGAGCAGGGTACTGCAGGTAGTACTGGAGGGGGTGACCGAAGAGCTTCACGTTGTTGATGGCCATCCAGGGGTCTGCCCAGAAGCCCGAGACGCTCCAGAAGTTCTGCTGGGTCCCCACCCCCCAGTGACCTGGGGAAACCGAGAGGTAGAGGTTGGCATGCACCCACCTCCTGAACACACTCCCCCTCAGGTCCATCATCACCTCCCTGACCGGGTGCACCCACTCCTCCAGCACGTATGGCATGTGCTTGGGGAGGTCCCTCATCCTTATCCCGGTGGTGGGATCCCTGAGGGCGAGCTGGTAGGTGACGTCCTTGGGCGCGGCCACGCTCTCGCTGGGCGTGAGGAGCTTCTCGCGGTCCGTCTCGTCGAAGTGCTGGGCAATTTCTTCGCTGGTGCCCACCAGCCAGTACTGGGTGGGCACCCCCTTCTCGTTGTGGAAGCCCTCTATCCAGTCGAACTCACCCGTCCAGTAGTCCACGTGCAGCCAGAGGGTGGTGGCGTACTCGCCGTACAGGTACTTCATGCTGGCGAACCCCAGGTCGGGCCTCACCAGGTAGGCGGGGGGCTGGGCCAGATGGCAGAGCCACCTGGCCTCTATGGCCTCGGCGGGGGAGAGGTTTTTGGAGAGGGCCTCCTGGCACAGGGAGATGGCGTAGAAGTTGCGGTGGGCCCACTCTATGAACTCCTCGTACTCCAGCCTGCGCCAGGTCTTCAGGTCCAGGCCGCCCCTTTCCCTCATCCAAACGACCATCCAGGGATCCACGCAGAAGCCCTCGGGGGCCAGGTGCTCGTGCCCGCGGGGGTAGACGTCCCTGAACTTCCTGGCTATTTCTTCCCTCATGGAGAGGACGGGCTGGACCCTGCGCTGGAAGTCCTCGAAAGCTTCCTTGCTGAGGATCCTCTTCACTCCCTCCAGGTGCTCCGACACTACCTCCTCCTCCTGCTGGTCATCCTCTGGATGAACTCCTGGAGCCTGTCCCTGGGAATGAGGGGAACGAACTCCACTTCCCTGACCCTCTTGAAGGGGGCCAGCCTCTCCTCCACCCACCTCATGAGCTCACCCGCCGTGGTTTTCATTCCCTGTTTAAGTGCCACGAAGGCCACCGGGATTTCGCCGCCCGCCAGTCCGGGTTTTCCAGCCACCACGGCGTCCATCACCGCCTCGTGCTCCTTGAGCACCCCCTCCACCTCCTCGGGGGAGATGCCGAAGCCCCTGAACTTGATCATTCTCTTCTTCCTTCCCACCAGCTCCAGGTTCCCTCCGCTATCCATCGTCGCGAGGTCCCCCGTGTGGAGCCATCCGTCTTTCAGGACCCTGGCCGTTTCCTCAGGCTTGTTCCAGTATCCCTTCATCACCTGAGGGCCCCTCACCACCAGCTCCCCCACCTTCCCAGGCTCCACCTCCCTTCCCTGCTCGTCCACCACCTTCTCCTCCACTCCCAGGGCGGGGCCCAGCGAGCCAGGCGGGGTCTCTCCCCCCACCCTGGGGAGGTTCACGAAGCCTGAGGCCTCGGCAAGCCCGTAGGAGTTGATCACCGGAACCCCCGTGAGGGTTTGGAACTCCTCCGCCACCTCCCTGTTGTAGGCCTCCTCCACGTTGCAGACGAAGCGGAGGGAGGAAAGGTCGTACTTGGTGATCACGTTGGGGAGGTCCGTGAGGAGCATGATGTTGGTCATCGGGAGGAGGACCTTGGAGACCCAGAGCTGCTCCACGTGGGAGAGGAAGACCTCGATGTCGAAGCTCTTCTCCAGCACCACGGAGTTGCCCAGGTAGAGGGAGAGGAAGAGCTCGTCAAGGCTGAAGACGGAGTACATCAGGTGGAGGAGGGCCACCCTGTCCTCGGGCTTGCCGAAGGAGAGTTCGGGGGTGGCGAGGCGCCTGATCACGGAGAGAAGATTGGCGTGGGTGAGCACCGCCCCCAGGTACCCCCTCTCTCTGGCGGCGTACATGATAACGGCAGGGTCGTCCGGGGAAGGCTGCACGGAGGGAGGAGGAGAGGGCTTCTCGAGTTCCTTGAGGCTGGTCGTCCCCCCTTCTCCGGTGACGGAGATGAGGTGCACCAGCTCGGGTAGTTCCTCCTTCACGTTCTGCACCACGGTGGAAGTGGCCTCCTCCAGGAAAATTGCCTTGGCCCCCGAGTCGGTCAGGAGGGTGCGCACCTCCCTCTCCCTGAAGGCGGGATCAATGGGTACCGCTATCGCACCGGCCTTCAGGATCCCGAAGAGGGCGTAGACGAACTCCGGCCGGTTCCAGAGGTAGAGGGCCACCCTGTCCCCCTTCCCCACCCCCAGCTCCGCCAGACCGGAAGCCACCTTGTCAGACTCCGCGTCCAGCTGCCTGAAGGTTAGAAGGGAGGGATAGAGGAGGAAGGGTTTATCCCCGAACTCCTCCGCCGCCCTCCTCGGAAGCTGGGAAAGGGTCTGAACCTCCATTTGCATCCTTTTTCTCATGCGCGTGATTTAAAGGTTGTGGACACCGGAGGTTTTCCTATCTCCTCAGGGAGTCCACTATGGTCATCCTGGAGGCCCTGTAGGAGGGGTAAAGGCCCCCCAAGATGGCCGCGGCGAGGGCCAGGAGGGAGGCGTGGAGGAGAGCCTCCAGAGGGAGGACCATCTCCACGGTGAACCCGGCGAAGGACATGGAGGAGACCGTGCCCTTGAGGAGGATGGGGCCGCAGACCAGCCCTATGCCCAGGCCCACCAGCCCCACCACCACCGCCTCTTCCAGGAACATCAGGAGGACCTGGAGCCCGCTCATCCCCTGGGAGCGGAGGATGCCTATCTCCCTCCTCCTCTCCGTCACGTTCATGAGCATCACCACCGCTATGGCTATCGCCCCTATCAGGACGGAGAAGTAGAGGACGGCGAAGAGGATGTAGAACACCCTGTCTATGCTCTCCCTGGCGTAGTCCAGGATCTCCTGGTGGGTGATGGAGTGGGAGGAAAAGCCGCAGTCGGGGTACTCCCGGTCCACCCTCTCCCTCACCTCCGAGGGGTCGAAGCCCTCCTCCACCTCCACCAGGAAGCCCCAGGCCCTGCCCCTTCCCCAGGCGGGGTAGAAGTACTCGTCCTGGGTGAGGAAGCTGGCCACGGCGGACTCGGAGAGGGGGTGGCTCCCTATCCACACGTGCTCCAGGACCGCCCCGGTGAAGATGCCCACCACCCTGAAGTTCTCCTTCCCCGGGATCGTTCCCATCTCCGTCAACCTCCAGGTCTCCAGGGTGAGGTTCTCCCCCGCCCTCACCCCCAGCTCCTCCGCCAGGTGCTTGGGAAGGATGAGGGTCCTGGGGTCCTCCGACAGTTGCCGGTAGGCCTCGTCGGGCGAGAGACCGGGCGGGTCCACGAACTCCTGCCTTATCACCCTGGGGAGGGTCTCGGGATCCACCACGAAGATGCCTATGGACCTGGCGGAGGGCTCCAGGCACCTGGTCCCAGGATAGACGATGCTGGTCGGGACCACCTCCCTTACCCCCTCCATCGCCCTCAGGTTGTCGGCGAACCCCAGGGGCAGGTTCCTCTCAGAGATAAGGATGAGGTCAGCCCCCAGCGACTCCCTCACGCTTTCTTCCATGGCGCCCCTGATTCCCGTCTTCAGGCCACCCAGCATCACCACAAAGCTCAGACTCATCCCCACGATCCCGAAGCACACCGCCGTCCGCATGACCTTCCTCCCCAGATTTCTGGAAACCAGCCTCCCCACCCCTCCGACTCCGGAGAGCTTGGAGGAGGAGAAGCTCAGGAGGAGGGCGGCCAGGATGATGGCACCCACCGCCATGATGAAGAAGTCCAGCCCCGGGGTGGGGGAGGGGAGCCAGCCCAGCTGAAGGGAGGAGCCCAGGAGGAAGAGGAAGGACCCGGCCAGCAGCAGTCTCCCCCGTTTCACTTCCTCTCTCCTCATCTCCGGGCGGAGGGCCTGGTCCACCGTCACCCTGCACGCGGCCAGGGAGGGGTAGAAGGCCCCTCCGAGCACCGCCATCATCCCCGCCAGGGCCCCCTGCAGGAGCACCGTGGGGGAGAGGGTGAAGGAGAGCCCTCCCCCCATCCCTTCCACGCCCAGGAAGAGGAGGAGGAAGCCCCTGCCCAGCAGGAGGCCCAGGAGGATCCCCAGGGAGACACCCGCCGCGCCCAGCAGGAAGCTCTCGGTGAAGAACACGGAGAAGACCTGCGGGCCGGAGGACCCCACCGACCGCAGGATGCCTATCTCGCTTATCCTCTCCCTCACGTTGATGAACATGGTGTTGAACACCAGGAAGAGGCAAACCACCAGGGAGACCACCACCATGGCGTCGAGCCCCTGCCTGAAGCTGGCGGTCTGCCTCCTCATCACCTCCACGGCCTCTATCTTGGGGGCGTGTACCTCGAACTCAGGGCCGAAGAGCTCCTTCAACCGGTCCCTCACCCTGGTGGTGTCCTCGAAGCGCTGAAGCTTGATCCAGAGGGAAGAGAGCTTCCCCTCCCTTCCCGAGAGCCTCTGCAGCTCCTCCAGGGAGACGAAGAAGTACCTCTGGTTGAACTCCACCCTCTCCTTGGGGTCGTAGATGCCCGACACCCTGAAGGAGTGCAGCTCCCCGTTCTCCGCCTCGCTCCTCACCAGGCTGGCGGTGAACCAGTCACCCGCCCTCAGCCCGTAGTTCTCCGCCAGCGCCCTCGTGATCACCACGTTCTCTCCACCCAGCTTCCCCTCTCCGGAGATGGCCTCCAGCAGGCCCAGGTAGTAGTATTCGGAGGGGTCCACCCCCCTGGCCTCCATCACCCCTCCCGGGTCCCCCTCCATGAAGGCGGCCAGGCTCAGGGCCCTGGCCACGCCCTCTATGCCCTCCACGTTCTCCAGGAGGGAGAGGTTGTCCTGCCCGAAGGGGGAGGGCGAGCCGTAGGTCACGATGAGGTCGGTTTCCCCCCATCCCCTCTCCAGGTAGTCCTCGAAGGCCTGGGAGGCGCTCTCCGTGGCCAGGTTCACCCCGATGAAGAGGGATACGCTCACCGCCACCGCCAGGGCGGTCAGAAGGTTCCTGGCCTTTCTCCTGGGGAAGCTGCGGAGGGGAATTTTAAGGAGGGACAGGCTACCTCCCCCTGTTCCTCACTTCCTTCACGATCCTGCCGTCCCTTATCCTCAGCACCCTGTCCGCCCTCTCCGCCACGGCGGGGTCGTGCGTCACCACGATCACCGCCACTTCCTCCTCCTTCGCCGCCCTCCTCAGGGCCTCCACCACTTCCCTCCCTGTCTTCGTGTCCAGGTCTCCGGTGGGCTCGTCCGCCAGCACGATGGAGGGTCTGTTGGCCAGCGCCCTGGCTATGGCCACCCTCTGCTGCTCCCCGCCGCTCAGTTCGTCCGGACGGTGGTGACCCCTCTGGGAGAGCCCCACCAGCTCCAGCAGCTCCTCCGTCCTCCTCCGTCTCTCCTCCCTGGGCTTCCCGGAGATGAGCATGGGGAGCTCCACGTTCTCGAAGGCGGTGAGGACGGGGATGAGGTTGTAGAACTGGAACACGAACCCTATCTTCTCCCTCCTCAGTCGGGTCAGCTCCCTCTCCCCCATCCTGGTCAGGTCCTGCCCGTCGATGTAGATCCTTCCGCTGGTGGGTCGGTCGAAGGTGCCTATGAGGTTGAGCAGGGTGGTCTTTCCCGACCCGGAGGGCCCCATGATCACCGCCATCTCCCCCCGGAAGAACTTCACCGTCACTCCCCTCAGCGCCGGGACTTGCACCTTCCCCAGCTGGTAAATCTTCTTCAGGTCCCTGGTTTCCACCGCGGGTAAGGTCACTCCCTTACCCCCTCTGCCCGTACCTCTCCCGGTGCACGATTTCCGAGAGTTCCTTCCGGCGGGGGGCCCTGGGCTCCTCGGCGGGGTAGCCCACGGGCACCAGCTCCACCACCTTCACCCCCTCCGGCACCCCCAGGAGCCTCTCCGCCGCCTGGCTGTCGAAGTACCCCACGTGGACCGTCCCCAGGCCGAGCGCGTGGGCGGCCAGGCAGAGGTTCTGGAGGGCCAGGGCCACGTCGAAGAGATAGAAGTCGCCCTTGTCCGTCACCGCCTTTCCCTTGTAGAAGCCTGAGACTCCCGTTCGCCCGCACGCCACCACCACCACGGGGGCCGTCCTCACCGCTTCCCTGGCGGGATTGCCCGGGGGCAGGGTCTCGGACAGCTTTTCCTTGGTGGAGGGGTCTTTCACCAGGATGAACTCCCAGCACTGGGTGTTGGCCCAGGAGGGCGCCCAGCGCGCCGCCTCCAGAAGTTCCCTGAGTTTTTCCTCCTCCACTTCCCTGGGGAGGTATTTGCGGACGGACCTCCTCCCCTTTATGGCCTCAAGCACGTTCACGTTGGGAATACTCCAGACCTCCTTTTAATCCTACCGCCTTGGCCTTCTTCCGGGGGAGGAGGATGAGCGAGGGGAGGCGCCCGGTAATGGCGCAGAAGCCAAAAAAAGAAAGGGGAAGGGGAAGGTTCTACCTTCCCTTCCACACGGGCTCTCTCTTCTCCAGGAAGGCCATCAGCCCTTCCTGGAAGTCCTCCGTCTGGGTGAGGAAGTTAAGCGCTTCCTCCTCCAGCTTCAGGCCAGACTTCAGGTCGGTTTCCATCCCCTTGTTCATCACTTCCTTGATCTTCTTGACGGCCAGCGGTGCCTTCTTCGCCAGGTCCTTCGCGAACTCCATCACCGTCTCCTCCAGCTTCTCCATGGGCACGCACACGTCCACCATGCCTATGCGCTCCGCCTCCTTTCCGCTCAGGGTCTTCCCGGTGAGGATCAGCATCTTCGCCTTGGGCAGACCGATCCTCCTGGGAAGCCTCTGGGTTCCGCCCCACCCGGGAAGGAAGCCCCTGACGATCTCAGGCTGCCCCAGCTCGGAGTTCTCGGAGGCGAAGATGAAGTCGCAGGCCAGGGCGATCTCGTTCCCTCCCCCCAGGGCGAACCCGTTGACCATGGCTATCACCGGCTTCTCGTAGTCCTGGATGTAGTCGGTCAGGGAGAAGGGAAGGGGCGCGGCCTCGGACATGTCCCACCCCGCCGAGAACACGTACCTTATCTCCTTCTTCCCCTCCTTCTCCTTTATCCTGGGAGCCCCCGTGATCACCACCACCTTCACGCTGTCGTCCTTCTTGATCTCCTCCATGGCGTCCCTGATTTCCGTGGCAATGGTCGGGTTGATGGCGTTCATCCTTTCCGGTCGGTTCAGGGTAATTTTGGCCACTCCGTCCTTTTTCTCCACTATAATGGTCTGGTAGGCCAAGGTTTCACCTCCCTCCTTTTCACTCCTCTTATTTAACTCTACCGAGGAGGCACGCAATCCTAAAAACGGGGAAGGGGGAGTATGGTGGGGCCCGTGGCCAAGCCAGGATACGGCGGCAGCGTCCTAAGCTGCAAATCGTGGGTTCGAATCCCACCGGGCCCGCCATTCTTCCCTGGGTATATGCCGGTTTAGCCCTCCCTCCGGCTTTTTGGGAGGGAGGAGAGAGTAAGAAGGTGGAGGAGAGGTACAGCAGGCAGGTGCTCATCCCGGGCTTCGGGGAGAAGGCGCAGAGGAGGCTGAGGAGGGCGCACGCGGTGGTGGTGGGGCTGGGGGGACTGGGCTGTCCCTCCTCCCTGTACCTGGCAGCGGCTGGGGTGGGGAGGATCACGCTGGTGGATTCTGAGAGGGTGGAGGAGAGCAACCTGAACAGGCAGGTCCTCCACTGGACCAGGGACGTGGGGAGGCCCAAGGCGGAGTCCGCGGCGGAGAAGCTCGGGGAGCTCAACCCGGAGGTGAGGGTGGAGGTGGTGGGGGAGAGGCTCACGGAGGAAAATGCGGGGAGGGTCCTGAGGGGGGACGTGGTGGTGGACGGGCTTGACAACTACGAGACCAGGTACCTGGTGAACTCCCACTGCGTGAGGAAGGGGGTTCCCTTCGTGCACGCGGCGGTCGAGGGCCTCACCGGACAGCTCCTCACGGTGCTTCCGGGGGAGGGTCCCTGCCTCCGGTGCCTGATCCCCGAGCCCCCTCCTCCGAAGCCCGTTTTTCCCGTGCTGGGGGCCACGGCGGGGGTGATGGGGTGCCTGCAGGCCATGGAGGTTATAAAGCTCCTCACGGGGGTGGGGAAACCCCTGGTGGGCAGACTCCTGCTCTTCGAGGGGAAGGGCATGACCTTCGAGGAGGTGGAGGTCAGGAGGAACCCCGGCTGTCCGGTTTGCGGTGGTGGGCTTGGCCGACGTGGGTCTTCACGGAAAGGGTGAGGTGAGCCTCGAGCTCCTCCTCCGCAGGATGAGAAGGAGGTGGGGGGGAAAGGCGGGGGCCTTCACCTGCTTCGTGGGTGTGGTGAGGGGAAAATCGGAGGAGGGGAGAAGGGTGAGGCACCTTCACTACGAGTGCGCGGAGGAGGAGGCCCTGCGTTCCCTGCGGGAGATAGCGGAAGAGGGGGAGAAGAGGGAGGGGATCCTGGAGGTCTCCGTCCATCACGTGGTGGGGGACCTGGAGCCCGGGGAGGAGGCCCTTTACGTGGTCATCGCCTCCAGGCACAGGAAGGAGGCCTTCTCCCTCCTGCCCAGGCTGATGGACAGGCTGAAGAGGGAGGTTCCCATCTGGAAGAAGGAAGTCTACGGAAAGGGGGGAAAGTGGATAGAGGGTCAGGAGGCTAGGCCCTCCTGAAGCCCTTTTCCGTCCTCACCACCTCTCCCCTCTCCTCCATCCTCCTCAGGTGCTTCTCCACCATCATCCTCTCGAAGAGCCTGTAGAAGACCTGTGGCTCGGGGAACCTTCCGTAGATGAGGGCCGCGTCCACTATCTCTTTCAGGGTTCTTTCCTCCTCCAGGAACGCGAGCAGCTTCCTCTCCCTCTCCTCGATCTTCCCCCCGTACTCCTCGAGCCTCCTCCTTATCTCCTCCCTCCCCCTCACCACCCCCTTGTGGCTGGTAACCGCTAGCTCAGCGGGGAGCTCCTTCACTTTCTCCAGGGAGGAGAGGAACTGGTCGATGTTCGAGTCCACGCAACCGTACCAGGGACCGAAGGAGGTGAGGTCCATGTCGGCCAGGAAGACCAGCCGCTCCGAGGGGACCCAGAAGCAGCAGTGGCCCGCTGAGTGTCCGGGAGTGTGCAGGACCTCCACCTCCAGCCCCCCCAGGTCGAGAACCTCTCCCCCCTCCAGTTCCGAGTCAACTCTGGAGTCCTGGAGGTCGAACATGCCCACCAGGAACTCCATCATGCCGTTCCCTATCTCCTCGTTGGGGCAGCCGTAGAGGGCCTCCAGCCTCTTCACGGACCTCACGGCCGGCGCGTCCTCCCTGTGGCAGCACACCCTGGCCCCCTCGAAGAGGCGGTTCTGGGGAAAGTGGTCCTCGTGCCCGTGGCTCACCAGCAGGAGATCCACCCTCTCCCTCCCGGCCAGCTCCCTCGCCCTTTCGGGCCCTATGCCCGTGTCTATGAGGGCCGTGCGGGACCTTCCCTTCAGGAGGAGGGAATGGGAGAAGGGATACCTTCCCCGGTTCTCCCCCTCCACGAAGTAAATCCCGGGCGCCAGCTCCTCCAGCATCCTCTCCTTAAGGAGGATGTATCCCTTAAGTTTTGGGAGATGGGGACTCGAGGAAGATTTTCCCCAGGATTTCCCCCTTCCAGTCCCTGGGTTCGAAGAGCCTCTTGAAAGCCGGAAAGCTCCTCACGAAGTTTTTAACATCCTTCCACTGGGGCCAGAACTCGGAGAGGGGTACACATTCCCAGTCTGGGTAGTGCATGGTGCTGATGAAGAGGCACATCTCCTCGTAGTAGCCCACGTTGGGATGTGCGCACTCCACCACCACGAGGGACATGGTTTCGAGGTCTACTCTCGTGGCCCTCCAGAGGTATTCGTCCCCGCTATCCAGTTCCCTGGCTTCTGCATGTGAGGATGGTTCTACCCTCCTAACCCTTCCCTTCAGCAAGGGAGGCTCCTTCACGATCCGATCGTTCCGCAAGAACTATTTAAGGACGATCCCGTGGTTTCAGGCGGTTTTGGCGCGGCGTCCGCCAAGATTTTTTAGATCACTCAACGAAGGTCGCTGGTGTGGGGTTGGAACTGAGTTTGAAGCCCGAGGTAGCTGCATGCTACAAGAGTTCCTCACAACGGGCGCGGGTTTTGACCCAGACTTGGGCTAGGGAGAATCTCTACTGCCCAGCTTGCACCTCAGATTCTCTCTCCCCCACCCCGGAGGGGGAGCCCGTCGTGGATTTCACCTGTCCTTCATGCGATGAACGCTACCAGCTCAAAAGCCAGGCCCATCCCTTCGGGAAAAAAATCAGCAACTCTGCCTACGAGCCCAAGCTGCGAGCTATACGCACGGGGACCGTCCCGAATTTCTTCTTTCTCCGGTATGATTCTCAGGCGTTGAGAGTGGTGGATCTCTTCTTGGTGCCTGGGCACTTCATCACAGAATCAATAGTCGAGCGTCGGAAGCCGCTCTCCGATAGTGCGAGGAGACATGGATGGGTTGGTTCGAACATTTTGCTCGGGAACCTCCCTCAAGATGCACGGATCGCTATCATAGAGAACGGGCAGGAGATCCCTGTCTGGAAAGTCAGGGAAAGGTGGAGCAGGTTTTCATTTCTTCGCGATTGGACCTCTCATTCCCGTGGTTGGCTGGCTGATGTACTCGCCTGCGTGAGGGAGTTGAAGAAAAGGGAGTTCACGCTCGCCGACGTGTACGCATTTGAAGACAAATTGGCCGGACTTCACCCCACGAACAAGCATGTCCGCCCCAAAATCCGCCAGCAGCTTCAGGTGCTGAGGGACAATGGGATTCTCGAGTTTTTGGGAAAAGGTGTTTACCGCGTTAGAGATTTTGACTCCCTTTAGTTCGGGCAAGTCCCACTCGAGGAATAGGACCCATCATGTCCCCATTCTGGGACCGGGTAGCCTCATCCCACCACTTTTTAAATCATGTGGGGGTTAAAGAAAAAGTTCGGTGAGAGGATGAGCCTCGGGCAGAGGGGGGTGGAGCCCCTGGTGATGAAGCTCCTGGCCGGGGTGATCTTCTTCGGCCTGGCCCTGACCATAGGCGTGGCCCTCTACACCCAGCTTGGCAGGGGCATCACCTCCTCCACGGCCTTCCAGCTCTCCGTCGAGCCTTCCTCCCTCGCGGTGGGAATCCCGGACAACGGGGAGAACGAGGCCACGGTCAGGGTCTCCGTGACTAGGATAGCGGGCTACGACCGCACGGTCTCCCTCTCCGCCTCGCCCTCCCTCACGGGGGTCTCCCTCCAGTTCAACCCCTCCTCGAGCGTGCCGGACTTCTACTCCACCCTGGTGATCAGGGTGAGCCCCTCCGCTTCCCCCACCACCGTGACCCTCACGCTCAGGGCCAGGGGGGAGGACGGGACCGAGCGCTCCTGTCCCCTCGAGCTGAAGCTGGAGTAGCATGGAAGTGCTGAGGCTGGCCGCCCTGGTCCTCCTTTCCTCCTTCGTGCTGCTGGTCCTGCTGGTGGGGGTCCAGCTCCTCACCTCCCTTTCCTCCGAGGCCAGCGCGGAGGAGGCCCTTCTCTCCCTCAAGGAGGCGCTGGAGGTCCTGAAGGCCACGGGAAACCCTCAGACCGTGGACCTGGACCTGCCCGAGGACCAGGCGCTTTTCTTCGAAAACGGGAGGGCCGAGCTGGCGGGGAAGAACCTGGAGGTGGGATATCCCGTAAGGGAGGCGGGGCCCTTCACGGGGAGGTGCAGGCTGGAGCTCAGGCTGGAGAACGGCCCCTCTGGCTGGGAGGTGGTGGTGAGGGAGATATGAGCCCCAAGCTCCTCAGGTTGCTCTTCGCCTCCCTCTTCCTCCTCTCCTTCAGCCTCCTCCTGGCCTTCTCCTACCTCAGGGTGGAGGAGCTGGCGGGGGCCGAGGTCCTGGCCGACTCCTCCTGTTCCCTCCTCACCCGCCTCTGCGCGCAGGAGCTGTCGGCGGGAGCGCCCTACCTGGTGGATCCCTCCGGGCTTCCCTCCCTCGACTTCAGGAGGAGGGTGGGGGAGAGGGAGGTGGAGTTCAGGGTCTGGGTAGAGGATGCTGGGGGGAGGAGGTGGGGCCCCTTCGGTCCCTCCCCTCCCCAGGCAAGGCAGAGGTGCATCCTGACCGCCCCCGTTTCCCTGCTCGAGGACCGCCCCGTTCCCGGAAAAATGGGGCTGGAGGCCTGGTGGGCATGAGGGGGATGGCCGACCTCCTCTCCATAGCCTCCATGTTCTTCCTCCTCCTCGCTGCCTCGGGCGTCCTCTACCTCTCCTCGTCCTCCTTCGGTCTCTCCTCGGCCAGATACGCGGAGCTCAGGGCGGAGCAACTCTACCGCACTCTGGAGCTCTCCGAGGTCGTCCCGGGGGTGAGTTACCTGAGGGCGGCGGCCGAGGTGCTCTTGCTGGAAGATCCCACCGTTGGTGAGAACGAGCTCCGCTCCTCCCTGGAAGGGGTGCTGGGATTCCTCTGTCCGGAGAACCTGGGAATCAAGCTGGAGCTCCGAGCGGAAAACGGTATCTGGAGGGCGGAGGCCGGAAGGGGGGAGAGGGAGCTGGCGCGCCGGAGGGGGGCCCTGACCCTTGCCACCCCGACCGGATTGGTGACGGTGGGGGTGGAGGTGAGGCTGCTTGGACCGTAGGGGGGCGGCGGAGACGGTGGCGGTCTTCGCGATCTTCCTGATCCTCTGCTCCTGGGCGGCCCTCTGGACCTTCCACCGCCGCTGGGAGGGCGAGGTGAACACGGCCAGAACCCTCTTGGCCTCCGACTTCACCCGCTCCGTCTTCCTGAGCGTGAGGGGAGAGCTGGAGGGGGAGCTGGAGAGCGCGGTCCTCTCCGGGATGTACACCGCGGGGAGGAGCGGGGGAGGGGAAGAGGAGGTGGAAAGGGCCGCTCTTTCCTCCCTGAACGCCAGGATTTCCGCCGGCTGGGGGTATCCGAGCGTCAGCGTGACGGTTCCCGAGGTCGAGAACGTGCTCTTCCTCTGGAGGCCGGACGGGAGCGTGGAGGTGAGGGTGTGGGCACCGGCCTCCTTCGAGCACAGGGAGGGGCCCAGGCTCTTCGGGCTGGGGCTGGAGGTGGAGGCGAGGGAGCGCTTCCTCCGCCTCAGGCACTTGGCCTCCGTCGTTCCCTCCTGGGGTAAGTCGGTGGAGGAGCTGAACTCCCTCTTCTCCTGCGAGGGCATCACGTTCGAGGAGGAAAACGGAAGGTTGAAACTCACGGACTACCTAGCGGGGAGGAGGGTGGTGGTGTGAGGGTGTTGGTGACGGGAGGGGCGGGGTTCATAGGCTCCCACACCGTGGACCTCCTCCTCTCGCAGGGATATGAAGTGACGGTGCTGGACGACTTCTCCTCGGGGAGGCCCGAGAACCTGGAGGCGCACAAGGGGAATCCTTCCTTCAGGCTGGTGAGGGGGGACGTCAGGGACCCGAGGGCAGTGGAGGAGGCGCTGGAGGGCGCTGGGGCGGTGATCCACGAGGCCGCAGTGGTGAGCGTGCCCCTCTCCTTCGAGCGACCGGAGGTCGTGAGGGAGGTGAACCAGAAGGGAACCCTCAACCTGCTGGAGGCTTGCGTGAGGAAGGGGGTGAAAAGGTTCGTCTACGCCTCCTCGGCCTCCGTCTACGGGGAGCCCAGGTACCTTCCCGTGGGCGAGGATCATCCCCTCTCGCCTCTCTCTCCCTACGCGGAGTCCAAGCTGGGCGCGGAGTGGGAGTGCCTGAGGTTCTTCAGGGAAAGGGGCCTGGAAACGGTCTGTCTGAGGTACTTCAACGTGTACGGCCCCAGGCAGGGCGGCGGCGAGTACGCCGGAGTGATCGTCAGGTTCCTGGAAAGGCTCAGGAAGGACCTTCCCCCCCTCATCCACGGGGGAGGGGATCAGACCAGGGACTTCGTGTACGTGGAGGACGTGGCCAGGGCCAACCTCCTCGCCTTGAGTTCTCCGAAGGCACCGGGTCAGGTGCTGAACATAGCGACGGGGAGGGAGACCAGCATCCTCGAGCTGTGTTCCCTCCTGCTCAGGCTCGCCGGCAGGGAGGGGGTCAAGCCCGTCCACGGCGCACCCAGGAGGGGGGACATCAAGAGGAGCGTGGCGGACGTGAGGAAGGCGAGGGAGGTGCTGGGGTTCGAGGCCGGGGTCACGCTGGAGGAAGGGCTGAGGAAAATGCTTCAGTTTTGGAAGATTCCTTGAGGCACCCTTCTCCCCTCATCGTGAGATATAAATTTTGGGTGAAAGTGCGTTGGAGATGCGTAGGCTCGTTGCGGTTGTTCTCCCCATCCTTTTCCTGACGGTGGCTCTCTCGGGCTTCCTGCTTTTCCGGGGGGCTGGTGCCGAGGTCTATGTGGTGCGGGGAGAGGGGGAGGTACGTCTCTACGAGAACGGCGGGGCTTCTCTGGAGCTTTCCACGACGACGGAGGGCCCTCTCTTCAGCCTCTACCACGAGTTACAGCATAGGGTGGGTGGGGAGAATTTCAGGAAAATGCTGGGAGAGGGGGCCCTGGAAGAGTACGAGGCTCTCAGCGGGATGGAAGCGGTTCCTTCTCTCTTCGAGGTGGAGTGGAGCGGGGAGAACAGGGTGAGGATTTCGACCGAGGCCTCGGTCCTGCGGGCTTCCAGGTTCAATCCCTCGGAGAACCTATGGGAGATGGAGATGGGCCTGAGGAGGGGGAAGAGAGATGGGGTAAGCTTCATCCTGGGGCAGATGATGTTCATGCAGCTGATGCTCAGCTCCATGCCGGAGAAGGATCAGAAGATGGAGCGTGTCACCACCCTTCCCATAAAGTTGCCAGAGGGGGCCATTTTGGCCAACGGTGGGGAACTTTCGGGTAAGAAGTGGAGGGTAGACTTCGGAGGAGGGAACTACAGGGAAACCCGTCTCGACCTTCAGGGCTCGGAGCTCAGGTTGACGGAGAGGGTGGTGGTGACGGAGAAACCACCTCGGGAAATCACCCCCGACCTCCTCCTTTCCCTGCAAGAATACAGGAGCTTCACCGTCAAATACTCGCTCCCAGGAACGGAGAGCCTCCCCCAAGCAGAAGAGGAGGGAGGGGAGGAGAGCGACTTCTGCTGGGAGGAGGGTGCAAGGTTTTCTTTCCCCCTCAACCTACCCTTCCGTTTTTCCTCCGGAGGGGTCTCGGCCGAAGCCGGTGTCACGGGCTCCGTGGGGTTGGGCCTGAGTTGGGTGGTGGAGTGGGACTTCGAGGAGGGAAAGTTGCAGGTGTTCAGAGCCTACGCGGAGGTAGACCCTTCCCTCTCCCTCGCTCTGGATTGGAACATCCAGGGGGAACTTTCCCATGACTGGAGCAAAGAGATATACGAGTGGAATTATCCGGTTTTCTGCCTGCTCTTCAACGTTCCGGTGGTGGTGAATTTGAAGGCAACCGTGAGCGGGGGCCTGGAGGTGGGGACAAGGGGGGATTTCTCACTCCGGGCCAGCATGACCTCCTCCACCACCTTCAAGCTGGGGGTCCAGTGGACAAAGGAGGGAGGGTGGGGTCCGGTGGCGGAGGTCAAACCCTCTTTCTCCCGCAGCGGTCCCTGTATGGAGGGGATGGCCTATGCTCAACCCTACTTGGACTTCGAGATGGGTGCGTACTTCTATAACACGGCGGGCCCCTATCTTTCCCTCAAACCCCTTCTGGAACTGGAGACTTCCAACCTGGAAAACTGGTCGCTGAAAGCGGGGTTCGATGTGGAGGGAGGGGTTTGTCTAGGGATGCTGACCGAGTGGCTCGATGTTGGGGACTGGTCCACCACCCTCTGCAGATGGAGGACACCCCTGGCTACGGGTTCAGGGGAGGGAATCCCTCCCTCCGGCCCGAACACCCCGCCGCATCTCCACCAGAGAACCGGACCTCCTCCGAGCGTGGGACTGGATACCACCGTAGTCTACGAGGTCGTTTACTCGGATGAAGAAGGTGACCCTCCGAAGTACGTGAGATGCGTCATCGACAACCGTCCCTTGGAGATGAAATGGGTGGGAGGGAACTACAAAACGGGCGCCCTCTACCGGTACGAGTGGACCACCACTTCCCTAGATTTAGGTCCCCACACCTATTACTTCGAGGCCAGCGACTGGAGGGAAACGGTGAGGTGGCCCGAAAAGGGCTTGGTTTCCTCTCCCACCGTTTTGGCGGAAACCTCCCTTCCCCCCCGCTGGGTCTACCGGATCCCCGGCGTAATCAAGGAGGTGAAGGTGGCGGAGGAGGGTCCCCACTTCGTGGTCGTGGCCGATGAGGGGAGCGCAGGACATTCACTGTATTTCTTCTCCAGGGATGAGAACAGGCCCCTTTGGACCAAGGATCGCATCGGATCGGCGGCGATCAGCCCCGAGGGCTCTCTCGTCTTGGCTTCTGGCCTCCCCGGCTCCAATCCTCGCCTCTTCCTCCTGGACTCCTCAGGGCGTGAGGTTTGGAGCTACGATGTGGGCTACTACCCCTGTCCCGTGGGCCTCAGCAGGAGGGGGGAGACGGCGGCGGCCGTGGGGGTGTCGGAGGGTGAGGCTACCCTCTACCTCTTCTCCGGGGACGGCAGGCTCCTCTGGACGCGGAAGCTGGGTTCGATGGGCAGCTCCGCGCCCTTGCTGAGCCTTTCCAGGAACGGTCAGTATGTGGCGGTCTTCCTCCAGAACGAAGAACGCCGAACCATCTTCCTCTTCTCCAGAGACTCCTCCTCGCCCCTCTGGACTTACGAGCTGGAGGGGCTGGACACAGTTTTCTCCCTCGACTCAAGTGGGGATGGGACCTATCTTGCGGCGGGGTGTCACAGCGGGATTCGCCTCTTCTCCAGGCTGGAGAACGTTCCTCTCTGGAGCTACCGGACGGTGGGCCAAGTTCGGGATGTGAGCGTTGTCGGGGGATACTACTTGGCGGCGGGCGAGATGTACGAGATAGCGGCGGAGAGAAGGTTCGAGGGAAAAATCTACCTCTTCACCACGGAGAAGGGGACGCCGGAATGGGTTCGTACCACGGGTCCCATAGCCTGCATCTCCCTGTATGGAGGCGGCCTCGCCGCGGGGGACATGGACGGGAGACTTTACTTCTTCGACGAGAGAGGAAACCCTCTCTGGGGGTATACCGTTTCGTTTCTCACCTATCCAGATTCCGTGGGAGTCTTCTCCAACTGGCGAGTGGTGGTCGGGGACACAGCGGGAGGAGTCTATTTCTTCGAGCCTTGAGCCCGTTTCAGGGAAACAGGTTTTAAAGAGGGCCGGGAGAAGGAGGAAGGATGCAGCTCTTCGTGGACACCGCCAAGCTCTCGGAGATCAGGGAGGCAATGGGCTGGGGGGTGGTGGACGGCGTGACCACCAATCCCTCCCTCCTGAGGGCGGCGATGGAGGAGGAGAAGTCGGAGTCGCTGGAGGCCCACGTGAGGGAGGTCTGCAGACTGGCGGGCAGGGGGAAGCCCGTGAGCCTTGAGGTGATGGGACTGAGGGCGGAGGAGATGGTGGAGGAGGCCAGGATCCTCTACAGGAAGTTCAACCCCGTGGCCAGGAACGTGGTGATCAAGATCCCCGTCTGCACCTCCACGGGTGAGGGAAAGCTGGAGGAGGGGCTGAAGGCCCTCAGGGAGCTCTCCAAGCTCAAGATCCCCACCAACGCCACGCTCGTGATGACGCCTGAGCAGGCCCTGCTCGCGGCGAAGGCGGGGGCCAGGTACGTGAGCCCCTTCGCCGGGAGGATAGACGATCTGGTGAGGAGCAGGCTGGGGATACCCTTCGGGAAGCACGATTACTTCGACTTCGTCCTCCTGAGGGAGGCCAGCAGGCTCAGGCTGGAGGAGGCGGTGAGGAGGAAGCAGGGGGAGCTGGGGAACCTCTATCAGGACGGGGAGCTGAGGGCCCTGGCGGATCCCGGGGGAAACGACGGCATCGTGAGCGGGGTGGAGCTGGTGAGGATCACCGTGAAGATCCTCAGGTGCTACAGGTTCAGGACGAAGGTGATAGCCTCCAGCCTCAGGCACCCCAGACAGGTCAGGGAGGTGGCGGAGGCAGGGGCGGACGTGGCCACGGTTCCCTTCTCGGTCCTGAAGGGGATGCTCAGGCACCCCAAGACGGAGGAGGGGATCAGGCTCTTCTCCCAGGACGCGGAGAGGGCGGGGTACCGGGAGCTCTTCGGGTGAGCGCTCAGTAGGTCCAGACGGGGATTTCCTTCCACTTCGCTCCGTGGGTTTCTAGGGTTTTCGTGATGAGGGGCACCTCCTCACGCGGAACCAGCAGTACCCCCTTCCCCAGCTTGGAGATGCCGGGTCTGGCCGCCAGCCCCTCGTACTTGCGCCTGTAGGTTTTCCCCCCGACGGTGGTCTGAGAGATTCTTCCGTACAGTGCGTGGTTAAGCTTGTTTCTGGAGTTCACCTTCAGACCGCTGGTGTCGTAGGAGATGATCATCATGGGCCTCATCCTCAGACCCTCCGCCTGAAGGATCAAGGGCTTGCCGAAGAGCAAGAGGCCCTCCCCACTCAGGGCCCCGGCCAGGGTGGGGTTTTTCTCGAGCTCTTCGGGCGTGACGTGGGTGACATGGACTCGGGGAGGGGAGAGCTCCTCCACCCGCTTCATCAGCTGCTCCTCCTTTCTGGAATAGACTACAGCCACGTCTATGTCGCTCTCCGCCGTGTTCTCCCCCCGGACCACGCTTCCGAAAAGCGCCACCGCTTGCACGCCGGACAGCTTTCCCACCCTTTCCCCGAAGCGGAAGAGCTCCTTCAGCCGAGTACCCGCGAACACGCTTTCCTCACCTCTCCCAACCAGGCCATGGCCCGCCCGGCCACTTCCCCATCACCCCCCCTGCCGTACACATGTCTGGGTCTGAGCTGCTCCAGCCCGTCTATGGCGTCCAGCGCTCCCTGCAGCTCCTTCACCCTGCGGCGCCTGATTTCTCCTGCCAGCCGGTTGTGTTTCACATCGCGGTCCTGAGGCGTAACCCCCAGTTTGTGCAGTGCCGCGTTCAGGTAGTGGGAGGAGATGAGCACGCAGAGTTCCACGATGGCCTCGTAGTCAGTCTCTCCTTCCAGTTTTTTCATCGTGCTCTCCATGGCTTGGAGCTTTCGCAGGTGATCCTCTACTCTCATTTTTCATTTTGATATACAAAAAAGAAGAATTTAAGGTTTTTGTTATATCTGTATACAAAAGATGGGTTTCTTAATAGGCTGGGGGAAAGTGGAGGGGGGTACAGAATGCAGGAAGCTGGAGCGGTAGGAAGGGGAAGGGGCTCTCCCAAACACTGGGGCGGGGCACCGGAGCTCTTCGGGTGAAGGAGTGAGAAGACTCCTCTACCTCCCCCTCGCCCTCCCCCTCTTCCTCTTCCTGGTCCTCCTCGCCCTCCTCTTTCCCTTCCTGCTGGGCGAGGCCTTCCGCAGGCTGGGTCTGCCACCCTTCCTGGCCCTCCAGCTCCTCCTGCTCTCCCTGCTGGGCAGCGCGGTCAATCTCCCGGTGAGGACCCTCAGGAGGGAGGAGGAGGTGGTGAGGGTGGAGGTGAGGGGAATCTACGGTTTCCTCTACCCCGTGCTGGTCACGGACAAGGAGGAGAGGAAGACGGTGATCGCGGTGAACGTGGGGGGAGCCCTCATCCCCCTCCTCCTCTCCTCCTTCCTCCTCCTGAGGTTCGGGTCCCAGCTGGGCTGGAGGGTCCCCTTGGGCGTGGGACTGGTGACCCTCTTTTGCTGGAAGCTGGCCCGCCCCGTGAGGGGGGTGGGGATCGTGATGCCCGCCCTCCTCCCGCCTGTTTTCGCGGCCCTGGTGGCCCTCCTGCTGGGAGGGGGGAACGCCGCGCCCCTCGCCTACCTCTCGGGAACGCTCGGCACGCTGATAGGGGCGGACCTGCTGAACCTGAACAAGGTGGAGGGACTGGGGGCCCCGGTGGTCAGCATAGGCGGCGCCGGCACCTTCGACGGGATCTTCCTCACGGGGGTTTTCTCCGTCCTGTTGGTTTAGGCCCATAATTTTTAATCACAGAGGTGAGGTGTTGGTGAGGGAAGATGGGGGAGTACGTGGAAGTGGTGGTGGACCACGACCTGGAGGGCGTGACCCCCGAGATGATCGACTGGTGGTGGTACAACATAGACCCGGAGAGGTACAAGCTCTGGCATCCCAAGGACCACAGGGGCTTCAGGTGGGAGGCCCATCCCAGGCTGGGCCACGCGCAGGCCATCCACGTCGCCGAGGAGGACATAGGGGAGGCGACGATGACGCTGCGCATCCGCTGGGAGGACCCAGGGAAGGTTCCCATACCCATAACCATGCCGCACGCCATCGCGGCGAGCATCATAGGGGAGGACGGTGAACCCATGGCCTGGCTGGTGCACCAGTACGAGGCCACCCCGAAGGGGACGAGGATGCGGTCCACGTTCAGGCTGCCTCCCATCGTTCCGGAGGAGTTCGCGAAGAACCTGTACAGGCACTGCCTGGAAGAGATGGGGAACCTGCCCAAATTCCTTCCAGAGCTTTACAGGAAAGAAACGGGGAAGTAAAAGTCTCCGGGGTTCGAAGGCAAGACCCCGTGGTGAGGCAGGTTGGGGGTTTCACCGTCCGGTTATCTCCATCTCGTGAGGATTTCTTCCCTTCCGAAGGTGCGCTTTCCCAGCAGGAAGAGCCCCAGCGCGGTTAAGGCCAAAAGCGCCCAGAACCCGGCGAGCGCGTATTTTTCCAGGGGCAGGATGCCACCCAGGCAGAGGAGGTAGAAGGCCAGGGTGGGCAGGACCGCCACCCCTCCCAGCTGCATGGCGGCCCTCACGTCGCTCACCCTGGAGGAAACCAGGATGGACCAGGAGATGGAGAGCAGGGAGATCAAAGGACAGTAGAGCAGGAGAACGACGGCGGAGAGGAGATTGGGAAGGAGGAGGTAACCGAAGAGGGGGAAGGTCAGGAGATCCACCACCAGCACGAACACGGCGAAGGAGGCCCAGGTCACGAGAAGGGTGGGCAGAAGGGCCCCCAGCAGCTTGCCGGTCAGAAGCTCGAGATCGGTCAGGGGAGCGGCCAGCAGGGGCTCAAGCTGGCGGTTGACCTTCTCCCCCACGAAGGTGTAGGAGGCTATCACCGAGGGGATGAAGGAGGGCAGGAACATGAACATGAGGAGGGTGGTGTCCACCAGCCCCGCCACCAGCGCCTGCTTGGGTTCCATCCCCGGAGGGGCAAAGGGAGGGAGCTCGTTCTCGGAGGGAGCCTCCCCCCTCATCGCGGGATAGAGGGTGGTGAGGGGGATGAGGAGGGCGAAGATCAGGGGAACCCCTATGAACCCGTAGAGCACGTACCTGTGCCTGCTGGCGCTCTCCATGTCCTTGCGTGCGACCTCCCAGACCCTGTCAGCTCTCATCCTCCTTCACCAGCCTGAGGTAGACCTCCTCCAGCCTCCTGGAGGCGGGCCTCACGTACCTCACCCTTCCCCCCATCCTCACGAGGACCTTCACGATTTCCGGGTTGGTCTTGTCCGGGCTCTCCACCTCCACCCAGAGTCCCTCCCTCCTCCTCTTCACTTCCCTCACCCCCTCCAGTCTCCTGAGGGCCCTCATCATCTTCCCGTTCACACCCTCCAGCTGGATTTCGATTCTCGTTCTGCCCACCCCCTCGAGCTCCCCGGGAGAGCCCAGGGCCAGGAGCCCCCGGTTGAGGACCGCCACCCTGTCGCACAGCTCCTCCGCCTCCGGGAGGTTGTGGGTGCAGAGCAGGATCGTTCTGCGTTCTTTCTTCAGCTCCAGGATGAGGTCCCTCACCATCCTCGCCGCCCCCGGGTCTAGGGCGGCGGTGGGTTCGTCGAGGAAGAGGAGCTCGGGCTCGTGCACCAGTGCCCTGGCGAGGGCGACCTTCTGCTGCATCCCCTTGGAGAAGGTGGCCACGGGGTCGTCCCTCCTTCCCCACAGACCAAAAACCCTCAGAAGCTCCCCCGCTCTCTTCCTAGCTTCCCCCTTCGACAGACCGTGGAGTCTGGCGTGGAACTCCAGGTTCCGCAGGGCGCTGAGCTCCCCGTAGAGCCCGGGGACTTCCGGAAGCAGGCCCACCTCCTCCCTTATTTTCATGGAGTCCTTCCCCACCTCGTGCCCTGCCACCAGGGCCCTTCCGGAGGTGGGACGCAGGAGGCAGCACAGCATCCTCACCGTGGTGGTCTTCCCAGCCCCGTTAGGCCCCAACAGGCCGAGCACCTCCCCCCTCCTCACCTTCAGCCAGAGGTCCTCGACCGCCGTGACCTTGCCGAAGGTCCTGGTCAGCCCGAAGGTCTCGATGGCGTAGCTCACTTCCTCCCCTGCCTCTCGAAGAGTTCCCTCATCCTCCCCAGCGTGTCCGCCTCCTGGGCCTTCTTGTCCTCCCTCACCCTCACGATCCTGGCGAGCCTCAGGGCCATGCCGCAGGGGTACCTGGGACTGCGCTGGATCTCGTTGTAGGCCACCTCCACCACCACCTCCGGCCTCACCCAAATCCTCCTCCCCTCCCTGGACACCTCCAGCGCCTTCAGTCTCTCCGTCATCTCCGCCAGCTCCTCGTCGGTCAGCCCCTTGAAGGTTTTCCCCACCACCTCGAACTTCCCCTTTTCCTGGTCCCAGGCCGCCAGGTAGTAATCCGAGAGGTATCTGGCCCTCCTCCCGTACCCCCACTCCGCCCCCACGATCACCAAATCCAGGGTCTCCGGGACGGGCTTGAACTTGAGCCAGAGCTTTCCCCTGGCTCCCGGCAGGTAAGGGCCTTCGGGCAGCTTGGCCACTATCCCTTCGTGACCTTCCCCCCTCGCCTTTTCCAAGAACCTTTTCGCCTCCTCCACGCTGGACGTGACGATTCTTTCCGTTACCCTTTCCCCGCAGACCTCCTCCAGCTTTTCCCTCCTCCGGGAGTAGGGGAGGTCCAGCATGGGTGTGCCGTCGAGGTAGAGGAGGTCGAAGAACCAGGCCCTCAAGGGCACCTTCCGCTGGGTCTCCTCCACTCCTCTCTTCCTCCTGAACCTCCTGAGGAGGTTCTGGAAGGGCATGGGTCTTCCGCCCTCGTCCACCGCCACCACCTCCCCGTCGAGGATGGCCTCCCGGACCTCCAGCCCCCTCACCTCCTCCGCCACCTCCGGGAGGCTACCCGTCACCTCCTTGGAGCCCCTGCTGAAGATCCTCACCTCCCTGCCCCTCTTGTGGACCTGTATCCTGGCCCCGTCAAGCTTCACTTCCATGGAGGTCGTCCCGTGTTCTCTCAGGATTTCCTCCACTCCTCCGGCGGGCTGGGCCAGCATGGGTTGCAGGGGCTGGAAGGGGACCACCAGCGGCGGCGCCCCCTTCTCGGCCAGGAGTCCCGCCAGCCTTCCGGCGTCCGCCAGCAGGGCAAAGGACCTCCTGATCTCCTCCTCACTCATCCCGAAGGACAGGGCTAGGGAGGAGAGGAGCATCCCCTCCTTGAAGCCCGTCCTCATCTCCCCTATGACGACCTTCACCACCAGCTTGGCCTCCTCAGGGCTGCTGCGGTTGAGCAGTCCTTCGAGCAGTCTCTCCTTCTTCTCCCTCTCTCCCTCCGAGGCCATCCTCGCCAGGGTGCCCCAGACTTCCAGGAGCTCCAGGGGCCTGGAGTCCAGGGTGGGGGAGAAGTACCTCCTGCGCTGGAAGAGGAGCCTGGCCGTTTCCCCGAGGTCGCCCGTGGAGTGGAAGGCCCGGAAGAGGTCGGAGGGGGTGAGCCCCGTGACCCCAAGCAGGGCCCTCCTCACCGTGGTCCAGTCCACGCCCAGCGTCAGGGGGCTGGAGGGAGGAAGGGGTCTGCCCAGCAGCAGGTGGCAGAAGGGCTCCATCTCCTCCTTCGAAAGGGAGGAGAGGAAGGAGGAGACCATCTCCACCTTCTCCTTCCTGCCCCTCGTCCGTTCCAGCCGCTCGCAGAGCTCGGCCACTCGCCTGAACTCCATTCTCACTACCTCAGGGGACCGAAAGAGAAAAAAGCGGGTGGGAAGTAAAAAAAGAGTTCAGCGACTGGAGGTGGCGGGGGGATGACACGGGAGTGGACTCTCGCTCTGGTTTCCCTTTTCCTCATCCTTTTCTCGTCCTGTCCCGTGTCCTCGCTTCAGCGCGACTACGTTTCTTACTACTCCGGCACTCTCACCGTCCTGGAGGGGATGGTGGAGGAGGAGCTGGGAGGTCTCACCCTCCCCCTTTCCCTGGAGGTACACTCGGTCCCGAGGTTTTACTCCACCTCCTCAGGTCCAGGTGGTGAGTTCTCCTTCGGGCTGGGTGGCCTGGAACCCGGAACCCACGAGTTCTGGCTCAGGATACCTGCTCCTGGATACGAGCCTTCCTCCTCCCTTCTCCAGCGCCTGAGCCGTGAGAACTTGGAGGTCCTCAGAGAAGGCGGGGAACTGGTGATCCACGGTTCCCTCCAGGCGGGGAGGGTGAGGAATCTGGGAGTGCTGGAGCTCCTCTTTCGCCCCTTTTCCCTCTCCCTCTTGGAAAACTCCGCTCTTTCTTTTCCAGTTTCTTTCCAGCTGGTGGCAGTTCCCCATCTGGTCGACAGGCAGGTGGTGACCGGTTACAGGGAAGAGAACGCCGCCTCGGGGTGGAGGTGGAAGGAGTGGGCCCAGACGGGAGCCGAGACCGAGAACCGGAGCCTGGGGCCGGAGGCGGGGACCTGGGTGCCCACCGGGAGGACCTACACCATCTACGGAGTGGGCCCGCTGCACACCGACCTGCCCTCCCTCCCCTCGGGCTACCGCTGGACCAAGGTGAGCGGCGACTGGAACTCCGCCACCTACCGGGAGGAGAAGAACGAGGTGGAGGTCCTGAAGGCGCAGGGCTGGAGCGTGGCCCCGCAGTACCTGACCTTCACGGAGTACCAGGCGGATGTCTATCACTGGGAGAAGGTGGGCTCCCACAAGGAGTACGGGCCATGGGCGAAGGGCGGGACCACGACCCTCGCCACGGGCCTCTCGGGCATCCCCTCGGGCGTGGTGAACGGGAAAGAGGAAATGGTCTCCGAGACCGAGAAGAGGGTCTGGTGGGTGACCTCCTACACCACCCAGGTCCCCTCGGGGTACGTGTACAGCTACGCCCTTTACAAGAGGAGCTGGCGCTGGCTCCCGCCGGGGTGGGGTTCTTGGAAGTACCAGGGGAGCGGGACTGAGACCTTCGCCTCCTACAAGGGGCTCTCCTTCACCACCGGGGGAGGGTGGTCTGAGGACTGGAAGAAGGAGTACACCTACTCCCACACCGTCTACACCACCGGCACCCGCTACTCCTACGGTTATGACACCTACACCAGGACCGTGAGGACAGTGGACGACTACGGCTGGGTCTTCAGGGGGAGGCAGACCTTCTCCTCCCCGCCGGTGAGCGGGGACGGTTGGGATTACCGGAACGTCACCTCCTCCACCAGGCAGGAGCTCACCGGCTACCTGGCCACCAAGGCGGAGCCGGTCTACGGGTGGGTGGAGAGGAGGGGCGAGCGCCCGCCGGCTAACGGGACCACTTACTGGGAGAACGGGAAGCTCGGGAAGGTCACCGTCCTCGGCATGATGGGGACGGCCCTCGAGGTGAAGGTGGAGTTCCCCTTCCCCTTCACCCCCGAAGGGTCCCCCCAGCCGGGGTGCGTGACGGAGCTCCAGAGGACCTACACGGTCGTCAGGACCCCCGTCGTGAGGGTGGAGAACTACACCGCCTACCGGGTCTACGAGGTCCCCGCCTCCTGGTCCCCGGTCTCCGCCACCGTAACCCTGACCCCGAAGAACGGGTACGTGGGACCGGTCTACCTGGAGGCTTCAGGGGGGAGCCTGGGGGCCTCCGAGCTCCGGTTCTCCAGCCCGGCCTCCGCCACCCTCACCGTTTCCCCCGGCTCCCCGGGCACCCACACGGCCACCGTGAGGGCCTACGCCGTGGACCTGAGCGGGAGGAGGAGGGAGGTGGCCTCCGGCTCCCTCAGGGTGACGGCCGAGGGGTCCGCCAGGCTGGTGGGGGAGGAGAACGTGCTGCCGAACGATAACTACGAAATCACCATGTGGGTGGAGGGAATAGGTGTTGGGGGCACCGTTGTTGGCCAGTTCAAGCGGCTCTTGGGCTCCTACGACGGGGGAACGGCCGGTGGTCCGCTCACCCAGGCGGAAGCCGTAAACTGGAACTACCCGCTCGTGCTCAAAGACTTGCAGACCGGGAAGGTCGAGTACCTGTTGCCGGGTGATCCCTGCGTCTCCAACCTGCCCGAGGGTACAATAGTCTACCTGAACTACTGGGATCCTGCGCTGAGGGAGATAGCTGAGAAAGAGGCGATAGAAAATCCACCCTATTTGTATAAGTAAAGGTAGAAGCCAGTTTCTCCAGTGTGGTCCTCCACTTCCCTCCTGTACTCTTCCCCCTCCACCTTTTGGAAGTACATCCCGTTCTCGCCTTTAACGAGCTTTGAAAGGCTGGCCCAAACGATCACATGGACAGGAAACTCAAACCTCCTGAACTCTCCTAGAGTGGCAAAACCAAGCATTCCTCCTCCGCTCCTGTTGTCGTTGGGGAGGCGCAGGGTCACCTTCTTTTCGCGGGTTACTACCCATCCGTAAGCCCAAATGACCTCCCCGGGGTAGAGCCTGTCGAAGTAGAAACCGCCCTCCATCATCCTAAGACCATTCGTAGTACCGCCTGGCCCTGTTCCCCCCTTGATTTCCACTAGCCGGCTCTCCCTCGGCGGGTAGAGGTTCACGGGCTCGAAGGAGTTGTCGTAGTTGCAGGTGTGCTGGAGGTGCCAGACCCCGTTCTCGTCCACCTTGTAGAGCTTCCACCCTATCCAGTACTCGCCCACCGGCCCCCCGTTCTCCGCCCTCGGGACGGGGAAGAACACGGCCACGTTCTCCAGCGGCCTGTTCTCCGGCGAACTCACGTAGGCGAAGGTGGCGTCCACCCTCCAGGTCACCGGCCCCCCGGCCTCCTCCCTCCAGGCCCGGTAGGCCACCGCCCCCACCAGCCCCACGGCCAGCAGGAGGCTGACCCCGGCCGCCCAGCCCCCGGCCAGCTTCCCGCCCGCCGAGGCCCCGGCCACCCAGGCCACCGCCAGCATCCCCATCAGGGGAGGGGTGAGCCCGGGCCAGCCGAAGAGGCGGACCAGGAGGAGGAGGGAGAGGGAGAAGGCTGCCCCGGAGGCCAGGATCCCGGCGGCCGCCTTCAGGAGGGATTTTTTCCGGATTTTCACTTCTGAGCTTTCAACCAGGGTTTTTATAAGTGCTCCGTAAACTGGAGCCAGAATCAGAGGGGAATCGGGCGCCGTTTTTACCCTGCGGGTGTAGGTTGAAGGATGGAGGGACTCCCGCTGGGCACCGCGGAGGGTAAGGAAGTAAGGGTGAGGGTTCATGAGCTGGTGACCGGAAGGACGGCGGTGATAGGGCAGAGCGGCTCTGGGAAGAGCTGGACGATAGGGGTGGTTTGCGAGCAGCTCTGCAAGCTGAACGTGGGCTTCTGTATCGTGGACCCCGAGGGGGAGTACTTCAGCCTGAAGGAAAAGTTTCAGGTTCTTTGGGCTGGGAGGAGTCCCCCGGCTGACGTGGACCTGGAGAGGGTCGATCGCAATCGGCTCTTCAGGATGGCTGTGGAGAGCAATATCCCCGTGATCCTGGACACCTCAGAAGCGCTGGACGAGCGTATGGCGGTTTCCAGGCTCTGCGGTGCCCTTTACGAGGTGGAGTCCAAGCTGCGCACCCCCTACCTGCTGGTGGTGGAGGAGGCGGAGAAGTTCGCCCCGCAGCGCGGCAGGCCCCTGCAGGAGCTGCTGGAGATAAGCAGGAGGGGAAGGAAGAGGGGGCTGGGCCTCCTCCTCGCCACCCAGCGTCCGGCTCTCGTGAGCAAGGACCTCCTGAGCCAGTGCAACAACCAGATCCTGGGGAAGCTCACGGTGGAGGCAGACCTGGAGGCGGTCTCGCCCTTCTTCGCCTCCCGCAGGGAGCTGCTGGAACTCCCCAGGCTGAGACCGGGGGAGTTCTTCGTGATGGGTTCCTTCGTGGAGCGCGGACACAGGGTCAGGATTCTCCCCCGCGAGACCACCCACGGGGGCACCACCCCCAAGCTCCTCCCAAAACCGGTGGGGAGGCTGTCCGACATAATAAAGAAGCTGGGGGAGGTCGCCCCCGCGTTCCCCGCGCCCGAGTTTCCCCCCGCGGAGGGTGGTCCGGAGGAGGGCCCCGTGCTCCCCACGCAGGTGGACCGGGAGGAAGTCCTGGAGAGGGCGGAGGCGGGGAGGAGGAGGCGCTTCCTGATCTTCGGGGAGGAGGAGAGGCTCGTGAGTCTGGAACTCGTGCACCATCCCCTGTTTTACGTGGAGGTGGCTCATCCGGGGGGACTCCTGCGGAGGGGCTGGAAGGTCTCCTCCTTCCTCCTGGATGGAGAGGACGGGTGCCTGGTGGACCTGCGGGGGGGACTGAGGCGGGCGAGGGGCTTCGAGGACCTCCTGGGGCTGGGGGAGAGCGCGGCGAGGGTGCTGGTGGAGCTGGCGAGGACCGGGGAGGCGGGGCTTCCCGAGCTGGAGGGGCGGACGGGACTCTCGGAGCCCACGGTCAGGAAGGCCCTGCAGGAGCTGGAGAGGGCCAGGCGCGTCACGTACAGGCACGTGGGAAGGACGAAGATTTACTTTCCCCTGGGGACGGTCCATCTCCCCGATCTGGGGGGCAGGGTAAGGTTCTCCCTCCCTCCCGGTGGAAGGCTCTCCCATCCCAGACGGTGCAGGCTCACGGAGGAGGGCCTGAGGAAGGCCCTGAAGGCCCTGGAGCCGGAGGCGGATCTCGCCCGCTTCCAGGTCTTCTACTACCCGCTTTACCTCGCCCGCTACTCCTCGGGGAGGGAAGTGGAGATCGATGGGATTACGGGAGAAAGGGTGAGAGGATAGCCTTTAGAGGAGTTCAGAAGGCGGTTCGAGGCCTTCATTTGAATCGAGGGATTCGATTCTTGCTGGTTCTTTCCCCGTTCCACCTGCGGTTTTCGCCGGGGAAAGGGTGAAGGGCCAGGTCTGGTTTCCCTGGATGAAAATTCCGTAGTCCACCAACTTTCGCTTTATCTCCCTGTAGTCGGGGAACTCCTCCTCGATCCTCCGCCAGAACCCTTTGCCGTGTCCCCTCTCCAGAAGGTGGAGCACCTCATGGCAGACCACGTACCTCACCAGTCTGGGGGGAAGGTGGATCAGTCTGAAGTTGAAGCTCAGGTTGCCGGAGGAGGAGCAGCTCGCCCACCTCGTTCTCTGGTTCCGGAGGTAGATCCTGCGGAACTCCACCCCCCACCTGGAGGAGTACTCGCGCGCCAGGCGGTGGACTTCCTCGAGCAGGAACCTCCTGAGGAAGCCTTTGAGCCTCCTCCTCCCGCCCTCCTTCTCCAGGTTGAACTTCCTGGACCTGCCGTCCAGGGAGAGGACGAGGGGCTTTCCCGGCTCCGTCCGGTGGAGAATTCCCAGGATGAGTATTCCTTCCTCCCCACCCAGCTCGGCCTTCACCCTCTCCCTGGCCTCCCTGAATTGCTCCCGCTTCCTGAGGATCCAGTCCAGATTTTTTTCCACCACCGGGGTTTCGTCCCTCATGCCTCTGGGCAGGATGACCCTGAGGTCTCCGAACCTGAACTCCAGCCTCGGACAACTCACCCTCCTCCACTCGATGGTGTAGGAAACGGTTTCCCCGTTCACCTCCAGCGTTCTGGTCACGGGCCCCTTCATCCCTCCCTCTACCCTTCCCGCGGTTTTTCAGTTTGTTCCCTGCTTGAGAGGGGGAAGGCTCTTCTTTCTGGCCTTCCAAGAGAAGGGATGAGCACCCTCAGGATACCTCCCCCCTTCTCCTGCGGTCTCTTCCTCACGTACAGGTGCACGGGGGAGTGCAGGCACTGCATGTACGCCTGCTCCCCGCGCCGGGGGGAGAACTGGATAGATCCCGTGGGTGCCAGAAAGGTCCTGACGAAGCTCGCCTCTTCCTTCAGGGAGCAGTATCCCCCCGGCTTCAGCAGGGTGGGGGTGAACCTGGGCCTGCACTTCACTGGGGGCGAGCCCTTCCTCAACTTCCCCCTCCTGCGCATGCTGGTGGGGATGGCGAAGGGGCTGGAGATTCCGGCGACCTTCGTGGAGACCAACGCGCACTGGTGCGCGGAGGAAGAGGAGGCAAGGGAGAAGCTCCTCATCCTCAGGGAGGAGGGGCTGGACGGGCTGCTGGTGAGCGTCAACCCCTTCACGCTGGAGCACGTTCCTTTCGAGCGCGCCAGGCTGGCGGTGAAGGTGGGGAGGGAGATCTTCGGGGGCAACCTCCTGGTCTATCAGGAAGGATTTTTCAACTGGGCTCTGCGGAGGGGGATTCGCGGGACCCTGAGGCTGGAGAGGCTGCTGGAGCTGGAGGGAGAGGAGATCCTGGCCGAGCTGGAGCTCCTGCCCAGGGGCAGGTTCCCCTTCAGGCTGGGGCACCTCTGTACCAGGTATCCCGCGGAGCACTTCCTTCACCGCTCCTGTCTGGACGAACTCACCAGGTCCTGGCACGTGCACGTGGACAACTACTTCAACTACCTTCCTGGGTACTGCGGCGGGATCTCCCTGGGAGATGCCAGGAAGCTGGAGTTCCCCGCCGAGCTGGAGCTGGAGGACTTCCCCGTCATAAAAGCCCTGACCAGGAGCCTGGGGGATCTCCTGAAGCTGGGAGGAGACTACGGGTACAGGGAGAGAGAGGAGGGCTATGTCTCAGCCTGCCACCTCTGCGCGGACATCAGGAAGCATTTGGTGGAACAGACGAAGGAGTTCAGGGAGCTCGGGCCCCTGGAGTTCTACGCTTTTCTTGAGCCACCCAAGTCTAAAAGTCCTTGAGGCTACCTGAGCTTTTCCAGGTCCTCGTCCCTCTCCAGCCCCGCAATCCTCTTCGCAAGTTCCTTCTTCTCCTCTATCCCCGCCCTCCTCCTGATCACGATCTTCTGGGCCTGGGGGGAGCCCGCCCCATGCATGCACTCCGGGAGCTGTCCTCCCAGCGAGAGGTTCTCCACCAGCCTGAAGAGCCTGAGGACGTGCTCCGACGGTACCCCTTTCTTCCTGGTCAGGTACTTCTCCACCAGCCTCCCGACCTCCGGGCTCCTCAGGTCCTTCTCCGAGGGGGCGGTGGTCACCAGCCCCCCGGCCAGGTCCTGCGCCAGCCTGGACCACTCGTAGGGCAGACGGGTGATGTTGAGCTTCACCACGTTGGCCAGAAGGGGGTCGGCCAGGTAGGCCCCTGAAGGGGTGCGGTGCCCCAGGTAGGAGCAGGCCAGCGAGCAGCACCAGCAGGTCTCGGCCAGGTGGACCATCTCGGTCAGTTTGTCCTCCACGTGGGAGGAGCCCGCTATGCCGCTGTACTCCGCCAGCAGGGCGGAGGCCCCTATGAGGACGTCGGCCACCCCCGTCTTGCACCCCCCGTAGTTCTGGCGGTGGAAGGTGGCGAAGACCTCCACCAGCCTCCCCGCGAACTCGTGCTCCCCGCACATGAACACCCTCTCCCAGGGGACGAACACATCGTTGAAGATCATCAGGGTCTCCCCGCCCACGATCCCGTAGTTCGGGTTCCCGCAGTCTATCTCCCCGTCGAGCCTCCTGGTGTCGTTGGTCTGCCTCCCGAAGACGTTGATGAGGCCGGGGGCGTCGATGGGGACGGAGAAGGCCACGGCGTAGTCCCTGTCCTCGGGCCCCAGGGCGCGGGTGGGCAGGACCACCGCCTCGTGGGAGTTGGCGGCCCCGGTCTGGTGGGCCTTGGCCCCCCTCACCACGATCCCGTCCTCCCTCCTCTCCACCACCCTCACGTAGAGGTCCGGGTCGGGCTGCTGGTGGGGCCTCAGGCTCCTGTCCCCCTTCACGTCCGTCACCGACCCCGAGCACATCAGGTCCTCCCTCTGCACCCTCTTCAGGTACTCCACGAAGCGGCGGTGGTAGTCGGTGCCCAGCTTCTGGTCGATCTCGTAGGTGACGATGTAGAGGGAGTTCAGGGCGTCCAGCCCCACGCACCTCTGGAAGCAGCTCCCGGTCTTCCTCCCCAGCAGCCTCATCATCCTGACCTTCTTCACCAGGTCCTCGGGGCTCTGGTGGATGTGGGTGA
>JAWCKR010000015.1:0-35025 GCA_038851755.1 Hadarchaeales archaeon (SeqCode) | reverse complement strand
CCCTTCCCCCCCTCCTCCTCTGGAGGAGCTCCGTGCCCAGCTCCCTTTCCAGCTCCCTCACCATCCCCCAAGCGTGGCGGTAGGACAGGCCCAGCTTCCTCGCCGCCTTGCTCAGGGAGCCCTCTTTCTCTATGGCCAGCAGCAGTTCCACCTTTCCCTTCCCCCCCACGGCCTTTCCACCCTTCCTGAGCCAGAGCCTCACCTCCGGGCTCAGCTCCTTCATCCTCACCATTCCCCCCTCACGAACTTTCTGATTTTTCCCCTCGGCCGTTCCACGATTTCCTCCGGGCTCCCCTGGGCCAGGATCCTGCCGTCGAAGAGGCACACCACCCTCTCGGAGAGCCGGGCGGCCTGGAAGGGATGGTTGGTGGCCAACACCAGCGTACACCTCCTCCTCACCTCTCCTATCACCTCCTCCATCAACCTGGTGCTGTGGGGGTCCAGGTTGGAGGTGGGCTCGTCCAGCAGCAGGAGCTCGGGCCGGAGGACCAGGGCGCGGGCCAGGGCCACCCTCTGCCTCTCCCCTCCCGAGAGTCCCCTGACCTTCCTCTCCTCGTGTCCCCTCATCCCCACCAGGGAGAGGGCCCTCCTCACCTCCCTCCTCACCTCCCCCTCCGGTCGTCCCCTGAGCCTCAGGCCGTAGGCCAGGTTGTGGTACACGGTGGTGTCGAAGAACACGGGCTGCTGGAAGACCATGGTCACCTTCCCCCTCTCTTCCTCGCAGATCACCTCGCCCCCGTCTGGAGGGTCCAGGAGGGCCATCACCCTCAGCAGGGTGGTCTTGCCCGAGCCGTTGGGCCCTATGACGGAGAGGCTCTCCCCCCTCCTCACCCTCAGGCTCACCCCCCGGAGGGCCTCCCTTCCGTTGTACCTCCTTACCACCCTCCTGAGCTCCAGCACTCTACCTCCTCCCCAGCACGTTGGCCAGCAGGCTCAGGGTGAAGACGATGGTCAGGAGGACCGCGGCAAGCTGGAGGGAGAGGAGGATCTCCCCCCTCGCGGTCTCCAGGGCTATGGCGGTGGTCATCACCCTGGTGTACCCGTGGATGTTCCCCCCCAGCATCATGGCCACTCCCAGCTCCGAGACCGCCCTGTTGAAGGAGGCTACCACGGCCAGCGTCGCCCCCCTCCTGGCCTCCCCCAGCACCGCCAGGGAAGCCTGCCTTTCGGAGGCCCCCAGGGTCCTCGCCAGGTCCCTCACGGAGGGATCCACCGCCTGCAGGGCATCGGCCAGGAAGCTCACCACGATGGGCGTGACCAGCAGGGCCTGTCCCAGCATCATGGCCGTTGGGGTGTAGAGGAGGTGGAGAGGCCCCAGCGGGCCACGGCTGGAGAGGAGGAGGTACAGGAGGAGACCGAGGGTTACGGTGGGGAGTCCCAGCAGGGTGTGGAAGAGGTTGAGCACCACCCTCCTGCCCCTGAACTCCCTCAGCCCCAGCAGGAGGGCGAGGGGGAGGCCCCAGGCGGTGGCTAGGGCGGTCGCCGTTCCCGAGACCCAGAGGGAGCGCAGGACGATGTCCAGCATCATCCTCCCCCCCAAACCTCCCGGAGCCACACCGCCAGCTCTGGGTCCGAGTTCTCCAGTCCCAGCACAGGGAAGAAGAGGGGGGAGCCGTACTCCTCCACTCCGAACCTCCCTATGAGTCCCTGCCCTTCCTCCGAAAGGAGAAAGCTCAGGAACTCCACCGCCCCCTCGAAGTTCACCCCCTTCACCCTCTCTGGGTTCACCACGATGGCGGAGTACACGTTGAGAAGCTCTTTCCCCCTTTCCACCATCGGTTTCAGCTGCACGAGCCCTTCTTTTCGGTATTTCAGGAAGGTCCCCAGGTCGGAGAGGGTGTAGGCCCCCTTCTCGCTGGCCAGCAGGAGGGTCTGCCCCATCCCCGCCCCTGCCTCCAGGTACCAGCCCTCCTTCCTCAGCTCCTCCGGATCGAAACCCGCTTCCCTCCAGAGGAGGTTCTCCCTCACGTGGGTGCCGGAGAGGTCACCCCTAGAGACCCATCTCGCCCTTCCCCCCCTCCCGGCCAGGGCTATTCTGCCGAGGGCCTCCAGGGGAGGGAGGTTCTCGATCACGGCGGGGTCCCCGGGGGGACCGACGAGGACGAAGGAGTTGCAGGCCACCGCCACCCTCCTCTCCCCGTACCCCTCCTCCATGAACACCTTTTCCAGGGAGGGGGCGTGGACGAGCAGGAGGTCGGCCTCCCCCCTTCTCGCCGAGAGAAGGGCCTGCCCGGTTCCCAGGGGGAGGAAAGCGGGCCGCTCCCCCCCGTACCTCTCCGCCAGGTGGTCGAGCAGCCCGGTGTCGTAGAGGCTGGTGGTGGTGGCCACCCTCAGTCCCGGTCTTCCCCGGGGGGAGAGACCCAGGAAGAGGATGAGGAGGAGGGCAGGAACCGCGAGGAGCCACCCACGCATCCTTTCACTCATCGATATGCTTAATTAAACATATCGGTTATCCTTTTCTTTCAACGGAGAAAGGGAGGAGATGTTTGAGGAGATTTTCAGAAAGGAGCTGGGAAGGGACTCGGTCTTCAAGGACCCTGCAAAGCTCTCACCCGAGTACCTGCCAGAGAAGCTGGTGGGGAGGGAGGAGGAGTCCAGGAGGCTGGTCTCGCTCTTCCGTCCCCTGCTGGAGGGGGGAATCCCCTGCAGGGTGCTGGTCACGGGGAGGGTGGGGGTGGGGAAGACCGCCCTCTCCCGCAGGTTCGGGATGGAGGCGGAGAGGGAGGGCGGGAGGAGGGGAGTGAGGCTCTCCCACCTCTACCTGAACTGCAGGGGGAGGACGCCCTACTCCCTGCTGCTGGAGGCGGTGAGGAGGTTCTCCCCGGGATGGCCTGAGAGGGGGGTGGGAAAGGGGGAACTCCTCTCCATGCTCGTGGAGTACCTGAAGCATCACTCCCTCTCCCTGCTCCTCATCCTGGATGAGGTGGATTACCTGATCGAGAGGCACGGTCCCGACCTCCTCTACTCCCTCAGCAGGGTGGGGGAGACCACCTCCGGGATAAGCCTCCTCTCCATCTCCAGGGACCAGAGGTTCCTGGGGGAGCTGGACGAGCCTACCAGGGCCACCTTCCTGGGCCACCACCTGGAGCTCCCCCCCTACACGAAGGAGCAGCTGGTGGAGATCCTGAGGGCCAGGAGGGAGGAGGCCTTCCGCAGGGGGGCCCTCCCGGAGGAGAGCCTGGAGCTGGCGGCGGAGATGGCCTCCAGGACGGGGGACGCCAGGATGGGGATAGAGCTCCTCCTGAGGGCCGGGGTGCTGGCGGACGGTCAGGGGAACAGGACGGTCCTGCCCGAGCACGTGAGGGCAGCCAGAGCCTCCCTCTACCCCGAGCTGAGGAGGGAGGTCCTCCTCGAACTCTCCCTCCACGAGCTCCTCCTCCTCCTGGCGGCGGTGAGGAGGCTCAAGAAGGCCAAGGAGCTGACCACGGGGGAGCTCAGAAGGGCGTACGAGGTGGTGTGCGAGGAGCACGGGGAGAGGCCCAGGCACCACTCCACCATGCTCGGGCACCTGCGCAGGTTGGAAGCCCTGGGGATCCTGGAAGTCCAGCCCGCCACCCTCTATCCCAGGGGACAGACCCAGCGGATAGGGCTGGAGGTGGCCCCCGCCGCCGAGCTGGAGAAGGAGGTGGAGCTGAGGCTGGGGGAGGTGCTCAGGGGCTCCCCGGGGCTTGGGCGGGCGCGGAACCGGGGAGGAAGTACTTCTCCTTCCACTTGAGGAGTAGCCCACCGTCCAGCAGGTTTGGAGGTCGGAAGCGGTCGGGGGATACTCTGATAAGCGCACCGAAGGGTCGCCGGTCGAGCATACTTCAAGGATGCGATACCGTTGATACCTTCACCGAAACGATTCCACCCTTATCCGCTTTCTTGTTGAAACCAAAAAGTTATAACCATTTGGTTATAACCAAAAGGTTATAAAAGGGAAATCGTGTCCTGTTTTTGTGGGAGTTATGGAAAATCCCTTTATATATGGGACAATCGTGACGGGGAAACACTTTGTAGATAGGGAAGGTGAAATAAGGGAGCTAAAATCGGATTTGCTCTCCGGACAGCATGTGGTCCTCTACTCTCCAAGAAAAATGGGGAAGTCATCGCTCATAGAAGAGACCTTCAGAAGAATAGGGAACAATGCGGTGTGCGTGAGGATAAACGTTCAGAATGCGACCACAAAGGAAGGACTGGCAAGATCGATGATAAATGAGATTGTAAGAAAATCCTATACCTCCCTAGAAAAACTTGCTAGGGAGACGAAGGAATTCTTCTCCCGCATAAGCGTGAGAGCTTTTGTAGATGCAGAGGGAAGAATAGGGGTGGAGCCAATTTTCAGAGAGAGGAAAGAACTTTTAGAAGATGCTTTAGAGTTTCCAGAGAGGATAGGAAAGAAAAGGAAGCTCATAGTTGCATTTGACGAGTTCCAGGAAATAGAAAGACTGGATGGAATTGAAATGGAAAGGGTGATGAGGGCAACGATGGAGAAACACAGAAATGTAACTTATCTGTTTTCAGGGAGCGAAAGGCATCTGATTTCGCTGATCTTCGAAAACAAGGAAAGACCCTTCTACAGGTTTGGAAAGATGGTGAAATTGGGGCCGATAGAAAGAAAAGAACTTGAGAAGTTTGTGGTAGAGAAATTCAGAGAGACCGGCAAAAAGATAGAAGAGAAAGCGGTGAACTTCATCATCGATTTCAGCGAAGGAATACCGTTTTACGTGCAGGCACTGTGTCATGAAGCGTGGAACATCGGTGGGAACGTTGACATCGAAACTGCAAGAAAAGCAATGGGAAAGATAATCTCCTCCTTCAGTTCGGGATACGACCTGATATGGAGGAGCATAAAGAGCGAATACCAGAGGAAGGTTCTGGTTGCGATGGCTGTGGAAGACAGGAGCTTTGCCCCAAACATGGAGTTGATAGAAAAATACGAGCTCAAGACAGCGGCGCATCTGAGAAAAGCGATGGACGCCCTGCAGGAAAAGGGACTGATTTGTCAGAATCGCATAGAAGACTTTATTTTCAGAGAATGGATAAAGCTGACCAAGGTTGTGTGAAGAAGTCAGCCGGATTTTGTTAGAAAAGGTGCGTATTTAGCTTTTCGACCGAGTCGGGTTAAGCTGATTGGAGAGCAGTGAAAAAGCCCGTTCAGCCTAATCGGGGGCAATTTTCAAACTTCACCCCCATCCCCCGCCGTCTTCCCATCGCTTGTTATTCATGAAGGTTTCCACGGACTCCTTCAGGATCGAGACTTCAGGATTCGGAAATCCAAACAAAGGGTGCTCCAGCCTGAGAGGCGTCAGGAGGGAAGTTTTCCCGGTTCGGAGATTCAGGGGCGGAATGTTTTCACCCATTTTCCCGATAAAAAGGGTTCCTTCTTCCGCGAGGGTCTCCCTGTTTCCCCGGGGCATGCTCGCACCCCACTTATAAGCCCTTCGGGAGAAAGGGGGAGGAATGAGATTCAGGGGCCTGCTGGTGGGCTTCGGAGGGGTAGGGAAGGCTGTCCTAGTGGTGATCGTCCTCAGTTTCCTCTCCTTCGCCTGGACCTCCCTCTTTTCCTCCCTCCTTCCTTTCTTCTCCCTCTCCCGCTCCCATCCCTGGGGCATCCTCACCGCCCTCTTCACCCACGCCGACGCGGACCACCTCCTCTCCAACCTTTTCTCCCTCTCGCTCTTCTCCCTCCTTTTCGTCCTCCTCCACCTCCCGCGCAGAGTGGAGGCCAGGGAGGACCTGAGCCTGGCCTTCGCCCTCTCCCTCTTTCTGGCGGGGGCGGGGGTGAACGTGGTGGACTTCCTCTCCCGCAGGTTCTCGGGCTCCCCCTCCTCCTCCTGTGGCTCTTCGGGCATGGTGTACGCCGTGATGGGGATGGTAATGGTATCCTCCATCTACAACCTCTTCCTCTTCTCCAGCCTCTCCCTCCGGCATTCTTCCTTCAGGTTCCCCCTCCTGCTCGCCGCTTCCCCTTCCGCCGCCGTTCTGCTGGTCTTCTCCTGGGAGCTCCTCCTCCACCCCTCCTCCTTCTTCAGTGTTTCCCCCTCGGCCAACGTTCTGGCCCATGTGCTGGGCTTCCTCTACGGGGCCGTGATCTTCTCGGCCGTGCTGGTGGGGAGGCCCACCCGCCGGCCCCATCCGTACCGCGTTCGTTTCCGCTAGGCCTTCTCCTTCCTCCGCTTCCTCCTCCCCATCCACCTCTGGGAGGAGCGGAGGGAGAGGAGGCCAGCCGCCAGGAGCACCCAGACCTGCCAGGCGAAGATGCCCCGTGAGAGGGAGCGCAGGGCCCCCACCACGAAGAGGAGGCCGAAGAGGAAGGAAACGGGCAGGGGAGGGAGGAGCCTGGGGGGGAGGTCGGAGGAGATCAGGTCGAGGGCCACGGCCAGGCTGAGCCACATGAGGAAGGCCATAACGATGAGGGTGGCGTCCAGCAGGTAACCCCCGAGGAGGAGGATTAGGAAGGAGGAGAGGAGCAGGGAGGCTTCGGGCCTCTCCACCCACCGCCTGAAAATCTTCCAGAGTTCCACTTCTACCATCATTCTCTTTCGGCTTTTTGGGGAAAAAGTCCTTATCGAGAGTAGATGATCCCTAGCACCAGGCCCTCCAGCTCCTCCACCAGGTAGTTATCGGGAGAGGGGAGGGGAGTCTCCCTTGGTCCTGAAGGAAACTCCCAGCACCTCCACCACCCTGTGAGCCAGCCTCCCGGAGGTTGGTTCCCGGTAGAAGATGAGGTCGCCCACCTTCGGGAGGGAGAGGTGCCCCACATCTCTCGCCTTTTATAGTATGTCAACAATAATGACAAACTTTAAATAAAAACTTGTCAAAAATAAACTGAGAGTTACGAACGTTGAGGAGATAAAAAGGGTCGTGGCGGATCAGAGGGAAGAGCTGGAGGAGATTTTCCAGAGGGAGAGGATAGTTGAGAGAATCGCACCAACTGAAAAACTGCTGAAAGTCCTGTCTCATCCCAACATCTTGGCCATCCTGGGGGTCAGGAGATGTGGCAAGTCCATCTTTTCTCACCTTCTCCTGAAAGGAAAACGATACGGCTACATAAACTTCGACGATGAGAGGCTGGCCAACCTGAGCACGGATGACTTGGATCGCGTCCTGCAGGCATTCTACGAGCTTGAAAAGGAGCTGGACTACCTTATCTTGGATGAGATCCAAAACGTGTCGAAGTGGGAACTCTTCGCCAGCAGGTTAAGAAGGACGAAGAAGGTGGTTATAACGGGGAGCAATGCCAAGCTCCTTTCTGGGGAGCTAGCGACCCACCTGACGGGGAGGTACGTGGACTTCACCCTCCACCCGTTCTCCTTCGAAGAGTTTTTGCGCGTGAAGGGAATCGAGGTCGGTCGGGAGGACTCCTATTCCACCAAAAAAATGGCCGAGATAAAGAGCGCCCTTCACGAATACATGCGCGCCGGGGGGTTTCCAGAGGTTTGCAAATTTGGGAGAATCGCCATCAGCAGAATTTACGAGGATATAATCACTAAGGACATACTCCTGAGGCATGGTGTGAGAAAAGAGAGAGACTTCAAAGATATGGCGAGGTACCTGATTTCAAACTTTTCAAGGGAGGTGACTTTCTCAAAGCTTAAAAATCTGTTTGGTATAAAGAACCTCCACACCGTAAAAAACTATGTGGATTATCTGACCACTGCATACTTGATCTTCACTGTGGAGCGATTCTCGTTTAAATTGAAGCAGCAGATGATAGCACCGAAGAAGGTTTACTGCGTTGACACAGGAATCCTAGACGTGATGGCTTCTCGTTTTTCCGAAGACAAGGGAAAGTTGATGGAAAACTTGGTTTTTGTGGAGTTGTCGAGGCGGAAATCCTTTACAGAGAACCCTTGGGAAATTTTTTATTGGAAGGACCACCAACAGAGGGAGGTGGACTTTGTTATTAAAGATGGGATGAGCGTGAAACAACTGGTCCAGACAACCTATGCTTCTGGCAGGGACGAGATAGAGAAAAGGGAAACAGAAGCCTTGGTAAAAGCCAGCGATGAACTGAAATGCAAGGATTTGTTGGTGATAACTTGGGATTACGAGGACGAATGGGGGGTCGATGGCAAAAAAATAAATTTCTTACCCCTCTGGAAATGGTTGTTGAAGGGAAGTCAAAATTTTGCAAAAATCCCCGGAGAAAACCCCCCTGACCATCTTCCAATCCAATAGAGAATGGCATCCTCTCCACTCATCTTTTCGAGGCCCCACGTGCAGAGTCGGTCTCCGCAAGTTTTCTTCTTCCAGAAAGATGCCGTACTGGAGGATGAGGTCCAGGTAATCCTCTCCCAGGAGTTCGGTAGGAGATTCGGGCTGTACTACTCCATCTTGGAGGCGGTCGCGAGCGGCAGTAACTCGATTTCCGAGATAGCCAGTTACCTGAGGGTCGAGAAAACTCCATAAGCAGACAGATAAACGAACTTTTAAACTACTTTGAGATACTGAGGCTCGAGAGGCCACTGATAAGAGGGAGGAAAAAAGGGACTCTTTTTTATAAACCACCCGCTCTTGCACTTCTGGTTTAGATTTTTTTACAAGAATTATTCCCTTTACGAAAGGAGGAATCCGAGCCTTGAGAAAAACGTTAAGGTTCAGCTGAACTCCTTCATCGGCACCCGCTTCGAAGAACTGTGCAGGGAGTGCTTCCCAAAGATGATGCCCGAACTGCCGTTCCAGGTCACGAAATTCGGTCGGCAGTGGGGCAAAATCTCGGGAGTAGAGAGAGGAAAGAATGTGTATGATATTGACGTGGTGGCGTTGAACGAGGGTGAAAAGAAAGTTCTGTTCATCGAGGCAAAATGGAGCGATTTGAACTCAAGAGAAGCGAAAGACCTCATCGAGGAACTCAAGCAAAAAGCTGGTCATGTTCAGTGGTTCAACGACAAAAGAGAGGAGTTCTGTGGGCTGATTGCCAGAAAAATTCATGGGAAGGAAAAAATGAGGGAAGAGGGGTGCGCTCTGTTCGATTTAGCGGATTTGGAGAGGTTCTCAAGCCCAACTCCGTTCAAAGCTTGAGATCTCTCCCCAACTTCGGGTCAATTGCTGTTTCGCAAGAAACTCGTCCTTCTCGCGCAATTTCGAGAGGGAGCACTCCTCAAGCTCCTTCACAGAACCTAGCGGATTCAGGAAGGCTCGTCGCTCAGGGATTAAGTTCTTTTATCCGCGAAAGAAGGAGAAAAATCCTGTTTCGCTCGGCCACTTTCGCCTATCAGTTCCACCTCTAGTCCCTGGGACATGCCTCATCGAGAGTAGATGATCCCTAGTACTAGGCCCTCCAGCTCCTCCACCAGGTAGTTGTCGGGGGAGGAGAGGGCGTCCCCCTTGGTCCTGAAGGAGTTTTCCACTCTCTCCACCACCCTGTGAACTAACAGCCTTCCCGTTCCCGGCTCCCGGTAGAGGATGAGGTCCCCTACCTTGGGGACGGAGAGGTCCACTTTTACCCAGATCACCGTGTCGTTCTCCCCCACCGTCCTCCCCATACCCCAGTCCTCCGCCCGGAGCAGGTGGAGCTCCCGGTCCAGGAAGGCCGTGTACCCTCCGAACCACTCCGTGCGGTTCTCCAGCTCCGGGGAGCGCCTGGAGAGGTGGAGGATGGAGAGGAAGGTGACCACCCCCAGCAGGAGGAGGAGCAACAGGTTCAGGACGGTCTCTTTCCTCATCCCCTCACCCCCAGAGCTCTAGGATGAGGTTGTCTATCCAGAGCTCCTGCCCTGGGAGGAGGACATAGCCCTCCCCGTCGTTGTCCCAGACCACGTTCATCCTCAGGTAGCCGTCGGCAGTCCCGTACCCCTCGCTGTAGAACACGTATTCCCTCCAGTCCGGGGCGTAGCCGAAGGGGATGGTGAAGGCCCCGCTGGTCCCGAGCCAGACCCTCACGTACTCCTTGCTGGCGTAGGCCAGGTTTTCTTTGTCGGCCTTAGCCCTCACGGCCACCACTAGATCGAAAACCTCGTTGGCCCTCACGGTCAATACTTGCCCGCTGTAGGAGAGCACGCCCACCCACCTGAGGGAGTTATCGGCCAGGTTTTCGTGGGGCGAGTAACCTTCGTGCTTCATGAGGTAGATGTTCTCTATCCCCGTGAGCCCCCCCTTGGGGAGGGCGAGGGGTTGGGTGGATCTCTTCCCCGCTATGGTGAAGGTGGGTCCCCTCACCACCGCTTTGGGCCAGTTGTCGGTGGGAGGAGGGGGGGAGGAGGAGCGGGGAAGGAGCAGCAGCAGGGGTACGAGGACGAGGACCACGAGGAGGAGGGGGGAGAGCTGCTTGAGCCTCCTCTTCAGGCGCCAGTACCTGTCTATCCCCCACTTCAGCTCCCCAGCCATCATCCCCTCTCGGAGGGGGGTATTATTACCTTGGGAGGACGCCCATCACCCTCCCCAGGATGTCCTCCCACCCCACCCTGTGCTCCTGCCACGCCTCCGGCGCATCCCCCTTCGTGACCACCCCGTTTTCCCAAAACCTTACAATCCGGTGGGCCACCAGGGTCCCTTCATACCGGTACACGACGATGTCCCCCACCCTGAGGCTCGCAGGATCCTCCCCCACGCACAGGAGGAGGTCGTTCTCGGTCAGGGAGGGATACATGCTGCTGCCCATCAGGGTGAGGGGCCAGATCCTCCGGTCCAGCAGGACCTGATGACCTAGGAAGGCTCCACTCCAGTCCCTTGTATCCCTTGGGTAAGGGGAAGGAAGGGCGAAAAAGAGGAGAAGGGAGAGGAGCAAAAGGATGGAGAGGGCTGCCAGCTTGGGGTAACTCACAGAAGGAAAAAAAGAAGGAAAAAAGAAAAAGGTTGCGGTGGTCGGGCTTACTTCCAGGTGTAGATGGTCAGGTTGATGTTGATGGAACCGCCAGCTGGCAAGAAGAAGCCGTTGCCACCATTGTCGATGAAGTTGTAAATCCTCATCCACGAACTTGGATAATCTTTTCCTACTGCTCCGTATGTAACGTTTTCGGTGTGCCAGGGACAAGAGGATTCCCAGTCACTGCCTGCTAGCCTGTTTTCCGTCTTAGAGAAGTTTCCCGTAATGTTGATGTACTCGTAGGTGTTCTCGAACCTCATATAAGCTACGTTATCTCCCCTGATTTTGTAAACCACCAGGATATCGAATCTCCTTTCGTAGGGTATGTTCACGGTGGCACCGTTCTCACTGATTACCGCGTAGTAGTTATCGCTGTCTGAACCATATGTCGTGCCCCACTCCTCAGGGGCTTTGCCGTTCCATTGGCTTTTGTTGGCGTGAACCATGATGAAGATGTTTTCTATGCCAAAGTCGCCATAAGATCCCTGCAAGAGACCCACCGCTATCGGCCCGCTGAGGGGCCCGCTAACGCTCACCGTGGCGTTCCATCCAGTTGTCACCGCCGCAGGCTGAAGCCAGAGCCAGCTTCCCAGTCCTACTGCTACTACTATGACCACCGCAGCCGCCACCCAGGGTAATTTCCTCGTCATTCCTTCCCTCACCTCCTTTATTTTTTGGGGCGCCCCCTGCGGAAGAGTGGAGGGCTGGTAATCCAGCCTCACCTTGCACCTCGGGCACTCCTTGGGGTTGGGGACCTTGGGTTTCCACTCATACCCACAGCGGGGGCACCTCATCACTTCAAACTCCTCCGCCACCCCTTATAAGCGTATCCCTTTCTCTACTACTATTATTATGATGAAGAAATTTCAAAAATTAGACAAGGAATTATGGCCAGGAATCATGAACTTGGCAGTGCTGGAGGTTCAGGCCCCCAGCCTTGAGAAGATTTTTAAGAGAGGGAAAGGAAAAGAGGTAGTGGCTTCAGTTCCGCCAACCGCCCAGACTCCCCCTGCGAAGGATGCCAAATGGGCGGTACTGATTCTCCTTGTTTTGGCTCTCTTGGGGGGTGCCTACTGGGCTTACTCTCGCGGAGGGGAGAGGGAGGGAGAGAACCTCTCCCCGCCCTCCATCCAGACGGGGACAGCGGCCGAGGTGACTGGAACTTCGGCCCTCCTGACAGCCACCCTCACCTATGGGGATTACCAGCGGGTGGACGTGTGCTTCAGGTGGAGGGAAGCGGGAGGGATCTGGAACTACGTTCCCTGGTACCAGGGTTTCACCGGACCAAGCTGCTTTTACCGCCTCACCACCCTTTCCCCCGGCAGGACGTATGAGTTCCAAGCCCTCCTCAGGTACGACGGGAAGGAACTCACGGGAGAGATAAAATCTTTCACCACCCCCAGGCCGGGAGGGGGAATGAGCATGACCGCTACTGTCAGGGGGGTCTACTTCCCAGAGATGTCCTTCACCGCCCGCCTCACCTCTGACCAGAAGGTGCTCCTCACCGTTCAGTCGGGGGAGAACATCCAGACGGAGGATTGGGAGTGGAGGGCCGAGAACGGGAACGGTCCGGTAACCTCATATGTTCCTGGGACCGAGCCCCTGGTTCCGGGTCGCTCCCTGACGCTGGATGTCAGCGCCCAGGTGCGAGCCGGCAGCTTGGGGGTGGGAGACTTCATAAGGATAAGGCACAAGCCCTCCACCTTCAGCTACCGGGTGGTCATCTCCTCCTGAGCTGTGAGGGTCCCTTCCCTCGGCTTTCCCTTTTGCCCCCACCTTTCCAAGGCGCTGATCGGGAGCAGGGAGGGTTGCGAGAGCCCAGCACCCCTTCCTGCTTCTCCGATCACCCGCGCCACCGTTGGATTTTCGCCCATTTTCTCGGGCCCGCTTCGGAGAAGAGACTCCCTTGGCTCACTGTTCTTTCCAATCCTCTCCCTTGGCCGTCCTCGCCAGCTCCTTCAGGACCTCCACCGGTCTGAGTTCCATCTTCCTCTCCAGCTTCATCAGATGCCGGTTGGCGGGGTTCCCCCCGATTTGCCAGAGGTCCACGTAGATCTGGGCCGAGGAGGGGACACCTTCCCTGCTCCTCTTGTAGAGGTGCGGGTCTCCCTGGAGCACGAAGAGGTTGGGGGGAAGATGGGTCCTCTCCCCGAACTTCTTTCTGACGGGCTCGGGCGGGCAGTACACGTAGACCTCCTCGTAGTCCTCGGTGCATCCGAACCTCCTCCTGCACCCCGAGAAGGCCGTGAGGAGGGCGTTTTCTGGCAGGGCCTCCTCTATTTCTGCGGGGGAGTGGGGGGAGTAGGTGGAGTAAAGGATTTCCCCTCTCAGGTCCCTGGTCGAGGCCCAGTAGAGGAGGATCTTCTTGGGTTCTATCACTCTGAACCCGAACGGTTTCTTCTCCAGGCTCCTGAAGGCCTCCAGCCTCCTCACCACCTTGTTCACCGTGTCCAGCGAGACCCCACAGGTCTCGGCCAGGCTCTTCTGGCTCATGAAGAACTCGCTCTCCTCGTAGACCCTGTAGAGGATTTCCCTGAGGACCCACTCCACCTTCTTCATCCTCAGGGGAAGGGGGGGGAAGGGGAAAAGGGTTTCGGTGAAAGGCGAAAAGGGGGGAGGGTTTCGCAAAAGGGCGTAAGGTGGGAAAAATTAGGGAGTTTCCCGCCCCGCTGGGACCCCTTCGTAAAAAAGGTTTCGCAGAAAAGCGAAAAGGCTTAAGTCCGGGGTTAAAAGGTTCATCTTCTTCAATCTTTCGCAAAAGGGCGAAAAGGTAGCCCCCTTCTTCCCACTTTTAGCGACTTCTCGGGGAAAGGGGTGCAGAAAAATCCCGAAAGGTGCGCACCTTGGGAGAAAGAGGCGGGGTTGGGGAGAAGGAGCAGGAAGAGGGCTGGGTATCCCTCTCTGAGCTCTCTTCGGAGCTGGGACTTCCCTCCTGGAAGGTCTCCAGGTTGGTGAAGCGTCTCCTGGCCCTCGGATGGGTGGAGGTGAAGGAGAAGAGGGAGGGAAAAAGGGGAAGACCGGCCAAGAGCTGCCGTTTCTCCGGCTCTTCCCCCCCCGAGTTCTCCCTCGTGAGCGGATGGGAAGGAGGACTGGCCCTGCTTCTCTTCCTGCTGGCCTTCCCCCACCTGAGGGACCGCCGGGAGGAGTGAGAGGATGGAGAAAGGTCCCTCTCGCCTCACCCGCCTCTCCCTCGGGCTCCGGAGGGCCTTTTCCCTCCTCCTTTCTCTCCTCCTCCTCTCCTCGCAGGTGCCTTTCGTTCCCGTGAGGGCTCAGGAGGAGACCTCCCCCTACCCGCTGTTCGAGAACACGGAGAACGCGGGAGGGGTCATCAGGCTCCTTCCGGGTTACACGCGGGGTTCCTTCGTCTCCGAGATCATCGAACTCGGGGAGGGTGAATGGGAGCTGTGGTGGGAGAGGGAAGAGCCTTCCCTGGTAGTTCAGACGGGTGAAGGGTGGGTGGAGCCGGAGCTGGAGGGAACTCCAGAAAACCTGCTTGGGGAGGATACGGGAGGTCACCAACCGTCAGGGGAGGGTGCTGCGGGCTTGGAGCCACAGGTCCTTCGCTCCTGGGTGGACCTGCAGGTGAGGGTGAGCACCGACGGGGAGAGCTGGAGCGAGTGGATGGGTCCCGACGGTACCCCCGGCACCCTCTTCACCTCACCTCCCGCCGACCTCTCCTTTCTCCCTCCCTTCCGGTACCTCCAGGTCAGGGTCCTGTTGGGGAGCGAGGACCCAGGGCTGAGCGGGGAGACCGGTCCGAAGGCTTGGGGAATCGGGCTCAGGGCCAAGCCTCCCCAGGGATGGGAGGAGTTAGGAGAGGACGGTGGAGGGGTGGGCGAGTCTTTCTCTCTTCTTGACTCTTGGAGTGTGGGGGAGGATCTCCACCAGGCAGGCGGGTCCTTCTACCCTCTAGACTCTTGGAACGTGGGGGAGGATTTCCAACGGGAGAACCTCTCTTCGGGCTGGGTTACCCTGGAGGAATGGGAGGCTGGGACGGAGAACTGGGAGAGGTGGGCCCGTTGGGTCTCCGGGAAGGCCAGGGCCAACTTCGGCCGGGCGAACAGAAGAGCGCTGGCGAGGTTCGAAAACCTCCCCGTCAGGTATATCGAGCTCTTGATGAGGGGACAGGCGAGGGATTTCGAGGTAACGGCGGAAGCCCTCGATTCCCCCCCGCAGGGTGTGCCTCCCGCCAACCGTGTGGGCTCGGGAGAAGAGGCGGTCTACGTGGGGGAGGTTCAAGTCTACTCGTACCTCGATCTCTCCACTTCCCTGCAGAGAGAACTCCTTGAAGAGGCTGGGATAGGGTTCTCCGTCCCGAAGAGCTGGCTGGAGGGAAGAGGGTCTGGCAGGCTGGCGCTCTGGCACTACGGCGAGAGGGAATGGGAGGAGCTTCCCACCTGGAAGGAAGGTGAGGATGGAGCCTCATTACATTTCAGGGCCAGGAGTTCGGGCTTCTCCGTCTACGCTATCGTCTACGTGAAGGGAGAGACAGTTTACGAGGGTGGGACGAGCGGGCTTTCAGGGGCCCAGAGCGATGATGGCGTCTATGAAAACCTCTACGAGAGCGATAGCGGAACACCTGGGGTAGAGAACTCCTACCTGCTCACTATCGGTCCGGTGTCAGGAACCGCCACGGCGAATGATGTGTTCGCCTCCTTCTTCAACCCCGTTGGCTCCGGCAGAACCGCGGTGATCGGGAGGATCGTGATAATGGTCAATGCCGGGGGAGCCGCCAGCAGGGTGAATTTTACCCTGAGGAGAATCACAAACGTTACCGGCGGGGGCACGGTCATCCAGGCCTCGAGCGTTCCCAAGAAGGATTCCAGAGCACCCGACACGGCGATGAGTATACGGTACGGTCCGGGCATCAGCGTGACTTGGGCCGGAACGGCCGACTCGAGGCTGATGTCGGTGGTCTCGCCTGCTACCGCCGGAACCCATCAGGGTCACCAGGAAGTGGTGTTCCAACAGGAAAACCTGGTTCTGCGGGAAGGCGAGGGAATAGCCCTGTACCAGGAGACGGCGGGTAATACCAACCACAGGATCTACCTCCTGGTCGAATGGAAGGAGGTTCCCACCGCGCCGACACCTATGGGTGGCTACATCCTGACCTTCCCGAGGAGGAGTGGGACAAACTGGGCCGCCGGCTACGTTCACTACTCCTTCTACAATCCTTCGACTTCGGGCAGGACCGCCATCATCAGGAGGGTCAGGATAAGCATAGACTGCGATGGTGGCGCAGTATACACCTCAAACTTTGCCCTCAGGAGGTTCACGGGCGCCCCCACCGCGGGGACCCAGATAGCCGCCGCGAACGTCCCCAAGAAGCACACGGGATCCGCGGACACCGCGATGGACCTCAGGCATGCCCTCGGAACCGCCCCCGGTTTCACCTGGAGCGGCACGGCCGACTCTAGGCTGATGCTCGTGATTTCGCCAGGAGCCGCAGACCAACAGTATGCCAAGAAGGAACTCATCTTTGAGCCGAACGAACCCATAATCCTGCAACCCGGCGAGGGCGTTGCGTTGTACAACGAGGCCGCGAGCGATTCCAATCATCTCATCTTCATGACCGTGGAGTGGGACGAGAAAACTTTCACTCCCTCTTCCCAGGGAGAGTACCTGTTGGCCTTTCCCAGGGTTGAGCTGGGCACCGCGCCGGGAGCCAACTATGTCTATTACTCGTTCTACAATCCATCCGGCTCTGGCAGAACCGCAGTTGTGAAGAGGATTGGGGTGAGGATTATCGCCGACGCCGCAGCACTGTACATCCCCTTCACGGTGCGCAGGTTCACGGGCGCCCCCAGCGCGGGGACCGCCATAGCCGCCGCGAACGTCCCCAAGAAGCACACGGGATCCCCGGACACCGCGATGGACCTCAGGTACAACCTGGGGGTCACCCCCGGTTTCACCTGGAGCGGCACGGCCGACTCCAGGCTGTTGAGCGTGGTTACCCCTGGTGCGGCAGGACAGTACGTCAACAGGGAGATAGTATTTGGTGGGGACGATGAAAAGCTGATTCTTCAGCCAGGAGAGGGGATAGCGTTCTACTCCGAAGCGGCGGGAGATATCGACCACCACTTCTCGGCCTACATAGAGTGGGCCGAGGTGTCCACCGCACCCTCCCCGAAAGGAGAATACCTCCTTTCGATAGGGCCCATAAATGGCTCAACCACCATGCCCTATACCTACGCTTCAATCCTCAATCCCGCTGGGTCTGGGAAGTACGCGATTGTCAAGAGGATTGAGGCGAGGGTCTCGGCGGCAGCGGCAGCGACCTACATCCCGATGAGCGTTAGGAGAATCACGGCAGCCAGCGGTGGGACCCAGATAGCCGCCGCGAACGTCCCCAAGAAGCACACAGGGTCCACGGACACCGCGATGGACATCAGACACACAGGCCCCACGGTCACTTTTGCGGGTGCCACGGAAAGCCGGATTCTGGGAATAACCTCGGAGGGGGCGGTGGGACAGCAGCACGGGTGGCAGAGCCTCGTGTTCGTGCCCAATGAGCCCCTCGTCCTGAAACCCGGGGAAGGAATAGCCCTCTACCAGGAGTCCGGGACGGGGAACACAGGTCATAGGGTGATACTCCTAGTAGAATGGGCAGAAACGACCACCGCTCCCTCCGCCGAGAGGGACTACGTGCTCTCCATAGGCCCGGTGACTGGTACCGCCACCGCAGGTGACAACTTCGCCTCCTTCTTCAATCCAGCGGATTCCAACAACGTTGCGGTAATCAAGAAGATGATGGTGATGGTGGTTGCCACTACCACAGCCACTTATGTTCCGATAACGGTGCGGAGGATATCGTCAGCCACGGGTGCGACCTCTATTCCCCCCGACAACGTTCCAAGGAAACACACGGATGCACCCGCTCCCGCTCTGGTGGCCAGGTATGGTAATGCCACGGTCATTCCTGTGGGCGAAGCGACGAGCAGGCTGGTTTCGGTCACCTCCCCGGGAGCCGCAGGCGCTGCTCTGACCCCACAGATAACGGGCGTTCGGCTGCTCACGTTCGAGATCACGGGACCGCTCCTCCTCCTGCCAGGGGAGGGAATAGTTCTCTATCAGGAGGGAGCCGGAAGCACGGCCCACGTCCACAGGCTCTTCGCGGAGTGGAGGGAAATCCCCAAGGCCTATCGTGTGGATGTCCGGCACGACATAACGGACATACCCAGCGGCACGGGCCACATCCTAGAAATAAAGTACTACACGGCGGGGGACTCTGAACCCATCTCGCTTTACCTCTACAACTTCTCGACGGGCCAGTGGGACAACTTGGGGAACCTGCAGGTAGGGGGGAGTGCCGGGAGCCCCCTTTTCTTCAGCTACAACCTTACGGGAACCAGCTACCTCTCCGGCGGGAACGTCTATGCGAGATACATCCAGAGGGACAACGACTCCATCCAGACGAGCCTCATGGTGGACTTCTGCAGGGTGGTGGTCTACGGTCCAGGGCGCCCCCAGCTGGCTTCTCCAAAAAACAACGAAAACCTCAACGACAACACCCCAGCCTTTGCCTGGACGGCATCCGACAACCACACCGGTTACAGGCTGGTGATCAGCCCCTATTCCAATTTTTCGGAGAACGTCTACGATAATTCGAACATCCCACCGGCCCTGACCTCTCTGGAGATAGAGAACCAGCTCCCTGACAACGTCTACTACTGGAAGGTTGCGGCCACGGGTGCGGGCTATGAGAACTGGTCGGACAACGTCTGGAAGTTCACGGTGGATACCCATCCACCCACCGCCCCCCCTCTCGTGTCCCCGGAGAACAACACTTACCTGGACCTCTCCGAAGCTCAGGTGGAGCTCAAATGGAACCCTTCGACGGATGCTCTGACGGGCGTGGACAACTATCGAATCTACGTGGACGAAGGGCTAGTGGAGGTGGACAACACCGTCACCTCCTACTCCCACACCTTCTCGCTCGGGGAGCACACCTGGAGGGTGGGCGCCGTCGACTACGCGGGGAACGAGAATTCCTCCCCTTCGAGGGTCCTCAGGATCTGTACCTGGAGAGTTCTGGACTCCTGGACGGAGAACCTCTCCATCCCCCCCTCTGACTGGTTCTGGCTGGAATCCTGGCTCGGGGGGGTTTCTTCCCCGGTAGCGGGTTGGTCCTTCCTTGACTCATGGTCCTGCGTCCTTCCAACCAAAATTTCCTGGGCGGAGCTTGAGACTTGGACGGAGGTCTTGGAGGGAGGGGCCAGCTGGAGGTCGCTCGAGACGTGGACAGGCGCAGGTGTGGTACAGGTCGGTTGGCAGACGATGGAGGTTTGGTCCGAGACCCTGCGTGCGCCTGGGAACTGGTGGACGGTGGACGAGTGGATGGGCGCCATGTCCGTGTCAGTAAGCTGGTGGACCCTCGAGGTCTGGGAAAGCGCGCTCCACTTCCAGGCCTCATGGCGGTCGATCGAGGAATGGGCTGTGAGGGTGGAGGGTAGAGGGAGCTGGGCGAGTCTCGAGCAGTGGACCGAGGTTCTGGGAACCACGGCGGCATGGCAGATGCAGGAGAGCTGGGCCTCCACCGTTGGAGCGCCTTCTTCTTGGCTTCCTGTGGAGGAGTGGACGGGGAAAGTTTCGGCTCCAGCCCACTGGCGGGCCCTGGAAAACTGGTCGGTGGAGCTGCTGGCTCAGGCAGGCTGGCGGGCCCTGGAAAGCTGGTCCGGAGTGGTTTGGACCGCAATCTCCTGGCAAACTCTCGATGCCTGGACGACGGAGCTCCAGACCCAGGCCTCTTGGCAGCCAGTCGACGCGTGGAGCGTGGTCGCGGAGGGTGGGGTGAGCTGGCAGCCACTTGAAGTTTGGACTTGGACGGTGGAAGGGAGGGTCGCTTGGCAGCCTCTCGATGCCTGGATGCAGGGAATCCTGACAGGAGCTTTCTGGCAGGTTCTTGACACTTGGGCAGGAAGCCTCCAAATCGCAGTTGCGTGGTACATGGTCGAGGGCTGGGTTGACAGCGTTGGTTCCCCGGTGAGCTGGCAGCACCTGGAAGCTTGGACAAGCACGGTGCAGTCCCTGGGTGCCTGGAGGTCCCTTGAAACGTTTACAGGCGAGATCCTGACCTTCGTGAGCTGGAGAGAGTTGGACTCCTGTGCTGGAGGGGTAGGAACCACAGCTTCCTGGCAAATCCTCGAGGGCTGGGTGGAGAACATCCAGCCGACCACTCTGTGGGTAATGGTTGAGAGCTGGACCATCGTGGTTCGCGCCGCCGGTTCTTGGCAGATCGTGGAAGGCTGGGGTGAGGCCGTCCAGACTGTGGCGGTTTGGCTGTTCCTGGAGAGTTGGACGGAGAGCATCCAGACCCAGCTTCTTCCGGGGAGTCCCAAGCTCTACAGGCCCGAGAACAACTCGATCTTTCCCGCCTACGAAGATGTGACCTTCGAGTGGGAGAACGGGGCGAACGCCGAGAACCACAGGATCGAGGTGGACAACGACGAGGACTGGACCAACGGCTGCGTGGACAACGTCTGGGTGGTGGGGGAGAACAGCTGGGTGAAGTCGGGAGGATACGCGCCCGGGACCTACCGCTGGAGGGTCTGGGCCGTGAACGCCGCCGGGGAGAACGTCTCGGAAAACGTCTGGTACTTCACCGTGGTTTGTGTCTGGCGAGTGCTGGAAAGCTGGATGGGGGAACTCCAGACCACGGCCGTTTGGTCGGCGGTGGATACTTGGACGGGAGAGGCCCTTACCACGGCCGGGTGGAGGGCGGTCGAGAGCTGGGATGGAAGTGCTTGGACCGCGGGGGCTTGGGAGGAGTTGGACACTTGCACTGGGGGCGCGGGGACTGTAGCACTCTGGAGGACCGTCGAAAGTTGGACGGTGAGTGCTCGGGCGCAGGCCTCCTGGCAGCCTACGGATTCCTGGATGTGTGCGGTCTCTACACAGGCCTCCTGGCAGAAGCTTGAGGCCTGGACGGTAGAGGTTTCTCCGCCCGTGGCTTGGACCAGGCTGGATTCCTGGATGGGAGCGGTTCAAACACAGGCTGAATGGATGGCACTAGAATCTTGGACCTGTGTGGTCCTCGCACGCGCCTCATGGTGGATCCTCGAGGATTGGGCGGATACCCTTCAGACCCCCGCTTCTTGGCGGTTGATTGAGACTTGGGCCGGAAGTGTGCAGGCACAGGCGGGCTGGCAGTACCTCGATACTTGGATGGGAATGCTCGAGACTCAGGCCCTCTGGCTGTTCCTTGATTCCCTTGCAGGGGAGATAGGAGGGCCAGCCCAGTGGCTTGCCCTCGATGTTTTCACGGTTGAGGTCACGGTTTCCATTCAGTGGTCGCGGGTGGACTCCTGGACCTGGACGGTTCGGGTCCAGGCCGAATGGTGTCCGCTCGACTCTTGGACCGAGCAAATCGTGGCCACGGCCTGGTGGTGGGTGGTCGAGACCTTCACCACCCTTCTCGGGACCTCGGCAAGCTGGCGGGAAATCGACAGCTACTGGGCGACTGTACAGGTTCTGGTCCTCTGGAGGGAGGTTGAAGCCTGGACTGAAACCGCACAGGCCCAGGTTCTCTGGCGGGTCCAGGAAGTCTGGTGGGCGATCCTCCCAGCCCCCTCCAGCTGGCACCCGCTGGAAGATCGGTGGGCCTCCCTCAGCTCCACCGCCGAGTGGAGGGTGGTGGAGGGATGGGAGGAGAACCTGGGGTGCATGCCCTCCTCGCCCGCCCCCCTCCTCCCGGAGAACAACGCCTTCACCACTCCCACCCCCACCTTCCAGTGGGACAACACCAGCCCGCTGGAGAACTTCAGGCTCGAGGTGGACAACGATTCCGACTTCTCCTCCCCCCTGGACAACCTGCTCTTCCCCGCCGCCACCAGGAGCTGGACCAAGCCCTCGCCCGGTTACGCTCCTGCCACCTACTACTGGAGGGTCTGGGCCCTCAACGCCTTCGGGGAGAACTGTTCCGTGGTCAGGACCTTCACGGTCGTGACGGGACCGCCTGGGGCCCCCTCCCTCCTCTCCCCGGCGGATGGCGAGAACGTCCCCCTGGAGGTCACCTTCACCTGGATCAGGGGCTCCACCGCTGATAACCACCGCATAGAGATAGACAACGACCCCGACTTCTCCTCCCCGGTGGAGAACGTCTGGAGGTCTCCCCCGGACGACAACTGGTACTCCACGGTCTTCCAGGACTACGGGACCTACTACTGGAGGGTCTGGGCCGTGAACGCCGCGGGTGAGAACGTCTCGGAGACCAGGACGGTCAACGTGGTGGCGGTGTGGAGGGAGCTGGAGGGCTGGGGGGCGGGAGCCTTCACCCTCCCCTCGGGCTGGATAACGCTTGATTCCTGGATGTCCGGGGTCCAGGCTTCGGCCTGGTGGAGAGAGCTGGAGCAGTGGACGGAAGGCGTGGGGATGGTGGCGGGATGGTTCGCGCTGGAGGAGTTCTCGGGTGAGATGGGTACGCTCGTGGAGTGGCGGTGGCTCGACTCCCGGATGGCGGGTGGGACTTCCACCCCCGTCTGGCAGGAGGTGGACCTCTGGGCCTCCTCGGCCGGAGCAGCGGCGGAGTGGAGGGTGGTGGAGGCGTGGGCAAGCCTGGCGGGTTCTCCCGCGGTCTGGTCAGCCCTGGAGGGGTGGAGCGTGGGCTTGAGCTCCGTGGCCGAGTGGCGGGGAGTGGAGGGGTGGGCTTGCTCTCTGGCCTCCCAGGTCGAGTGGCGGATCTTGGATTCGGCATCGGTGTCAGTTTTGGTTCCGGTAGGTTGGTGGTCTCTGGAGGAGTGGTCAGGAGAGGCAAGGACCTCCGCGGGATGGCAGGCCCTGGATGGCTGGGCGGAGGGGGTGCGGGCCACGGCGCGGTGGGAGTCCCTGGAATCCTTCGCGGCGGTCGTCGGTGGTCCGGCTTCCTGGTCACCCGCCGAAGTCTGGGTCTGCACCCTCCAGTCCCCGGCGGGTTGGAGCGCTGCGGATTCCTGGTCGGGCACGGTGGAGGCACAGGCCCTCTGGAGGGCGACCGAAGGCTGGAGCACCACTCTGGAGGCGGTGGCGGGATGGGAGCCGATGGAGGCCTGGGTTACGGAACTGCGGACCTCCGTCCTCTGGTCAGCTCTGGAGGGATGGGAGGAAGGGGTGAGCACGCTCGCTGGCTGGTCAGCCCTGGAGGGATGGTGGTGGACGGACCAGTCACCCGCCTCCTGGGTGGCGCTCGAGACCTGGATGTGTGTCTTCCCGGCTCCAGCCTCCTGGGTGGCGCTCGAGACCTGGGAGGGCAGTGCGCACTCGCCGGCCGGCTGGTGGGTCCTGGATACCCTTACCGTGGCGCTTCAGGCCTTGGGATCCTGGCAGCCCCTGGATACCCTCGCGGGAGCGCTGGAGACCGTGGCGTTCTGGTCCATGATGGAGTCCTGGTCCCTCCTGGCCGGAGCGAGGGCCGGATGGAGGGAGGTGGAGGGCTGGGCTGGGGAGGTTCAGTCCTCCGCAACTTGGTCCCTCCTGGAAGGGTGGAGCGTTGTTTCTCAGGCACCGGCCGGATGGGGAGGAATAGAGACCTGGGAGGGATACGTGGTGACCTTGGCCTCTTGGTCCCAGGTGGAGGGCTGGATGGCCAGAAGTCAGGCCCCGGCCTTGTGGTCAGTGCAGGAGAGCTGGACCGTTACCACTGTCGCGCCCTCCCTCTGGGAGGAGGTGGAGAAATGGACGTTGGTCGCCGAGGCCCGGGCCTCCTGGTGCTGGATGGAAGGCTGGACTGGAGGTGCCTGGGCCTCCGCGGGCTGGAGGGAGCTGGACTCCTGCACGGGAGGTGTCCTGGCCGCCGCAAGCTGGTGGACAGTTGAAGCCTGGGTGGTAACCCTCCAGACGTACGCTTCCTGGTGGTGTGTGGAGACGTGGGTGGGGACGGCGAGTGCCCGGGCCCTCTGGAGGGCGGCCGAAACCTGGACGGTGATGCTCACGGCCTCCGCACTGTGGAGGCCCCTCGAAACCTGGTCCCTCTCACTCTCCTCCCCGGCGCGATGGGAGCTCCTGGAGGGCTGGATGGGTACCGGGTCCGCCGTGGTTCTCTGGACCCAGCTTGAGGCCTGGGCCTCCGTCCTCTCCGCCCCGCTGCTAGCGCCCACCCTCCTCTCCCCGCCCTCCGGGACCAACACCAACGACACCACCCCCACCCTGAGCTGGGAGAACCAGGCCCCCGCCGACAACTTCGAGCTCCAGGTGGACAACGAGCCCACCTTCTCCGAGCCCGTGATCTACTGGAAGACCGGCCTCACGGTCACCTCCCACGAGCTGGAGAACCAACTCCAGGACAACCTGTACTACTGGAGGGTGAGGTTGTTCAGGGGAGGAGAGAACTCTCCCTGGTCCGAGGTCTGGACCTTCAGGGTGGACACGGTCAGGCCGTCCGCTCCCACCCTCCTATCGCCGGCGAACGGTGAGAACCTGAACGATAACACTCCCACCTTCAGGTGGTACTCCGTCCCAGAGAACTCCCTTCCCGTGGGTTACTGGATCCAGATCGACGACGAGCCCACGCTGAGCGAGCCCTACCTCTTCAGCTTCGGCTGGGTTCTCGACAACGTGTTTGAACTTCCTCTCGAGAACGCGCTGCAGGACGGCGTCTACTACTGGAGGGTGAAGGCCAGGGACAACGCAGGCAACCTCAGCCTCACCTGGAGCCAGATCTGGAGCTTCAGGGTGGATACGGTGAGGCCATCCGCACCCGTGCCGCTCTCCCCCGTAGGAGGAGCCTGGACCTCTATCACCCCAACCCTCACCTGGCAGGCCGTGGAGGAGAACTCCAAACCCGTTCTGTACCGGGTCTGGGTGTGCGAGAGCTCCACCTTCGATCCTGAACTCTACAACGTGTACGACTCGGGCTGGGTCCAGGAGAACTGGTGGACCACCCCAGAGCTGCTGGAGGCCCTGAACCTCGAAGGCAAGAACTTCTACTGGAGGGTCTGCGCGAGGGACAACGCGGGGAACCTGGGTGAGAACTGCTCCACCCAGAACTTCAGGGTGGATAACGTCTCACCAAGCGCGGTGCAGCTCCTCTTCCCGGAGAATGACTCCTATGTCCAGGCGGGGTTGGTCACCCTCAAGTGGTCTTCCGCGACGGATGGAGGCTCAGGGGTGGCGGGGTACCAGGTAAAGGTGTACGCCGGCGACTCACCCGTTTACGAGAACTCGGTGACGGAGAACCAGGTCACGGTCGTGCTCGAGCCCGGAACCTATCGCTGGAGGGTGTGGGCCCTTGACGGGGTGGGGAATACCGGTCCCTGGTCGGAGAACTACTTCAACGTGGCGGGATGGGAATCCCTCGACTCCTGGTCCTCCTCGGCCGGCACGGTCCAGGCCTGGGTGGGGGTTGAGGGCTGGGTGGCAACGGCTGCGGCGGCCGTGGGCTGGTCGGTCCTCGAGGGCTGGGCGGACGAGGCATGGGCGCGGGTGGGATGGTCTCCTCTGGAGGGCTGGAGCGGGGCTGCCGGTGCGGCGGCGGTGTGGTCGGTGGTCGAAGCCTGGATGTGCACGGCAGGGGCACCCGCAGGGTGGTCGGCCGCCGAGTTCTGGACGCTGGAGATCGCAACCTCCGCCCAGTGGTCCGCGGTCGAGGGCTGGGCGGGAGCCGCCGGAGCTTCCGTTTCCTGGAGGGAGGTCGAAGGGTGGACCGGAACGATGGTGACCACCGTAGAGTGGCGGACGATCGAGACCTGGATGGAGACGGTTGGGACTGAGGCTCACTGGTTTGAGGCCGAGGCTTGGGCAGCAGGGCTGGGGATGCAGGTGGTTTGGCGGACGGCTGACTCCTGGACGGGAGCGATAGGGGCCGTGGCCACCTGGCAACCGATAGAGGGTTGGACGGGTGAGCTCTTCACGCCCGTCTCCTGGCAGTCCCTAGAGGGCTGGACCTCGAGCCTCGAGACATGGGTCTCCTGGCAACAGCAGGAGTTCTGGAGCTGCACGGCCTCGACGACGGTGTGCTGGTTCGGGACAGAAAGCTGGAGCGTGACGGCGGGAACGGTGGCTTTCTGGCTGTCGCTGGATTTCATGACCGGCGGTGCCAGAGCCCAGGCAGGGTGGCAGGAACTGGAGTCCCGGATGAGCACGGTCTCTGCATCAGCCGAATGGCGGCCGGTGGAAGCCTGGGCGGAGGCCATGTTGACCCCAGCAGGATGGTCCCCACTGGAAGGATGGACGGGGGCTTTCGGAACGGCCGTGGCCTGGTGCTCCGTCGAAGCTTGGACGGGTTCGCTCGGCGTGATCACCAGCTGGCGGGAGCTGGATTCCTGCACGGCCGCGGCCCAGACCCTCATCGCTTGGCAGCCGGTGGAGGGATGGGCAGGCGTGGTCTCAACGCCCATCTCCTGGTACGGGCTAGAAAGCTGGACAGGGACCCTCTCAACCCTCGTTGGATGGAGAGCGGTCGAGGCCTGGGAGGGAACGGTCCGGACGATGGCCGGGTGGCAACCCGTGGAGGTCTGGCAGTGTCAGGTCCAGGTGCCCTCTGCCTGGAGGCTCCTCGATTCCTTGATGGGAACGGCCTTGCCCCTAGTTTCTTGGCAGTCCCTCGACTCCAGCAGCGTTACGGTTTCCTCCCCGGTCAGCTGGCAGCAGCTGGATTCCTGGACGGGAGTGTTCCTGGGTCCGGCCTCCTGGCGGCCGGTAGAGGACTGGTCCTGCTCGGTTCAGGCGCCCTCCAGCTGGCAGCAGGTCGAGAGCTGGACGGGAGCGGTGAGCACTCCCGTCCAGTGGTCATGGCTCGACTCCTGGGCAGGGAAGGTACAGGCTGGGGTCAGCTGGTGGGAGATGGAGGGCTGGACGGGTAGCCTGCAGACAAGAGCGGGTTGGGAGGAGGTAGAGGGATGGGAAGGGGGGATTCTGACCCCCGCTTCTTGGTCCACCACTGATTCCTGGACTGTGACCTGTTTGGCTCCGGCGCTCTGGAGGGAGGTCGAGGGCTGGGTGGAGGTGCTGCGGGCCGCTGCCGGGTGGAGCGGGGCCGAGTCCTGGACCTGCCTAGTGGGAGCTGGAGCGAGCTGGAGGGAGCTGGAGGGGTGGCAGGTCTCCCTGGGGATGGTGGAAGGATGGAGGGAAGTGGAGGAATGGACGGGCTGGGCCACCGCACCCGCCTGCTGGTTCCTCCTGGACTCCAGGCAGGGCAGGGTGATTACGCTGGGTGCGCCCGTCCTCCTCTCCCCCGAGAACGATGCTTGGCTGAATGACAACACTCCCACCCTTGACTGGTCGGATGTGGAAGGTACGGAGGTCTACCGCCTATGGGTGGATGGGGATGAGAACTTCGGCTCTCCGCTGGAATTCCTGCTGCCGATGAGCCAATACACCTTCGGGACCGAGCTGGAGAACGGCATCTACTACTGGAAGGTCAGGGCGGAGGCGGGAGGGGAGAGCTCACCCTGGTCGGAGGTCTGGCAGTTCACGGTCGGGTACGATGTGACGCCCCCCACCGAGCCCATCCCCGTTTCCCCGGAGAACGAGGTCCTGCTGGAGGAGCCCGATGGAAGGCCCACCTTCCGCTGGCTCACCTCCCAGGACGAGGAGAGCGACAGGGTCACCTACAGGCTGGAGGTCCACCGCGACCCGTCCTTCTCCTCCCCCGTGTACGTGAAGGGGGGAATAGAGGAGAACTGGCACGAGACTGAGAACGTCCTGCCGCAGGACAACTACTGGTGGAGGGTGGTGGCGAGGGACTGGGCTGGCAATGAAAACGTGTCAAGGGCCTTCCTCCTCAGGCTGCTGGTCCCGCCGGTCTCCCAGCTCCAGTCCCTGCCCCAGTACTGGTACCGCACCTCCCCCATCACCCTCTCCGCCACCGCCTCCGACGCCGACGGGCACGTGGAGAACGTGGAGCTCTGGTTCCGCTGGTCCCCCGACAACTCCAGCTGGGGCTCCTGGATCCTCTACGACTACCTCACCTCCCCGCCCTACACCTTCTACTTCGAGCCCCCCAGCGGTCCCGGCCACTACCAGTTCTACTCCAGGGCCTGGGACAACTCGGGCAACCACGAGTCTCCACCCTCCGTCCCGGACACCTCCTGCGGCTACGACCCCGTTCCCCCGCCTGCCCCCTCTCTGCTGGAGCCGGAGAACGGGAGCACGGTTTCAAGAGTAGGCCTGACCTTCCGCTGGACGAGCGTTGGGGACCTCTCAGGGGTGACCTACGAGCTGACGGTGGACAACGAAAACACCTTCTCCCCACCCTTCTCCTACCACAAGGCCGGAATAGGGGAGAATTACCACACCTGCGAGAACCTCCTCCCCGCCGGAACCTACTACTGGAGGGTGAAGGTGGTGGACGGGGCCGGGAACGAGAACGTTTCTGGGGTCTTCACCGTGACGCTCAGGGAGGCTTGGTTCTCCCTCGAGAGCTGGCAGACGGCGGTGGAGGCCCCCATGCTGTGGTACAGGCTCGATTCCTGGACGGGAGGAACGGCAACGGTGGCGGGGTGGGAAGGCCTGGAGGGCTGGCTGGGAGGAACATGGACTGTGGCTGGCTGGGTGGTTTCGGACTCCTGGTGGTCCTCGCTCCCGGTTCCCTTCGCTTGGTCCGCGCTGGAGGAGTGGTCGGGCGCGCTGGCTGGAGTTGCCGGGTGGGAAAGCTTGGAGGGGTGGACGGAAGGAACGGTCACACCTCCGGGCTGGAGGGTGCTGGAGAGCTGGCAGGAGACGGTTTCGGCCAGAGGCCTCTGGACCGCGGCGGAGGCCTGGCAGAACTGGATTTGGGCGGAGGCCTCATGGTCAGCGGTAGAAGGATGGTTAGGTTCGGCGGGAAGCGAGGCGGCGCGTTGGCGGCTGGTGGAGGGATGGAGTTCGTCCCTCTTCACGCAGGCTGGATGGAGGAAGGCAGAGGGGTGGACGGTGCAGGCCGGGTTCCCAGCGGGCTGGAGGGGGCTGGAGGAGTTCCAGATCTGGGTCAGGGCCGGTGCGGGTTGGTTCACGCTGGAGGGCCGCCAGGGCAGGGTGGAAACTCCCCAGCCTCCGCCACCTCCCCCGCCCCCACCCCCACCACCGCCCCCACCGAGGGACTTCAGCCTCTCGGTCAGCCCGAGCCTGGGAGAGGTGACGGAGGGAGGGAGCCTTACCGTGCAGGTGAGGGTGGAGCCCTCCGGAGGTTACGCCCTCCCCGTGACGCTGGAGGCGGAGAACCTGCCCGCCACTGTGCTGGCGGAGTTCTCCGTCAGGGAGGGCGTGCCTCCCTTCACTTCCTCCCTCAACCTCAGCGTGGGGAGGGGAACGCCCGAGGGCTCCTACTCCTTCGCGGTGGTGGGAGAGGACGCGGAGGGAAGGAGGCACGCCGCTTCCTTCCTCCTGAGGGTGAAGGCCCTGTTGCTCTTCCCGCCCTCCTCCTCCGTGCAGGAGCTCCGTCCGTACTGGAGGATCTCGTTACCCTTCGTCGTGAGCGCCACCGCCTGGGACAACGACGGATACGTGGTGTCCCTGACCCTCTGGTACAGGCACTCCGCCGACAACTCGAGATGGGGAGAGTGGAGGGAGTTCGCGGCGGCGGAGAGGGAGTCCTGGTCCTGGAGCTTCACCGCCCCCGAGGGAGAAGGGTTCTACGAGTTCTGCACGGTCGCCAGGGACAACGACAACCTCACGGAGCCCGCACCCCTCAGGGCCAAGGCCTCCTGCGGGGTGGACCTCACACCGCCACCGGTGCCCGTCCTGCTCTCGCCCGGGGAGGGTGAGATGGTGGGGACCACCCAGCCCCGCCTGTACTGGTCCCCCGTTTCCGACCTCTCCGGGATAACCTACGAGGTGATGGTGGACAACGATCCCGACTTCGGCTCACCGGCGACGGCGAGGGAGCTCGGTGCCTCCTCCCTCCAGCTCGAGGGACTGGAGGAGGGGAGGTACTTCTGGAGGGTGAGGGCGGTGAACGGGGCGGGCCTCCCCTCCTCCTTCGCGGTGGGGAGCTTCCTCACCCTCACTCCCTCCCTGAGGGAGGTGGTGGAGAACGTGCCTTCGGGAGGAGAGGCGGAGTTCGTCTTCCACCCGCCCTCCTGGTTCGTGAGGAAGGTCGGTATCGTCTTCCGCGAGCAGCAGAGGGTGGTCTCGCTGGGCCTGCTGGAGGTGAAGGGGGAGGAGGTGAGGGGAGCCCTCTGGCCTTCCCTGGAGCGGGTGTACGGAGGGGCCCTGCTGGGCCTCAGCACCTCCTCCCGGACGGTGGAGGGAGCGAGGGTGGAGCTCCAGGTCTCGGAGGACTGGATGAGGGAGAAAGGAGTGAAGGAGGGAGGGCTCAGGCTCCTCGCCTTCGACGGCGAGGGCTGGAGGGAGGCGCCCCTGAAGCTGGAAGGGAGGGAGGAAGGTGCCCTGGTGTTCTCGACCGAGCTCACCTTCTACCCGAGGGCCCTGGCCCTGTACGGAAGGAAGGCCCCGGGCTTGCCCCCGCCCTTCTCCTGGCCGCCCCTCCTGCTCCTCCTGCTGGCGGGGAGCCTGATGGCGGTGGGGGCGGCCGGGTACTTCGTCTACCTCTGGCGCTTCCGCCCCATCCTCCCGAAGGTCCCGCTGGCCAGCCTGGTGCGCCCGAAGGTGAAGCTGCCGGAGAAGGTGGTCCCGGCCGTTCCCCTGAGGAAGCTGGAGCCCGCCCGCCCGGCCTTCGAGGAGCTCCCCAAGGCCGAGCCCCTCACCGTGAAACCCATCAGGCCCTCACCCATTCCGGCGCCCGAGGAGGCCCTCCAGTCCCTCCTCAGGGCGGGCAGGGCCCCGCCGGGAGCACCCCCGCCCGCCGAGGTCCTCGCCAGGCTGGCCAGGGTGGCCAAGCCCGTGGAGCCACACGTCCGTCCCGAGGAGCTGGCAGCCAAAATGAAGGCCAGACCCCTGCCCGAGAGGAGGGAGGGAACGGAGACGGCGAGGGCCCCCGAGGCCAGGGAGACCCTAGAGAAGCTGAAGAAGCTGATGGGGAGGAAGGATGAGGGCTCTGAATGAAGCTCCGCACCTTAGAGCAGGTAGGGAGTTCCAGCTATCGTGAGATCTTTCGCCCGAGAACTGGAATCGAGAGATCGGAAGTGGACCGATGGTTCGGTTTTCCCACCACAGACTCGCGAACCGCTCATGTCAGCAACCAATACCATAGTGGCACGGCCTCCATCCCTTCTATTTCCCCTCTGTAGTCCCATGTCAGGATCCTGAGCTTCTCGGGTTCAAGTTCCTCCTTCGCCTTTTCCAGAGCCCTCACCTCCCTTTCCCGGATTTCCTCCTCCCCATAGGTTACCTGAATCAGCTCCTCCGCCCTGAAGTCCCTGCTCACCACGAAGTCGACCTCCGCTCCGGTGCTCTTCCCGTACTCTTTCCAGTAGTACACCTCCCCCTTCCCTCTCCTCAGGAGTTCCAGGTAAACGGCGTTTTCCATGGCCCTCGAAACCGAGAACTCGTACCCCAGCGCGGTGGGATAGCCGGTATCCACGATGTAGAGCTTTTTGGGGTTCATCTTCCTTTCCCTCTCGCTCTTCCTGAACTGTTCGACCGTGAACGCGAAGTAGGTCTCCCTCGCCCTCTCCAGGAGCTCCATGGCCTTCTCCTTGCCCACTTGAAAACCCAGCGACCGGAGGTAGTTGTAGATCTTGTTCAGGGTCGTCAGTTGGGCATAGTTCGCCGTGAGGTAGAGGGCGAGGGTTTCGGCCAGGGGTGTCCCGCCCAGGTCCCTGACTACCACGGAGTCGAAATAGGCCTTCAGCACGCGCTTCTTGTCCCCTTCCAGCGCAACCGCGGGATAGGCACCATACTGGAGGTAGTCCCTCAGCAGGGAGAGGAGTTTGCCCCTTTCCTCCCTGCGGAGGAGGACCTCGGGCTTTGGAGGGCTGTGGCCCAGGAAGGAGAGGTATTCCCTGAAGGACAGCGGATGGACTTCGTAGTTCACGCACCTTCCCCTCAGCTCCCCGGCAATCCTCTTGGGGGTCAGGGCGGAGGAAGAACCCGAGAGGTAGACCCTGGCGTCGAGCCTCTTCCTGAGCCAGCCCCCGTAGTCCTTCACTCCCTGGATTTCGTCGAGGAAGAGGTACTTGGGTCTTTTGCCCGTGAGTTCGTAGAAGCCCACCAGCATTTCGTCCAGGTCGGCCGCCGTTATCCCCTTCAACCTGGCGTGCTCGAAGTCGAGGTAGAGGATTTCATCGGGACTGGCCCTGCCTTCTTCCACGATCCTCCTCATGGTCAGGAAGAGGAGACAGGTTTTGCCACTCCTCCTGGCGCCCGTTACGGCCACGACGAGGCTGGAATCCAGGGGCAGGAGGGTTTCCCTTCCCTTGACCTCCGGGATTCCCTGCTGGAGCCACTCGGCGATGACGTGCTTGAAGTCTTCCCTTCTCTTCATCTTTCAGTCTATATTAGACCGGTTTTTATAAAAAACTGGTCCATATTAGACCGGTTTGGGGGGGCCTCCAGCTTGGGGGCAACCTGCTCGCGTAGTGGGGAGTGTTGATTAGAGCAGTTTGGCGGCCTCCCGGTAGACGGGATCCAGGAAAGTGTAGTCCCTCAGGATGCTCATCTTCTCCAGGTTCTCCAGCACGTTGTGGAGGACGCTGGTGGAGAGGGTACACCCGGGCCTCTCGTCGAAGAGCTACTTCTGCCCCAGAAATATGAGCCTTCCTACGAGCCCCTCGCCAGCTCCAGCTTGGGGAGGAGCCTGGTGGGCTCGATCTTCAGCTTCAGGATCTCCTCCGCCACCCTCTTCAGCCCCTGGCTGGAAGGGGCTTCGGGGTAGAGGGCCACCACCGGCAGGTCCCTCCTGAAGGCGTCGTCCACCAGCTCGTCGTCCTCTATCACCCCCAGGACGGGCGCTATGTCCCCGGCCCGCAGGACCCACTCCTCCACCGAGCTCCCCCTGGGCGCCCGGTTCACCACCACCCCCACCGCCTGAATTCCCAGCAGCCCCTTCAGACCCTCCGCCGTCATCTTCGAGGAGAGGATGGAGTCCAGGTCGGGGTTCACCACGAAGAGGAGGGCGTCGGCTATGGCGGTCAGGATGAGGTGCTCGAACCCCACGGAGGCCGGCGTGTCCACGATGATGTAGGAGAACCTCTTCCTGAGGGTGGAGAGCATGCGCTCGAACCTCCCCACCGTGTGCTCCACGAACCCCACGATGTCCCTGCTCCCCGGGGGGAGAAACCTTCCTCCGGCCGGGAGGATGGCCAGCCTGGGGAAGAGGGGCCTTCCCCCTGCCTTGAGGGCGCAGGAGTAGATGGCGTCTGCCAGGGAGTGCTTCCCCTCCAGCACCTGGGAGAGGGTCACGTCCGCCCCAGGACACATCTTCAGCTCCACCGTCCTCACGTGGGTGTCCCCGTCCACCAGCAGGACCATGTCCTTCTGGAGCCTGCTGATCCAGGCCGAGATCCCCATGGCCACGGTGCTCTTCCCCACCCCTCCCTTGGTCCCCATCACCGAGAGGATGGGCATCAGCCTCTCCTCCTGAGGGCCCCGGAGAGCACCTCCTCCAGCCCCGCGGAGGGCGGGGAGAAGGGCCTCACCTGGATCCTCACCTCGCAGCTCCTGTGGACCACCTTCACCCTCGGACGGGCCTCGTCCTTCTCGAACCTCACGAGCCCGGCGGAGGCGAGCTTGTTCAGGTGGTAGCGGATGAGCACGTTCGTGATCTTCTTGCCCAGGGCCTGGCTGGCCTTCTTGGCCAGCTCCGCCTGCCTGAGGGACCCCTTTCCGAGTTCCTGGTAGATCCACCTCCTGATGGGGTCCGCGAGGGCCTCGCTGACCTCTGAGGCCTTTTTCTCATCGAGGGTTTCCCATTCCTCCCCCTCTATCTCGAGCTTGATGGGTTGGTCTTTCAGGACCTCCAACCTTTCACCGTTGTAATTAAATTTTTCTTATATAAAAATTTAGTTGTATCTGTGCTCGTGATATGCGAAGGAGGTTAGGGTGTGGAGCCATGCCCCCCTGCCTGGACCCAGGAAGTGTGGGTCGTTACCCGGGAGAACAGGGCTCACGACCTCTTGGCGAAGGGGCAGCGGTGGCACAGCCCGGCGGCCTTGGCCGAAGGGGTGCTGGGGCAGAAGGGATCCCTCAGGTACATGCCGCAGGGACCCACCTTCCTCAGCGCCGCCGACAGGGTTTCCATCACCTCTCACCTCCCTTGCGGTGTCCGTTGTTCGGGTGATCGCACCTGGGGCAGGGGTTGTGTTCGTAGTCCAACCGCTTGGGATAGAGGTAGAAGAGGCCGCATTTCCCGCACAGGGTGGGTGCCGGGTGTACGGGTATTTCCCTCATCACTTTAATTCAAATTGTATTTGGGTATAAAAAGATTTCTATTTTAGTTAAATTCTATTTATACATTATGGGGTGGGAGGATCCGGAGTTTTCCTCTTTTTCCGCCGTTCCAGAAGCAGTATAATTTTATTTTTACTTTAATAGAAAAATTTTTAAAGCAAGTTAAAGCAGATTTTAATCGGGAGGGGGGCCGAGGGTGAGTGGCGAGATTGTTGAAGGCTCCGCTGTCGAGGTCGAGCCCAGCTACTCCGCTCCGCAGCCCCCCTCCCGTCCGAAGCCCCTTTATCCCCAACCCTCGTGCGGAGGCGACCTCTTTTTTGAGGGGCGGGTCGCCTCCGCACCCCCCCTCTGCGCCTGGGAGGCGCTGAGGAGAAGTCTCTCCCTCCTCCTCACCCTCTTCCTCCTCACCTCCTCCGTTCCCGTTTTCCCCGTGGCCGCTTCTCCCCCCTCCCCCCTCCCTCCCCTCCCCTATCCCCTCTTCGAGAACACGGAGAACGCGGGGGGCGTGGTGAGGCTCCTCCCAGGGTGCACGCAGGGGTTCTTCGTCTCAGAGATCTTCGACGCGGGGAGGGTGGTGAGGTGGAGCCTCCTGACCTGGGAGGAGAACGAGCCCTCCCTCCTGCCTGGGGCGGAGGCCCAGGGTGCTGAGGGTTCGGCGGAGGGCCAGCTCGAGGTGAGCCCTGCCGGGAGTACCGGCGAGAACCCTCCCTCCCCGAGCGAAGGGGCGGCCGAGGGGTGGACGGAGACCCCTGAAAACTCGGAGGGGCTGGGCCAGATCCAGGAGGTACAGGAAAATGGTTTCGAGACTGGGGGTGCAGCTGAAAACGAAGAAGGGGTGCAGGAGGCCCCCCCAGAGAATGAAAGTCCGATTCCGGCAGAGAATCAAGAAGTTGTAGGAGAAAGCCTCGAGAACGGAGGAGTTGTCGAAAACGAGGGGACCCAAGAGGACCAGAACCAAGGTACCGGAATTCAGGAAAACCTAGAGCCCCAGACCGAGGACGAGACCCCATCAGACCAGGGAACCGTGGAGGGTCAGGATGTTATCCCCGTCCCTTCCG
>JAWCKR010000014.1:0-37414 GCA_038851755.1 Hadarchaeales archaeon (SeqCode) | reverse complement strand
ACCCAGGACATAACGGAGCTGAAGAGGATCGAAGGGGAGAGGAGGCTCCTGGACTGGGGAGGATGAGGACCGTTCTTTTCGTCTGTGTGGAGAACAGTTTTAGGAGTGTAGTGGCAGAGGCCTACTTCAACAGATATGCGCCCAGGGGGTGGAGAGCGGTGAGTGCCGGAATCTCCCCCGCTCAGGTCGTACACCCCATCGCCGCCGAGCTCATGAGGGAAGAGGGGATAGAGCTGGGCGATAGGAAGCCTCGCCTCCTCACCCGCGAACTCCTCGAGGGAGCTGACATGGTAGTGGTGGTCTGCGGGACGCGATGTCCCGTCGTGCATGCTCCCGTGGAGAGGTGGGAACTCCCCGACCCGGCGGACATGGAGCCGGGGGAGGCCAGGAGGGTGGTGGGGGAGATAAAGAGGAGAGTGCTCGGACTGGTCGGGAGGCTGGCTACTTCCTCCACTGGAGCAGGTACTCCCTCATGACCCCCAGCTTCTTCCTGGAGGGAGTGGTGCAGAACCTCTCGTTCACGATGATGGCCTTCCTCACCCTGAACCCTGCCTTCTCGGCGATCTCGCAGACCGGGGTGCACACCTCGAAGACCTTCCTTTCCTCGGGGAAGCACCCGTCGGAGACCACCATCGCCACCTCCCCCCCCTCCACGCATGCGAGGTAGAGTTTCTCCACCACCTTGGAGAGATCCTCCAGGTAGGCCTCTTGGTCGAACTCTGGTTCCCCTCCCCTCGTCCTCACCCCCAGCAGCTTCTCCGGGCGGGGAGGGGGAAGCCCCAAAATCTCCTGCTCCAGCCTGTAGGCGCGCGCGTACTCCAGCTTCCCGGGATAGGGCGGCGAGGTGATCACGGCGTCGAAGGACTCCTCCTCCACCTCCATCTCCCTCGCGTCGCCCTCCACCACGGAGAGGTCGGCCCTCCTGGTCTCCAGCTTCTCCAGGTCGTCGCACATCCACCCTATCCTCCTGGCCAGGGCCTCCCTGAGGGGCGTGATCTTTCCCTTCCTCACCTTCAGCACCTCCCCGTCTTTGAAGGCCCAGCTGCTCTCGACCGCCGCCAGCATGAGGGCCGTGAGGAGGAAGTCCCTCTCTGTTCCCTCCCTCCTGAGGATTTCCTCCCTGAAGAAGAGGAGGTCCTGGAGGACGCCTGGATGGAAGAACTTCTGCAGGAGCTTCGGGGGAGGGGTGCTGGGGGGACGGAAGGGAGCGGAGAGGACTTCCTCCCCGGCCCTCCTCAGGGCGGGGAGGTCGTAGTCCCTCAGCTCCACCCTGGAGAGGAAGAGGAAGAGGGGGTGCACCTCGTAGCCCACCGCGTCCACCCCCAGCTCCTTGCAGGCCAGGAGGGTGGTCCCCTTCCCGCAGAAGGGGTCGAGCACCCTGTCCCCCTTCCCCATCCAGAGGCTGCGGAGGAGCATCACCACCAGGTCCCTGGAGAAGGCCTCCTTCAAAGGGAACCAGCCGTACACGGGCAGGCCGTGGTTGGGGAGGTCGGTGGCCAGCCTGCCCAGCCTGAGGTTCTTCACCACCTTCAAGCGGTCACCAGGCTCTTCAGGTACTCCCTCTCCTGCTCCGTGAGCTCCAGCTCCTGGGCTATCCTCTCCCCCGCTTTCCCCCGCTCCACCATGAGGGCCAGGTACTCCAGCTGCTCCCTGCAGGCCCTGGAGGAGGTGTGGCAGCGCGAGGCCCACTTCTTCGCCAGGGAGTCCCTCACGGCCCTCTTCCACCTGGTCCTGGCGTAGAAGCTGGCGGAGCTTGGGTACTGGAACCTCCTGGGTGAGACCTCTCCCTCCCTCAGGAGGGAGGGCCCCGCCCCCATGAGCTCGGAGGCGTAGCTCCACATCCCGTAGTTCCCCGTCCTCACGGCCCTCGCCAGGAAGAGCTCCGCTTTGGAGAGGGCATCGTACAGTCTGGCCCTGTCCCTGGGGTCGAGGGCGGGTGGTAGGTTCTCGCTCACCCACCCCAGGAACTCGTCGGGGGGGAGGTCGAGCTCCATCACCAGCTTCCTGCCCCTCTCCACCGATTCCACATGGGGCAGTTTCCCCAGCACCTCGAACACGCTGGTCTCCAGCTCCCTGAGGTAGAGGGCCAGATCCTGGATCCTGCACTTCTTCTTGCCCACGCAGGAGGTCTGGAGGTCGTTGATGGCCGCCCTCGCATCCCCCCTGGAGGCCTCCGCTATCCTCTTCAGCGCGAGGGGCTCAGCCTCTATTCCCTCCTCCTCGCAGATCCTCCTGAGGATCTCCTCGATTTCCTTCGGGGAGAGACGCCTCAGGTTGACCTCCAGGCACAGGTCGCGGATTTCGGAGGGTATGGACCTGTGGTCGTTGGCGGTGAGGACCACGGGGTTCAGGGTGCTCTCCAGGATCTCCTTCACCGCCCTGTACCCACCCCTGTCCTTGTGCGGGTGGAGGTTGTCGGCCTCGTCCAGGACCACCAGCCTCCTTTCCCCCTTCTTTCCCGTGAGCGTGCCCGTGACCGCCGCCTCCCCCGCCACCCTCTTCAGCACCTCGAAGGTCCTCTGGTCGCTCGCGTTCAGCTGGATGAGGTCCCATCCCTCCTCGGCTGCCAGGGCCTCGGCGATGGTGGTCTTGCCGGAGCCCGGGGCGCCGTGGAGCAGGAGGGCCCTCTTCCCCGGCTTTCCCCTCCTCCATCCCTCTGCCCACTCCCTCACCTTCTGGAGGGCCATCCCCTGCCCCACCACCTCGCTCAGCTTCTTGGGCCTGTGCTTCTCGGACCAGGGGAGGGTCATCACCTGTAAAATCTTCCCCACGGAATAAAGGCTTACAAAGGAGGAGGCCGGATAACACTTTCACCTCACGGGTTAAAGAGCGTGAAGCGAAGGAGGGGAGGTGGACTTGAAGCTGGCCGTGATCGGTGACACCCACCTGGGAACGAAGTGGGGGACGCCCAGGGAGGGGGATTCCTTCGACCAGGCGGAGGAGGCGCTCCGCAGGGCGGTGGAGGAGGGCGCCGACCTCATCCTGCTGTTGGGCGACCTCTTCGACACCAGGTCCCCCAGGCACGAGGTGTGGGCCAGGGCGATGAGGGTCCTCACCCTTCCCAGGATGGGCAGGGGGAGGATGAGACTGGTGGAGGTGATCGGGAAGGAGGAGAAGGAGATCTCACCGCTCTCCCTCCAGGGAATCCCCGTGGTGGCCCTCCACGGGAACCACGAGAGCAGGACGGAGGGTCTGAAGAACCCGGTGGAGGTGCTGGAGGCCGCCGGGATGCTCATCCACCTGCACAGGGAGTCCGTGGTCTTCGAGGGTCCGGAGGGGAGGGTGGCGGTGCACGGGATGAGCCACGTGCCTGAGAAGTACTCGAGGAGCTTCCTGCAGACCTGGGACCCCAGGCCGGTGGAGGGCGCCTTCAACGTCCTCATGCTGCACCAGTCCCTGGGCCACTACGTCTTCTCCGCGGAGGAGACCCCGGGCCTTCAGCCGGAGGACCTCCCCAGGGGTTTCGACCTCTACCTCTGCGGGCACGTGCACTACAGGGCGGAGTCCGCCGTGTGGGGCAGACCCCTCCTCTTTCCGGGGAGCACCGAGCGCACGCAGCTCCTCCCGGTGGAGGCGAGCAACCGCAAGGGCTTCTACCTGGTGGGGAAGGAGGGATACCGCTTCGTGGAGCTGGAGAGCCCCAGGGACTTCCTCTACGAGGAGGTGGACGCGGAGGGGATGGAGGTTTCCTCCTTGGAGCGGAGGTTGAGGGAGAGGGTGGAGGCCCTCCTCTCGGGGCAGAGGAGGAACAGGGAGAAGCTGCCCCTCATCCGCCTCAAGCTGAAGGGCAGGCTGGGGAAGGGAAAGAAGGGGGACCTGGACGAGACCTCCCTGATGGAGGAGTTCTCTGACAGGGCGCTCCTGGTGGTGAGCAAGGAGGACCTCTCCTCACCCCAGGAGGAGGCGAGGAGGGAGGTGCTCGAGAGGCTCAGGGACGCCCGCTCGCTGGAGGAGATGACCCTGCGCCTGCTAGAGGGGCAGCTCTCCGAGCTGGGGTACTCCTACGGGCTGGAGGCCAGGAGCCTCTGCACCCTGACGATGGAGGGGAAGGAGGAGGAGGTCGAGGAGAGGGTGAGGGCCTTCGTCAGGAGGATGGTGGAGGCGGAGCTGGAGGGGGAGAGATGATCACCCGCGTGAGGCTTAGGAACTGGAAGTCCCACGCGCAGACCGAACTCAGGTTCGGCGACGGTACCAACCTGCTGGTGGGGGGGATGGGGAGCGGCAAGAGCAGCGTGCTGGAGGCCATCTCCATGGGCCTCTTCGGCAAGGTCCCCGGCCTGAAGGAGAGGGGGGTGAAGCTGGAGGACCTGATCAGGAGCAAGCCCGAACCGGCCGAGTCGGCGGAGGTGGAGGTGGGCTTCTCGCTCCCCACCGGGGAGGAGTACGTGGTGAGGAGGGTGATAAGGAGGAAGGGCGGGACCACCTCGGCCGAGCTGAGGAAGGCCGACGGCACCCTGGTGGAGGGAGGGACCTCGGGGAAGGTCACGGAGCTGGTGGAGAAGCTGCTGGGGCTGAACTACGACCTCTTCGAGAGGGCCGTCTACTCCCAGCAGAACAGGCTGGACTACTTCCTCACCCTCCGCCCCGCGGAGAGGAAGAAGAAGGTGGATGAGGTGATGGGGATGGACAGGCTGGAGGTGGCCCGCCAGAAGCTGGGGACCCTCTCCAAGAGGCTCTCCGAGGAGGCCAGGGACAGGAGGAGGATGGTGGAGGGCCAGGACAGGGAAGCCCTCCTCAGGCAGCTGGAGGAGCTGAGGAGGAAGAGGGAGGGGGACGAGAGGAAGGCGGAGGAACTGAGGCGGAAGGAGGGTGAGCTCTCACCCAGGCTGGAGGAGGTGAGGAAGAGGCTGGAGGAGCTGGAGGAGCTGGGGAGGAGAGTGGAGAGGCTCAGGACCAGGGAGAGGGAGGAGGGGGCGAGGATAGAGCAGCTCCAGAGGCAGCAGGAGGAGCTGAGGGCGAGGCTCGGAGGGCCCCCCGACCTGGAGGCCCTGGAGAGGGAGGCGGGGGAGGCGGAGAGGGCCCACTCCGAGGCCAGGGCGGAGGAGGAGAGGGCGGGTTCGGAGCTCCTCGCGGCGGAGAGGAGGAAGGGGTCCCTGAGGGCGGAGCTGCAGGGGATGGAGGGACAGAGGAGGGCGCTGGAGCAGAGGGTGAGGGAGAAGGAGGCGAAGGAGGGCTGGCTGAGGGAGGTGGGGGCGGGAGAACTCCCCTCGAGGCTGGAGGAGGTGAGGAAGAGGCTGGAGGAGGTGAGGGGCGAGCTGGCTAGGGTGGAGGCCAGGGAGGGGGAGGTGAGGAAGGGACTGGAGGAGCTCTCCTCGGCCGGGTCCTCCTGCCCGGTGTGCGAGGCTCCCCTGGACGGGGGGAGGAAGGAGGCCCTTCAGGGGAGGCGCAGGAGGGAGCTGGAGGAGCTGGGGAGGAGGAGGGCGGAGCTGCGGGTCAGGCTGCGGGAGCTGGGGGAGGAGGAGAGGAGGCTCTCCGAGCTTGAGCGGAGGGTCAGGACGGTGGAGGGGGAGCTGAAGGAGCTTCCGGAGCTCAGGAGGGAACTGGAGAGGCTCGGTGAGGAGAGGGTGAGGAAGGAGGGGGAGCTGGAGGCCTGCGAGAAGGGGCTGGAGGTCCTCAGGGAGAGGCATCGCCAGGCAGGGGTGAGGAAGGAGGAGAGCTGGAAGAGGTGGCAGGAGGCCAGGGCCAGGCTGGAGCTGGCGAGGAGCCTCCTGGAGCTGGAGAGGCAGCTCAGGGACAGGAGGGTGCAGCACCTGAGCCTGCAGAGGGAGCTCTGGGAGCTGGAGAGGAAGTACAGGGAGGAGGAGGTGAGGAGGGCGAGGGAGGAGAAGGAAACCCTCCTACGCCAGCTGGAGGGCCTCAGGGGGGAGCTGAGGGGACTCGAGAGGCTGCTCAAAGAAGAAGGGGAGAGGCTGGAGCTCCTGAGGAGGGACCTGCTCAACCTGCGGAGGCTGGAGCTGGAGGCCCTGAGGCTGGAGGAGGCCTCTGAGGCCCTGGGGCTCCTCCAGGTCGCCCTCTCCAGGACCCAGGCCATGATGCGCGAGCTCTTCGTGGAGCAGGTCAACCAGCTGATGGAGGACCTCTGGCAGGAGGTCTACCCCTACGGGGACTACACCTCCCTCAGGCTCTCGGTGGGGGAGGGGGGGGACTACGAGTTCGAGCTGAGGGACAGGAGGGGCAACTGGCTGCCCGTGGAGGGCGTGGCCAGCGGGGGGGAGAGGACGGACGCCTGCTTCGTGATGAGGGTGGCCCTGGCCAAGGTGATGGCCCCGGGCCTGGGGTGGATCGTCCTGGACGAGCCCACCCACAACCTGGACGCCGAGGCCATCCAGGAGCTGGCCAGGGTGCTCAAGGATCGCCTCCCCTCCCTCGTGCGCCAGGTCCTGCTCATCACCCACGAGGAGAGGCTGGAGGCGGCCGTGAGCGGGTACCTTTACAGGTTCAGCAGGGACAAGGACAGGGAAGGACCCACCGTGGTGGAGCAGATCTCCCTTCCCCAGGTGTTTTAAGGCCTGGGGGGAGAAGGGAGAGCGATGGGGAAGAAGGGAGGGTTGAGGGGATACCTCTGGGGAGCGGTGGGCCTTCTCCTCATGCTGGCGTTCGTCTTCTCCGCCCTGGATTTCCTGGGCCCTAGGGACAAGATAGCCGTGATCAGGGTGGAGGGGGAAATCTCGGACTTCAGCTACGCCGAGCTGCTGGACAGCGCCCGCAGGGACTCCAGCGTGAAGGCCGTGGTGGTGGAGGTCAACAGCCCCGGGGGCACCGTCCAGGCCTGCTTCGAGACGGAGACGGCCATGCGCCAGCTCGCCCTGGAGAAGCCGGTGGTGGTCACCATGAAGGAGTACGCCGCCTCCGGGGCCTACCTCCTCTCCTCCGCCGCCAGCTACATCTTCGCCCGGAGCAGCACCCTCACCGCCGGGCTGGGCGTGATCGCCATCTGGGTCAGCTACGAGAACTGGCTGGAGAAGGAAGGAATAAAGTACTACAGGTGGTCCACGGGACAGCTCAAGGACCTGGGGGCGGAGTACAGGAGCCCCACCCCCGAGGAGAACCAGTACCTGCAGAGCCTGGTGGAGAACCTGCTCAGGGATGTGATGGACCGCATCAGGCGCAACCGCCCGCGGCTGGAGAACGTGCTGGAGTCCCTCAAGGACGGTTCAACCGTCTACGGCACGGAGGCCCTGTCCCTGGGCCTGGTGGACAACCTGGGGACCTTCAGGGACGCGGTGGACAAGGCGGAGGAGCTCGCGGACCTCAGGGAGGGGAGCTACCGCCTGGTCTACTTCTGACCCCTCCTCGCTTTCTCCCAGGCCTCCTTCTTCGAGTAGCCGTGCTGCTGGAGGTGGAGGACCAGTCCCAGGGTGGAGTAGAACTCCGCCCTGCAGTCCGGGCAAACCTTCCTCTTCTCCTGGGGGCTCGCCACCTTTCTCCCTCTTCCTACCCCTTCAGGGCTTTAAGTTTTTGTGTAAACAAAATTGTGCCCGTCAGGGCCCCGCTCCCCCTGTGTATCCTTTGAAGCACCAAAGTGTTCATCCATTTAAAGGGGAGGAAGAACCGGAAAGCCTATAAGGGGGAGGAAGGGAAGCGATGGGATGGCTTCCAAGGGAAGAGGAAGGCTGATCAACAGGCCCACGAAGACGGGGGAGAAGGAGTACGACAAGTTCTTCATCTACCTCCCGACGGAGCTGGTCAGGGACTCCGCCTTTCCCTTCTCTCCCGGCGACTACCTGCTGGTCGAGATAGACCAGAAGAAGAGAGAGCTCAGGATGAGGAAGTACGACTCAGAGTGAAGCGCCGGGCCTTCCTCCCCTGCAGAGCTCCAGGAAGTGTTCGTGCAGCCTGGTGTCGTCCGTGAGTTCGGGATGAAAGCTCAGCGCCAGCAGCTTCCCCTGCCTCACCCCCACGATCCTTCCCTCCACCTCCGCCACCACCCTGGCCTCCCCCCACACGCGCTCGACCGCGGGGGCCCTTATGAAGACACCCCTGAAGGGTCCGCCCTTCAGGCCCTCCACCCTCACGTCAGTTTCAAAGGACTCCCTCTGCCTCCCGAAGGCGTTCCTGATCACCTTCATGTCCATGAGGCCCAGCAGGGGCTGACCCGTCCTCCTCACCTCCTCGTCGCCCTCCTTCGCCAGCAGGATCAGCCCGGCGCAGGTCCCCATCACGGGAAGACCCCCCCTGGCCTCCTCCCGGACCCTCTCGAAGAGGCCGGTGGTCACCATGAGCTTCCCTATGGTGGTGCTCTCCCCTCCGGGCAGGATGAGGCCCTCCACACCGTCCAGATGTTCTTTCCTGCTCACCCAGACCGCCTCCCCCCTCAGGCCCAGGGCTTTCAGTGCCCTCCTCACGGAGGAGAGGTGCTCTGAGATGGCCCCCTGCAGCCCCAGAACGCCGATCCTCAAGGGCCCCACCCGGGATTAGACTCCCCGAGTGTGGAGGAGCTCCTCGGGTCTCAGCGCCTTGAGGTCCGTCCCCTTCATGGGGGAGGGGAGGTTCCAGCTGGCCCTCAGCACCGCTGCGGGGTCGTCGTAGTGCCTGGTGGCCTCCACGATGGCCCTGGCCATGCGCGGGGGATCGGAGGACTTGAAGATGCCGGAGCCCACGAAGACCCCGTCCACCCCGAACTGCATCACCAGCGAGGCGTCCGCCGGCGTGGCTATTCCCCCCGCGCAGAACCAGACCACCGGCAGCCTCCCCAGCTTCGCCACCTCCCTCACCAGTTCCACGGGCACCCTGTACTCCCTGGCCTTCTCCTCCAGTCCCTTCCGGTTCAGCTTCCTCAGCTCCTCTATCTGGCGCAGGGTGAGCCTGATGTGCCTGACGGCCTCCACGATGTTCCCCGTCCCCGCCTCACCCTTCGTCCTTATCATGGCCGCCCCCTCGTGGATCCTCCTCAGGGCCTCCCCCAGGTCCCTGGCCCCGCACACGAAGGGGACCTTGAACTTCTTCTTGTCCACGTGGTACTCCTCGTCCGCCGGCGTGAGGACCTCCGACTCGTCGATCATGTCCACCCCCAGGGCCTCCAGCACCTGGGCCTCGGCGAAGTGACCTATCCTGCACTTCGCCATCACGGGGATGGAGACGGCGTCCATGATCTCCTTGATCCTGGCGGGGTCGGCCATCCTGGCCACCCCTCCCGCCCTCCTGAGGTCAGCCGGGACGGCCTCCAGGGCCATCACCGCCACCGCACCGGCCTCCTCGGCTATCCTGGCCTGCTCCGGGGTGGTCACGTCCATGATCACCCCTCCCTTGCACATGCTGGCGAAGCCCCTCTTGAGCCTCTCCGTGCCTAAGAGCTTTGTCCTCCCTTCCATCCACCTATACTCCCCCCTTCCTTCCTTAAAGGGTTCCCGGGAGAGGGAGGATGAGGATGCCGGGGTGCAGGGTGTGCGGGAAGGAGGCCCCCTCCTCCGTGCTGGGGGTCTGCCCCTCCTGCGTGAGGGAGCGCTTCGAGGAGGCCAGGCCCTGGATAGAGGCCGCCCACGCCAGGACCAGGAGGGGTCTGGGGCTCCCCTCCCTCGTCCCCAGGGAGCCGGGGGCCCCCGTCTGCCAGGGGTGCGGGAACGCCTGCGGGATACCCGAGGGAGGGTTGGGCTACTGCGGCCTGGTGAGGAACGAGGGGGGGAAGCTGGTGAGGACGCTGGGGACGGAGGAGAGGGGGCTGGTGAGCTGGTATCTGGACCCCCTCCCCACCAACTGCGTCCCGGCGGAGTTCTGCGCGGGCTCCGGAGGGGCAGGCTATCCGAGGTGGTGCCGCTCCCCCAGGGGGGACCTGGGCTACTTCAACCTGGCCATCTTCCTAGGGAGCTGCACCTACAACTGTCTCTTCTGCCAGAACTTCACCTTCAAGTCCATGCTGGTGAGGGGTGGACCGGTGGCTGGACCGGCGGAGCTGGCGGAGGAGGCCGACGAGGCGGTGGGCTGCGCCTGCTACTTCGGCGGGGATCCCTCCAGCCAGATGCCCTTCGTCCTCTCCTCCGCCAGGGCCCTGAGGGGAAGGGCGGAGGGGGAGGGGAGGCTCCTCAGGGTCTGCCTGGAGACCAACCTGAACCAGAACCCGAAAGACCTGGAGGAGGTGGGGAGGCTGTGCCTGGAGAGCGGGGGAGGAATAAAGGCTGACCTGAAGTGCTGGTCGGAGGAGATGCTCTACGCCCTCTCGGGGGTGAGGACGAGGGCCCCCTACCGTAACTTCGAGAGGCTCTCCCGCCTGCACCGCAGGAGGCCGGAGGTGCCCTTCCTCCGCGCCAGCACCCTCCTGGTCCCAGGCTACGTGGACGAGGAGGAGGTGAGAGCCCTCGCCTCCTTCATCGCCGACATGGATCCCACCATCCCCTACGTCCTGCTGGCCTTCCACCCCCTCCACTGGATGGGGGACCTACCCTACACCAGGAGGGAGGAGGCGGAGAGGTACCTTTCCCTGTGCAGGAAGGAGGGTCTGGTGAAGGTGAGGATAGGGAACCCCTGGCTGCTCAGGTAGCTTTATCGCCACGCGGAGCGGAGGGAGGGAGATGGAGCTCCAGCTGGCGGAGAACGTTGTAGGGGTCTTCGCCTTCGAGGGGGAAAGGATGGTGGCCTTCAGGGCCTTCGGGTCCTCCGCGGAGGCCGTGGAGAGGGTCCGGGCCATGCGGAGGGGGGAGCCCACCCCGGAGCACCTCCAGCTGGTGGAGGAGCTCGTGGAGAAGGGGTGCAGGGAGTTCGTGGTGGAGGGGGAGGAGCTGGCGAGGAAGCTGGGGGCTCGCTTCCCCGGGGTCCTCTTCCGCTCCGAGTTCCCGGGGAGAGGGGGGAGGGAGCTGAGGAGGAGGGGGGAGGAGATGGCCGGCAGGTGCGGGATGGTCCTTTCCGAGAGGGTGAGGGAGGTCTCGCTGGAGCTGGCGAAGAGGGAGGTGGGGGAGAGGATGGCGGAGAGGGACCGGTGCGTGGTGGGGGCCTCCAGGATGCTGGAGGAGGTGGACAGGGCCCTCAACCTCCTCGTGGGCCTCCTGCGGGAGTGGTACTCCCTCCACTTCCCCGAGCTGGACGGGCTGGTGGGGGACCACGAGGAGTACGTCAGGCTGCTGGTCTCGCTGGGGAGGAGGGAGGAGTTCACGGAGGAAAGGCTCGTGGGGCTGGGCCTCACGCCCGAGAGGGCCAGGAGGCTCTCCTCCGCGGCCAGGAGCTCCCTCGGGGTGGGACTGGGGGAGGGGGACCTGGAGGTCCTGAGGGAGAGCGGGAAGGGGGTGCTCGGGCTCCTCTCCCTCCGCAGGGAGCTGGCCGAGTACCTGGACCGCAGGATGGAGGAGGTGGCCCCCAACCTGAAGGCGGTGGTGGGCAGCCTGCTGGGCGCCCGCCTCATCTCCCTCGCGGGAGGGCTGGAGAGGCTCTCCAGGATGCCCACGAGCACCATCCAGGTGCTGGGGGCGGAGAAGGCCCTCTTCAGGGCCCTGCGCACGAAGGGGAAGCCACCGAAGCACGGCGTGCTCTACCGCTTCCCCCCCCTCCGCTCCGCCCCGAAGAAGCTCAGGGGGAAGATCGCCAGGGCGGTGGCGGGGAAGGTCAGCATAGCGGCCAGGGTGGACCTGATGGGCGGGGGGTACCTGGGCGACAGGCTCTCCTCGGAGCTGGAGAGGCGCCTGGCCGAGATAAGGGGTGGGAGGGGATGAGGGTGGAGGTGGAGGAGAGGTTCCCCGGGGTCTACTGGCTCAGGTACCCGGAGGGGAAAAAGCTGGCCACCAGGAACGCCCTTCCCGGTCAGAGGGTCTACGGGGAGGAGCTGGTGGAGGTGGGAGGGGTGGAGTACAGGGTCTGGGATCCCTACAGGAGCAAGCTCTCCTCGGCCCTCCACCTGGGGCTGAGGGAGATGCCCGTCCGGAGGGGCTCCCGCGTCCTCTACCTGGGCGCTGCCTCCGGCACCACGGCCAGCCACCTCTCGGACATCGTGGGGGAGGAAGGGATGATCTGGTGCGTGGAGTTTTCCTTCCGCCCCATGAGGGACCTGATCCCCCTCTGCGAGCGCAGGAGGAACATGGTGCCCATCCTCGCCGACGCCAGGGACCCGGCCTCCTACCGCTTTCTGGTGGGGGAAGCGGACGTGATTTACCAGGACGTGGCCCAGCCCGACCAGACCGAGATCCTGAGGAGGAACCTCGCCGCCTTCCTCAGACCCAGAGGCTGGGCCCTCTTCTTCGTGAAGGCGAAGAGCATAGACGTCACCAGGGACTCGAGGGAGGTCTTCAGGGAGGAGAGGGAGAAGCTGGGGGAGGGGGTGGAGGTGGTGGAGCTCAGGGTGCTGGAGCCCTACGAGAAGGACCACGCCCTCCTCGTCCTGCGCAGGGAATAGAGCACCGGTTTTTATCCGGTCGGGGAGAAGGGGAAGGTGGAGAGGGCCCCCCTCCTGCTGGCCTGCGCGGCCGTCTTTCTGGACGCTGCTGGTTACGGGATAGTGGTCCCCACCGTTCCCCTCAGGGCCTCCGACCTCCACCTCTCCTCCTCCCTCCTGGGCCTCGTCTTCGCCGCCTATCCCCTGGTCCACCTGGTGGTCACCCTGCCGCTGGGCCTCCTGTGCGACAGGTGGGGGAGGAAGCCGGTGCTGGTCCTGGGGATGCTGGTCCTGGCCGTCTCCAGCCTCTCCTTCTCCCTCTCCTCTTCCTTCCTCCAGCTCTTCGTGAGCAGGGGGATACAGGGGATGGCTGCGGCCTCCACCTGGGTGGCCTCCCTGGCCCTCCTGACGGACCTCACCCCTTCCTGCAGGAGGGGCAGGACCCTCGGGTGGGTGACCGCCTCCATGGGGCTGGGGGCCATCGCCGGCCCTCCCCTGGGGGGGTGGACGGCGGAGGTGGGGGGTTACCCCACGCCCTTCCGGTTCTGGGCCCTCCTCTCCCTCCTCCTGGCCCTCCTCTCCCTCGCAGTCCTCAGGGAGCCCCCGCACTCCAGGCTGAGCAACTTCCGCTCCTCCTCCTTCCTGGGGGTCGTGAGGAACCCCGACGCCCTCCTCTCCTGCCTGGTGGCCCTGGTGATCTGGATGGGGTTCGGCTTCCTGGAGCCCTTCGCCCCACCCTACCTCTCCTCCCACCTGGGGCTCGGCCAGGGTGAGATAGGGATGATGTTCGGGCTGGCCGCCCTCTTCCTGGCGGCCTCCAGGCCCGTCTTCGGCTCCGCCAGCGACAGGTTCGGGAGGAGGAGGGTGATAGGGTGGGGCATGCTCTTCTGCTCGGCCTCCTTTCCCGTGGTCCTCTTCGTGGGCTCCCCCTGGCAGGCGGCCGCGGTCTTCTGCCTCCTGGGCCTGGCCATAGGGATCCCCCTCTCCTCCGCCCTCCCCCTCATCACCGAGGCGGTGCCGGAGGCTGGTACGGCCTCGGCCCTCTTCCTCATGGCGTACTCGGTGGGCCACGTGGTGGGTCCGGTCGTGGGCGGGGCGGTGCTCAGCACGGGTGACTTCGCCCTCCTCCTCTTCCCCTACTCCCTGCTTTCCCTGGTGCTGGGTCTCCTCTCCCTGAGGGGCCTCAGGCGGTGAGGACCTCGCACCCTCCTTCCGTCACCAGCACGGTGTGCTCGGCCTGGGCCACCTTCTTCCCCGACCTCTCGACCAGCACGTGGTAGGGCCAGAGGGCGCCCGACTCCACCAGCTCCCTGAGGGTGAGCCTGAGCCTGAGCTTGGACATGCGCTTGGCCAGCCACCTCTCGGCGAAGGGAAGACCGTTGTACATCCTCTTGAGGTCCCTGAGGAGCTCCCTGGTCATCCTCAGCCTCACCGGACGCTCCCTCAGGTACCTGAAGATGAGCACCTCCTTCGTGTCCTCCACGTAGCCCGCCCCCCCCGTCACGAAGGGCTCCAGCGCTATGACCTCTCCCGCCTCCAGCCTCTGCCCCGTCCTCACGGAGGTGTTGGGAATGGTCAGGCCCCCGTGGAGCGTCCAGCGGGAGAGGCCGTGCCCCGTGAGGTTGGCCACGGGCTTGAAGCCCGCTCCCTTGGCGGCCTCCTCCACGGCCTTCCCCACCTCCCCCGCGTCCACCCCGGCCTTCACCGCGGCTATGGCCGCCTCCAGCGCCTTCTCGGCGGCCTCCTTGAGCGTCCTTCCCTCCTCGTCCGTGGCGACGGTGAAGGCCGTGTCGGCGATGTAGCCGTCCAGGTGGGCCCCCAGGTCCACCTTCACCAGGTCGCCCTCCTTGATCACGGTGGGGTCGTCGGCGGGGGGGCTGTAGTGCGCCGCCACCTCGTTGAGGGAGACGTTGCAGGGGAAGGCGGGCTTGGCCCCCTTCTCCTGGATGAGCCTTTCCGCCTCCTCCGCTATCCTCACCAGGGACTCCCCCACCTTCACCATGGGCCGAATCCGCTCCCTGACCTCCGCCAGCAGCTTCCCGGCCTTCCTGTAGGCCTCCAGCTCCTGCTCCTGAGGCATCCACCCACTCCCTCTGCCCGGAGTTAAAAGCTTTCAGGGGAGTATCCCCAGAAGGGCTCCCTGCGCCTGAAGCGGAGGAGGAGGGCCGCGGAGAGTCCCGCCGCCAGCGCGGAGAGGGAGAGGGCCAGGAGGAGGAGGTTCACGGGTCTCGGGACCTCATATCCCTCCGAGACCACCACCAGGTTCTCGGCGTGCAGGTCGGGCTCCCCGTCGTGTTCCCGGCATCTGGCCAGGAAGACTCCCGTCACCTCCACCACGTCCCCGATGTGGAAGTAGTCGCCCACCACCCTGATCCCCTCCGCCTGCTCCCTCGTGCACCAGATCCCCATGGGCCAGCCGTTGTCGAGGAGGTTCAGCCAGAGGTGTCCCCCCTTGTCCAGCCTTCCCACCACCTCACCCCTCACCGTGACGACCTTCCCGTCCCATTCCTGAGGGGCCTTCATCAGGTTCTCCACGGAGACGGAGGTGGCCCCCGCGCAGGGCAGGAGGGAAAGGCAGAGGAGCAGGCAGAGGGCCATCCGCACCTTCATTCGGCCTTCCTCCTCTGGAGGCCCAGGGCCAGGGCGATGAGGAGCACCAGCACGGTGAGCACCTCCAGCCTCCCCATCCACATCAGCATCATGTAGGTGACCTTGAGGCCGGTGGGCATGGAGGGATGGGTAAGGCCGCAGCTCAGCCCCACGTTGGAGAGGGCGGAGGAGGTCTCGAACATGGCCTGCTCGGTGGTGTAGCCGTAGGCCATGGTGATGAGGGTGCCGGTGGCGAAGAGGAGGAGGTAGGAGGTGGCCACCAGGGCCGCACCCCTCACCAGGGAGGGGGTGAGGGGGGAGTCCTTCAGGTGGTGGAACCTCTCCCCCACCACCGCCGATCTGGGGAGGAAGGGACGCTTCAGCTCCAGCACCAGCGACTTGAGCAGGATTCCCACCCTGAGGGACTTGATCCCTCCCGAGGTGGAGTTGGCGCATCCCCCCAGCAGCATGGCCATGGAGAGGAGGAAGAGGAGGGAGAGGGGCCAGACCAGCGCCAGGTGGAGGGGGGGGAGGGTGGAGAAGCCCGTGGTGGTCTGGGCGGAGACGAGCTGGAAGATCCCCCTCCGGAAGAGGGCCTCTGCCGAGGTGTAGATCCCCTTCCCGAAGAGGAGGAGGGCCGTGAAGGTGCTCAGGAGGAGGGTGGTGAGGAAGAAGACCCTCACCTCCGTGTTCCTGAAAACCTCACTCCTCTTGCCCGTGAGGAGGGCGTAGTGCAGGTTGAAGTTGAGGGCCCCCACCACCGCCAGCACCATGGCCACGATCTCGTAGATCAGCCCGTGGTAGTACAGCAGGTTCTGGGAGTGGGGGCTGAAGCCACCCGTGGCGTACCCCGTGAAGGAGTGGCAGACCCCGTCGAAGAGGGCGGTGCTGAGGTCGGCCCCCTCGTAGATCCCCGCGAGGGCGAACATGACCGCCCCCACCACGAAGAAGGTGAGGGCCATGCCGAAGATGAGCCTGGTGGTGCGCACCACGCTTGGCCTGATCCCTTCCTCCCTGGCCTCCCCCCTGAAGGCCAGCAGGCTGCTTATCTCCGTCCTTCCCAGCACGGCGAGCGAGACCGCCACGATCCCCACCCCGTCCCCCAGGAACTGGAGCAGATGGCGGTGGAAGTGGAGGGAGCGGGCCAGGTGGTCGGGGTCGGTGGTCAGGGTGAGGCCGGTCCCGGTGAAGCCGCTGAGGGACTCGAAGCAGGCGTCGAGCGGGGAGGAGCAGGCCCTCCCGAGCCAGAGGGGCAGCGAGGCCAGCAGGGAGGCCACGAGCCAGGCCAGGGCCACCAGGCAGAGGGCGTGCTTGAGCTCCATCTGATCCTCCGTCCTGCAGGAGTGGGAGAGGAGGGTGGCCAGCAGGAACGTGAGGCCGGAGGTGAGGAGGAAGTAGGACAGGGTGTCGAGCTCCTGGTAGAAGAGGGCGGGGGCGAGGGGGAGGAGGAAGACGAAGGAGAGGAGGTGGAGCATCCTCCCCAGGTTGTAGAGGATGACCTTCCAGTCCTCCCCGGTGAGGCGGAAGAGCAAGGGGGCACCTCACAGGGAGGAGAGGACCACCACCAGAAAGCAGAGGGCCGCCGACGCCAGGACCAGGGCGGAGGCGGTGACGAACTCCACCACCAGCCCGCTCAGGAAGTCGAAGTTCCGCTTCAGGAATCCCCTTATCCCCAGCTTCCTGAAGGCCATCCTCACCTACCCCTTATCTGATCCACCAGCTTGGCTATGGCCTCCTCCTTGCCCATGATCGCGACGATGTCCCCGGCCTCCAGCGTGGTCTCCCCCCTGGGGACGACGAGCTCCCCCTCCCTGTAGATCATCCCTATGATGCATCCCCTGGGTATGGCCAGCTCCGAGAGCTTCTTGTGGACCACCTTGGACCCCTCGGGGATCCTGATCTCCGCCGCCGTCATGGGGGTTTCGGAGAGGAAGATGGAGGTGGTGCCGGGGAGGGAGATGGCGTTCTCCAGCACCATGGAGGCCACGTGGGAGGGGCTGACCATCAGGTCGATGTTGAAGCTCTTCGACATCTTGGCCATCTCGGGGTCCTCCACCCTGGCCATCACCAGGGGCACCCCGTAGGCGTTCTTGGCGAGCTGGCAGGCCACGATGTTGTCGTTGTCGTTCCCCGTGGCCCCCACGAAGACGTCCGCCTCCTTTATCTTGGCCTCCTCCAGCATTTCCTTCTCCGTGGCGTCGCCGCAGAGGATCAGGACGTTGAGCCTCTCCGCCAGCTTCTCGCAGACCTGCGGGTCCTTGTCTATCAGGACCACGTCCTTCCCCTTCTGGGAGAGCACCTCCGCCAGGTGGGAGCCCACCCTCCCCCCGCCGGCGATGACTATGAGCCTGGCTTTTTTCATTCTCTTTCCCTTGGGGAGCCCTCTTTAAAGATTACCTATGGGGTCGCGGGGTGGGTAAGGTATTTAGGGAGCGGTGTGAAGCGGGGAGGTGGGATGGATGAGGAGCTCTCCAGGATACGGGAGAGGAAGCTCAGGGAGCTCGAGGAGAGGTGGCTCAGGAGGAGGGAGATGAGCGCGTCCGGGCCGGTGGAGGTCACCGAGGAGAGCTTCGACAGGTTCATAAGGGAGAATCCCCGGGCGGTGGTGGACTTCTGGGCCTCCTGGTGCCCGCCCTGCAGGATCCTCTCCCCCGTGGTGGAGGAGCTGGCCAGGAAGTACGCCGGGAAGGTGGCCTTCGGGAAGCTCAACGTGGACGAGCACCCCTCGGTGGCGGAGCGCTACGGCATCATGAGCATCCCCACCCTCCTCTACTTCAGGGAAGGGAAACTGGTGGACGAGACGGTGGGGGCCCTGCCCGCCGGTGTCATAGAGGAGAGGATCAGGAAGCTCCTCTAGTCCGAGTGCAGCTCCACCACGTCCCCGTCCTGGAGGGGGTAGTCCCTGGGCACCCACTGCCCGGGGAAGCGGGTGGATCCCCACACCCTGGCCGACCTCATTCCCTTTTCCAGCTCCTTGTGGATGGCCCTGGCCACGTCCAGCGGGGTGGAGCCCCTGGGGAGGACCAGCGGTCTCTCCGAGGGCTCCTCGTTGGGCCTCTTGGTGTAGACCCTGATGAGGCCCAGGCTCTCGAAGATCTCCCTCTTGAGCTCCTGCAGGGGCCTCCCCGTGTCGATCACCCTCAGGCCTGAGAAGGATCCGCTCGCTGGAGAGAGGTCGGTCTTGGTGAGGAGGACGAAACAGGGACGATAGACCACCGACCCCTCCAGGATCTCCTCCAGCGTCTGGAGGCTCACCCTCTCCTCCGCCACCACCAGCGCGTTGTGGATCCTGTGCTCCCTGAGGAGCTCCTTGATCCCCTCCTCCCCCCCTTCCACCAGCTCCTTCCCCCTTATCACGATTCCTCCCTCCTCCCTCCGCTGGATGGTCACCTTGGGAGGGGAGCGGTTCAGCCTCACCCCGCTCTCCTCCAGCTCCCTCACCAGAGTTTCCACCTGGTGAAGGGGATCGGAGGAGGCGTCCACCACCAGGGCGATCACGTCCGCGTTCCTGGCCGCGCTGAGGGGCTGGGCCCCCAGGCCTTTCCCCAGGCTCGACCCCTCCACGATGGAGGGGATCTCCACGAGCTGGACCTGCACGTCCTCGTAGTCCATCATCCCGGGGACGGGGAGCCTGGTGGTGAAGGGGTACTCCGCCACCTCCGGCCTGGCGTTCGTGAGCTTCCTGAGCAGGGTGGATTTGCCTGAGTTGGGGAGCCCCACCAGCGCCACCTGGGCGCAGCCCTCCTTCTTCACGGCGAAGCTGGGTCCCCCTCCTCCGCCCCTCCTCTTTTCCCTCTCCTCCAGTTCCTTCCTGAGCTTGGCCAGTCTGTGCTTGAGCACCCTGAGGAGCTTCTCCGTGCCCTTGTGCTTGGGGGCGATCCTGATCAGCTCCTGCGTGGCCTGGATCTTCTCCTCGAGGGTTTTGGCCTGCAGGTACCTCTGCTCGGCCTTGAAGTACTCGGGGGGGAGGTTGGCGGGCATCCTCGACCTTGGCTAGCCCCTTGGCCCCTCGCCCCAGGAGGCCCACTTCCTGAAGAGTTCCTCCTGGACCCTCAGGGCCTTCGAGGGGTCGAAGGGTGACTTCCTCGTTTCCCCCTTCGTGGGGAGGAAGACCTCGCTGCCTGGCTCCCGGAAGGGACAGGGCGGGTAGAAGGGATGGGGCTTCCCGCTCCTCACCCCCGTCACCCCCTCCTCCGGGCAGACCCTCAGCATGAAGCCCCTGCACCCCACCAGCCCTCTCAGGAGGGGGAGGTGCTCCAGCAGCAGGAAGTAGAGCTGGGAGGCCAGGCACCTGAACTCCGGGGAGGATCTGACGCAGAGCCTCAGGCCCAGGAGGTTCAGGAGGGAACGGAGGTTGAGGGTCACGTGGTAGATCCCCACCGCCTGGCAGAAGGGGAGCACGTACCTGGCCGCCTCCCTGGGCAGGCCCTCCTCCAGCATCCTCTCGTACTCCCTCAGGGCCTCCCCCACCGCCCTCCAGAAGCCCTTCACCGAGGGGTCGTCCTCCCCCCTCCCCAGGAGGTGCCAGGGGACTATCACCTCGTAGGCGCGCTTCTCCTTCTCCCCTCCCTCATCCACCCTGAGGTACCTGGTGGAGAAGCCGGAGTGACTGGCCATCCTGTGCTCCAGGAACTCGGGGGCGATCCCCTTCGACATCTTCACGTCGAACTTGATCAGCACGTGCTCGAGGGCTGAGCCGTAGTCGTTCCTCACCATCATCCGGAAGACCTCTTCCTCCTCCAGGGTCTCGGGCACGCCCGAGAGCCTGGCGGAGTAGACCACCTCCCTCCAGGCGTCCTTCCCACCCACCACCTGGAAGTTCCACACGAGGGGCCTCACTGCCTTGATCTCCATCTTCTACCCTTGCAGGTCCCCCTAAATTATCCTTGAGGTAGGCTCGTCCGTCCGGAGGTCACCGCTGGAGCTTCTTGTGGCAGAGCCACCAGTCGAAGCACTCTATCTCCCCGGCCTTCGCCTTCTCCAGCCTCTCCTGCACGGCCTTCACGGTGTTCGCCGGTGGGACGATCACGTGGTCTCCCACGAGCTCGTTGTTGGGCCAGTTGGCAGGCATGGCCACCCCGTGCTTGTCCGAGAGCTGCATGGCCTCCACCACCCTCAGGATCTCGTCCATGTTCCTCCCGAGCTCCTGCGGGTAGTACAGGATGATGCGTATCTTCCCCTCCGCGTCCACCACGAAGACGGCCCTCACCGTGTTCGTTCCCTTCCCCGGGTGGATGAGCCCCAGCCTCTCCGCCACGGCCCCCGTGTCGGCGATGATGGGGAACTGTATCTCCACCCCCAGCTTCTCCCTGATCCACTCCACCCACTTCAGGTGGGAGAACACCTGGTCCACGCTGAGGCCTATGAGCTCGCAGTTCAGGGCCCTGAACTTTTCATATCTCTTCTGGAAGGCCACGAACTCGGTGGTACAGACCGGGGTGAAGTCAGCGGGATGGCTGAAGAGCACGAACCACTTCCCGGCGTAGTCGTTCGGTAGAAGTTTTTCACCGTGCGTGGTCCTGACCCTCATCTCGGGGAACCGGTCCCCCAGCAGAGGCATCCCTTTCCTTTCCTCCATCGCCGGTTCTTGGAGGGTCACCTTTTAACCCTGTCGCCCGAACTCCCGTGGGGAGCGTGCTGGTGGAGCTCAGGCCGGTGGGAGTGGTCAGGGTGGGCCTGACGGACGAGCGGGTGAGGGAGGCCTGGAGATCGGGAGGGGTGGAGGGGGAGGTGGAGATCTACCAGGAGTACGAGCAGGCGCTGGAGGGGATAGAGGGCTTCTCCCACCTCAGGCTGGTGGTGTGGTTGCACAGGGTGGGGGAGGAAGAGAGGAAGGTCCTGAAGGTGAGGCCCAGGAGGTGGCTCAGGCTGGGGTTGCCTGAGGAGGAGGTGCCGGAGGTGGGGGTCTTCTGCACGGACTCGCCCCACCGCCCCAACCCCGTGGGCATGACGGTGGTGAGGTTAAAGGAGAGGAGAGGCAGGTTCCTGAGGGTCTCGGGACTGGACCTCTTCGACGGGACCCCCGTTCTGGACATAAGGCCCTGCGTTCCCCGCCGGCTCCTCCCGGAGCCCAGCGTGCCCGGCTGGTTCAGGAGGCTGCAGGAGCTGACGGAAAAGCTTTAGAAGGCGCCGGCAGAGGAGAGAGGATGGTTAAAGAGGAGGAGATGCTGGAGGAGCTGAAGCGCATAAGGGCCCTCCTGGAGCCCAAGCCCCCTCCTCCCCCGCCCAAGGGTTTCCGGGCGGAGTTCATGGACTTCCTCTCCAAGTACAAGGTGCTCGGGATGGCGGTGGCCTTCATCCTGGGTCTTTACCTGGGTGCCCTGGTCCAGGCGATGGTGGCCGACCTGATCATGCCCGTCATCCAGCTGGTGACCCCGGGGCCCTGGGAGGAGGTGGAGGTGGGTCCCTTCAGGGTAGGCCACTTCGTGGGCGCCCTCATAACCTTCCTCATCGTCGCCTTCGTGATCTTCCTCATCGTGAAGGCTTCGAAGAGGTGGGGCATCGAGTAGAGAAGAGAGAACTCAGGTTTCGGGCGACCCCCTTGACTCAGCCAGTGATGAATAAGACCAGCACCGGCTGGGAGGGGCCCCCGCCGAAGTAACGGGGTGGAAAACGGTTGGGAGAGATTGAACGACGGGTTCCCGGGGATTGGATTGGGAAGACTATGGTGCGGCCGGCGGGATTCGAACCCGCGTCACGGGCCCTCCCCGAGCGTTCAGCTCACGGGGAGCCCGGGTCTTAACCAGGCTGGACCACGGCCGCCCTACTGCTTTGTCCCTCTTTCCGCTTTAACTTTATCGCCGGCCGTGCAACCCTTCGGTCCACCGTGTGAAGGGAAGGGCTTCCAGCCGTTGCTCTGGGGAGTATCGAGGCCCAGGTCTGGTCCCGCCGGTGGAGCGGGCTCGAAAGGTGCTCGGTTTTCCTTCAGGTCCCGCTCTCGGCGCAGTCCTCGCACACCCACATCCCGTTGACCTCCCTGAGCTTCTCTTTGACCTCCCCGCAGAGCTCGCACACGCTCCTACCCACCTCCTCCCTCCTGAGCACCTCGTGGTGCTCGATGGTCTCCGCCATGCCTGGGGAGAAGGAGGCTATGTCGGAGGCGGTGAGGATGCCCACCAGCACCTCCCCCTTCACCACGGGGAGTCTCCTTATCTTGTTCCTGGTCATGGTTCTGGCGGCCTCCAGCACGTCGGCCTCTGCCTCCACGGTGATGAGCTTCTTCGACATGATATCACCCACCTTTATCCTGCTGGCCTTCAAGTCGGCGCTCACCACCTTCGTGAGGATGTCCTGTTCCGTGAGGATGCCCACCGGTTTCCTGTTCCTGGTCACCACGACGCATCCCACTCCCTTTTCCGTCATCAGCTTGGCGGCCTTGGCCACGTCGGTGTTGGGTGTGCACGTGACCACGTTCTCCGTCATGATCTCTTTCACCGGTACGGTCTTCATGGGCTCCTCCTTTTCTTCTCCACCACCGTATTTAACCCCTCCCTCCCGAGGGTTTGAGAACGGTCCCGAGGGACCTTCGGGAGGAGAAGGTGTCGGGGAGGAGCGGCCGGGTCACCCCGCCGCAGAGGGTTGGGGAGTGGAAGAGGAACGCCGCCAGAGGAGCTGCGGGACTCGTGGAAGAAGGGCTGGTGGTGGGCCTGGGCTCCGGGACCACCGTGGCGGAGGTGGTGAGGGTGCTGGCGGAGGGGAGGCCCAGGTCGGTTTTTGTCCCCGCCTCCCGCTTCACCGAGGACCTCTGCAGGAAGGCGGGGCTCAGGCTGGGTGCCCTGGAGGAGTACCGGGAGGTGGACCTGACGATAGACGGTGCGGACGAGGTGAGCCCTCAGCTGGACCTCCTGAAGGGTGGGGGAGGGGCGCACACCAGGGAGAAGCTCCTGGCCCTGTCCTCCAGGAGGCTGGTGATAGCCGTGGACAGGACCAAGCTGGTGAGGGCACTGGGGGAGAGGATGCCTGTCCCGGTGGAGGTCCTCCCCTTCGGATGGAGGCAGACGGCGGCCAGGCTCGAGAAGCTGGGTGGAAAACCCTCCCTGAGGGGAGGGGGGGGTGGACCCTTCCTCACCGACAACGGGAACTACGTGCTGGACGTGCGCTTCGGGAGGATAGAGAGACCAGGTGAGCTGGAGAGGAGGATAAACTCGGTGCCAGGGGTGGTGGAGAACGGGATCTTCTGCGGCATGGCGGATGTGGTGGTGGTGGGGCACGAGGAGGGGTGCACCGCCCTGTGCAGCAGGAGGGAGTTCGGGAGGCTGGTGAAGGGACTGGGGGCTTCGAGTAAGCTATAAGTTTTCTCCACCATCTTCTTTGGGCCGGGGTGGCTCAGATGGTTAGAGCGCCGGACTCATAGCTCCGCTGTGAGTGCTGACCTCTGGGATGATGGGAAATCCGGAGATCGCGGGTTCGAGCCCCGCCCCCGGCACCTTCTAGATACCCTTAACTTTCCCGCCATTTCCTCCAGTCCTTCCAGCTCCCCCTCCTCCAGCGCCTTCCTCAGGACCTCCTACAGGACCTCCGGGGGTCTGACGGGCAGGCCCGTCTCCTGGACGGCCACCCTCGGGACCCTCTCCCCCGCTTCCGGGAGTACCGACAATGAGGGAAATTTGTCGTTAAGAAAATCAGAAGTACCCGAGAGAACGCATAGGGGGATCGCGCATGTATTCAGTGTTTTTTCCACAGGCTTTAGGGTAACGAACTGTTTCTAAGTTGTCCCTCACGGATCAGTATGCATAGATTTGCCCGTAAGGACGATGGGAAAATGGTATCAGCTTGACGAATTCTTCATCCATTATCTTTTCTAGGCTGAAAGAGAATTGGGAACAAAACTCCTTTAGCGGCCCCATGATTTTACGGTAATCCTCTTCGCTTGGTTTTTCAATTTTGACTTCCTTTCCAAGCTGGTGGTTTTCCACGGCCCCACGGATGTACATCTCCCCCCCGTGCATACCCGTGCCGACGTAACTCCCAACGGGCGATCCTTTCTCGGACTCATCGAGGCCAAGCACCAACAAAAGGCCACCCGCCATATACTCTCCTAGAAAATCATGAACCCGGCCGCCGATTACTATCACCGGATAAAAATTCTTGTACGCCTTCATGTGGATACCGGCGCGATAACCAGCGTTACCCCGGATGTAGATTTTACCTCCCCTCATGGAGTACCCCACGATGTCCCCAGCGTCTCCGTTTATCATGACCTTCCCAGAGTTCATCGTGTTGCCTACCCCATCCTGAGCATTGTTGTTCACGATTATGGTGGGGCCATCCATGAAAGCCCCCAGGTCGTTCCCAGGCACGCCTTTTATCCGTATCGTTACCTCTCCAGCGAGCCCAGCGCCGATGTACCTCTGCCCGTTCACGTTGTCAATCGTGATCTCTTTTTCCCCGCTCTTCACTGCTGAGCGGATCAGCTCGTTCAGCTTTCGATAGGGCATACCGCTGGCATCAATCCTCATATCTCGATTCCCTCCCCCACGACCATGTGTTTCCTGAATTTCTCCGGGAGCCAGACAAGACCGAAATCGTCGCGAAGCAGGGCATCCTTGAAGAGGTGAACGTTGACCCTACTTTTTATTAGGCCGGTGAACACTCCGGCTCTGTCTATCTTGTTCACGAAAATCGCCCCTACTATGACATCGTTCTTCAGCACGATTTTCTTGTACACCTTTTGGGCCTCATCGTAGCGCTCAAGTATCTCGTAGCCCTTCTCCTGCGGGTCCGTCAAACCGATGGAGATCGTGGGCACCCCGCATATTTCCACTGAGTTCATGGCGAAACTGCCCTCGTATTTCTCGACCTTTCCTGCCATGTTAAATCCAGCGATCCTTCCCTGGACATAGGCGTTTGGCCAGATGGCAATCTGCCTGTTTGAGGACATCACTATGTCATAGGCCTCGACAACATCCCCGGCCGCGTAGATGTCCGGCAAGTTCGTCTGCATGTGATCGTCCACTAGAATCCCCTTTCCCACCTCTATTCCGGCGCGTTTTGCCAGCTCCACATTTGGCGTGACACCTATGGCAAAGATCACGAGCTGGCAGCTTACCTCGGTTCCATCCTGTAAGACCACTTTTTCCACCTTTTTCTCACCTATGATCCTCGAAACGGTGTTCTTCTTCACGAACACACCACCTCTCTCCTGCATGGCCTTCTCCACAATCTCGGACGCCCTCCTGTCGAAAGTGGCGGAGAGGACTTTGTCCGCGAGCTCAACGATGGTCACCTTTATCCCGCGGGCGATGAGGGCCTCTGCGGTTTTTAGCCCTATCAGCCCGCCGCCTACAACGACTGCGTTTCTGACCCTGTTCTTTTCTATGAACTCGTTCACCTTCCTAGCGTCACTAAGTGTTGTAAAAGTGAAAACCCCAGTGAGGTCTCTGCCTTCCACTTGGGGAAAGATTGGGCGTCCGCCCGTGGCCAGGAGCAGTTTTTGATAGGAAAGTTTAGTCCCATCGTCGAGGACTACATTTTTGTCTTCTGGATGAATCGCCACAACTTCCTTCCCCAGGACTTCCTCAACATTGTATATACTGTAGAACCTTGGGTCGCCATATGACATCTTGCTTTCATCGATCTGACCCGCCAGCAGGTATGTGATCAGAGGCCTGGAGTACAGTGGATGTGGCTCTTTAGATACAATGACGATTCTTCCGTCTCTATCAACTTGCCGTATGGCCTCAACGGCCCCAACCGCCGCGGCGGAATTTCCAACTATGAGGTATTTTATCATGCTATTCCCCCTCCAGCACCAGAGCCTCGTTCGGACAATTCTTCACGCATGCGGGCCCCTCCTCGCCCAAACACAGATCGCACTTGGAGATTATCTTCTTCTCCCGTCCCCTGCTGATAACGCCAAAGGGGCAGGCCATTATGCACATCCAGCAGCCGACGCACTTTCTCTCGTCACACAGGACGGCCCCAGAGTCCGGGTCTCTGTGCATCGCTCCGGTGATGCAAGCGCTTATGCACGGGGCGTCTTCGCAGTGCCTGCACTGGATCGCGAAAGAGAGGTATTCCTTCTCCTCTACCAGAATCCTAGGCATAGGCTTGGGATATTCTCCCTTGTACGCCTTGATCAGATTTCTGGACTTGGAGTGCTGAACTGCGCAGTATATTTCACACAGTCTGCACCCCATGCAGTATTGCTCCCTGATCCGAATCTTTTTCATTCTACCACGCTTCCCCCGCAGGTTTTATCCCGAGCATCTTCAGTTCGACCTCATTCAGCCCCACGCCCCTCAATTGCTCGCGGTTCCCCCTCAGGCTCTCGACCGCGTTTATTCCCATCCCGCCCATCATCTCCTTCATTTCGAGGGACCAAGCCCTGAGCAGGTTTTTCAACCTCCTCGTAGCTATCTCGGGGTTCAACCTTTTCGTCAGGTATGGATCCTGAGTCGCTATCCCCCAGTTACATTTTCCGGTGTAACACTTCTGGCAGACCGTGCAGCCCATGGCCACCAACGCTGCGGTGCCTATATACACAGCATCAGCACCCAAGGCAATGGCTTTGATTACGTCTGAGCTCTTCCTGAACCCTCCGGCGGCTATTATCGACGCATGGTTCCTGATACCTTCCTCCCTCAGCCTGCTGTCCACAACCGCTATCGCCATCTCGATAGGTATTCCCACGTTATCCCTGATCACTTTTGGCGCTGCCCCTGTACCTCCCCTTATGCCATCTATGACAACAAAATCAGCTCCCGCCCTCACTATCCCGCTCGCGATGGGGGCGACATTGTGGACAGCCGCAATCTTCACACCAACCGGTTTCTCGTATCTAGTCGCCTCCTTGAGGGCATAGATGAGCTGGCGCAGATCCTCAATGGAGTATATGTCGTGGTGAGGTGCGGGTGACAGTGCGTCCGTGCCCTCTGGTATCATTCTGGTCTCACTTATGGGGCCCGTTACTTTCTCCCCCGGGAGATGGCCACCAATGCCCGGCTTAGCCCCCTGCCCTATCTTTATCTCTATGGCTGCAGCGACGTTCAGGTATTCCCGTGTTACCCCAAACCTGCCAGATGCCACTTGGACAATCGTGTGAGACCCGTACATGTAAAGGTTCCTGTGGAGTCCTCCCTCCCCAGTGTTCCAAAACGTCCCGAATTCAGATGCAGCGCGAGCCAAGGCCAGGCAGGCGTTGTAGCTTATAGATCCATATGACATGGCGCTGAACATTATAGGAGTCTCGAGTTCCAACTGGGGCGAAATTTGGGTGGTGAGTTTTGGCTCTGCGGAGTTTTCAATCTCTATCCTATCCGGCTTTCGCCCGATAAACGTCTTCAGCTCCATGGGCTCACGGAGCGGGTCTATGGAGGGGTTGGTTACCTGAGACGCGTTGAGGACGATGTGGTCCCAGTAGATCGGATAGGGTTTGTCACAGCCCATCCCAGTGAGGATGACCCCCCCCGTTCCTGCTTGCGTTTTGATATCGTTTATGACCTCCGATGTCCAGTTGAAGTTTTCTCTGTATTGAGAAGGGTTATACCCGATGATCAGCGCAGAAGTTGGACATATCGCCTCACAAAAATGACAGCCTACGCATTTGGAACTGTCACTCACTATGATGTCGTCTTCAGGGTCGTAGACGTGAACATCGTAGGAGCACATTCGAACACATGCCTGACATCTTATGCATCTTTTGTCGTCCCTGTCGACCAGGAAACCCGATCGGGGTGATGATTTAACCATGCACACCCTCCAGCTTACCTACCACTACTTCTCCGGCTCTAGGTCTCCAGACCTCATCTGGAGACCCGCACACCTTCCTGATTCCAGATTCCTCGCTCGACAGGTAAAGCACACTGCCCTTACGAGCGGCGACGAGAGGGCGGAGCTTGATCCGATCACTTATCCCGACAATGGCTCCCGTGCGACCGATTATTGTGGCGAACGGACCGTTGACCAGGGCACTCCCATACGTCATCCTCAACGTTTTGAATATCATCCTCTGACTTTCTGGGAGCCTCCCTATCTCATCCCAGAAGGGGGCAGCCAATATCTTGCCTATGATTTCAAAACTGAATCCGTGCTTTCTCGCGAGGAGGTCAAAGAGATATGTTATCACCTCGGTGTCCGTGAAAAGCGTACAATAGTATCCAAAATTTTCCAGATATCTCTTGTTTATTCCATAAGATGAGATTTCTCCATTGTGAACCACCGACCAATCAAGCAGTCCGAATGGGTGAGAACCGCCCCACCATCCCACCGTGTTTGTCGGAAACCTTCCATGGGCAAGCCAAGCATAGCCCATGTAGTTCTCTAATTTGAAGAATCTCCCTACTTCACCGGAAAAACCAACGCCCTTGAAGATGCCCATGTTCTTGCCGCTTGAGAACACAAAGGCCCCATTTTTTTCTTTGTTTATCTTCATCACAGTTCTAACCACGAAGTCATCTTGGTCGATTCCATTACCAGTTTTTCCCTCCTTTATGCTCAAAAAATATCGCCAGAGGATGGGAGGATTTCTCACTTGAGCTTTTTTGCACGTTGGAATAGGTTCGTCCTTCTCGATTGAGTAATTTTCTTCTAGGTATTGTTCGATCGATTCCTTCGCTTTTTCATCCTCATAGAGCAAATGAAAGGCGTAGTGATTTTTGAATCTGGGGTATATCCCATAGCCGGCAAATCCTCCCCCAAGGCCGTTCTCACGTTCCTGCATTGATTCAATCGCCTCTATAGCCTGGGCTCCGCTGAACCTCCTTCCACTTTCGTCTATCATCCCGAAGAGGGAGCATCCTCCTCTATCCATCTCCATGCGCATCATGATAGACCAATTATAGAATGGGCAGATACTGCTGTATTTCCCAGGGATGGACTATTACCCTGTATCCTTCCCACTCCAATTCCTTGCTTTTGATGAATTCGTTGAAGATATGTTCCCCTATGGTTTTGCGCACGAGTTCACTTCTCTTGGTCAACTCCAAAGCTTCTTTCAGGCTTCCAGGGAGCGATTTTATTCCAAGCTTCTCCCTCTCCTCAGGGCTGAGGTGATAGACATCCTTTTCCACCGGAGGAGGAAGTTCATATTTCTTTTCTATCCCCTCTAGACCTGCGGCTAGCATTACCGCAAAACATAAGTACGGGTTGCAGGCGGGATCCGGGCTTCTGTACTCAACTCTCGTGGCCTCTTCCTTTCCAGGTTTGTACATCGGGACTCTCACCAGAGTAGATCTGTTTCGACGGGCCCAGGAAATGTAAACGGGCGCTTCGTACCCAGGGACCAATCTTTTATAGGAATTGACCCACTGATTGGTAATAGCGGTAATCTCTGGGGCATGTTTCAGCAGGCCGGCTATGTATCTTTTCCCAATTTCAGAGAGGTGGTACTCATCATCAGGGTCGAAGAAGGCATTTCTTTTTCCTTTGAACAAAGACTGGTGGGTATGCATCCCGCTTCCGTTGATCCCAAAAATTGGTTTAGGCATGAATGTCGCGTAGAAACCATGTCTGTGTGCAATCTCCTTAACCGTGATCCTGTACGTCATCACGTTGTCTGCCATGGTGAGAGCATCCGTGTATCGCAGGTCTATCTCATGCTGGGAGAAAGCGACCTCGTGATGGCTATATTCCACCTTTATTCCCATCTCCTCCAGGGCCAAAATCGTGTCCCTCCGCAAGTCGCTAGCCGCATCCAGAGTTGTGAGGTCAAAATATCCTCCCACATCCAAGACCTCGGGAGAGGAGTTACTCTTGAAGTAGAAATATTCCAGCTCCGGTCCCACGTAAAAGATGTAGCCTTTCTCCTTCAGTTGTTCCAAATTTCTCTTTAATATGTACCGGGAGTCGCCCTCATAAGGACTGCCATCCGGTTGCAGAATGTAGCAGAACATCCTGGCCACTGCTTTATCTCTCGGCCTCCAAGGTAGAATTGCAAAAGTGGTAGGGTCTGGCTTGGAGATCATGTCGCTCTCGTCGACTCTGGCAAAACCCTTTATGGAAGAACCGTCGAAACCCATCCCTTCTGCGAAAGCCTTCTCCAGTTCCTCAGAAGGAATAGCGAAGCTCTTCAGTTGTCCAAGAATATCCGGAAACCAGAGTCTAATGAACTTCACGTCTTCCTTTTTCACCCGATTCAAAACTTCAGCTTCTGCCTCGGTATTTTCTTTCACTTTCATCGTGTTTACCTAATAAAATTCAAAACTTAACTGTTGTTGAGAAAAGGTGTGAGAAAGTATGAAAAGATATGAAACCACTATTTTAGGATTTGCGCCGACATTATTTTTGAAAGTATCTTTGAAAAGCATGCGGAGATTTCAATAGGGACGTAACGGCATGTAAGACAATGATATTTTAGTCCTGGACTTCGGCGGGCAGTACTCCCACCTCACAAAGAGGAAGGTTAGAGAGGAGATATTGAAATCCCAATTTTTCATAATAGATATGAAACAATCTCAACTAGTTTTATTTTCGCTTTTTTGCTTCTATCTTTTGGTGAAAATGTTTGGGGTAAAGGTTGGAAAAGGGGTAGCGGCGCTTTCTGCCTTTTTTGGATTGTTGTTGCTGAATTTTGCCTTTATCACTCCAGCCGCTGGTGCCCAAGATCCAAACGGGCAACAGACCCTTCTCAACAACCCAGGCGCGCCCGCTGACTATGTTTGGGTTCTTGTTGCTGGCTCTTTGGTATTCTTTATGCAGGCTGGATTTGCCATGGTTGAAGCAGGATTCTTGAGAATTAAAAATACGGTCAATCTCATGGCAAAAAATTATATAGACTTTTGTATAGCAACCATCGCATTTTTCGCCGTGGGCTACGCTTTGATGATGGGCCCGGATGTTGGTGGCATAATCGGAGCAGGTAGTCCATTCCTTCATGGGTCATATGATGTTGGAACCTATTTGGAGTTCTTCTGGATGCTGGTTTTCGCGGGGACATCTGCGACAATAGTCGCTGGTGCAGTCGCGGAAAGAATAAAATTCAAAGCTTATCTTATCTACACCGTCTTGCTAAGTCTCTTGATATATCCGATTTATGGACATTGGGTGTGGGGCGGAGGTTGGCTTTCGAAACTTCCATTTGGCTCGGGAGCGGTGGATTTTGCTGGCTCAGGAGTAGTCCACGCCGTTGGAGGATTTGTTGGACTAGCGGGGGCAATAGTCCTCGGACCAAGGTTTGGAAAAATTAAAGAGGGAAAACCTCAGGCTATTCCGGGCCACGCTCTGACTTTGGCAACATTGGGGGCTTTCATCCTATGGTTTGGCTGGTACGGTTTTAACTGCGGAAGCACTTATTCCGCGCATGAGTTGAGGATTGCCATCATAGCCGTCAACACTACTTTAGCAGCTGCTACAGGCGCGCTCACGGCTTTGATGCTCTCGAAATGGGGGACAGGCAGATGGGATGTGGGCTTGATGATAAACGGCTCTCTGGCGGGCCTTGTGGCAATCACGGCCCCATGCGCTTGGGTCGAGGGATGGGCGGCAGTTCTCATTGGCATGATAGGTGGGATAATAATGTATGTCGGTGTTAGATCTCTGGACATGAGGGGGATAGATGACCCAGTAGGTGCCGTAGCCGTGCACGGTTTTAATGGGATTTGGGGTTTGATTTCCGTTGGAATTTTCGCCGATGGGACTTACGGAGTCACGGGATTGCTATACGGCAATGGAGTTCAACTTATTGCCCAGCTAATAAGTGCGGTTGTGGTATTCACATGGGCTTTTGGAATGGGTCTCCTGATTTTCAAAGTGATGGACCGCTGGTTTGGCATCAGAGTCCCGCCAGAGATAGAGTTACAAGGACTCGATGTGCGGGAGCATGGTTGTGAGGCGTACCCTGAGTTTATTTCGAAAGGGTGAGCAAAATGAAAAAAATAGAAGCAATAATCCGCGTTGAGAAGCTGGATGATGTCAAAAGAGCCCTGAAAAAATTAGGTTATCCTGGCCTTACGATAACGCAGGTCAGGGGGCACGGGCAGCAAAAGGGATTGACAGAGCAGTTCAGAGGAATGGAATACAAGATAGATTTATTGCCAAAGCTGAAGCTGGAGATCGTCGTAAGAGATGAAGACGTTGATAAAATCATCCGACACATAGCAAGGAGCGCTTGGACCGGAAAGGTGGGTGACGGAAAGATCTTCGTTTCCCCCGTGGAAAAAATCGTGAGAATCCGAACCGGGGAAACGGGGGAAAAAGCGCTTTAAAACAACCAGGTTCTTATACTACGAGGTTAATTCATTTGCAGGTCTAACTCGAAAAAATAAGAATAACAATAGCGCTGGACGAAGAGACTGAGAAAATCGTGGAAAAGCTGTCTAAAGAGATGGGAGTGACCTATAGCGCGTTGATTCGTGCAGCATTGAGATTTTTCTCGCAGAACAAGGAATCAGCCAAAGAGGTTGAAAACATGAAACTTTGGTCCAATCTACTTGCGAAAGGTGAGCACATAATTTTGGATATCGATCACTGGCTCCTCTTTCTTAAATATATCGAGTCGTCCGACAAAAAAGAGTCATTTTATGAGGAGGGAAAGAAGATAGCCAAGTCACACGCTGAACAGCTAGCGAGTGTCATAAATACACCTGAAGATTACCTGAAGAGACTTGTAACTTCTATCAACTGAACAAGAATACAGAAAATGAGTACACTTTGGTTCTAAACTCCAGTCTGACTAAGAGGTTTGTAAAGGAACTCGTGCTTGGAACCCTGACTGAGATGGGCTCTGACGTTTCGGTGAGGGAAGATTTGGCGAAACTCAGGCTGAGGATAAAGTGAAATCCTCTTAGGCCTTAGACCCCACGGCTCGCTCACGAATGCACTGAAACCGGGTGCTGGTCTCCCGGGTCTGAATTTGAGCACCATTCCACTCCTTGAGCTTGACGTGAGATCACAAGATTTCCCCCCAAGATGGTCAAAGTTTATAAAGTGTCTGACAAAAAAGAAAAAGGTTGGGGAGGCTTCAAAGGAGCAGGAAGCACCCGGTTCGCCATCTCCTCGTAGTGGCAGGTATCTTGATTCTGATCTGCCTTGTTTTTTCCCAGGGTGTCGCAACCGGCGCCAGGGTGGATGGTACCGCTTGCAGAAGAATTCTCGTCCCGTATTACGCAGATCCCTTCAAGGTCGACCTTTCTTCCATGAGGGGAATGGAAGACCTCGAAATAGACGACCCGGCCGATGGTATCGATTGGGAAAAAGTCTACTTGCCCCATCCCTGCGTCAATGCGGATAACAAGCGCACGTACATCATGGTGAGCAGGGGTGGGTCCAACAACCTCCTCATATACCTGGAAGGAGGGGGTGCTGCCACGGATTTCATCACATACTACACCATGGCGTTCAGTTACATATGTGAACTGCTTCCCCCCAGGTGCGGTATCTTCGACAGAAAGAATCCCACCAATCCGTTCCGGGATTGGACTTTCGTCTTCATTCCTTACTGCACGGCCGATGTTCATGCCGGCAACAGGGTGATGAAGTACCTGAACCCCCTCAACCCGAAGAAGAGCAAGGTGGTGTACCATGTGGGATACGTCAACGCGACCGTGGCCATCCGTTGGGCAGCCCAGCAACTTCCGAACCCAGGCAAAGTAGTGCTGGCGGGCTCGAGCGCGGGCGGATACGGAACGCTCGCGCATGCTCTCAACGTGATCGAGTTGTTCAACAAACCCGTAACCATCATAAACGACGCGGGTCCCGGGCTGACCTCCAAGAGGAATCCCAACTTTACGCTGGAGATGACAGACCACTGCTGGGGCTTCCTGCAGAACCAGCCTGAAGGGGTGAGACAGATAATACTTCAAAAGGGGGAGGTAGCGTATGGATTGGAGTATTTCTCGGAGCTTTATGACAATTCAAATTACAGAGAGAGTATCTACGCCTTTTACGAGGATAAGAGGGACTTCGTCATAGGGAACATGTTCCTGTGGTATACGGGAGAGGAATTCGAAGAGACGCTGCTGAAGGTCTGGGGTGAACTCAGGGACCAGTTTGAAAACAACATCTTCAGATTTTTGCCCTGTGGGATAGGCCACACGGTGCTCTATGGTTACCCCCTCGTCGGTTCTGACTTTTACACCAGGCAAATAAACGGGATAACGGTTTGTGAATGGGTAAAGGGCCTGCTTGAGGGCAATCCAAGGGATTTGGTTCAAAACAGTTGAAAAACCAGGAGAGGCGGGTTGGAACCTTCTACTCCTCGGGGAGCTTGTACGGCATCGTCCCCAGCATGATGGTCTTCCCGTACTGCCCCATCTTTCTGTCCGCCAGGCAGCTGTAGTGCAGGATATCCTTCCCCGAACCGTCGTACCCCTCCTCCACCATGATCTCCATCTTCTCCCTGGTGAGGTCGATGGGCCAGACCTGCCCCTTCGACCAGTCTATGGGCGGGAAGTCCTTGGGCTTCAGCCACTCTATGGTGGGATCGAACAGCCACTTCAGCCTGGGGACCTCGTCGTAGGGTGGTACCCTGCCGGTCCTGAAGTCCACCCCGGCCTCGGACTCCAGGAGCTCCTTGTACTCCTTCGGCAGGTTCTCCGGTTTCTCCCAGAGGTTCAGCTTCTCTACCGTAGTTTCCTTGTAGACGGGGGCGGGGAAAGCGGTGAGCAGGGCCCTGGGCGGGGGTATCCCGTCGTCGAAGGGTGCGGCGAATCCCTTGAACATCTTCCCTTCGAAAGTGAGCTTCCTGATGGAGTGCAGGAGGGGAGCCCTCTTGGGCGGACTGGAGTTCTTTCCCACGGCGTCGCAAAGGATGCCACCCGGTCCCCTCAGGTAGAGACCGGCCATCAGCCTGGCGAAGCCCTCCCTGCTGATGGTTGTTGCGATCTCACGCTCGGGTGTGTTGGGCCCCTCGTAACCGTAAAAGCGGAAGGGGTACCCCAGCTTGTGATTCTGCATGGACAGCCAGACCTCGGAGAGGAAGCCGGAGAAGCTCCAGAAGCTCTGCTGGCTTCCTATGCCGGAAACTCCGGGGGAGAGGGAGACCACCAGAGGGAACTTGGACCAGCAGGGTAACATCTCGTCCAGGAAGTCTCTGACGATGTTTCTGGCGAGGGGGAACCACTCCTGCGGGTCGAAGGAGTACCTGCGCGGGAGTTCGAAGAGCCTGATCCCCGTGGTCAGGTCCTTGCGATAGGGCATGTAGGTGAAGTTGGTGGGAGAGATGGCGTAGGAGCGCGGGAAGCCCATCCTCTCCTCCTCCGTCATGTGGGAGGCCAGCTCGTCACCCACTCCTATGGCCCAGTAGGAGTGTGGCATTTTACCCCTGAAGTGAACGCCCTGTGCCCAGTCGAACTCCATCTTCCAGTAGTCCAGATGGAACCAGACAAAGGTGGTGGGGTAGGTGAGGGGGGAGTTCCTGAGGGCGAGGTCAGGCCTGGTGAGAAAACCTGGAGGGGCCCCCAGATAGGCGAGCCAGTCCGTGGTCGCGAGTTCCTCGGGTTTGGGCTTTTCCTTCACCACCCTCCTCCAGCGGAGGATTCCCTCCCACACCCTGTGGGCCCACTCCATGAACTCCTCGTACGCGAGCCTGTGATAGAGCCCCTCCTCCCACCTGTACCTTTCCCTCACCCAGTTCGCCATCCAGGGCTCTGTCTCCCACAGCTCGGGGGGGATGAAGCGGTTGCCCAGGTTGAGGTGCTTGAACTCCTCCGAGACCTCCTCCTGAAGGAGGAGGGTATCGCCGGCCCTCTTCGTCAGCCTCGCAAAACCCTCGGGCCCAAGCGCCAGTTCCAGGTAGTCCAGATAGGCCAGACTATCCCCCCACCCGAACCTTTTCTTTTATTCCACCTGACATATATTTTTTTCCCGAGGCGGAGAAAGTGGGGTTTGATGGAGCTTTTTGCTGATTCCCCCAGAGGAGGTGCAGGATGGGGCTAAGGCTGGCCCTCGTGCAGTTCGCGAGGGGGGAGAGGAGGGAGGAAAACCTCAGGCGCATGCTGGACCTCCTCTCCACCATCTCCGGGGCGGATCTGGTGTGCCTACCAGAGAACTGGGTGGGCAGGGAGGTGCTGGAGGAAGGGGAATGGAGGGAGGTGCTGGGGGAGTTGGGTGAGATCGCCAGAGAGGGAAGGTTCTCCCTCCTCACGGGGGGGGCCTACCTAAGGAGAGGGGGGAGGATTCTGAGCAGCTGCTATGCCCTGGATGAAAGGGGGAGGGTGGTGGGGCGCTCCGACAAGCTCTTCCCCTCGCAGTCCACGGGGGAGAGGAGCTTCCTGAGCAGGGGGAGGGAGTTTGGCCCCTTCACCCTCGGCGGAGTCAAGCTGGGGGTGGTGGTGTGCGTGGACGCCCTCTACCCGGAGCCCTGCAGGGCCCTCTCCGCCAGGGGGGCCCAGCTCCTCCTCAACCCCTCCAACATCCCGGAGAACAGGGTGGGCACCTGGAGGCAGGTGGGGGTTACCAGGGCGGTGGAGAACGGCGTGTTCTTCGCCTTCGTCAACAACACGCACTCCACCTATCCCGACGGGAGGAAGGTGGTGGGGCACAGCTTCCTGGTTTCCCCCACGGGTGAGGTCCTGGCGGAGGCGGGGGAGGAGGAGACCATCCTGGAGGGTGAGGTGAACCTCTCCGTCTTGAGGGAGGTGAGGTCCAGGTGGCCCTTCCTCAGGGACACGGGAAGGTTCTGGAGGAGGACCGGATTTTCGCCTTCTTGGAGGGGCGGGTAGCTTTTTATACCTCGGTCCCCCCCTTTCTTGATGCTCTTGGACTCCAGGGCCAGGGCGGAGGAGATCTTCAGGGGGGTCAGGGCGGAGGGAAGGAAGGAACTTATGGAGCACGAGGCCAAGGGGGTGCTGGAGGCTTATGGTATCCCCGTCAACCCCACCGGGCTCGCCAGGAGCAAGCAGGAGGCCCTGGGGCTGGCCAGGAAGATGGGGTACCCCGTCAACCTGAAGATATGTTCTCCCGACATCCTCCACAAGAGCGACGCCAGGGCAGTGAAGGTGGGTTTATCCTCCGATCAGGAGCTGGAGGGAGCCTTCGAGGAGGTGATGGCCAACGCCAGGGCCTACCGTTCCGACGCCAGGATCCTGGGCGTCACCGTTTCCCAGTACGTACCCCAGGGAACGGAGGTCATCATCGGGGGGATGAAGGACCCCACCTTCGGCCCCGTCGTGATGTTCGGCCTGGGCGGGATCTGGGTGGAGGTGCTGAAGGACGTGAGCTTCAGGCTGGCTCCCCTGGAAAGGGCAGACGCGGAGGAGATGATCGAGGAGATCAAGGGTTCCCCCGTGCTGAAGGGGCTGAGGGGGAAGCCCAGGTCGGATTTGAAGGCCCTGGTGGAGATGCTGCTCAGGGCCGGGAAGCTGCTCTCCGACTTCCCTGAGATAGAGGAGATGGACATCAATCCCATCTTCGTGTTCGAGGAGGGAAAGGGAGCCAGGGCCGTGGACGCCAGGATAATTCTATCTGGCTGAGCCTTCTACTCCTCGGGGAGCTTGTACGGCATCGTCCCCAGCATGATGGTCTTCCCGTACTGCCCCATCTTTCTGTCCGCCAGGCAGCTGTAGTGCAGGATATCCTTCCCCGAACCGTCGTACCCCTCCTCCACCATGATCTCCATCTTCTCCCTGGTGAGGTCGATGGGCCAGACCTGCCCCTTCG
>JAWCKR010000013.1:0-40817 GCA_038851755.1 Hadarchaeales archaeon (SeqCode) | reverse complement strand
CGGCGTGTCGGTGCGGGAGAAGGTCTTCCTCTCGCAGGCCCGAGGGCGGGCCCTGTGAATGCGGGAGGAAGAGGGAGGTCTCCGGGCCGATGTGGCTGGGGAGGCTGGGGGAGAAGAAGTTCGTGGAGGAGGTCCTGAAGGAAGTGGAGGCCTCTGACTTCAGGCTCAGGGCGCTGGAGGCGAGGATGCTGAGGCTCTGCGCGGAGGAGGCGGAGGGACCACCCTTCTTCTACGACTCCCATGCCATGGCCAGGAGAAAGGCTCTCTCCCCCCCCAGGCTGGAGAAGATTCTGGAAGGACTGGGGAGGGAGGGTTATCTAGCCCTGCGCACCCACTTCTCTCCCACGGGGTTCAGGACGGATGCCCCCTTTGAGAAGATCGAGGAGCTCTTCCGCTGATCCCCCTGTATCCCTTCCCTACTACGTAGACCTCCGCGCTCCCCTTCCTGGACGCAGGGGGTTTCGAGACCTTCGTGAACTCGAACCTCCTTCGGAACTCCCGCAGGAAGTCCTCGAGCCCTTCCCCCTGAAAGACCTTTATCAGGGCCTTTCCCCCTTCCCTCAGCACTTTCTCCGCCAGGCGCAGGGCGGCCTCCGCCAGTTCCAGTGACCTGGCATGGTCCACCCTCCAAACCCCGGAGATCTTGGGCGAGGCGTCGGAAAGGAGCACATCGGCCTTCCTGGGGAGATGGGAGAGGATCAGCTCCGCCGTGGAGGGATCCAGGAGGTCTCCCACCAGGGTGCGCACGTTGGGTTCCTGGAAGGGGGGAATGGGCTGGAGGTCCACCCCCAGCACGAAACCCTCCTCACCCACCTCCTCCCTGGATACCTGCATCCATCCCCCCGGGGCCGCCCCCAGGTCCACCACCACCTCCCCCCTGTGCAGGAGGGAATAGCGGGAGCTGAGCTGCTTCAGCTTGAAGGCCGACCTGGCCCTGTAACCCATCTTCCTGGCCAGTCTGCGGTAGGCTTCCTCCCTCCTCCAGGCCATCAGCGCCCCCTTCCTGGGAGGGGCTCCCATCCCCTCTCGGGTCTGAGCCCGGCCTTCCTGAAAGCGCGTATGACCCTTTCCGTGAGGGTGTGCCTGTCGGGGTGGTAGAAGAGGTGACTGGTGCAGCGGCAGTCGCTGGACCCGAACCCCAGCACCGAGGGTAGGTCGGCCAGTTCCTTCGCCACCCTGCACTCCTTCCTCACCCTGCTTTCGGCCTTCACCAGGTCTACCACCACGGCCCTCATCCTGAGGTAATCTATGTGCCAGTGCGAGGGTTTTTCCTTCCTGAGGTGTCTGCGCACCCTCCCTTCCACACCTGAGAGGGCCGAGCCCACGTAGGCGTAATATCCTTCCCTGAAGCTCCTCACCCCCAGCTCGCCCACTTTGAGCTGCAGGTCGAAGGGTACGTGCAAAATGAGGGCATAGGTCCCTCTCATTCACTCTCCCTCCGGGAGGCAAGGCTTAAGTCTCTCTCCTCCTTCTTCCTCTGTGACGATAAAGAACGTGTTCGTGGACTACGATAACACCCTCCACGACTCCGATTCCAAGTTCGTGGCCCACTTTGAGGGTCCAGCCCTTGAGCTGGGAATCACGGGGAGGGAGCTTTGGAGGCTCTACCTCTTCGAGGTCCACAGGGACACGGTGCACAGGTGGTACCCGGAGAGGCACGACGACAGGGAGTTCCACTGCCGTCTGATCTTCCAGAAGCTGGGGAGGCCCTACCGGGAGGAGCTGGCCTCCAGGATTACCTCGGCTTTCGAGAGGGCCATGGAGGAGTGCTGGAGGAACCCCACCTTCTTCCCCGAGGCCTTCCGTTTTCTGGACGAGGTCTCAGGCAGGTACAGGTTGTGCCTCGCCACCTCCGAGAACGCCCCCCAGAAGGCTTCCTCCGTGGAGAGGGTGGGGGGCAAGAAGTACTTCCACTGCGTGCTCGGCGATCACAACATAGGGATAAGGAAGACGAAGAAGGAGTACTACCTGAGGGCCCTGGAGCTCGCAGGAGCCAGGGCGGAGGAGAGCGTGATGGTGGGTGACAGCACCACCCATGACATCGTGCCGGCCTGGGAGGCAGGGATGAAGACTATATGGGTCAACAGGAGGGGGGAGACCTTCTCGGGCAGGAGAGACTGCGAAGTGAGGGATCTGGAGGAAGCCCTGCGCTGCCTCTCGACCATCACCTTTTTTAAACGGAAATCGTAGAGAGATTTGATGCCGACCTACGTCCTGTTGTCCATACTGACGGCGGAGGGGAGGAAGACCCTCAAGGAGAAACCCACCCGCATTCTGGAGGTCAACAAGGAAATCGAAGCCTTCGGGGCCAAGGTGCTGAAGCAGTACGCCGTGCTCGGTCCCTACGACTTCGTCAACATCGTGGAGGCCCCGAACAATGAAACCATAGCCCGCATCTCCATCGAGCTGGGTTCCAGGGGGACGCTGAAGGTGATGAGCCTTCCGGCCGTGGCCGTGGAGGAGTTCATCGAAAAGATAAAGAAGTAGTCCCCCTTTCCCCTCTTTTTCTCCCCTGGGTCAGGGGCAGAGCAGCTTTCTCTCCAGCCACTCCGCCGTGACCTCAACGGCTACCCTTCTCCTCCCTTCGTGGGTGAACCTGTGATCGGCCCCCTCCACCCAGAGCAGCAGCTTGGGTGGGAGGGCTTCCTCGAAGAGTTCGCGGGAGTGGTGAGGGGGAACCAGCTCGTCCTCCGTTCCGTGCAGGAGAAGGAGTGGGGCCCCCACCCTGCGCACGGCCTCGAGCGGACGGTATCTCTCCGCGTCCCTCGCCAGTTCTTCCAGTTCGCTCCCCTCCAGGAGTCCCTCCAGCCTGCAGGGCGTGGCCCAGGTAGCCAGGGCGTGCACGCCCCCCTGCAGGGAGGAAAAGAGGAGGGCCACGCATCCACCCAGGCTGCTCCCCATCAGCCCTATCCTCCTGTGCCCGAGCGAGCGTGCGAAGGTGACCATCTTCTTCAAGTCTTCTATCCTCTGGGTGAGGGTGGCCTGCTTTCCACCTTCTCCGGTCCCCTGGTTGAACCTGAGGGAGGAGAGCCCCCTGCGCCCTAGTTCCTCGGAGAGTTCGATGTACTTAGGGCTGTACATACTCCCGAAGAGGCCGTGGCACATGATCACACAGGCCCGAGAGGCTTCAACGGAATGAAGGATGGCCCGAAGACCCTCCACTTCCTGCTCCCGCATTTTTTCCCTTCCTCCTCTCCACAAAAAATATATGGGGGCAGTTAGAACTACTTCAAAAAAAGAGGTGAGCAGATGGAAATAAAGAAAGTAGCGGTTCTCGGGGCAGGGGCCATGGGTCACGGAATAGCTCAGGTGGCGGCGATGAGCGGAATGGAGGTCAACCTGAGGGATATCAGCGACGAGTTCGTCCAGGCCGGGATTGATAAGATAAAGTGGAGCTTGGACAAGATGGCGCAGAAGGGGAAGATCAGCCAGGAGGATGCGGATGCGGCTTTGAAGAGGGTGAAGAAGTTCGTCTCCCTGGCGGACGCCGTGAAGGATGTGGACTTCGTGATAGAGGCTATCCCGGAGAAGCTGGACCTGAAGAAGGAAACCTTCAGGGAGGTGGACAAGAACGCCCCCAAGCACGCCATCCTGGCCAGCAACACCAGCGCTCTCCCCATCTCGGAGATGGCCTCCGCCACCACCAGACCCGAGAAGGTGGTGGGGATGCACTTCTTCAACCCGCCGCAGCTCATGAGGCTGGTGGAGGTGATAAAGGGGGACAAGACGAGCGACGAGGTGGTGAGGATCACGGCGGAGCTGGCGAAGAAGTGGGGGAAAGAACCCGTCATAGTGAACAAGGACGTTCCGGGCTTCATAGCCAACCGGTGCACGATCACGGGCTCGAACCTGGTGCACTGGATGGTGTACAACGGGGAGTACACGGTGGAGGAGGTGGACGCCGCGGCCATACACAAGGCCGGAATGCCCATGGGGATGTTCGGGCTGCTGGACTACACTGGCATAGACATAGCCTACAGCGTCTCGAAGTTCATGCAGGAGAGGGAGCCCGGGTTCAAGATGAGCCCGCTGCTGGAGGAGAAGGTGAAGAAGGGTGAGCTGGGGGTGAAGACGGGGAAGGGCTTCTACGAGTACCCCGACAAGAAGTGGGTGCCCCTCGACCTTCCCTTCGAGAAGGCCGAGAAGTTCGATCCCTTCATCCCCACCTATGTGGGCATCAACATGGCGGCGGAACTCATAAGGAACGGAGTGGCCACCAGGGACGACATCGACAAGGCGCTCAAGCTGGGGTTCAACCTGCCGATGGGCTTCCTCGAAATTGCTGACTCCCTGGGGATAGACGTGGTGGTCCAGAAGCTCAAGGAGATCTCGGCCAAGTACGGACCCTTCTACAAGCCCAGCCCGCTGCTCGAGGAAATGGTGAAGAAGGGAGAGCTGGGTCAAAAGACCAAGAAGGGCTTCTACACCTACGAGTAGAGGCCCTAATTTTTTTTCTTCCAAAATTTTGCCGGTTCTGAGCGCAGTTTTGACTTTGCTGGAAATTACGCCAGCGGCCTTTGGTCGCTCAGAGCCAGAGAGAACCTCTCCCCTGAAAACGCCAAGAGGCTCATGGCGGTCCTGCACTCCTTCAGGTGGAACCCTAGATGGTTGGAGCGGTACTCCCAGTTGCTGGTCCAGCTCTGGCAGACCCATCTGGAGAAAACCATGGAAAGACACCAGGCCGTGACGCAGGCGCAGAACGAGGTGGAGAGGGTTATATCCTCGACCTTCTCCAACCAGGAGGCCGCGATGGAGAGGATCTCCAAGAGCTGGAGCCAGGTGATTCGCGGTGTGGAGACCTACGATCCGGCGCCAGGGCTGGCGGAGTTCGGCACGGGAACGCAGCCCTCGGTGGAGCTCCCCAACGGCTACGGCTACGCCTGGACCAACGGACAGGGAGACTACATCCTGACGGACAGCGCCCTCTTCAACCCCAACGTGGATCTCCAGACGGGGCATCACTGGGTCAGGATGGAGAAGCGGTGAGGGCGGGAAACTATTTAAAGGGGGTGTTCCCAGTTCCTCGAGGTGCGGCATGGGAGCGGGTTCAAGGGCACTCGGAGCCGTGCTGTGTGTGGCGTGCGTCATCATAGCGGCCCTCTACATCCTCTTCCCGCTGGGCAGGTGGTGGCAGATCTGGAAGTTCGGGGGGTACAACGCTCCCCTGTGGGTGGTGGTGCCCGTGGCCGGTGGTATGCTCGTCCTGGCCGGTCTCGGTTTCTGGCTGGGATGGATCATGGCTACCACCAAGGATGTCTCGCCACCCAGTGTGGAGGAGAAGCCCAAGAGGAAAAAGAAGTAAGGTTCCCCTAGTTCGGCTTTTATTTTGGGCCCTCTGAGAGAGCAGGGAGAGCTTGAACGTCAAGAGACTCGCGGTGGTCCTGTATTTGCTCTCGCTGATGGTCCTGAGCTTTTCCATCCTTCTCGTTCCGGGGAAGAACGGGGACACCCTCAACACCTCCGACAGCGGCTTCTTCTTCGGCATAGCCAGGGAGATCGAACGGCAGGACGGAATGGTGGAGAGGTACTCCCTCTCCCATGGTCCGACGGGATGGTCCATCACCCCTCGGGAGCAGGGTCAGCCCCTCATGCTGGTGATGCTCTACCGGGCCCTCCACTCCCTCGATTCCGACGTGAGCCTGATGGATGCCTGCAGACTCTGGTCACCTCTCATCTTGGCCCTTTCCCTTATCCCGGCCTTTCTGGTGGGCAGGGAGCTCTGGGGGGAAGTGGCAGGGGCGGTGGCAGCCCTCCTCCTAGCCCTCATGACCAACCTCACCTACTGGTGCAAGGTGGGGGCCTTCGACAGGGAGGCCCTGCAGACGCTCCTCACCCTCTGGGCGGTCTTTCTCTCTCTGAGGATGCTGAAGGCCAGGTCCTTCTCCTCCGCCCTGTGGTGGGGGGGACTGGCGGGGGGCGTGCTAGGGCTCTTCGCCCTTTCCTGGGAGGGATGGTGGTACCTCCTGCCCGCCATTGTGGTCGCGCCCTTGATAGGGGTGGGGGCTGGATTCCTGGAGCACCTGTGGAAGAAGAGGAACCCGGGGGAAGCCGTCCTTTCCTCCACCAGGGAGCACCTCCACCAGGCGCTGGGCTTGCTGGTTCTCCTCTCCGTCCTCGGGGCGGTGGTATATGCGCTGGGCGGCGGTGGGCTGGATTACTGGAGGGGAGTTTTTCTCGGTCTCTGGAGCTACCTTCCCTCCCGTCTCTCCCTGGCGGTGGGTGCGGGTGCGGTGATGGTGGGGCTTTACTTCTGGTGGGAGGCGAGCAGGGTGAGAAGCAGGGTGGGTATGGGCTGGCTTCTCTTCTCCCTGGTTGTGGGTTCCCTGGTGGCGTGGGCTTGGAGCTCTGGAGGTGGGGGAGGGCTGGTCTTCACCCGCTATGCCAGCGAAATGCGACCCTTCGGTTCCTGGCGCGAGATCTTCCCCCAGTTCTACGCCGGACTGGAGAGAGCTGGTGACTGGGTTTTCATCCTGGTGGTGTTGGGGTTTTCGGGCCTCATGGCGAGAAGGGTGCTGGGGTCATCCCGGGAGGGGAGAGGGGCGGGGGACTTCCTTCCCTTCGTCTGGCTGGTGGTGCTCATGGGTCTGGTCTGGCCCGAGGTGGGGCAGGCACGCTTTATAAGACAGTGGTGGCCCTTCGTGGCCGTGATGGCCGGGGTGGGGGTGGGTCTGCTGGTCTCCCTCATCAAGAGGATTTCGACGGAGCCTTGGGCTCCCAGCATGGACTGGTCCAGGACACCCCTCTTGCTTGCCCTCTGTGGGGCGCTCGCGGTCTCCCCGCTGGTTTCCAACGCCTACAGGTTCGCGGAAAGGACCACGCCCCCCACGGAGTGGGAGATGGGAGGGTTGGACAGTGGTCTGGTGGAGACCTTCAGCTGGCTGAGGGAGAACTCCCCCGAGAACTCCGTGGTGGCCGTCGAGTGGTCCTACGGCCACCTCCTCACGGGGGTCTCGGAGAGGAACTCGGTCTGCGACGGGGTGGAGTCCACGGCCCAGGAAGGTGCGTGGGAGAACGATCCCGTGCGCTACCCCATCCGTCCCCCCGATTTCGTCTACAGGGTGGAGGGTAACCGTGCCCTGATATACGGAGGGGACACCCCCCGGAAGGAGTGGGCGATCAACGGGAGGAGGACGGACGTGCAGTGGTTCCCCCTGATAGGCGTGGACGAGCTGGAGTGGTACCTCAGGACCTACAGCGACAACTACGGCTGCAGGATAGATTATCTGGTCTTCCACGCCGGGCAGTACTGGGAGGCCTACTACTACAAGACCCGCGATGCCCCCCTCTCAAAGGTGCTGGGTGCGGGGAGGCTCGCCACCAGGTTGAGATCCTCTCCCGCGCGGGAGGAGGGGGGATGGATTCTGGACTTCAGCGAGAACAGGAAGAACGTGGTGCTCACCGACAACGGCGAGGTGTACCTCAGAACCGAGAGCGGGGACCTCTACCTGGACGGCGTGGCCTACATCTCCCTCGATGAGAAGGGACAGCCACAGGCCATCAGCTTCAGGCCGCCGGACAGGGTGGACCTTCGGGAGACCCTGGTCCTCTTCTTCTTCGGGGAGAACCTGGCTGGGGCCTGGCTCGTTCGGGGAGTTTCCGAGGCCATCCAGGCAATACCTGACCCGGTGGGGATGCTGGTCTTCACCAGTCCGGGTTCCATACCCTACCTGCAGCAAGTCTACAGGAGTTCCAACGGTCTCGTGCTCCTCTTCAGGGTGGACTGGGAGAGGCTGGGAGCGTGAGGCCCAAGGGAACGAGGGACCTGCTGGGAAAGGAGCTGACCTGCATCAGAAGGGTGGAGGAGGTGATGAGGAGGGTCTTCCTCCGGTGGGGATACAGGGAGGTGGAGACCCCCATCTTCGAGAGCCTGGAGCTCTTCACCAGGAAGAGCGGGGAAGAGGTGGTGAGACAGCTTTACGTCTTCAGGGACAAGTCTGGAAAGGAACTCGCGCTGCGGCCGGAGCTCACCGCTCCCGTGGTGAGGCTCTACTTGGAGAGGCTGAGGTCCGAGAGCAAGCCCGTGAAGCTCTTCTACTTCGGTCCCTGCTTCAGGTACGAGGAGCCCCAGGCCCACCGCTGGAGGCAGTTCAGGCAGGCGGGGGTGGAGGTGCTGGGGAGCCCCAGGCCCGAGGCCGACGCCGAGGTCATCGCCCTCACCCACGAGGTCTTCAGGGAGCTGGGGCTGGGGGGCGAGTTCAGGGTGGGGAACGTGCGTCTCCTCCGTCTGGTGCTGGAGGGGATGGGGGTGAGGGGGGAGGAGGCGGAGAGGGTCCTGAGGGCCGTAGACTCCAGGGATCCCGAGAGGCTGGAGAGGGAGCTGGAGGGCAGGGAGGGGGCGGACGGGTTCAGGGAGCTGGTGCGGCTCGAGGGTGGAAGGGAGGTGCTGGAGGAGGCCGCTGGGAAGGTGGGGAAGGAAGGAAGGGAGATCCTGGAGAGGATGGAGAGGATCCTGAAGCTGGCGGAGAGGATGGGGGCCACCGGCCTGCGCGTGGACCTCAGCATAGCCAGGGGGCTGGAGTACTACACGGACTGCGTGTTCGAGGTCTACGTGGGAGGGGTCCAGGTGGCGGGAGGAGGGAGGTACGACGGGCTGGCGGAAGCGCTGGGTGGGGAGCCCTGCCAGGCGGTGGGGGTGGGCTTCGGGGTGGACAGGATCGCCCAGCTCCTGCTCGAGAGGGGAGGGGTGGAGGAGGAGGAACTCTGCTGCGTCGTTCTGCCCGCCACGGAGGGGGTGCTGGAGGAGGCCCTGGGGCTAGCGACGGAGCTGAGGAGGAAGGGGGTGGGCGCGGAGGTGGACCTCATGGGTAGGAGCCTGAGCAAGGCCCTGGCCCACGCGAGCGCGAGGAGGGCCAGGTACGCGGTGATCGTGGGGCCCAGGGAGCTGGCGGTGGGGAAGGTCACGCTGAGGGACATGGAGAGCGGGGAGCAGGAGGAGGTGGAGGTGGGGAGGCTGGCCGAGAGGCTCAGGGGAACCTGTGGCCCAGGCGCCTGAAGATCTCCTTCATCACCAGGGAATCCCGCTCCAGCACCGGGCTCTCGCTTATGAGGGTAATCTCCACCTTCCTCTTCAGGATCTCCCTGGCCAGGGGCTCGAAGGGAGGTTTTTCCGAGGAGAGCTCCAGGTGGTGCTTCTCGTTCCCCCTCCCCTCCTCCACCCTGGTGAACTCCACCCCCGTGAAGTGGGTGTGGAGGCGCTCCAGCCCCAGGCCCTTCAGGTTCTCGAAGACCCACCCGTAGTCCAGCTCCCCGGCCTTCCTGGCGTAGAGGTGGGCCCAGTCCACCACCGGGACGCACCCCTCCACCTCCCCGCAGACCTCCACCACCTCTTCCAAGGTTCCGAAGGTCCCCTGCTTCCCCATGGTCTCCAGCCCCAGCCTCACCTCACCCCATCCCTTCCTCTCCATCTCCCTCCTGAGTTCCGAGCACCCCTCCCTCACCCTCTCCAGGGCCTCCTCCGGGCTGAGCTTCCCGTAGAAGCCAGGGTGGAAGGTGGCCACCCACGCTCCCATCCTCTCCGCCCTCTCCACCGACTCCAGGATCCTGCGCTGGGAGGCCCTCACCTTTCCCCCCTCCGGGGAGCAGAGGTTCACGAAGTAGGGGCAGTGGACGGAGAGCCTTATCCCCAGCTTCCTCGCCTCCTTTCCCACCTCCTCCGCCATCTCCCTGCTCATGGTCACCCCCCTCACGAACTGAACCTCCATGGCGTTCAGCCCCACCTTCGCCAGGTACCTGAGCCCGCCCAGGGTGCTCTTCTCCGGACTTCCCAGGGGTACTCCCGCTGGCCCCAGGAAAATCATCCTCCATTCCCGGAGAGGGAGGATTTAGGTCTTCTCCCCCGGAAAAACCTAAATGGGGGCTCTCCCATCAACCACTCGAGCGGAGGGATTCCATGGCCAAGAAGAAGGCGGCTAAGAAGAAGAAGGCTGAAAAGGAAACCACGACGATTTCGGGCTGCTGCCGCTGAACTTCCCACCTACCCCCTTTCCTTTTTTTTCCCTCCTCCGAAGAGAGAGGATGCTCAGCGGAGTGAAGGACAGGGTGGGGGAACTGGTGGAACCCCTGGCGTCCGCCCTCGCCAGGAGGGGGGTGACGCCCAACTCCCTCACGCTCCTGGGACTGGTGGTGGGTCTGGTCTCCGCAGCCCTCTTCGCCAGGGGGGAGTCCCTCTGGGGAGGGCTCCTCCTCCTGGTCTGCGGCCTTTTTGACCTGCTGGACGGGGCGGTGGCCAGGAGCGGGGGGAAGGAGACCAGGTTCGGGGGGGTTCTGGATTCCGTGGTGGACAGGTACGTGGACTTTCTCGTCCTTTTGGCCATCGTCTGGGGTGGTCTGGCCGAGGCTTTCGGGGTCTCGGGTCTGGTCTGGGGTGGTGCGGCCATGCTTGGGAGCCTCATGGTGAGCTACGTCAGGGCCAGAGGGGAGGCCGCCGGGACGGGGAAGATGGAGGTGGGACTGGCGGAGAGGGGGGAGCGTCTCCTCCTGCTGGGCTTCGGTTCGGTGCTGGGCTTCACGAACTACGCCGTGGTGCTGGTGGCCGTTCTCTCCCACCTCACGGTGGTCCAGAGGATGGTGGTGGCCAGGGAGAGGCTGGGGGACTAGGCGGACAGCTTATCCGCCAGCTCCCTGAAGTAGCTCCCCACCTGCTTGAAGAGCTCGGTCCCCTTGGGGGTGATCTTGTAGTACTTCCTGGCGGGCCTCCCCCGCTGGTCCTTCCACTCGGAGGAGGTGTATCCCTGCTTCTCCAGCTTGTTCAGGACCAGATAGCAGGAGACCATAGGGGGTCTGAACCCGAACTTATGGTAGATGGCGTCCCTGAGTTCGTAGGCGTACATGGGCCTCTCCCGCAGGAGGTTGAGCACGTAGGGCCAGAGCATCTCCACGGTGGTCTTGCGCTTTAGCCTCTTCATAAGCCCCCTTCCCCCCTTCGGGGGGGACCTAATAAAGGTTTTCCAGGGTTTAAATATGACAGAACGTGAAGCACATTTTTAAGGGGGAGGGGAGTAAAGACGAAGGTAAACATGGGGGCCATCCGCGTCGCCATCGCCGGCGTGGGGAACTGCGCCTCCTCCCTGGTGCAGGGGGTGGAGTACTACAAGAACGCCAAGGAGGAGGAGTCCGTCCCGGGCCTGATGCACGTCAGGTTCGGGGACTACCACATCAGGGACATAAAGTTCGTGGCCGCCTTCGACGTGGACCTGAACAAGATAGGGAAGGACCTGTCGGAGGCCATCTTCACCCCTCCGAACTGCACCGCCAAGTTCTGCGACGTGCCCAGGCTGGGGGTGGAGGTGATGGAGGGGCCGCTGCTGGACGGCCTGGGCAAGTACCTCACCCCCGTGATACCCCACCGCTCCAAGCCCAAGCCCGTGGATGTGGTCAGGGTGCTGGAGGACTCCAAGGCGGACATCCTGATCAACTACCTCCCGGTGGGGAGCTACAAGGCCTCCAGGTTCTACGCGGAGGCGGCCCTGAAGGCGGGGTGCGGGTTCGTGAACTGCATTCCCGAGTTCATCGTCTCGGACAAGGGATGGGCCAAGCGCTTCCAGGAGGCGGGTCTCCCCTGCGCGGGTGACGACATCAAGTCGCAGGTGGGGGCCACCATCCTGCACCGGACCCTGGTGAAGCTGCTGGTCGACCGGGGGGTGAAGGTGGAGGAGAGCTACCAGCTGAACATCGGGGGAAACACTGACTTCCTGAACATGCTGGAGGAGGAGCGTCTCAGCTCCAAGAGGGTGAGCAAGACCGAGGCCGTCTCCAGCCAGGTCCCCTACGAGGTCCCCCTGAGGATAGGGCCCAGCGACTACGTGCCCTTCCTGAAGGACAACAAGGTGTGCTACATCTTCATCAGGGGGAGGAAGTTCGGCGACATTCCCCTCACGATAGACGTGAAGCTCTCCGTGGAGGACTCCCCCAACAGCGCCGGGGTGGTCATCGACGCCCTGAGGGCCGTGAAGATAGCCATGGACAGGAAGGTCGCGGGTCCCCTGCTGGGCGTTTCCGCGTACTTCTTCAAGCACCCACCCGTCCAGATGCCGGATGAGGTGGCCAGGAAGGCGGTGGAGGACTTCATAAGGGGGAAGGTGTGAGATGGGGCCCGAGCCTGAGATCGTGGTGGTGGGCCACATTGCCATCGACGTGAACGTCTTTCCCTGGGGGGTGATCGAGAACATCCTGGGAGGTGCCCCCACGTACGGGGGACTCGCCCTCAGGGCCCTGGGGAAGGAGGTGGGGGCCCTCTCGAAGGTGGGGAGGGATCTGCCTGAGAAGTTCCCGCCCCTGTACCGGGCCTTCGGGATAGACACCGAGGGAATCGCGGTGGTGGGGGAGCACACCACCCTCTTCGAGAACATCTACGACAAGAAGGGGAGGAGGGAACAGAAGTGCAGGTACAGGGCCCCTCCCCTCTCGCCCGAGGATGTACCTGAGGGCTACAGGGAGGTCAGGGGCTTTTACGTTTCACCCGTGGCGGGCGAGGTGACCCCCGAGCTCCTCCGCAGCCTGAAGCGCTCCGACTCCACGGTGATGCTGGATCCACAGGGCCTCTTCAGGGAGGTGGGGAAGGGTGGGAAGGTGAGGATCAGGATGCCAGGGAACCTGCAGGAGTTCGTGAAGCACGCGGACGTGGTGAAGGTGGGGAGGGAGGAGGTGGAGGGAGTGAAGAAGAGCCCCAAGGAGATGCTTGAGCTCCTGAAGAGAATGGGGGTGAAGATCGCCATCGTGACCCTTGGGGAAAAGGGCTGCATGGCTTCCTACGAGGGGAAGACCGTGAGCGTGGAGGGGCTGAAGGTGCAGGCCCAGGACCCCACGGGGGCGGGTGACGTGTTCGGGGCGGTCTTCCTGGCCAAGTACCTGGAGACCAGGGAGGTGGAGCGCTCCCTGAGGTTCGCCAACGCCGCGGCGGGCCTGAAGGTGAGGTACAAGGGGCCGGTGGGCTTCCCCTCCGCGGCCGAGGTCCAGAAGGCCTTGGGTGATCAGTAGCTCTTCCCCATCAGGAAGGTCCGTCCGGGCTTCCCGCACAGGGCGCACTTTCCCGCTTCCCCACCCACCTCCTCCCCCAGCACCTGGAAGCCCGTCTCCTCCTCGGCCTTCCCGGCGCACTCCTCCCCGCAGAAGCAGATCCGGGCCATCCCACCCTCCCTCACGGCTTCCACCGCTCCCTTCAGGTCCGGGGCCCTCCTGATCCTCCCCTCCATCTTCTCCCAGGCCCTCCTCCTCATCTCCTCCTCCATCTCCTCCATCGTCCTGGAGAGGACAGCGTGGAGCTCCTCGAGGGGAACCTCCCTCCTCTCCTTCCTGTCCCTCCTCACCAGCGTGACCGTGCGGGAGGAGCTCTCCCTGGGCCCCACCTCCAGGCGCAGGGGGACGCCCCTCCTCTCCCAGTAGTAGAACTTGTTTCCGGGCCTCAGGTTCCTCCCGTCCAGCACCACCCTGAAGCCCCCCTCCTCCAGCCTCTTCCTGACCTCCTCCGAGAAGAGCTCGGGTTCCTTCTCCTCCTTGAAGGGGATGGGGACGATCACCACCTGAACGGGGGCCACGCTCGGGGGGAGGCAGGGTCCCACCCCGTCGGCGTGGAGCACCAGCGTGGCGGCCACCACCCTCTCCGAAATCCCGTAGCAGGTCTGGTGGGCGTACTCGTGCGTGCCGTCGGGCTTCTGGAACTTTATCTCGAAGACCCTGGAGAAGTTCTGGCCCAGGAAGTGCACGGTGCCTATCTGCAGGACCCTGCCGTCGGGGAGGAGGGTGTCGAAGGCCAGGGAGTAGTCCGCCCCGGCGAAGGTGTCCCACTTCGGCCTCCTGGTGACCACGTAGGGGAGGCAGAGCCTTTCGAAGAACCTGGAGTAGAGGGAGACGGCTTCCTTCACCTGCGCCTCCGCCTCCTCCCTGCTGGAGTGGACGGTGTGGGCCTCCTTGAAGGTCGTGACCTCCCTCATCCTGATCATGGGCTTCGTCATCTTGGTCTCGTACCTGAAGACGCTCACCACCTGGAAGACCTTCAGGGGGAGGTCGGTGTGGGACCTGATCCAGAGGGAGAACATGGGGTACATGGCGGTCTCGCTCGTGGGACGGAGGACCAGCTTCACGTCCAGCTCCTCCCCTCCCCCCCTGGTCACCCAGTATACCTGCTCCCCGAAGCCCCTGATGTGCTCCTCTTCCTTCCTGAAGAGGTCCTCGGGGATGAGGAGGGGAAAGAGGACCTCCCTGTGCCCCTTCTCCAGCAGGAGCCCCCTGATCACCGAGAGGATCCTGTTCCTCAGCTCCATCCCGTAGGGAAGCCAGACGCAGAGCCCCTTGACGGGGTAGCGCGGGTCCATGATCTCCGCTTCCAGGATGAGCCTGTTGAACCACTCCCCGAAGGTGTCCTCCTCCCTCATGCCCTCACCGGACGGAGCCTCTTTTCCTCCGCGGATTTATACTCCTTCACCTCCGGAGAGCAGGGCGGCACCCCCCTCCTTCACCACCGCCATGTCCTCCCACCTGGCCCCTCCCACTCCGGGGACGTAGGCCCCGGGCTCCACCGTGATCACCGAGTTCTTCCTGAGCACGTCCCTGGAGCCACGCCGCAGGCTGGGGGATTCGTGGACCTCCAGACCTATCCCGTGCCCCACCCCGTGCAGGAGGTGCTTTCCGTATCCCCCCGCCTCCAGCTCTTCCCTGGCGGCCTCCTCCACCCTTTCCGCCTTCTCCCCCGCCTTCACCCTTTCCAGGGCCGCCAGCTGGGCCGCCTTCACGGCCTCCACCAGCTTCTCCTGTCTGCGAGAGGGGAAGAGGGCGAAGGTCCTGGTGAGGTCGGAGGAGTAGCCCCGATAGAGGGCACCCAGGTCCACCACCACCAGCTCCCCCCTCCTGAGTTTCTTGGAGGTGGAGGTGGCGTGGGGGAGAAGGGAGTTCCTCCCGGAGGCCACGATCGTGGGAAAGGGCGTCCCCTCCGACCCTGCCTTCCTCATCTCGTACTCCACCTCCGCCGCTATCTCCCTCTCGCTCCTTCCCTCCCCCACCAGCTCCGAGGCGCACTCGAGCCCCTTCAGGGCTATCTCCGCCGCCTTCCTCATCCACCCTATCTCCCTCGGAGTCTTCGGCTCGCAGAACTCACCGAAGAACCCTTTGAACTTCAGGAGCCTGATTTCACCAGCCTCCCTCCGGAGCTTGCATAGGAAGGAAGGTGAGGCCTCGTCGTAGGCCACTCTCTTCTCCCCCCCCTTCCGCAGGACCTTTCCGGCCACCTTCCACAGTTCCTCCGAGGGCTCCGAACCGTAGGGCAGGACGGGCAGGCGACTCTCCCTCCTGGCCCTCTCGAGTTCCATCCTGGAGCAGAAGAGGAGGGGCTTTCCCTCCCTCCGCAGCAGGACGGCGGTCCCGGCCGAGGTCCCGGAGAAGTACCTCTGGTGCCTCAGCACCAGGCAGGCGTCCAGCCCCCTCCTCCCCAGTTCCTCCTGCAGCCTCTCCAGTCTCTCCCTCATCGCTACGGGTTTTAGGTGGTGCGGCTAAAAACCTTGGATGGAGCGGAAGAGGGAACTCTCCTTCCTCTACGACCGCACCTCCTCCCTCTACGACCGGAGGTACTCAAGGATCCAGCTTGGAAAGTACCTCAGGCTCCTCCCCCATCTCCCGACCGGGGGGAGGGTGCTTGACGTGGGATGTGGTACGGGTCTGCTCCTCAAGAGGCTTGGGGGGAAGTGCAGGGCGGTGGGGCTGGACCTCTCCCCAGGCATGCTCAGGAGGGCCAGGAAGAGGAACCCGGACGTCCCACTGGTCCTGGGGGATGCGGAGCACCTTCCCTTCAAGGGTGGGAGGTTCGATGCCGTCTTCTCCGTCACCGTCCTCCAGAACCTCCCCCACCCCCACCAGGCCCTCGGGGAGATGGCCAGGGTGGTGAGGGGGGGAGGGAAGGTCGTGGTGAGCACCCTGAGACACAAGCAGGGGCCGGAGGTGAGGGAGTGGATGGAGGAAGCGGGCCTGAGGGTGGTGGAGGAAGGCGAGGAGGGGGAGGACCTCTTCTTCGTGGGGGTGAGGCTCAGAGGGAGCGGAGGGCTATCTCCTTCAGGTCCTCGGGCCCCACTTTCTTCAGGTTGCCCTCCACCAGCCTCCGGTTGCGGTAGGCCCTTTCCGCCACCTCCACCGCCTCCCTCTCGCCCACGAAGTCGGAGAGCCTCTTCATCCCGTACTTCTCCCTGATCCTCTCCACCTCCTCAGCGAGCCTCACCCCCAGCCACCGCTCCAGCCCCTCGAGCTTTTTCTCCCCGGCGTAGAACCTCAGGAAGGCGGGAAGGAAGAGGGAGTTGGCCTCTCCGTGGGGGACCCGGTACTTCCCTCCCAGCACGTGGCTCAGGGCGTGCACCAGCGAGGCCTGGGCGTTGGTGATGGCCACGCCTCCCAGCAGGGAGCACAGCATCATCTTCCTCCTCCCCTCCGGGTCGTCCTCCACGGCCCCTTCCAGTCCCTCCAGGAAGAGCCTTATCCCCTGCTCGCACAGGAGGTCCACCATCGGATCGCAGAAGGGGGTGAGGTACGCTTCCACGAGGTGGCAGAGGGCGTCCATGGAGGTGGAGAGGGTGAGGTCCCTGGGGAGACCCCTCATCAGTCCCTCGTCCAGGATGGCCACGTGCGGGCATATGTTCTCCGAGACGATGGACCACTTCTCCTCCCCCACCCTTATGACGGAGTACTTCGTCACCTCGCTCCCCGTTCCGTGGGTGGTGGGAATGGCGATGAACCTCCTCATCCTCCTGGGGATTTTCTCCACCCCGAAGAAGTCCCTCACCTTCCCGGGGTTCTCCATCAGGGCCGCCAGCACCTTGGCCACGTCCAGCACGCTCCCCCCTCCCACGGCGAGCACGTACTGGAAGTCCTCCCCCCGTATCCCCTCCCAGTATCCCTCCACCTCCTCCAGGGAGGGCTCGGGGGAGATCCTCAGGGGAACCAGCTCACCCCCCATCCTCCCCTCGAACCTCCTCCTGCAGCACAGGAGCCCCCTCCCTTCCAGCCGCAGGGAGGCCAGGACCTCCTCCATCCTTCCGAACCTTACTTCCGTTCTGAGGATCATGGTTTCTCCCACCTTTCCGATTCCAGAGATAAAGGTTCACACCTCGAGCAGGCGGAGGGTCCTGTCCTTCAGCAGGGAGAGGATCTCCTTCTTCACCTCCTCGAAGCCTTTCTCGGTCTTCTCCCTCCCCCCGAAGATCTCCAGGCGGACCTCCTCCCCAGCGCGGTCGTCCTCTTCCACGGTGAGGATCACGGAACCCCGGCTCAGGTGAGCCCTTTCCAGCAGCCCGTCCCTGTCCCCGTCCACTATCCCCACCACGGGCTTCCCCAGCCTGAAGAGGATGTCCCCCACCACCGACGAGGTGTCGTCCCCCACCACCACCGCACCCTCAGCCCCCCTGGCCAGCTCGTAAACGTGGTAGCCGGCGTGGTCGATGAAAGCCACCCCCTTTCCCCCCGAGACGCCCACTTTCCTGGGCTCTGGAGGAGAAGGACGCAGGGAGGAAGTGGACTCGAGCCTGACCTTCCTGAGGTCCATCCTCCCCATTCCCTCCAGTTTCTTCCAGGCTCCTGGCTTGAGCTCCACCCCCCTTATCTCGACCAGCTTCCCCCCCTCCTCCACCAGGACCACCTCCTCCGACACGGCCCTCCCCACCACGATCCTGTTCACCAGCACGTGGTCCCCCACCTCCACCCCCAGCAGCCTGCGGTGGTTCCTCCCACCCGAGCTCCAGAAGGTCTCCCCGAAGGAGGGCGGTTCCTTGAGCCTCATCCCCAGCCCCTCCGCCATCCAGCTCGCGAGCTCCCTCGCACTTTCCGTCCAGGGCACCACGCATCCGCTCCTCGCCTCCACCTCCACCAGGGGCTTGCTCACGCCCGAGGCCCTCAGGAGGTGCCAGCAGTGCGCATGGCTCTTCACGGGAGAGGAGGCGTACATGGGGAGGACCAGGGCATCCACCTCCCTGGAAGTCCTAGCTAGGATCTCGCTGGGCTCCCCCGCCAGGAACTCCACCTCCCCCTCCATGCCGCTGTCCAGGAGGGCCGTCCTACCCATCGTGCCGTACGTGGCCGCCCTGACCTCGTGCCTCGTCCTCAGCAGGTCCAGGATTCTCCTGGCCCATCCGCTGTCGAAGATGCCTGGCATGTGGAAGAAAACGGCGATCCTCATCCTCATCCCACCGGCTTTCCACCGCACAGGGTCCCCACGTACTCCTTCAGCCTCTCCCCGGCCTCCCTGAGGGTCTCCACCTCCACCCCGGGCACCCCGCACAGGAGGAAGAGCACCCTCCTGGTCCTTTCGGTGACCTTCGTGAGCTCCGAGTCACGGTAGGGATAGATGGCGATGAGCTTCCTCCCGTCCGACACCACCACCTCCCCGCCCCTCAGCCTGAGGGGCTCCTCCATCCCTATCCCCAGGAACTCCTCCCCCTCCCCGGCGAACCTCAGGAGGAGCTCCCCTTCCAGCCTGTCGAGGTCGAAGGCCCCTATGGAGACCAGGAACTGGACGGAGACCACGTTGTACACGTCCACCAGCGTGTTGATGGTGGGGAAGGGCTTCCCGAGCAGGATCCTCCTCACCAGGGCCTCGGCGGAGGGGCGGATCTTCGTGGGGTCTATGCCGAGCTTCCACATGAAGTCCCGGTAGGCCCTCACCGCCTTCACCTCCTTGAGGGAATCGAGGAGGTACTTTCCCCTGATCCTTTGCACCGTTTCCTCTTTGAGCCTCTCCACGCCTGGATGCTTTTCCTCCACCCTTATCCCCTCCATCCTCACCTGCAGGGCCCTTATCCCCGGGAACCTGTCCTCCACCCTGGAATCCACCCTCAGGAACATCTTCCTCACCCGGGTCGCTATCTCTGAGGCTCCACCACCACCTTCAGGGATTCTCCGGCCTCCGCTACCAGCTTGAAACCCTTTGCTATCTCCCCCAGCCCCAGCCTGTGGGTCACCATCTCCTTCACCCTCATCCTTCCCCGGCGCAGGAGGTCCAGGGCCTCTTCCAGGTCCCTGGGGGCGGCCCCGTAGGAGGTCATCAGCCTCACCTCGTCCCTCCAGATTTCCACGGGCCTGAAAGGCAACTGAACCTCAGGAGGTGGAACGGCGAAGAAGAGCACGGTCCCCCCCCTGTCCACGCACTTCAGGGCCTGCTCCGCCGCTTGAGGAGAGCCCGTGCACACGATGACCTGGTCAGCCCCTTTACCCAGCACCTCCCTCACCCTTTCGGTGAAGTCAGCACCGGCCTTCAGTGCGAAGTCGGTGCCGAAGCGCTTGGCCGCTTCCAGCCTGTACTCCTGGACGTCGGAGACCAGGATGGTCCCGGCCCCCCTCAGTTTGGCGAGCTGGAGGTGCAGGAGGCCGGAGACCCCGCTCCCCAGGATGAGCACGGTGTCCTCCTCACCCACCCCAGCCAGCCGTTGAGCCCTCACCGTGCATCCGACGGGCTCTATGAAGGTGGCCTCCTCGAAGGAGAGCTGCGGTGGAAGGAGGTAGGTCCCCCTCTCCACGTTGATCCTGGGCACCCTCACGTACTCCGAGAACCCTCCAGGGTCGTAGTTGGTGGTGTGGAGGGTCTCGCAGGCCGTTTCATGTCCCCTCCTGCAGTACCTGCACTGCCCGCAGGGCACGTGATGGGAAACGAAGACGCGGTCCCCCACCCTCACCCTCTCCGTTCCCTCCCCCACCTCCTCCACCACCCCCGCGGCCTCGTGCCCCAGGACGCGGGGCGCCTGCGGGTCCCGGTACCACCCGAGCACGTCGGTCCCGCAGATGCCGCAGGCCATCACCTTCAGGAGGAACTCCCCCGGACCGATTTCTGGCCTGGGCCTCTCCTCCACCCTGACCTCCCCGCCCGCGTAATATACGGCCACGCGCATCCGGTCCCAGTCCCCCTTATCCGGTCCGGGCTTTAAAACTGAGTCGGGAAAACCCGTTCCTCGCCCCGTCTCTCAGAGGTGGGAGGGATACTCCGCCAGATAGAGCTTGGCGAAGTCGGTGAGGTACCCTGGGAAGCCCGCCGGCGAGGTGTAAACGGCTATGGAATATTTTCCGTAGTACCACACGTATCCGCTCATTTCCTCCCCCTTGGAGTACCTCGCCACCCTGTTTCCTGATAGACGTACCAGCTTGAAGGTGTAGGCCTCCAGCTCGGGCGTGTTGTTGATGAAATTATCCCCGCACACGTTCAGGACCTGCACTATCACGAGCTCCTCACCCCTGGTGTAGCCCACCACGCCCACGGTGACGGGGGTTCCGTCGGGATAGGTGGTTTGCTGGACCGTGGGCTCCCCCGCTTCAAAGCCGTCGGGCAGGCCCTCCGTGATGAACTCGGGGAAGGGATACTGGTTTTCGGGAGGGGTGTAGGTCAGGAGGAGTTCCAGGGGATCAGCGCCCTTTCCTGCTCGCCTTACCACCAGCACGCAGGCAACCACCACCACCGCGATTATCACGGCGAGGAGCACGATCCTTCTCTTGGAGGTTCTCCTGTGGGAGCCCTTCATGGTATCATCCCATCACGTACACCGAGGTCTCATATGAGGCGGTCGCACCCCTATCATCCGTCACGGTGAGTCTAACGGTATAACTCTTGTGACCCTCAGGATAGACATGGGTGGGGTTCCTCTCCGAGGAGGTGGCACCGTCGCCGAAGCTCCAGGACCAGGCCACTATGCTTCCATCCGGGTCGCTCGATTGGTCGGTGAACCTGACCGTCAGATAATCGATCTCTTCGTAGGAGAAGGAAGCGGTCGGGGGTTTGTTGGGTTGGGTAACCACGACCTGTTTGCTGCAGGAAGCGGTGTTGCCCGCATCATCGGTCACGGTCAAAGTCACGGTGTAGGTTCCCGTGCTGGAGTAGGTGTGCGTCGGGTTCTGGAGCGTGGAGGTGGTCTTGTCGCCGAAGTCCCACGACCAGGCCACTATCTTTCCGTCGTTGTCAGCGGAGGTATCGGTGAAGTTCACGGACGCGTTCACGCTGGGTGAACTGGGCGAGTAGGTGAAGTTCGCCACGGGAGGCGCACCCCTGAGGGAGGTTACCAGGGCCGTGGCCTCGTTGTTTCCCTCGTCGGATTCTTCCACCTTGCCTTCAGGGTCTACGACGATGCGCACGGAAACGGTGCCGCGTGGGAGCTTCGCGGACATGGAAACGGTCGCGGCGTCACCTGCGGCCAGCCCCTCCAACAGCACGGTGGTCGGGCCCTCCTCCTCCAGGTAGAAGGCCACGCTGAAGCTACCTGCGGCGGCGGTCCCCCTGTTATACACCCTCGTGGTGATCAGGGCCAGCTTCTCGTCGTATGCCGTGTCGGAGGCAGAGGCGATGAGGTCCGGCTGGGTTTTCACCTGTTTGTTTTCCACTCTCTGTGGAGCCTTGGAAATGCTGCCCCCTCCAAGCTCGCAGGAAATCTGGTAGTCCCCGCTCTGGGGCGGGGACAGGTCCGTGAAGGTGGACACGGTCTCCCCTGGCACGACCATGCCCGTTTTGACCATCATCTTGGAGATGGTCCTGATCTCCCCCGTTTCTCCCGCTTTGATCTGCAGCTTCATGGGCAGGGACACCACCCCGCCCAGTCCCCCCGTGAGGAGATCCCTCTTGTTCTTGAGGACGGTCCCCAGCCTCAGCTTGTTCTCCAAAGCCCCGGCGAAGAGCTCCATGGTGGAGTTCTCCCGGTTATCCCTGGAGAGCCGGAAGTACCTCCACTTGCTGCTCTTCTGCGCGTCGACGAAGGGAGCGAGGATGGAAACCCTCCACCTGTACCCCAGTGATTCACCCTTCTGCAGCCCGGATACTATCCGAGCGGAAATCCCAGGGAGGGTGTAGCAGACGGTCCTGGACCTGGTGATCAGGGTGACCCTGGAACTCCCGTCCTCCCTCTCTATCTCCAGCAGGTAGGCCTCTCCAGGCAGCAGGTCCCGGGAGGACCACTTGAACTCGGGGATCCAGTCGAACACCTCTCCTTCGGAGGACGGGCTCTCCGGTTCGGGAGGAGGTACCTCGTTCTCCAGGGTTATGGTATCCGAGGCCACTTCGCTCACGTTGCCGGCCAGGTCTATGACCTGGTAGTAGACGGTGCACGTCTTTGGGTCGAGGGTCCAGGACCTGGACGTGGAGACGGGCTCCCACTCAGTCCAGCTAACACCATCGTTGCTGTACCTGGCTGAGACCACTCCGGAGCTGCAGTACCCCGATTCTTCAGTGCAGTTGGCGTAGTCACTATACCACAGGTAAAGGACCACGTCGGTACATCTCGTGCTTCCTTCGCCGTTGTTTATCCTGATGTAACCGGCTGGAGGGATGCTGTCTACGAAGAAGGAGACACCTCCACGGTTGTAGTAAGTGGCCACGCTGGAAGGTCTCTCCCTGTTGCCTGCGGCGTCGGTCGCCCTGGTGTTGACCACGTACCATCCCGAGCTGAAGGCTTCCGAGGGGACGCTGAGCCTCCAGCAGTTGTCGCTGTCAGAGAACTGGGCCATGCGCCAGGCGTCCTCCTCCCCCACATTTTCCCACCCACCCGGCAGCAGGAAGGCACCATCCCTCTCCCGCTTTATCACCACCTCCACGCTCTGCACCCCGGAGAAGTAGTCGCTGGCCTGAACGATGATTTCGTTTATCCCGTTGAGGACGGCACCGTCGGCGGGATGGGCCACGCTCGAGAACGGAGGCGTCGTGTCGTCCTCTATCGCGTACAGGTATCCGTCGGAGGAGATGAAGTAGATGGCCCTGTTCCTGCCTATTGCCGGGGAGTTCACCAGCCCTCCAGCGTCGAATGTCCACTTGAGGCCCCCGTTCTTGTTCACCGCGAAGATGATCCTGTTGAGGCCAAAGTAGACGGTGTCTCCGGAGCCGATGGCGGGCGATGAAACTCCCGCTGGCATTGGGTAGTAAGGTGACCTGATGGAGAAGACCCATCTCGTAGACCCGTTGGAGGGATTGAGTGCCATCAGCACAGCGTTTTCAAACACATAGCCCCCACTGATCCGGAAGCTTACCCCAGGCAGATATATCGTACCGTCGTTATCGATGGCAGGTATGCCGAGGAAGAGGTTTTCAAAAGTGCGGGACCACTTCAGAGTACCGTTGGGATTTATTGCCACCAAGGCGTTTTCGTGCCCCAGGTACACCGTGTCGTCTGGACCCATTACCGGAGGAACGGCCACCCCCGCCGTCCCGTATTTCCATTTTTCCCCGCCATTTTCAGGGTACAGCGCGTAGAGGCTGTACTGTATGTCTTTCCCACGGATGATAAAGGCAACAAAGTAGACCGTGCCGTCAGAGCCGATGGCAGGAGTAGTGGTAGTCCAACCTTCCCAGCTCCACTTTATGGTCCCGTTCGGGTTCACGGCGTGAAGGTGTGAGCAGGGGACGAAGATGGTCCCGTCCGGACCTATGGTGGGAGCTCCGAGGACGATGTCCCCGAGGTTACAGGACCATTTCAGAGACCCGTCTTTGGGGTTGAAGGCGCTGAGCCTGCTGTCGTGCGCGAGGTATATCGTTCCGTCGGAGCCTATCAGGGGAGAGGATCTCCAGAAGATGTTCTCGACCGGGACCTTCCACTTGAGGTTCCCGTACCTGTCGAAGGTGTGGAGGAAACCCCCGGCCGCGGCATAGACGGTGTCGTCGGAGGAGACGACCGGCGAGGGATCAGGGCAAGAAGAGAAGGTGGAGGGCTCGTTCACCTTGTACCTCCAGCTCATCGTGTTCTCCTCTGGACCAGGGTAGGCACCCCTTCCCGTGTTTTTCACGTCGTGCATTTCCTTGGGCCAGGGCACGCTGAGGACGGAGAGTTCCAGCTTGTAAGCCCCCAGCCCGCTTTCCCTCTTCACCCTGAAGTAGTACCATCCGGCGTGATGAGCGAGGTAAGTTATGCTCTCCGAGCTGTCGGGGTTGGTCGAACTCACGCTTGGCACGGTGTTTTCTCCCCTGTACACCGCGGTTGAGTCGTAGAAGTAGAGATCGAAGTTGGAGTCATGGCCGCTCATCCTCAGAGTAAGCTGGTCGTCCATCCCCAGCCACACCTTGTACAGGTCCTCCGTGTCGCAGGCGTCCAGGTAGCCCCAGTAGTTTTCCCCGGCTTTCAGCGTCACCTCCTGTCCTTGGACCCAGCCGGCGTCCCCGCCGCTTCCGCCGTCGTTCTCGGGGGCCACGGAAAAGCTCAGGGAGTAGAAGCATCCCCTTCCCCCGTTCGTGGTCCGGATGTAGACCTCCCTGGAACCGGTGTAGCCTTCGGCCTTCCCGCAGAAGAACCAGTTCCTTCCCACCTTGTCGTACGAGAAGATGGTCCCGGTGAAGTTGGGGAGGTACATCTCAGTTTCGTCGTCCGCCCCTTCCAGCTTCACGAATAGGGTTTTACCGGCCTCCACCGGGATCTTGTAAAAGTCCTCCGGGTCTCCCCCTCCCACCCATCCAGCGGCGTTCATACGAATGAAGGTAATCCCAGCCTCGTGGGTGCGCGTTTCGTACGGGAGCGCGAGGGCTGAGCTTTCAGAATCCCCCGCGTCCGTGTAGGTACCCCCGTCCTCCTGGTCCCTCAACCACAGCTCGAAGTCGTAGAGGCCCCTCCCGCTCTTCCTCCACATCTGGAGGTAGTAGGTTCCCGAGTAGGTGGCGCAGGTGAGGATTCTCTCCCTGCTCGAAGCCACCAGGCCGCCGTACGGGTCGAGCAAGTAAACCCAGTACTCCACGTCCTGGGGCTGGGTCAGCACCACGTCGATGAGCTTGTCCTGGGTGACCGGGAACGAGTAGACGTCCGTGGTATCGAGCTCGTCCAGGTAGCAGTTCCGATATCTCCCCTGAGAGATCGGGCGTGATTGGCTTCTGGAGGAGCACGCGTCGCCTTCCTTGATGTCCCACTGTTCCCTCGTGACCTCAAGCGAGTACCTTCCTGCACCGCTAACCCTTCTGACCTCTATGTAGTACCATCCGCTGGAAGTGACCCTGAGGTTCACCGAATCGGGACTGTCGTCGGGATTCTTGGAGGAAGCTAGGACGGTTTGGTCCGGTCCGTAAACGTAAAGGTCGAAGTTGGCCCCGTCCGGGGGGTCCAGCCGGGCCTTGAGCATGTGGCCAGCGGCCATCACGTTGACCTTGTAGAAGTCGTACTGGTCGCTTCCCCCCACATAACAGTTTTCAGAACTTACGAACTCGACCGTATAGTAGCCGTTTTCTCCCTGGAGTAGATAGGGTAACAGGGAGGTCGTGAGGTTGAGGGCTTCCTCGATTTTGTTGCCGGCATCCCCACCGCTCCGCATGTCGTTCTGCGATTCCCTGTCGGTTCTCAGGGTGTAGGTGCCCCAGCTCCACATCCCGCTGGCCTTGCTCACCTCGATGTAGTAGTCCCCCGTTGCCGGTACCATGCTTTCGATGAGGTCTTCCTCCCCAGCGTCGGAGGAAGAGGAGCCCAGCAGGTTCCCAGCGTTGTCGTAAAGATAGAGGTCGAAGTTCGCGTCGTCTGAGTGTTCTGAGCCCCTGCTCAAGTTCAACCTGACAATGTCCCCGCTCTTCAGTCTGACCTTGTAAAAATCTTTTTCGTCTACCCTCCACAGGCTGTCCCTGCCCAGGTACCCGACGTAGGTGCCCTTGGAATCTATCTCCCTGGCATTGGCCAGATAATCTCCGGCGTCTCCCCCCTTTCCTCCATCCCTCTGAAAGGCGAAGATGGGGGTGGAGAACTCCCACTCGGCAGACCAGAGGGTGTAGGTTATCCAGGGTCTTATCTTGAACTTGGCATCCAGCGAGAGGGCAGCCCCGCCGAACACCAGCCAGAGCCTCTCGTCCACGAAGTACTTGGCCTGTATGAAGGGTTTTATCTCCCCCGACCCCCCGGCCGTGGAGTACAGGAGGGCCTCCAGCTCCACCCCCAGGTAGAGCTTCACCGTGATGTTCGTCCTTTCGGTGGGGGTGCCGAAGATGGTCCCTCCAGCCCTCACCTTGAAACCGAGCTTCCCGCTCAGGTCGATTTCTATCCATACCGGTACCGGGCCGATGGTGAAGGTTACAAAGTACTTGTACTCGAAAATCTCCACCTCCACCGAGAGTTCGACACTTCCTGAGACACTGTAGCCGACGAGTTCCCCCTTGTTGTCAAAAAAGAGCTTCAGCTGTATGGTTCCGCCTATGCTCGCGCTTACCTTTTCGTCCTCTTCCTCGCCTTCTCCTCCTTCTCCACCCCCCTCATCTTCTTCGTTTTCCCCCCCGCCACCAATTCCACGTTCACCGCCTATTTCGATGGTGATCTCGAAGCCACCGTCCTCGTTCTCGTCGTAGGCGAACTCCAAGCTGAAGTCGAAATCCCCACCCTTCGCCTCCGATTTCGGGTTCTTCCCCAGTATCTTCGCCAGGTTGTCAAGGTCGATTTTGAAGCTGATGTGCTGGGACTCCAGTTCCGCCTCCACCAGTGCGTAGAGGGGCATGGAGGAGGTTTCCACGGATTGGGCGTTGTCCGTGCGTGGACGAGGTTCTGGTTCCGGAGGAGGGGAGGAAGCAAGGCCGGCGGAGAGGGGGGCGGAACTCGTGAGGACGATAAAGGCGGTTATCGCGGCTAGAATACCCCTACTATGTGCCACCCGAAAGCTCTCCCAACCCGCTTATAAGTTTTTGCACTAGGCCCTTACCTTGGAACTCTCGAAGACCTCCTGGGCCTCCCTCGGGTTCGCGTTCTCGTGGATGATCGCCCTCAGGGCCTTGATCATGGCCACGGGGTGGTCGTGCTGCCAGATGTTCCTACCCAGGTTCACCCCTATGGCCCCCTTCTGGATCCCGTCGTACACGAACTCGAAGACCTCCCTCTCTGAGTCCACCTTCGGACCCCCCGCTATCACCACCGGGACGGGGCACCCCTCCACCACCTTCTCGAAGCCGTCCTTGCAATAGTAGGTCTTCACCACCCTGGCCCCCAGCTCGGCCGCTATCCTGCAGCACAGGGCCAGGTACCTTGCCTCCCTCTTCTCCAGCTCCCTGCCCACCGCCGTGACGGCCATCACGGGTATCCCGTAATCCTCGCACTCGTCCACCAGCCTGGCCAGGTTCATCAGGGTCTCGTGCTCGTACCTGCTCCCCACGAAGATGGAGACGGAAACCGCGCTGGCGTTCAGCCTGATGGCCTCCCTCACCGAGGTGGTGATGCCCTCGTGCGAGAGATCCTCCCCCACCACGCTCGTCCCCCCCGAGACCCTCAGGATGACGGGTTTCGTGTGGGTGGGGTCCACGCAGGAGCGCAGGATTCCCCTGGTGAGCATGATGGCGTCGGCGTAGGGGAGGAGGGGGGCGATGGTCTGGCCGGGCTTCTCGAGCCTGTGGGTGGGGCCCTGGAAATAGCCGTGGTCGATGGGAAGGAAGAGGGCCCTCCCGTCCCTCTGGATGAGCTGGGCCAGCCTGTTCCTCATTCCCCACTCCATCGAAATCCCCTTTTCACCCTGGCTTTATATCCTTTCCATCTTCCCCCAAAACAGATTAATCCGCTCCTTCCCTCCGTAGTTGGTGCGGCCGTGGTCTAGCCTGGTCCAGGACTCAGGCCCTCCAAGCCTGCGACGCGGGTTCAAATCCCGCCGGCCGCACCAGCCTAGGACCTTGGTCCGGGGTAAGGGCCAGGGCAGGGGAGGATTAAAACTATTAAAAATAACGACCAAATCTTATTGTGAAGACTTTTCCCAAGAAGCCCCTCCCCAAGGAGGAAATCCTCAGCAGGTTAAAGGAGTACGCCAGGGATGACTTCGAGCCGAAGAGCGGGAAGCTCTTCACCATCGCCTTCGAACCTGGGGTGGAGGAGCTGAGGGAGGTCATCTTCGAGGCCTGGAAGATGTTCGCCGATAAGAACATCCTCGACTTCACCGAGTTCCCCAGCGCGATAAGGCTCGAGAAGGATGTCGTGGACATGGCGATCTCCCTGATGAGGGGGGACGAGGAAGTGGTGGGCACCTACACCTTCGGTGGCACCGAGAGTGTTTTCCTGGCCGTCAAGGCCGCCAGAGACAGGTTCATCCTCAAAAGGGGTTCCATCACCATCCCGGAAATCGTCATGCCCGTGACCGGTCACCCCTGCTACGAGAAGGCTGCGGAGTATCTGGGGATGAAGGTCAAGAGGGTCCGGGTGGACACCAAGACTTACCAGGCGGATCCCGAGGCCATCAACGAGGCCCTTACCGAGGACACGGCCATGATCGTGGGATCGGCGCCCAACTGGCCCTTCGGGACGGTGGACCCCATCAAGGAGCTGGCGGACCTGGCCAGGACCAAGGGTATATGGTTCCATGTCGACGCGTGCGTAGGGGGATTCATCCTCCCCTTCATGAGGAGAATAGGGGAGAACCTCCCGGACTTCGACTTCACCGTCGAAGGCGTTACCTCCATCTCGCTGGATCCACACAAGTACGCGTATTCGACCATCGGTGCTTCCGTGATCCTCTTCAGGAAGAAGTTCTACAAGATGTACTCCCAGTACGCCAACCTGAGATGGCCCGGATACCCCATCGTGAACCCCGCCGTCCTCTCCTCCCGCTCGGAGGGGCCCCTGGCGGCCACCTGGGCGGTCCTCCACTACCTCGGGGAGGAGGGCTACACGAGCCTCGCCAGGAAAATCGTGAGCGCCAGGAACAGCATCGTGACCGGGTTGAGGGAGCTCGGTTTCGACCTCATGGGGGAACCGACGGTCATCGCTGCCTTCACCTCTCCGGAGGTGAACCTCTTCAGGCTATGCGATGAGGTGATGAAGCGCGGCTGGATTTTCCTGCCCCAGAAGGGGATACCGGAGATGCAGATTCCTCCCAGCATCCACCTCACCTTCACCCCCATCCACGAAAAATTCGCGGGTGAGATGCTCAGGGACCTCAGGGAATGCAAGGAGAGGGTGGCCGGGCTTCCCGCGAGCGAGGCGGAGAGGTTCGTGGAGGCCTTCGGTCTCCTGGCGAGCATGCTGACGCCCTCCCAGATGGACCTGGCCTCCCTCGGGAAAATGCTGGAGGAGGCGGAGAAGTTCCTCGGCGCCCACGGCGAGAAGGTGCTGGAGACCATAGGGTTTGACAAGGGCCTCACCAAGGAGTGGGCCCTGATCTACCAGATGTTCCACTCCCTCCCGCCGGACATCATGGAGCTCCTCACCAACTACGTGGTGATCGAGCTCTTCAGGCGGGGCACCTGATTTTTAGATTTCCCGGCGTCGTGCGCAGGAGTCTTCTCATCCCGCGAACCACTTGCCCAGCACTGCCTCGGCCAGTTTCCCTCGGACGCTGTGGCTTATGCTGGGTGAGTTGCGGGCGTTGAAAGGGTCCATGGCGTCGTCCCACCAGTAGCCCACTGACATGAGGCAGTTGATGTAGTTCTTGCCCTCCAGCGCCCTGAGCAAAGCCTCGTAAGCGTCGCCCTGTTGTTGCCAGTCACGCACCAAATCAGGATAGACATAAGTCGGCTCGACCCACTTCTCCCTTATGGCCCCGACATAGCTTTGGAACTGAACGTGTAGCATGACCTTCTTCCCGTACGCGTTCGCTATTGGCGCTATCCTCTGCGTGAGTGCTCGCTCGAAGACGGGTTGCATTTCGCTTATGCTGGGCGCGTCTGAATCGGTAATTGTTAAGCCCGTCATGTCGACGTAGATGAAATCGGCGGCGTCCCACATGGTTAACCTTTCCAGAGAGGACGGCTCGTCGACGTCCAAGAGGTCGATCAGACCGATGGTCACCTGGCCATCGTATACTGCCCTGACCCTGTTAGCCACCTCGCGGATTTTTTCCGAGGTGTAGGCGTAATCATAACCCTCGTTCCACATGTCTCCGCGCGGTCTGACTTGCAACGCATCCACGCCCGCCGCCTGGCATTTTTCAGCCTCCTCTACCATCAGATTGCCCCACTCTGCCCAGGCAGCGTCAAGCCAATCCCGGGTGCGCACCTTGCTCCTGTTGGCAAGTGAAACATCGACGTTTTCAGCCCACACGGTACCGATGTTCACGAGCACCTTCATGCCAAGGGAGTGTGCCTTTTGTACGAGCCTGTCCATCTCTTCCTGAGTGATGGTGTAGACGGACTTTAGACCGGGGTCTATGAAGTTTATCTCGGGCAAAGGATCCAGAGCCGCGTATTCAGCGAAATCGGTGATGAGTACCCAGGAGACGTTCATCTTCTCCTTCATCCTCTCCATCGAAGGTCCGGCGGCATCGGACGTGTTCTCAAACAAAACCTTGTTGTAGTTAATCCCCCAAAGGTCGAAGAAGCCCTGGCCAAGCTCCAAATCGGGGGCAAGGCCGTTGTTTGTATACGGTACGAAATCGAAGACCTTCTGGTAGTTCATCTCATCAACGTTTGGCCAGTCGGGCATGTCTCGCGTTTCATATATCCTCTTTGCTTTAACCACGGTCAGCGAGGTGGGGGAACTCACAGGAGCATCGTTTTTCAGGTACCTGTAGGTCAGGACATCCCCTGCGGTAGCCCCCTTCAGATAACACCAGGTGACCTCGTTCACCCGTTGCATGGCGACGGGGGCCCCGCTTCCGAATTGGATGGAGAAATTATCACCTGCCATCGTGTAAGGAACGGTAAGCGTGAACTTCACCGTGACAGGCTCACGCCCGGAAGCGACCATCTGAACATCTTTCCGGGCTACTCCCGTTGCGGTCACATGGATCGTCGTTATAACGTTGTCGTATCCGGTCTTTTCGAAGATCATCTCAAAATCCCTCTCTTCCCTGGCCACCTCGAACTCGTAATACCCCGTTGAGTCAGTGGTTGTCAAAAGTCCTGCCAAACCGCCCAGATGAACGATGACCCCTGCTATCGGGTTCCCCGCGCTGTCCGTGACGTAACCTTTCACGTTCGCGTTGGGATTTCTGTGTGGTGTGGTCGCCTCATTCTCCTCAGGACTGGGGGTCGGTGGAGCTGAAAGGTTTGACATAGCGATGAAAGCCCCTGCCCCTGCTACCACCGCTACTGCAATCACAATAATTACCAATATTTTAGTAGCAGGCATTCCATGGCCGGCTACCCTTATTCTACCCCCATATAAAGCTAGTGGAAGGCTTCCTCAGATCTTCCCCTCCTTCGGTCGGGGCAAGTTCAGGTCCCCAGCTTGATGGGAAGCATCCACAAGCCTGATTCCTTCTGGGTTCCGTCTTTGTGGTCTCCCAGGGTCCGAGTACCATCGTTGGTCCCCCATGCACGCTGTTGTAACCCCCGTGAACCGGGAGGTGGATTCTCCTGAAGAGCCTCGTGGCATCTTTAAAGCCCTAGTTCCGAGACCACCTTGAGGAGGGCCTCCTGGTACTTCGGGTAAAGCTCCTCGTACACCCTCCTGCTCTCCTCCTCCGGCTCCCTCCTCTCCCTCACCCTCACCGTCCTCCCCACGGCCTCCTCCAGGCTCCTGTAGAGCCCAGCGCTCGTCCCAGCCAGGAGCGCCGCCCCCAGTGAGGAGGCATCCTCCACCGTCTCGGTCAGGACCACAGGTTTCCCCGTGATGTCCGCCTGGATTTGCCTCCAGAGGGGGGACCTGGCTCCTCCCCCGTCCACCCTCAGCTCGGAAACGGAGACACCCAGCGACTCCATCAGGTCGAGGAAGAGCCTGAGGGTGTATCCGTTGCTCTCCAGGATGGCGCGGATGAGGTGGGCCCTGGTGTGGCTGAAGGAGAGGTTCAGGAAGAGACCCCTGGAGTAGGAGAAGAGGGGGACCACCAAGAGCCCCCTGGACCCAGGCTCGGCCCCCTCCGCCTCCTTGTTCAGCAGCTCGTAGGGGTCGACGCCCAGTTTCTTTCCCTCTTCCTTCTCCTTCTCCGAGAGCTCATCCCTGAACCACCGGTAGATCAGACCCGTGCCGGGCATCACCGCCTCCAGACACCACTTCCCCCGAACCACGTGCGGGAGGCAGAACATCCTGCAGGAGGGCTCGTAGAAGTCCAGCAGGGGCTCCCCGACCACCGCGTCCACGAAGGTCCCCGTCCCCGTGGTGGCCTTCACCGTCCCCGGTTCAAACACCCCCAGCCCAAGCGCCGAGCACTGCTGGTCCCCCCCTCCCACCACCACGGGGAGACCGGGGGGAAGACCGAGCTCGTCCGCGGTCCGCGGAAGGAGTTCCCCCGCCACGGTTCCGGGCGGCTTCACCGGTGGCAGCTTTTCCAGAGGGATTCCGAAGGCCTCGGAGAGTTCCCGGGACCACTCCAGCTTCCTGGTGTCCAGAAGGCTGTAGGAGGAGTTGACGGGATCGCTCACGGAGTTGCCCGTGAGCCTCCGCAGTAGGTAGGCCTCGGCGGTGAGGAAGAGGTGGGCTTTCTCGAAGACCTCCGGAAGAGCGTCCCTGAACCACACCAGCTTGTGGGCCACCATCCTCATGGGAAAGCGCTCCGCCAGGGGGGGAAGGGAGGGAGAGGTCCTGGTGTCCATCCAGGTGATGGCGGGATGCAGGGGTTCTCCCTCCCGGTCGACGGGGACCACCGTGGCCCTCTGCGTGGTGAGCCCCACCGCGGCCAGGTTTTCCCCTCCCCTCACCGCCTGCCTGCACGAGGTCACCAGGGCCTTCCACCATTCCCTGGGGTCCTGCTCGCTCAGTCCTGGGGAGGGGGCGCGGGTGGGGTACTCGCAGTATCCCTTCCCCACCACTCTCCCCTCCTCGCTGAAGAGAACGGCCTTGGCGGCCGTGGTGCCCAGGTCGAAGACGAGGAGGTTCTCTCCCACCGGGAAAGGTGGGTTGGAGGGGTATTAGGTTTTTGTGAAGGGAGGAGGAAGGAGGAGGGATGGGTCCAACTCACCCCCCTCTGCCGGAGGCTTTTCTCAGGGAGGCGCGGGAGGTGGTGGGGGATAAGGACCTGAGAACGGACGAGGCGGAGCTCGTCTCCCATTCGAGGGACGCCTGGTTCCTGACGGGGGTCTGGTTCGTGCAGGGGAAGAAGCCCGCCCTCCCCGGGGCGGTGGCCTACCCGGAAAGCACGGAGGAGGTCTCCAGGCTCGTGAGGCTCTGCCGCGAATACGGAGTCCCTCTCGTGCCCTACGGAGGGGGGACGGGGGTGGTGGGCGGGGCCCTTCCCTCCGGGGGGTCGCTGGTGGTGGACCTGAAGAAGATGAACCGCTTGCTGGAGGTGGACGGGAAGAACCTGCTCGCCAGGGTGCAGGCGGGGATGAACGGATGGAGGTACGAGGAGGAGCTTAACCGCAGGGGATACACGGGAGGCCACATCCCCCAGTCCCTTCCCTCCTCCACGGTGGGGGGATGGATAGCCCACAGGGCTGCCGGTCAGTTCTCCACCAAGTACGGGAAGATCGAGGACCTGGTGGTCGGGCTGGAGGCGGTGATGCCCGACGGCGCGGTCGTTCGCTCCAGGGCCGTTCCCCGCTCGGCAACCGGCCCGCGCCTGGAGCAGCTGATGCTCGGAAGCGAGGGTACCCTGGGCATCGTCACCGAGGCCACCCTCAGGATCTTCCCCTTCCCCGAGAGGCGCCTCCTCCTCTCCTTCACCTTCCCCTCCGTGGAGGGGGCGCTGGAGGCCGCCAGGAAGATCCTGAGGAGGGGGTTCAGACCGGCGGTGCTGAGGATCTACGACGAGGAGGAGGTGGCCCTTCACTTCCGCGGAGTGCTGGAGGGTGGAAGGGTGCTCTCCCTCTTCGTGCTGGAGGGGGACGGGAGGCAGGTGGAGGTGGAGAGGGAGGTGGTGGAGGAGGAGTGCGGATCGGCCGGGGGTTCACCCTCCGGGGAGGAACCGGTGAAGCACTGGCTCCGCACCCGCTTCGACGTGCACCTGGCCCAGGAGGTGGTGAGGGGGGGAGGGGTGGTGGACACCGTAGAGGTGGCCGTTCTCTGGGACAGAGCCGGGGAACTCTACAGAAGGGTGAGGGAGAAGCTGAAGGGTCTGGAGGGGATGCTGCACGTCTCCGGGCACTTCAGTCACTTCTACCAGGAGGGGGTCTGCCTGTACCTCACCTTCGCGGGCTTCCCCCCGGACCCGGAGGCCTTCTACTGGGAGGCGTGGGAGAAGGTCATGAGGGCCACGCTGGAACTGGGTGGGACGATCAGCCACCACCACGGGGTGGGACTGGTGAGGGCGAGGTGGACGGAGGAGGAGCTGGGGGAGTTCCTCTCCGTGCTCAGGAGGATCAAGAGGGCCCTGGACCCGGGGAACCTGATGAACCCGGGGAAGGCCGGGTGGGGAGATGGAGGAGATCGGGGATAAGCTCCTGCTCTGCTCCCTCTGCCCCAACATGTGCCGCTTCGCCTGCCCTATGGAGGAGGCGGCGGGGACCGAGTCCTCCTCCCCCCAGGGGAAGGCACGCACCTCCCTCCTCCTGCTCCGCGGCGAGCTCCCCCGCACGGAGGAAAACACCAGGCCACCCTACCAGTGTCTGGACTGCCAGGCCTGCAGGCGCTTCTGCCCCTTCGACTTCGACCTCTCCCTCCTCTATCACCCCGCACGCGTCCAGGCGGTGGAGAAGGGGATCCCTCCCCCCGAAGTTCGCTCCCGCCTCTCCCGCCTGAGGGAGCACGGCAATCCCTTCGGGGAGGAGAGGAAGAGGAGGGTGGTGGGTGAGGGGAGGCTGGCCTACCTCCCAGGCTGCACGGCCGAGCTGAGGGAGAGGGAGGTCCCCTCCTCCACCCTGCGCCTGCTCGAGAGGGCGGGGCTGAAGGCGGTCCTGCTGGAGGGATACTGCTGCGGCCTCCCCGCCTTCAGGGCGGGGGACGAGCGGGGGGCGGAGGAGCTCAGGGGCGAGGTGAGGGAGGCCCTTCGCTCCTCTGGTGCGGAGACCCTCCTGCTGAGCTGTCCGGGGTGCTTCGAGTTCCTCTCGGAGGGGCTGGAGGGAGTGGAGGTGGTCCACGCCTCCGCCTTCTTCCTGAAACTGGTGGAGGAGGGGAGGCTCTCCCTCCCCCGTCTTTCGGGGAGGGTTACCTACCACGACCCCTGTTCCCTGGGGAGGAAGAAGGGCCTCTTCGACCCCCCGCGCAGGCTGCTGAGGGAGCTGGGCCTGGAGGTGGTGGAACCACCCAAGACCAGAGAAGACGCCGTGTGCTGCGGGGGAGGGAACCCGCTGGAGGAGGCGAGGCAGATCTCCAGGAGGAGGGCGGAGGAGCTCGGGAGAACGGGGGCGGAGTTCGCCGTCACGGCATGTCCCACCTGCAAGTGGGCGCTGGGGAGGGAGGGACTGAGGATCCTCGACCTCTCACAGGTGCTGGACGGAAGGGTGAGCGCGTGAGGCTGGAGGAGCTCGAGGAGAGGGTGAAGAGCGATCCCTCCTTCTCGCGGGTCTCCCTGCGGGCTCGCCTGGAGGACGGCATCCTCTTCCTGGAGGGGGAGACGGAGAGCTGGGAGCAGGTGGTGGAGCTCGGGCACCTGGCGGCGGGGGTGGACGGGGTGGGGGGAGTGGTGAACAGGCTCTGGCCCAGGGGGCTCCCCAGGCCGGAGAGGAAGAGGGAGGTCAAGGAGAGGGCGCCCTGGGACGGGATGAGGGCGGACGTGGTGGTGGTGGGGGCGGGCATCGTGGGGGCTGGGATAGCGAGGGAGCTCTCCAGGTACGAGCTGGAGGTGGTGCTGGTGGAGAAGGAGGAGGACGTGGCCTGGGGGCAGAGCAAGGGAGGGGCCTCCTGGGTCCACGGCTTCGCCGGCATGGACGCCGACCCCAACTCCCTGAAGGCCAGGCTGTGCGTGGAGGGGAATGCGCTCTACGACCGCTGGGCGGAGGAGCTGGACTTCCCCTTCAAGAGGCCGGGCCTGCTGGCGGTGGTGATGGAGGAGGAACTCGTTCCCCTGCTGGAGGTGGCGGCCGAGAGGGTGAGGGAGCACGGGTGTCCCGTGGAGGTGGTGGGGAGGGAGGAACTGCACCGGATGGAGCCCGGCCTTCCCCCGGAGGCCGCCGGTGCCCTGTTCTTCCCCACCTACGGCGTGGTGGCTCCCTACGCGGTGACGGTGGCGCTGGTGGAGAACGCGGTGGCCAACGGGGTGAAGCTCCTGCTAGGGACGGAGGTGATAGGGGTGAGGGTGGAGGGGGGGAGGGTGAAGGGTGTGGTTACCGACAGGGGGGAGATCCTCACCTCCTTCCTGGTGAACGCGGCCGGCCTTTACTCCGACGAGGTGGCGGAGCTCGCGGGGGCCCCCGAGTTCACCGTCCACCCCAGGAAGGGTGAGATGCTCCTGATAGACTGGAAGAGGGCGGGGACCTGCCGCCACAACCTGGCCCCCGGGGAGCTGAAGGAGGACCCCTACACGAAGGGAGGGGGGATCTCCCTCACCGTGGACGGGAACATGCTCTGGGGTCCCACCGCCCAGGAGATTCCCTGGAAGGAGGACACGGACACCACCAGGGAGGGAACGGAGAGGGTCTGGGAGAAGTTCAGCAGGTACCTCCCTTCCATCCGGAGGACGGACGTGATCACGGCCTTCGCAGGGGTGAGGGCGGCCACCTACACCGAGGACTTCCACATAGCCCCCTCGCGCAAGGTGAAGGGACTGGTGAACGTGGGGGGGATTCAGTCCCCAGGGATCACGGCGGCCCCGGCCATAGCCAGGAGGGTGGTGGAGATCCTGAGGAGCGAGGGGCTGGAGCTCAGGGAGAAGCCTTCCTTCAACCCCAGGAGGAGGGCACCGCCCAGGTTCAGGGAGCTCGGGGAGAGGGAGAGGGAGGAACTGATGGCGAGGGACAGGAGGTACGGGCACGTGGTGTGCAGGTGCGAGCACGTCACGGAGGGGGAGGTGGTGGAGGCGGTGAGGAGGGGGGCCACCACCCTGGATGGGGTGAAGTTCAGGACCAGGGCAGGGATGGGTAGGTGCCAGGGGGGCTTCTGCACCCCGCACCTCCTCCGGATCCTCTCGAGGGAGCTGGGGAGGCCGGTGGAGGAGATCACGAAGAAAGGGGGAAGGAGCAGGGTGGTGATGTGCAGGATCAAGGAGCCCCTGCTGGGGGGATGAGGGTGGAGAGGGAGGTGGAGCTGGTGGTGGTGGGAGGGGGGGCGGCAGGGCTGGCTGCCGCCCTGAGGGCGAGGGAGGAGGGGGTGAGGGAGGTTTGGGTGCTGGACAGGAACGAGAGCCCCGGGGGTATCCTCCCCCAGTGCATCCACACGGGTTTCGGGTTGCACTACTTCCGGGAGAACCTCACAGGGCCCGAGTACATCCACCGCTTCATCCGGAGGGCCAAGCAGGAGGGAATAGTGATGAAGCTGGAGACGATGGTCCTCAGGCTCACCCGGGAGAGGGAGGTGGAGGCGGTGAACCCCCGGGACGGCCTGATGAAGCTGAGGGCGGGCGCGGTGGTTCTGGCCATGGGGTGCAGGGAGAGGCCCAGGGGCTCCCTCCTCATCCCCGGGGGGAGGCCCGCGGGGATCCTCACGGCAGGCACGGCCCAGAGGCTGCTGGACATAGAGGGGTACCTCCCGGGGAGGGAGATAGTGATTCTGGGGTCCGGGGACGTGGGACTGATCATGGCCAGGAGGTTCGCCATGGAGGGGGCGGAGGTGAAGGCCGTGGTGGAGCTCATGCCCTACCCGGGGGGCCTGAGCAGGAACGTGGTGCAGTGCCTGGAGGACTTCGGCATTCCCCTCCTCCTGCGCAGGACGGTAACCTACATCCACGGCAGGGAGAGGGTGGAGGCCGTGACGGTGGCGGAGGTGGATGGAAAGGGAAACCCGATCCCGGGGACGGAGGTCAGGATTCCCTGCGACACTTTGGTCCTCTCCGTGGGCCTCATCCCCGAGAACGAGCTGTCGGAAGGGGCAGGGGTAGAGCTGGACGAGAGGACGGGGGGACCTGTGGTGGACGAGTTCATGCGCACTTCCCTCGAGGGTTTCTTCGCCTGCGGGAACGCGGTGACGGTCTTCGACCTGGTGGATCATGTTACCCTCACGGGGGAGAGGGCGGGTGAGAGCGCGGCCGGGTACCTCAAGGGAAAGCTGCCTCCCCCCGGGAGGGTCAGGGAGGTGAGGCCAGGGGAAAACGTGAGGCTGGTGGTGCCGCAGAGGATAACGGGGGAAGGACCGGTCGGCCTCTACCTGAGGGTGAGCAGGCCGCTGAAGGAGGCCAGGGTGGAGGTGGGGGGAAAGGTCTTCTCCAGGAAGGCGGTGAGGCCACCCGAGATGGTCACGGTGACGCTGGGGAAGGAAGAGGTGGGGGCCCTGGGAGAGGAGGTCCCGGTGAGGGTGTCGGGCCTCCCGCTCGGGTGGGTGGGATGATGGAGGTGAGGGAACTCACCTGCATAGTATGCCCGGTGGGCTGCAGGGCCAGGGTGTACGTGGAGGGGGGGAGGGCGGTGAGGTGGGAGGGTCTGGAGTGCAAGGCGGGGGAGGAGTACGTGAAGAGGGAGGTGGAGCTCCCCCTGAGGGACCTCTTCACCGTCCTGAGGGTGAGGGGAGGGGGGGTCCTGCCGGTGAGGAGCACGGGGCCTATCCCGAGGGAGAAGCTGAAGGAGGCGGTGAGGGAGCTGGCGGCGGTCGAGGTGGAGGGTCCCGTGAGGGTGGGCGACGTGATCGTGAGGAACCTGCTGGGCCTGGGAGTGGAGGTGGTGGCCACGGGCGAGGTGGGATAGCTTTATTCCCTCCCTCCGAAAGGGAAAAGATGGCCGAGAGGCCCCTGAAGAGGTACCTGGAGATGAAGAACCTCGAGGGGTGGAAGGAGTACAAGGAGCTCAAGGAGAAGAAGGTCAGGAAGGCGGACGCGGAAGAACGTTATAAGTAGCTTCCTCCTCTTTCTTTGATGGTATCTTTCCAGGAGCTGGACGCCCTCTTCCACCCGCGCTCGGTGGCCGTGGTGGGGGCCTCGGTGGGCCTGGACCACTTCGTCCTCCCCATGCTGGAGGCAGGGGGGAGGGTCTTCCTGGTGAACCCCAACAGGAAGGAACTCTTCGGGCAGAGGTGCTACGCCTCCCTTCTGGAGGTGGAGGAACCCGTGGACTATGCGCTGATCGCCGTACCCGCCCGCCTGGTCCCCGAGGTCATCAGGGAGTGCGTGAGGAAGGGGGTGAAGGCGGCCCACGTGTTCAGCTCCGGGTTCGGGGAGGTGGGGGAGAGGGAGCTGGAGGAGGAGGTGCTGAGGGCGGCTGGGGGAAAGGTGAGGATCATAGGGCCCAACTGCATGGGGATCTACTGCCCTGAATCCTTCCTGCGCTTCGCCTACCACCAGCCCTCCGAGCCCGGCGAGGTGGGGTTCATCTCCCAGAGCGGGGGCCAGGCGGTGAACTTCATCTACGCGGGGGTGGTGAGGGGCTTCAGGTTCAGCAAGGTGATCAGCTACGGGAACGGGGTGGACCTCGACGCGGTGGACTTCCTCCGGTACCTGGGTGAGGACCAGAGGACGAAGGCGGTGGGGATGTACCTGGAGGGGCTCAGGCCGGGAAGGGGAAGGGAACTGAGGAAGGTGATGGAGGAGGTGTGCGTGAGAAAGCCCGTGGTGGTGCTGAAGGGCGGCAGGACGGAGGAGGGGGGAAGGGCGGCCTCCTCCCACACGGGTTCCCTTGCGGGTGCGGGGGAGGTCTGGAGGGGCTTTCTGAGGCAGACGGGTGCGATGGAGGTGGGAAGCTTCACCGAGATGGCGGACTTGTTGGCAGCCCTCCTCCGTTCGCCCCTGCCCAGGGGAAGGGGGGTGGCGGTGACCACGGTCTCAGGCGGTACGAGCGTGGTGGAGACGGATGCCCTGGTGGAGGAGGGCCTGAGGGTCCCCAGGCTGGAGGGAGGGTGGGGGGAGCTGGAGGAGAAGTTGAGGAGGGCGGGGACGAGCCTGAGCAATCCCCTGGACATCTGGCCGGCCTACGCCAGGGGGTACCTGGACGAGGTGCTCAGGGCCGTGGCCTCCCAGGAGGTCGTTCACTCCCTCGTGGTGGAGATGCAGGCGGAGGAGTTCAGGGCCTACAGGGAGACTCCCCCCGAGTGGCTGAGGGACTTCGTGGGCAGGCTGGCCCAGGCAGGGAGGAGGATCCAGGAGGAGCTGGGCAAGCCCGTGGTGGTGGCCGTTCCTCCCTCCTACTTCAGGGACACGGAGGAGGCGATGAGGAGGTGGTTCCAGGAGGGTGGGCTGGCCGTGTGCGGGCACGTGAGGGAGGCGGGGAGGATCCTCTCCAGGATGTACGGGTACAGGAGGTACCTGGAGAGGAAGAAGGTTTTCGGTAGTTCATAACAGGAGTCCACCCCGACCCGAGTGTTTCTAGCCCGAAGGTGTGTGGCTGGCTTCCGGTGAGTTTAAGGGAGCGATCAATAAAGTACTACAGAGGGCTAAACCACCATTCAGATCGAGGAAAAAATTAGGGACAGATTGAGGGAGATGAAAGTTCATCCAAGGGAACCTTACTCAAAGGTTATAGAGAGGTTGATGGAGTACGCTGAAGAGGAAGAGCTGTCTGCTAGGACCATAAGGAACATCGAAAGGGCCTTGGAGGACATTAAGAGAGGACGGACCTATTCCACAGGCGAAGTGAAAAAGAAACTGGGAATTGAATGAAATATGAAGTCAGGTGGACCGAAACCTCTCTGAGACAGCTGAAAAAGCTGGATGAAAGGGTCGCTAAGAGGATTGTGGATAAGGTGGAATCCATCTCGAAAATCCTTTCGCGCACGTTCAAAAATTGAAGGGATTCAGTCTTTACAGGTTGAGGGTTGGAGAATATCGTGTGATAATGAGCATCGAGAGGGAGAGGATGGTGGTTTTTGTCTTGGAAGTGGGGCACAGAAGCACGGTCTACAGGAAGTATTAGGAAAAATCGAGGATATCAGTAGTTCCTGATGAGGTCCCCCGCTCCCTCCAAACTGAGGACCTCCGTGGTCCCATCCTCTATCAATTTCACCCTCGCATCCCTGTAAAGCTTCTGGATCAGGAACTCGTCCGTGGTACCATAACCCCCGAAGAGCTGCAGGGCCTCGTCCGCCACCTCGTACGCCACCCTCTTGCAGTAAACCTGGGCCGCCAGGGCGTGC
>JAWCKR010000012.1:21543-41260 GCA_038851755.1 Hadarchaeales archaeon (SeqCode) | reverse complement strand
GGAGACCCCTCTCCACGGCCACCTGCCTCCCCAGCTTGGCGAACTCCTGCTTGCGCCTGGACTGCCTGTAGCCCCCCCTCTTGTACATCTGGGAGTCCTGGAGGGCGAAGGGGTCGGAGCCGAAGGTGCGCTGCATAATCGAGTACAGAGGTCTCTCCTTCTCCACCTCGAGGTACTTCTTGGAAAGAGCGTACAATTCTCGGATATATTCCCTCTCCCTAGCTTCGAGCTGGCCTGCCCTTTCGTCCAGCCCTCTCTTTCTCTCCACGTTTAGGAGAATGGGAAAGAAGTAAATAAAAAGGTTACTCTACGGGCAGCTTGTAGGGTGTGGTGCCCAGAAGAACCAGCTTCCCCTCTTGGCCCATCTTCTTGTCTGCTAGACAACTGTAGTGCAGGAGATTCTCCCCCGAGCCGTCGTAGCCCTCCTCCACCATTATCTGCATCTTTTCCCTCGTCATGTCCACTGGCCAGACCTGACCTTCCTTCCAGTCTATGGGGGGAAAGTCGCTGGGCTTCAGCCACTCTATGGTGGGGTCGAAGAGGTACTTCAGCCTGGGAACTTCGTTGTAGGGTGGAATCCTACCCGTCTTCCTGTCCACTCCTCCTTCGGACTCCAGCAGCTCCCAGTACTCCTTGGGTAGCTTGTCTGGGTTGGCGAACACATCCCTTATGTTCACCTCCCTGTAAACGGGCGCGGGAAGGGCGGTGAAGAAGGCCTTGGGCGGAGGTATGCCCTCATCGTAGGGGAGAGCCATCCCCTTGAACGCCTTCCCTTTGAGGTAGAGCTCTCTCATCTGGTGGAGCATGGGGGTCTTCTTCTCAGGAGTGATGACCTTGTTGACGGCATCGCAAACCAGACCCTTCGGCCCCGTGGTGAAGAGTTCCTCCAACCTCCTCACCCAGAGTTCGGCGGGAAGGGCCAGGAGGGTGTTGAGGATGGGGGGGAGGGGTTCGTAGGTGTAGAACATGATGGGTATGCCGATCAGCCTGGTGGCGTTCATGGCCATCCAGACCAGCGCCCAGAAATGCGAGGTCCAGAAAGTGTGCTGGGAACCTATTCCCATGTTGCCTGGTGAAGTGGAGATATAGAGAGTGGCATGAGCCCACTTGGGGAAAATTTCTTCCCTCAGGTCCTTGATGATGTCCCTGGCCATCCTGAGCCACTCCACCAGATCGTAGGGGGACTTCTTGGGGATCTCCCTGAGCTTTATACCTGTGCGCAGGTGCCTGCGGTCGAGGGGCATCGTGACATCGGGAGGAACCGCCATGAAGTCGCTGGGCGTGAGGAGCTTCTGCCTGTCCTCCTCGTCGAAGTGCTGCACGATTTCCCTGGTCATGCCTATGATCCAGTGCTGGACCGGCACTCCATCCTCGTTGTGATATCCTTGGAACCAAACGAACTCTCCCCTCCACCAGTCCACATGGCACCACATGGTGGTTGCGTACTTACCATAGAGCATCTGGGTGGTAGAGAAACCAAGATCTGGTCTCACCATATAAGCGGGGGGATGGCTGAGGTGGCACAGCCACTTGGCCTTGATGAGTTCCGAAACCGGGGGCTTCTCCGCCACCGCACGCTTGCAAACCCCTATGGCATGGATAACGCGGTAAGCCCATTCCACAAATTCCTCGTAAATCAGCTTGTCGTACTCCTCCATGGTTATTCCACCACGCTCCCTCACCCAGTTCAGGATCCAAGGCTCGGTGGCCATGCCATCGGGGGCTATGTGTTCGTAACCGGGAGGATAGGTGTCCCGGTAGTACTCAGCTTGTTTTTCCCTTATCTCCAAAACCGTGCCTGTGACTCTCTTCTTGAAATCCTCAAAAGCCTCCGGGCTCAGAACCTTGCTGACCCCCTCTAGATGCTTGCTCAAAAACCCACCTCACATTTCTTCCGTCAGGAGTTCTGGATTGAAACCCGCCAATACCCTCAGCTTGGCTGCCCTGGAGATAATCTCCAAAACCTCAGTCCTCGATTTGAAGGGATGAGTGTCCCAGGTATAGGCCAGGTCCAGCTTCCTGCACTCCTCCTCGGAGAGGGGTCTGCCCACAGGCACTGGGTTGTCCAGCACCCTCCCCATCTGGTCCTTGATGTACACCACCTCCCCGCTTGACTTGTCCAAGATGTACCTCCTCCTGGCGTCGAACATCAGCCCGTCCTCGTCCAGCCTCAGGGAGTGACCGTGGATGGTTATACCCTTCAGGGCCGTCCTGGCGGGGTTGAAGATTTCTGTCTCCAGCAGCATCTTCATCGCCGCCTCCAGGTCCCTCTCCCTCATCTCCAGGATGCACCTCCCGCTGTAGGCCACCACGTCTATCCCCCTCAGCCTGTTGAAGTAGAGCCTCAGCCTGCCGTAGGGTGCGATGGGTGGATGCCAGAAGCTGTCCGCGAACTGCACGAACCTTATCCTGTCCCCGGCTCTGGCCCCGGGAGTGGGGACCACGATGTTCTTGATGGGGTCGTAGGGCTCGATGAGTTCCTCCAGAGGCGGGTGCACGCTGGGATAGAGGGCCCCTACCGCCCTGTGCCCCAGCAGGCGGGTGATATCATCGTCGGAGATCTCACGGTACTTCGCCAGCTTCCTCTTCTTGTCCCAGAGCTTCCGTCTCCTCTCCGACGTCTCATCCTTTCCAGGGTAAATCTGCGGCTCGTACTTCACCTTGCCCGCCGCCATCTTACTCCCTCCCCACCTCCGGCTTTATCCTCTCCGCCGCCTCCGCCACCTTCCTGAGGGGGTCATGGAGGAGGGGCAGCTTCTCCCTTATCTTGAAGTAGCTGGCCGAGGTCATCTCGGGGGAGAAGAGCTGGGTGCCAGAGTCCAAACACATGCCGGCCACGATGCACGGACCCACGAAACCCGAACCGTGCCTTGGGATCACGTGATCGAGGGTGTAGGCCCCCGGACCCGCACCTCCATAGATGGAGTGGGTGTAGAAGGCAAAGCCCTGTCCCGTCCCCTCCACCCTCCCCGCGTCGGGATCGGGGAGGCCCCCTGTCTCCATCAGGAGGAGGTCACCGAAATACCCCACCACGGTGGAAACGCTCTGGGCCGCCCTGCTGGCCCCCACGTTCACGATGACGGCGGCGAGCACGGCCGCACAGGTGTAAGCGTTCCATAGGGAGTAGTCACTCGTGGAGTAGACTTTGTAGCCGGAGGGGAGGGTTCTCTTCACCTTGATCACACCATCCTCCAGCGCCCTGCGCACCACGCTGTATGCCACATCCCCTATCGTCCCCTCCCTATTCTCCTTCACCAAATCGAGCACCAGGTTGTGGGCGTTGAACCCCTGGTAGGCCGAACCGAGGAGCTGGTACCTCTCAAACCATCCCAGGGCGTTCCCCATCTCCCACTGGGCCGCCTGCTCCAAGATGGTGGCCAGAGCCACCCCGTCCATGGTCCTCTTGTTACAGAGAGCCACCAGATGATTGACCATGATGGCCTTGAAGCCTGAGCCCAGCCCATCGACGGTGTTGCTCTGCTTCAGGAAGGTGGATACAGGACCACCAGGAGAAAACTCGGGGGACTGCGGGTATCTTCCGAAGACCGCCCCCTTGAGCATGTTGCACCCGTCCGGGTCCGTCTCGGGAGTCATGTTGAAGGTCTCAGCCACGGCCTGACACAGGGCGACCGCCGTCCAGGTTATGGCCGGGTCCCTGCTAGCCGAGATTTCCATCATCCGGCGCGGAACCTTCACTATGATGTACCTTCCTGCCCCCTCCACCAGCTGCTCTCCATCCCCGTGCTTTTCCACCTTCTCCCTTATCCTCTCCGTGATCTCCTTGGCCTTATCCACCAAGGGGAGATCCCTGCCGTACCAGGGCATCTTGTTCTCGTCCTGTCCCACCGCCGTCTCCCAGCCCGCCATTCCCTTCTTCATCAGGTTCTCCAGCTTGCCCAGGTCTATGACGGCGAGCCTCTTGAAGAGGTCCAGGACTTCCCGCATGTATGGATTGTAGAGGGGAGAGAGCGCCTTCAGGGGGATTTCACTGCCCACACAGTTGCCCAGGTCGTCGTACAGGTCCACCGTTCCCTTCCTCGTCTCGACCTTCATCCTTCCACCTACGGGTGTCCGAGAGGCCACATCACCGGCCGCGGAATGGGAGTCGGGCTCCCAGCGGGGGCCTCTCTGCCATTAGTAGCTTCCAGCACATCGCATAAAAGGTCTATGGCTGCCACCGTATTCCCTATTATCTCCACCCTTCCTTCGTAGAGTGGGTTGAAGGGAGGGAGCTCACCGCATAGCACGGCCACCAAATCGTAGTACCCTATCCTCACCACCACATCGGGCTCCTCCTCCGCGTAGCCCTCCATCACATCCGTGGGGTTCAGGAAAATCCTCGCATACTCCACCCCCCTGGTGGGGTGCTTCACCTCGAAGAGGATGAGCCTAGAAGGCGGGGTGCTCCCTATCGAAATGGCGAGGGGGCTGGTCATGGCCTTCCCTATGATGAAGTCGTGAAGAAGCTCGTAAGCAGTAGGCTCCTTTCCCCTGTCCACTATCCAGAGGGAGTGCGGATACTCCCTCCACCAGCCATCCGGGCGGGGCTGGGAAGCCTTGGGGAGGGGAGGTTCCTCCGTGGTCACCCTCTCCATCACCGTGGAAAGCTTGGTCTTTTCGAACTCCTCTGCGAAGGCAGGATACCACTCCTCCAACTTCGGAATCTTCCTCATGCCTTCACCTCAGTGGGGCGGAAGCACCGGGTCCCTCTCCCCGGCCGGCATGAACTGCCTTATCCCCGCCTTGGCGATGCACATCCTGGGATTCTTGAAGTCGAACACCAGGTGGGGATCGGCGAAGGCCACCTTCACGATGGGGCTGAGACACCAGGCACTTCCCCTCCCCAGCATGGCCGAGTAGACGGCCGCCGCCCTGATGGCCCCGTGGGCGGCGCTGTAGGACTGCATGGGGTAGTTCAGCCCCCGCAGCTCCGTCAGGTTTCCCTCCTCAGGTCTGAAGCTGCACAGGTAGGGAAGGCCTATGTGGTCCTGAATCTCCTGTCCCGCCCACCCCGTCCTGAGCCAGCCCTCCCTCATCACGTGGGCTATAGAGTAGTGGGCCGCCATGAGCCCCATGGTGGAGCTCCCGGTGAGAATACCAGCCGTGGAGGCAGCTATGGAGCCTATCACGGAGACCCTGTGGGCCCCTCCCCAGTGGAACTCGGCCAGGGTGGGGAACTTCTCGTAGCTCTCCATGGTGTACTGGATGATGGTGTTCACCATGAACTTCACCGTATCCCACTTGGGTGGAGACTTCCTCACACCCATCGTGTACCTGTGAATGAGCTCCACCAGCTCATCCGAGAAGGATTCTATCACGTTGCCTGCCAAGGCGGCCGAGGCCACGGTGTTGGAGAAGCCTATTCCCCCGCTCATGTAGAAGCCCAGCCAGAGGGAGTTGTCTATCACGGCCGCTATTCCCCCCGTTCCCTCGTTCAGAACCCTCAGGTACCTCTTGGCCTCCTCCTCGTCCTCCTGGGCCACCTCCAGGAACCTGCGGGCGGGGAGGTCCCTCTCCGCCTGCATGAAGTCGCAGATGTAGCCGTCGGGGAAGCCCCCCGGCTCGTTCGTCCCCCTCATCCTCTGGTACCACATCTTGCCGCCCATCCTGACCACCCTGGCGTGCTTGAAGGAGTAGGCCAGGTCGGAGATGATGTGCTCTCCCGAGAGACCGTAGGAGGCGATGAAGGCCATGGTGTTCTGCATAGCCGCCCACCTGGCGGCCTCGTCCCCGTCCGCCATGCGGACGGCCAGGGTGGGGATGCGGAGGACGATCCAGATGGCCTCCCCTATGGCCGCCTTGAGCTTCTCGGCCCTGGTGGGGTGGAAGAGCTGGTCTATGTCTATGAGGAAGCGCCTGTCCAGGGCGTCCTTCACCTCGTCGGAGCCCGTGATGACCTTGGCGTAGGCGTCCTTGACCAGGAGGGGGTTGATCTCGGACATGTGCTCCTGGGCCACGGCCCCACCGCACATGGTGTGCTGGAGGGTCTCCAGGTAGAGGTTGATGGTCTCGGGGGTGACCTCCTTGCCCGCCCTCACGGTGAGCATGCGGTGGGCGATGTCCAGGTTCACGATGACGGTGCGCTTTATGTCGTCCAGCATCTGCTGGATGGCCACGTTGTTCAGGTGGTGGGTGTCGTCCTGCTCCACCATGATGTTCGTTCCGGCTATCAGGATGGGCTCCAGCTGCCTCTGGCCTATGGGCAGGCCCACCGCCCTGTTGTAGGCGGGGAGACCCCTCTCCACGGCCACCTGCCTCCCCAGCTTGGCGAACTCCTGCTTGCGCCTGGACTGCCTGTAGCCCCCCCTCTTGTACATCTGGGAGTCCTGGAGGGCGAAGGGGTCGGAGCCGAAGGTTTCCTTAAGGCTGGCGTAGAGCACCCTTTCCTTCTCAAGCGGGAGGAACCTCGCGGAAACCGCGTAAAGTTCCCTTACATATTCCCTCTCTCTGGCCTCTATCTGTCCTCTTTCCTGGAAGGCCTTTTCCCCCTTCCTCTCCGAGGAAGACATTAGGAAGTCTTTTCCTCTTCCCATAAAAACTTTCCCCTCCAGAAAAATCGGTTGAGTCCCGTGCCTAAAAAGGAAGTTTTCCTATCTCAACCTTGCACAAATGTGCTATCACTTAGACACTAAATTTCGGTCTGCCAGCTTATACTGCCTTGGCTGGAAACTTAATAGGCCGGAAAACACCTGCCTCTATATACATACTCCAAGGGAGCCTCCGTACTCTCTTGACTCCTTCTTTCCCGATTTTCCTCAAAATTCCTACCGCTATCTGACTCAGCGAAAATAAGAAGACCACCTTTAAGAGCCCCGGGTGGGATTTGAACCCACGACCCATCGCTTACAAGGCGATTGCTCTACCAGCTGAGCTACCGGGGCCCCTTAATTCTACCCCCTCTCCCCTTTTCTCTTCTTTCCTCCCCGAAAACCAAAAAAGTCCTCTCCCCCCACACCACTTTGGGAGAGCATACCGAAGAAACAGAAAAAGATGGTGGATCTCCTCCTGGAGTCGGAGGTCATGGCCTCCGGCAAGGAGCTGGGCAGGGAGCTGGGCAAGAAAAAGAAGGGCTCAAGAGATAAGGGGTAGGACCTCCCCGAACACGCAATCTAAGAAGTCCTTGAGCTCCACCCTGCTGAAGGTGGTCACCACGCAGTTCCTGGTGATGCCCACCACCATGTTGTACTTGCGGAACTCGAACACCGCGTACCAGATCTTCCCGTGCTCCAGGTATTCACGGTAAAGCCTGCTGTCCGCGAGGGCCGATCCCGCCAGGGCCACCTTGCCCACATTGGGGATGTCGATGTCGTCGAACCAGATGAGCTTGGTGGCCTGGGGGTTGGACTCGTGGAGGTCCCTCAGGGTCTCGTGCGTGATTCTGCCTTCCACGATGGCCCCCGTTTTGAGGAAAAGGATCTCGCTCAGCTTGTTTGCCACGTAGTTGGTCAGGAGCTTCCTCACACCCCTGGCCTTCGAGGGGGCCAGCACCGTGAGGAAGGTCCTGCCCTTGAGGGACCTTATCCAGAAAGGCACCTCCTCGGTGACGGGCACCTCCACCAGCCCCCGGCGGTAGTACCTGCTGAGGATGAAGTCCTTGCTGAAGATTCCCGTGAGCCCGCCACCCTCCATCTTCAAATCCAGGATCTCGGTCCTGAGGCTCACTTTCTTACCCCCGCTCTCGCGCGGCTCCTCCTCCTTGAAGTCCCTGAGCTTGCGGGCCATGAGCGGAAGCTCCATTCTCTCCTTCACCTCGAAGACCTTCACCGCCAGGACCATACCGATACCCGAGATATTCCTCCCCAGGGCTTTAATCTCCCACGGGGACCCTACCCACCTTTTAAGAAAGGGGGAGGAGCATACTGCTGGAGGTGGTGGGTACGATCCTGGAGCTCATCCTGGAGAACTTCATGAGCCACTCCTACAGCCGAATCCCCCTCAAGCAGGGACTGAACCTGGTGTGCGGTCCCAACGGGGCAGGAAAGTCCTCCATCCTGCTGGGGCTCTCCGTGGCCCTGGGCCAGACCTACACGGAAAGGTCCAGGAGGCTCAGCGACCTCATCCAGAGGGGGAAGGACCTGGCCAGGGTCAGCGTGGTCTTCGACAACTCCCCCCAGGATGGGAAAAGACCCCTTCCGGGCTTCAACTCGGACACGGTGGTGCTCTCCCGCTACCTCAGCAGGGACGGGACCTACTGGCACGAGATAAACTCCCGTGGCACCACCAAGGGTGAGTTGCTGAGGTTCCTGAGGCACCTTTCCCTGAACCCAGACAACATGCTCATCATCATGCACCAGAACATGGTGGACACCTTCGGGGCCATCGACATGAGGGAGAGGCTCAAGCTGGTGGAGGAAGCGGTGGGTTTGCACGAGTACAGGGAGAACATCCTGAGCGCCATGCAGAAGCTCTCCCACACCCTGAGCGAGGAGGAAGCCGTGAAGAGGCTGCTGGAGAAGGCGGAGGAGACCCTCAGGTACTGGGAGGGGGAGTACCAGAGGCTGAAGAGGAAAAGGGAGCTGGAGAGGAGGAAGGTGGAGCTGGAGGCTGAGTACCGCTGGTCCAGGTACCTCAGGAAGGAGGAGGAGCTTGGGGAGCTGGAGGCGGAAATGGAGGAGCTCCAGAACCAGCTCACGGAGCTGAGGACGGAGGCGGAGAGGGAGAGGAGGAAAGGGGGGGAGCTTGAAGGAGAGGTGGGCAGGCTGGAGTTCGAGCTGGAGGCCTCCTACGAGGAGCTGATCGCCGGGGAGAGGCTGAAAGCCGAGGGGGAGGTGTACCTCTCCCTGGCGGGGAGGCTGTCAGGCCTTGGCGGGGACCTTTCCCTGCCGAGCTACGACCGGGAGAGGGTGGAGGCCAAGATAGGGGAGACGAGGGGAAGGATAGCCAGGCTCAAGGGGGAGCTCTCGGAAAAGAGGAAGGCATACGTGGAAACCAGGGTGAGGGAAGCCCTGCTGGAGTTGAGGCAGGACCTCCTGCGCCGGGAGATGGACTCCCTCTCGGGCGAGATCAGGAGGGCCAGGAGGGAGCTGGAGGTTCTCAGGAAGGAAGCGGAAGGTGCGGGAGAGAGGGTGGAGACGAAGAGGAAGCCCCAGGAGGTGCTGGAGGAGCTGAAGGTGGTGGGGGCTCACCTGAGCACGCTGGGGGAGGTCTCGCCGGAGGTGGAGCAGATGTACCTGAACTACCGGGCCACCATGGAGGAACTCAGGGAGAGGGCGAGGGTGGCCGAGGAAAACAGGAAGAAGGCTCTGGAGGAGGTGGAGGAGAGGAAGAGGCGCTGGAGGAGGGAGGTGGAGAAGCTCCTGGGCCAGGTGAGGGAAGAATACGTGAAGCTCCTGGAGAGGGTGAACGCCAGAGGGGATCTGAAGCTGGTGAACCCCGAGGACATAGAGGGGGCCGGGCTGGAGCTTTACGTGGGCTTCAGGGGTACTTCCCCACAGCTGCTCGACGCCTACACCCAGAGCGGGGGCGAGAGGACCACGGCCATCATGTTCTTCCTGCTCGCCCTCCAGAAGCAGATCAAATCACCCCTCAGGGCCATAGACGAGTTCGAGACCCACCTGGATCCCCGCAACCGGGAGGCCATCTTCCGTTCCATCATAGAGGCCACGAAAGGTGAGAGGGTCCAGTACCTGGTGATCACGCCAGGGTACCTGCTGGGGGTGGAGGAGGTGCCCAACATCGTGATGGTCCAGAACGTGGGGGGAACCTCCCAGGTGAGGGTGGTGACGAGTGCGTAAGGAGAGGAAGGAGCTCCTGCTGAGGGTGATAGACCTCTGCGAGAGCGTGAGGAAGCACGAGCTTGACCCCTTCGAGGTGCAGGTGGGTGAGTTCCTGAGGAGGCTGAGGGAACTGCTCCCCAGGCTCAGGGACCTCCAGGACCTCTACCTGGACCTGCAGGCGCTGGTGGGCCTAGCCGACGTGGTCCTCCAGCAGGGGGAGTGGATCAAGCACCGTTCCTCCCTCCTGTACCTGGATCCCCTCCTGATCTCCCTGAAGGTACAGGTGATGTCCCCGAGGGACCTGGCGGAGGTGCTGGCGAAGGCCTGGCACCCGCTGGTGGAGCTGGAGGCCCTCTCCCCTCCGGCCCTCTCGGAGGCGAAGGAGTACTGGACCAACCTTCCCCCCCTGGAGGAGAGGAGGAGGGAGCTGGAGGTTGGTGGGGAAGGCAGGGGTGAACTCCCGCTGGAGGAGCTCTCCAGAATGGGTATCGTGAGCAGGGAGGAGTTCCACAGGCTGCTCACCGAACTGTGGGAGGAACTGAAGAAGGTGTCTGAAGATGGGGGCGTCTCGTACTGGAAGTTCGTCTCCGCACCCACCTTCGAGGAAACGGTGAGGAAGGCCTGGCTGGTGAGCTTCCTGGTGAGCTACGGATACGCGGGGATGGAGCTGAAGCCTCTGGAGGACGACATGATCCTCTTCGCCTATTCCTCCCCACAGCGCAGGGAGGAGAGCATGTCCGTTCCCGTTTCCATCTCGAGGGAGAAATGGAGGAAGAAACGTGGAAGAGAGAGGAGAGGCTGAGCTGAGGGAGAAGCTGGCCAGGGCCGCCCAGCTCCTCTTTTTCAGGCACCACGCCCAGCCAGGGGCCAGGGGCTGGGAGCTGAAGAGGGCGCTGGGGAGGGAGTACGAGCAGGTGCTGAAGGTGCTGGAGGAGGAGGTGGGGAAGCTGGGGTTGACCATCAAGAAGGTGAGCGAGGGGGGTGAGCCTGAGGGGGACAGGTACTTCCTCACCCTGAAGGGCCATCCCACCCTCACGGAGGCCAGGACCTTCGGCTGGAGGATAGACGACATGGCCATGCTCACCGTGACCCTGGCCCACCTGCTGGCCAAGGGAGGGAAGGCACCCTTCAGGGAGGTGGAGAGCATCCTGGAGGAGAAGTTCCCCAAGTTCAGGGTGGAGCCCACGCTTGAGAGGTTCATCAGGATGGGCTACCTCTCGGAGGATGAACAGGGGATTCTGTACGTGGGGTGGAGGACCAGGGCGGAGATCGACCAGCAGACCCTCCTCACCCTTCTCCTGGGGAAGGAAGTGAGGGAAGAAAAGTCCCCCCCTCCAGCGGAGCAGGGGGAAGCTACCCAGAGCGACGAGACCTCCCAATCCTCTCCGCCGCCCTCCTGATGCGCTCCAAGGCATCGGCTTCCTCCTTGGTGAGCTCAGGCCTCCAGGGCTCCCTCACCCTCATGGAGAGCTTCTCGCAGATGGGTGGTTCGGGCCAGGCCCCAGGATCCCAGAGGGTGTACCCCATGAACTCCACGGGCTTCTCCTGAAGGCAGGCCCAAACGGCCTTCTTCACGTTCTCAGGATCCATTCCCCTCCTAGGTTCTTCCTCGGAGATCAGGTTCACAATGGTGATTTGCTTCCTGAATCTCTCGATGGAGCGGAGGGGGAGGTTGGGAAGGTAGGGGGCCGGGGCTCTAGACCCCAGGATGGTCCTGCGCTTGTCGTTGGCCACGCCTTTCTCCACCAGCTGTAGGAGGGAGTGGGCAGGTAGGTGGCCCTGTGACTCCCTCCAGCACAGCACCAGGTAGCGCAGGTTGGGGTTTGCCACCACGTTGGCCACCAGCTTCTCTATCCCTATGTTCTCGGTCTGGAGGGTTCCCGCCAGGGCAGCACCCGCTTCCACGCCCACCTCCACGAGCCTCAGGAGTTCTGGCGGCATCCTGAAGTCGTAGGTGTCCAAGATGGCACAGACCGCGACCGGGGAATAGTCGTTGCCCCTGAGGTATCTCCCTTCCTCGGGAGGATAGTCGGGGGGAGGATCCACCTTCAGGAGCTGGTATCCCTCCACCTCGATGGCCCCCTCCGGGCACTTCAGCTCGCATGCCCTACAGGCACAGCACTCCTCCCCCCTCACCACCCTCGCGACCTTCCTTCCCCTCTCCTCCTCGAGCCCGAAGACCCCGGCGGGACAGACCTCCACACACCTTGCACACCCTGTGCACTTCTCCTCCCTTATCCTTACCTCCACCATCCAGCTCTCTGGTCTCCCCTGGAATATAATGGTAGCTTTCACCAAAAAACTTTTATATAAATCTATATTGATGACAACGATGCCCAGGCACCAGACTCCCGACTTTCAGGCGAAAAAGATGGCGGTGAAAAGGGGACTGGGTCTCTGGGAAAAGTACCTCTCGGTGTGGGTGGCCCTCTGCATCCTCACCGGAATCTTTCTGGGCCGGACCTTCCCGGAAATCTCCGACGCCCTGGCGAAGGTGGAGGTGGCCCACGTCTCCATCCCCATCGCGGCCTGCCTCTTCGCCATGATTTACCCCATCATGGTCCAGATAAGCTTCGAGGAGATCAAAAGGGCCAGCCGCTCCCCCAGGCCCATAGGGCTCACCCTCTTCATGAACTGGGCCGTCAAGCCCTTCACCATGACCTTCTTCGCCTGGCTCTTCCTCGCGGGAGTCTTCTCAGACTTTCTTTCCCCCGAACAGGTCGAGCAGTACAGGGCCGGAATGATCCTGCTGGGGGTGGCCCCCTGCACGGCCATGGTGCTGGTGTGGAGCTACCTGGCGAGGGGAAACATGGGACACACGCTGGTGATGACCGCCATCAACTCCCTCACCATGGTCTTCCTCTACGCCCCCCTCGCCACCTTCCTGCTGGGAGTCTCGGGGATAAGGGTGCCCTGGGAAACCATAGCCTTCTCGGTGATGGTCTACATCTGCACCCCCCTGGTCGCGGGGTACTACACCAGGAGAGAGGTCCTGGAGCGGAAGGGGGAGGAGTGGTTCAGCAGAAGGCTGGTGCCGGCGCTCGGCAGGATGGCCATCGCCGCCCTCCTCATCACCCTGGTGATCCTCTTCGCCTACCAGGGGCACCTCATCACCGAGATACCGGGCATCATAGGGATGATCACCGCCGGAATCTTCGCCAACATCCTCCTGGTCTTCGGCGTCACCTATGCGGTAGCCAGGATCATCCACTTGGGATACGAAGACGCCGCCCCAGCCGCCATCATAGCGGGGAGCAACCACTTTGAGGTGGCCATCGCCGTGGCCATCTCCCTCTTCGGGGTGGAATCTGGGGCTGCCCTGGCCACGGTGGTGGGGGTGCTGACGGAGGTACCCCTCATGCTCTTCCTGGTGTTCCTTTGCAGGAAAACAAGAGGTTTTTTCGGCTGAGGGGGAGGAACTAAGATGGGTACCCGAGAACTCAGGGTGCTGAAATGTTTAAGCGACGAGACCAGGTACAGGATCTTCCTCCTTCTGGGTGAGGGGGAAAAGTGCGTGTGCGAGCTGGTGAGGGAACTCAGGAAAGAACAGCCGCTGATCTCCCACCACCTGAGGCTGATGAAGAAGTGCGGTCTGGTCTCCAGCAGGAATGAGGGGAGGAGGACCTACTACAGGCTCAGCAAGTCCGAACTTTCAAAGCTCCCGGAGGTCCTCAAGAGGCTCTGAGCCCATCCCCCAAGGGGACCCCTTTTATGGGGGGAAGAGAGAAATCGGAGATGCTCACCCCTGAGGACCTGGCCAGGATGGCCCAGCTCTCCTCCGCCCTGGAGGTGTGCGGCCATCCCAAGCCCGGAAACGTGCACCGCACCTCAGACTTCCCCGACGCCACCTTCGAGCAGTTCGTGGCCAGCACCATCGCGATAGGCCCCGCCATGCTCCTCGCCGCCCGCAGGGGCTTCTCGGTGGGCAAAGGAGAGCTGCGGAAGGAGGAGGTGGGGCTGGGGGGGATCATGGAAGAGGCCATGAGGGAGACCAGGAGGTGGCAGAGGGATGGGAATACCAACCTGGGAACGATCCTCCTGCTCGCGCCCCTGACGGCGGCTGCCGGATGGGTGCTGGCAGAGGAGGGCGGGGTGAGGGAAGGACCCCTCCGCCGGCGCCTCTCCGAGCTCCTCAAGGCCACCACCCCCGAGGACGCTGTGGGGCTCTACCGTACCGTCCTCCTCGCCGAGCCTGCCGGGCTGGGGAGGCTGGAAGACCTGGATGTGAACGACCCGCGTTCCCTGGAGGAGCTGAGGAGGAGGGGGATTTCGGCCTACGAAGCCATGAGGATCTGCTCGGGATGGGACGATGTGGCCAGGGAGTGGGTGACGGACTACTCCGTGACCTTCGAGTTCGGTTACCCCACCCTCACCCGAATCTACAAGCAGACGAACCAGGTCAACACCGCCACCGTCCAGACCTTCCTGGAGCTCCTGGCCTTCCGCCCCGACACCTTCGTGGCACGCACCAGGGGAAGGGAAAAGGCGGAGGAGGCCTCACGCAGAGCCAGGAGGGTGCTGGAGGAGGGCGGAGTGCTGACGGAAAGGGGGAGGAGGATGGTGAGGGAGCTGGACGAGGAGTTCAAGAGGGAGGACGTGAATCCCGGGACCACGGCCGATCTCACCGCCTCCTCCTGGATGCTGGTCCTCCTGCTGGAGGGTGTGAGACCCTAGCACCGCGGAGCAAGACCCTGGGATAAATAGGGAGAGGAGGAGCCTTGTTGATGGGTTCTCCGAGGGAGCTGGGTCTGGGGGAGTCTCCCGGGGAGGTGATCCTCTCCACCCTAAACCCCGATTCCTCACCCCATGCCGCCACGGTGGGCGCCTGGCTGAAGGGGGAAGAGGTGGAGATGAGGCTCTTTCACCCCTCCGTCTCCCTTTCCAATCTCAGGAGGGAGGGCGAGGGAGTGCTCAACGTGACGGACGATGTGGACCTGCTGGTGAGGCTGGCCCTCAAGGACCTCCTCCCTCCCCCAAGGCTGGAGTTCCTGCCTTCCTCAACGGTGAGGGCCCCCAGGGTGAAAGGGATGAGGGGATACGCGGAGCTGAGGGTGAAGAGGGTGAAGGAGGAGGGAGTGGAGGACGAGCTAGGGACCTCCCAGGCCTTCAGGCTTACCTGTGAGGTGAGGAAGGCGGAGGTACTCTCCCCCCACGTGAAACCCTTCCTGAGGTCAGAATTCTTCCTGCTCGAGGCGGCCGTGGTGGCCAGCAGGATCCTGGTCGCCAGGAGGAGAGGACTGAAGGTGAGGAGGATGATGGAGGAACTGAGAAGGCAGGTCGAGGGGTGCCTCCGCCTCTCTCCCTCCTCCAGAGAAGCTGAAACGGCAAAGGAGCTGCTGGAGGCCATGGAGGAGAGGATGAGGTCATGAAGGTCCTCCTCCTCACCGGGAAGCTGGCCTTTCCCCTGGTGAAGAAGTACTCCAGGGTGGAGGGGGTGGAGACCGAGGTGGTGATGGCCCCCGTCCCCGTCGCCACCTTCCTCACGCCCGCGCTGGCGGTGAGGGAGCTGGAGAAAAGGGAGGTGAAGGGCTACGACCTCATCCTCCTCCCGGGTCTGGTGAGGTTCGATCCCTCCGAGGTGGAGAAGAGGGTGGGGGTCCCCACCTACAGGGGGCCCAAGCACGCGGCTGATCTCCCCCCGGTCCTGGAGCGTCTGGGGGAGGTGGAGCTCTCCAAGGAGGTGCCCGCCTGCGAGCTCCTGAAGGAAGAGACGAGGAGGAGGGCGGAGAGGCTCCTGAGGGAGGTGGAGGAGAGGGCGAGGAGGAGGATGGGGGAGGGGGCCTTCCTGCTGGGCAGGCTCGGAGTAGGCGGGGGGTTCCCCCCGAGGGTGATGGCGGAAATCCCCGATGCCCCCCTCCTCACGGACGAGGAGGTGGTGGAGAGGGCCAGGAGATACCTGGAGGAGGGAGCGGAGATCCTGGATGTGGGGATGGTGGCCGGGAGAGAGTTCCCGGAAAGGGCGGGGGAGCTGGTCTCCCTCCTCAAGCGGGAATTCGGGGTTCCGGTCAGCATCGACACCCTCAACCTAAAGGAGATGGCCCGCGCGGCCGAGGAGGGTGCGGACCTCATCGTGAGCCTGGACCGCTCCTCCCTGAGGAAGTTTGAGAGGACGGATCTGGCCGTGGTGCTCATCCCCCCGCGCGTGGAAAGGGAGAGGAGGAAGAGGGAGCTGCTGAGGCTGGTGGAGGAGGCCAAGGAAAGGGGGTTCGGGAAGGTGGTGGCGGATCCCCTGCTCGAGCCCCTCAACCTGGGACTCCTGAACTCCCTGAGGGTCCTGGGGGAGATAGGGGAGGAAAGACCCGGCCTTCCCCTTCTGATGGGGGTGGGAAACGTGGTGGAGCTGTGCGATGCTGACTCCCCCGGGATGATGGCCCTCCTGGCCGGGATGGGGATGGAGGCCGGGGTGAGCCTCTTCCTGACCGTGGAAGCCAGCGACAAAACCAGGGGGAGCGTGGGGGAGCTGAGGAGGGCGAGGGACATGATGCTCCTGGCCCGCGAGAGGGGCTCCGTGCCCAAGGACCTGGGACTGGACCTCCTCCTCCTGAAGGAGAAGAGGAGGAAGGAAGAACCCTACGACCCCTCCCAGGAGACCCGTGCCAGCATCCTGGAGGAGGAACCTCCCCGGGAAGCGACCAAGCTGGAGGGGGGGAGCTTCTTCAGGATAAGGGTGGAAGGGGGCGAAATAAGGGCCGTGCTCCATCGGGGCGGGAAGGCGGAGCTGGTGTTCAGGGGGAAGAGCGCGGAGGGCCTCTGCAGGAGGATCCTGAAGGAGGGTGTGGTGGAGGAGCCCTCCCACGCCGCCTACTTGGGGAGGGAGCTGCAGAAGGCGGAGATAGCCCTGAGGACGGGCAGGAGCTACGTGCAGGAGGGGGAGCTCTTCTAGTTCTCAGTGCTGGAGTCCCCACCGGAACCTGGCCGCGGCCCAACCGCGGAGCGCGGACCATCCCTGAACCGTTTATAGGGGAGTCCACCCTCTAATGTGGGAGCATGACCCTCCTGCTCGTGAGCGTGACGAACGGAAGGGAGGCGGTGGAGGCGGTGGAGGGGGGAGCGGACATCGTGGACGTAAAGAACCCCCTGGAGGGTTCCCTGGGGGCCGGCTTTCCCTGGGTGATCTCAGAGGTGAGGAGGCTCCTCCCACCCTCCATACCCGTGAGCGCCGCCATAGGGGATTTTCCCTACCTTCCCGGCAGTGCCTGTCTGGCCGCCTTCGGAGCCCTACAGGCCGGAGCCAACCTCGTGAAGGTCGGGCTCAAGGGCCCCAGGACGGAGGAGGAGGCCCTCTCCCTCCTGAAGGCCGTGGTCGGGGCCTCCAGCTTCCTGGGGAAAGGAGGGGTGGTGGCCTGCGCCTACGGGGACTTCGAAAGGGCTGGCACGTTAGACCCCCTCCTGCTGCCGGAGCTGGCAGCCAAGGCCGGGGCCAGAGTGGCCATGCTGGATACGGCGGTGAAGGACGGCAAACCCCTCACCTCCTTCCTCTCCCTCTCCCAGCTCGAGGAGTTCTCGGAGAGGGCGCATTCCTTCGGGTTGCTGGTGGCCCTTTCCGGTTCCCTGCGTGAGGAGGAAATCGTGGAGCTGAAGGGGCTGGCGGACGTGGTGGGGGTCAGGGGTGCAGCCTGTCCCTCCGGCAGGGGGGGAAGGATCTCAAGGGAGCTGGTCAGAAAACTGAAGGGATTGCTGGGGGGTCCGCTCCTCGAAGTCTCAAGGCGATGAAGATCCTCCTGCTGGAGTTCGCCTCATCCTCCGGGAGATCTCCCTCCCTCCTCCCCGAGGGTTTTGCCCTCCTCAGGACCATGGCCCTGCAGTTCGAGGAAGCCGGTTTCACGCCCGTCTCCCTCCTCCATCCCAACCTTCGGTGGCTCAGGGGGTTCCTGCCCGGGAGGGTGGAGGGCTCTTTTCCCTCGCCCCTCCCGGAAGCCGCCCTCGTGATCGCCCCTCCCAGGGAGCTGGTGGAACTCACGGGCCGGCTCGAGAGGAGGGGAGTGAGGGTGCTGGGCGCGAGCCGGGGGTGCGCCGAAAGGGCGGGGGACAAATGGCTCACCTACCTCACGCTGAAGGGGAAGATCAACCTTCCCCCCTCCAGGCTCACCCCCCCCACCTCGGGGAAGTGGCTGGTGAAGCCCAGGTGGGGGGCGGGGGGAGAGGGAATCAGGTTCGGGAGGAGGAGGAAGGGGGGGGAGTTCTTCCAGCGGTACGTGGAGGGAATCCACGCGAGCTGCTGCCTACTGGCCGGGGAGGAGATCACCGTCCTCTCCCTCAACCGGCAGGTGCTCTCCCTCGAGGGGAGCATCCGCTACCTGGGGAGCGACGTGCCACTGAGGCTGCCCTCCCCCCTCTCCCGGAAGTGCGGGGAGCTGGCCAGGGAAGGAGCCAGGCTGCTGGGGGCCTGGGGGCTCTGCGGGGCGGATCTGGTGGTGGGGAAGGAACCCTGCTTCATAGAGTTCAACCCCCGCCCCACCACTTCCTTCCTCGCCCTGGCGAAGATCCTGAGGGGAAACCTGGCGGAGATGCTGGTGGAGGGAGGGAGAAAAGCGGTGCTGCGGGGAGAGGCCTGCGTGAGGATCCTGGAGGCCCCACCCCTCCCTCCGGAAAGGGCGGGGAAAATGGTGGAGCTGGAGGGTCTCCTCACCCCCCCCGTGTCCACGGGGGAGGGCTGCAGGATGGTGGTGGTGGGGTGGGGAAGGAATAGGGTCGAGGCTCTCCGGAGGATGGAGGAAACTGGGGCGAGGGTAAGGGAACTGGCGGGAGGGTGAGGTCTCAGCGCCTGGAGGACCTGAGCTCCTCCACTTCCTCCTTACCCTTCTTCAGCTCCTCCACCTGCTCCCTGTCCTCCTCCAGCAGCAGGGCCTGGAACTCCCCCAGGTGCGTCTTCTCTTCCCTGGCTATGTCGAGCAGCAGTTTCCTCACCAGGTCGCTGGTCGCCATGGCCGCCATCTGCTCGTAGAGGTTGATGGCATCCAGCTCCGCTATCATCCCCGCCCTGAGGATTTCCCTGTCCAGCTCACCCTTCTTCAGCTTCTTCAGGTCCGTCGGAAGCTCCGACAGCATCGAGGAACTTTTCTTCCCCGTAGTATTAGCTTTACCACGAGCGTGGCCCCTTATACCTCCCCTTCAGACCTATGAGGATGCTCTCCCTCGGTCTCGACCTGGGCGGGGCCCACACCAAGGCCGTGCTCCTCAGGGAAGAGGGGGTGGAAGCCTCCCTCCTCCGGTACCTGCCCCTCTGGAAGGAACGTGAGGGACTGAACAGCCTCCTGAAGGAGCTGAAGGGGTGGGGGCCGGAAAGGGTGGGGGCGGTGATGACGGGGGAACTGGCCGACGTGTTCGGGACGAGGGAGGAAGGGGTGAAGGAGCTGGCAGGGGAGGTGTGGAAGGTGTGGAGGGGAAAAGCTCTTTTCCTCACCCTCGGGGGAGAGCTGGTGGGGATGCGGGAGGTCCTTTCCAATCCCCTTTCCGTGGCAGCTTCCAACTGGGTAGCGAGCGGGCTCGTCGTGGCGGAGGAGTTCCCCGACTCCCTCCTGGTGGACGTTGGGAGCACCACCACCGACCTCGTCCCCCTGGTGGACGGGAAGGTGGCCAACTTGGGGAGTACGGACTTCCAGCGCCTGAGGAGGGGGGAGCTGGTGTACACGGGAGTGGTGCGTACCCCGGTCCCCTGCGTGCTGGGGGAGGTGGAGGGAGCGGGAGTGGCGGCGGAGAACTTCGCGGTGATGGGGGATGTTTACATCCTGCTGGGGAAGCTCCGTCCGGAGGAGTACACCTCCGAGACCCCGGATGGGAGGGGGAAGGACCCGGAGAGCTGCAGGAGGAGGCTGGCCAGGACCTTCTGCTCGGACCCTGAGGAGGTGGGGGAGGGCTTCCTCAGGAGGTGCGCCAGGTCCCTGCACCGGGAGCAGGTCAGGAAGGTAGCTGAGAAGATGAGGCGGGTGACGGAAAGGTACGGGCTGGAGGGTTGTCCCGCCGTGCTTACCGGGGTGGGCAGGAGTATTCTGGGGAGGGAA
>JAWCKR010000012.1:0-21533 GCA_038851755.1 Hadarchaeales archaeon (SeqCode) | reverse complement strand
GGGTTCAAAAGGGTGGTGGACCTAGGAAGGATATGGGGGGAGGAGGCAGCTCTCATGACACCAGCCTTCTGCATGGGAAGACTGGTAGGGGGGGCGGTGGAACGGACGCCGTCGTGAAGGTGGGCGGAAGCCTGCAGGAGAGGGGGGAGGCCCTGAAGAGGATCTGCTCCCTCCTCCGCTCTCTCTCGGACGACTACGATCTGGTGGTAATCCCCGGAGGGGGCAGGATGGCCGACACCGTGAGGGAACTGCAGCGCAAGCTCGGCTTCTCGGAAGAAGCCGCACACTGGATGGCCATCCTGGGCATGGAAGCCTACGGCATCCTCCTCAGGGAGCTCTTGAGGTGGAGGTGCACCTCCTCCCTCAAGGAGGTGAAGGGGGGGACCGTCTTCCTGCCCTTCCTCGAGCTCAGGAAGGAAAAGAAGCTGGAGAGATCCTGGAGGCTCACCTCCGACTCCATCGCCGCCTGGCTCTGCGGAAAGGTGGAGTGCCGCACGCTGGTGCTGGTGAAGGGGGTGGAGGGGATAAGGGAGGGGGGAAGGCTGAGGAGGGTCCTGACCACGAAGGAGCTGAGGGAGATGAGGACCCCCACCGTGGACCCCCTCCTCCCCGACCTGCTGGAGAAGGGCGGCATCACCTGCTGGGTGGTGGGGGCGAAGGGGATGGAGGGGCTGGAGGAGGTTTTAAAAGGCGGGGAAACGGTGGGGACCAGGATTGTGCCGGTGGTGGAGTGAAGCTCATCCCCGTGCTGGACGTGAGGGAAGGAACAGCGGTGCATGCGGTGGGTGGGAGGAGGAAGGAATACCGGCCGGTGAAGAGCGTGCTGGCGGAAGGGTCTTCCCCCCTCTCCCTGGCCCGGGCATACCTGGGTCTGGGCCTGAAGGAGATCTACTTCGCTGACCTGGATGCCATAGAAGGGGCGGGCGACAACCTCTCCTCCCTCTCGGAGCTGGTGAAGGAGGGGGCGGAGGTGATGGTGGACGCAGGGTTCGAGCGGGCGGAAGATGCCAAACCCTACGCGGAGGTGGGGGTGAGGAAGCTCGTGGTGGCCACCGAAACCCTCGAAAGCTTCGTGGAGGTGGAAAGGGCCAGGGGCTACGGCCTGCCCCTGGTGGGGAGCGTGGACCTGAAGGAGGGCAGGGTGGTGGCCCGCTCGAGGGGGACCAGGGGTCCGGTGGCGAGGGTGGTGCAAGCGCTGGAGAGGGCCGGGGTGTCGGAACTCCTCCTCCTCAACCTCGACAGGGTGGGCACCTCCACCGGACCCAACGTGGCCCTCTCCCAGAGGGTGCTGCGGCTCACCCACCTTCCGCTGCTGGTGGGGGGAGGGGTGAGGGGCGTGGGGGACCTCAGGCTCCTGAAGAAACTGGGGGTGGCGGGGGTCCTCCTGGCCACCTCCCTCCACCAGGGCAGGCTGGGGAAGGAAGAGATAGGGGAAATCCTCAGGGACCCCTAATCCAGGAGCCGGCGGACCTCCGACGCCGTTCGCCTGGCCCTCCCCAGCGCCTCCTCCCTGGTGGGAGCGAACTCCAGCACGCTGCACACGGGCTGACCCTCACCCACCCTCTGTCCCCTCCAGGGAAGGTCCACCACGCCCGGGAACCTCCTCAGGTCCGGGGCGGTGGTTTCCTTCCGCGCGTAGAGGACGAGCTTGACCGAGCATCCTTTCGCCTCCCCGTATTCCCCTCCTCCCCCCCCGCACCACCTCAGGTGCTCCTCCACCAGGTTTATCCCGAGCACGCCCTCCACCTGCTCCAGTGTGCCCTGGAACCTGGGGTTCACCTCCACCACCCAGGGCTCCCCCTCCCGGAGCACGAAGTCCACCCCGTTGCTTCCCACCAGTCCGAGCTCCGAGCAGAGGGCCTCCACGCACTCCACGACCTTCTCCACTTCCCTCCCCCCACCCAGCGGGACCACCCCCCCGCAGTAGGAGAAGGGACCAGGGGCACCCAGGGGGGCCTCACCGATCAGCTGCTCGTTCACGGTCAGGCAGACCGCCTCTCCCCTCCCGCAGAGCAGGCTGGCGCTGGCGTTCCTGCCGGGCACGTACTTCTGCACCAGTGCCCTCCCCGAAGAGGAGGAGGCCAGCCTGAAGCCGCTCTCCACCTCCCCGTCCGATCGCGCCAGGGTCATCCCTCTCCCTCCGCCACCCGAGAGGGGCTTCAGCACCACGGGATAGCCCAGCTCCTCCGCCCTCTCCTCCGCCTCCTCAGGGCTCCTGACCTCCTCGGTGGGCGGGAAGGGGATACCCAGGCGGGAGGCGGTGCGAAAGAGCTCCCTCCTGGCCCTCCTCACCTGCTCCCACCTGTTGCCCACCAGCAGTCCCCTCCTCTCCAGCTCCTTCAGCAGCTCGGGCTGGTGCTCCATCCCCGAGGTGCAGAGCACGGCGTCCACCTCGTGCTCCTCCAGGGCCCTGAGGCAGAGCCCTTTCCAGTCCAGCCTCTCGTGCGGAAGGGAGGGGGGAGGGGGGAGGACGGCCTCCGCCAGGGAGCAGAGGTCCAGGTCCCTGAAGCGGTCCACGGCCACCGCCCTCAGGCCCAGGGCCCTGACCGACTTCACCACGGGCCTGGTGTTGACCCCCACCACCAGCACCGTCCTTAGGTCCTCCACCTCTCCCCTCGGAGGGGAGAAACTAAAGGTCTGATCTTTTGGTCCGGGACCTGCCGCAACTCCTGGTATTTTCCCTATGGCAAGAATCGCTAGATCTCACCGGTCCTGAACTTCTCCGCAATCCTCCTACTTTCCTCGGGCATACAGGAGTACAGGAACCTGTTGATCTCCTCCAGCCACTCCAGCTTCTGCCTGGGGGAAAGCTTCGAGTACTCCCTGAGCTTCTCCTCGCTCACCACATACCGGAAGCCCCTCCCCCTCATTTCGCCATCCTCCTCATCCTCTCCACCTTCCTCAGGGCCTCCAGGTCGGAGAGATCCTGGAGGCGCCCGGAGTGCTCCTTGAGCTCCATCAAATCCCTCAGGGACACCAGGGAAATGGCAATTCCCCCCGCCCTCACCACCTCCCTCCTGGCATAGGCCTTCCCGAAGTCCAGGGGATGATCCAAAATCAGGTCTACCTCCTCGTAAGGCACCCGCAGGTTTTTGAAGCTGAAGGCCCTCATGTTTTTCTCCTTCCTCCATCTCTCCAGGTTCTCCACGGTGATGTCTTCAAAGGTGACCGGCACTCCGGGTCTGTAGCCGAGCCTCCTCATCGCCCCCAGGAACCTTTCCAGGTTGCGGGCTCCTGGCTGGAGGAGAAGGTCCAAATCGGCTGTGGCCCTGGGCACACCGTACAGGTTCACCGCTATTCCGCCAGCCACCAGGTACCTCACTTTCCTCCGGTTCAGCTCCCCCAGGACCCTCCCGTAGTACATCAATAACCTTTCAAAGCCGGGGTATTAAGGACCCCAACAACGTACCTACCTGCCCCACCTCCTCAGCATCTCCTCGCGCTCCTTCTCCAGCACCCTCTCTATGAAGGAGGTGGAGAACTCCCTCTCCCTCTTCAGGATTTCCTCCGCCGCCCTGGGGGTCAGGTGTCTCCCCGCCAGGGCCAGGGCCGCCAGCCTGCCGTACTGTGAGAGGAGCCTGGCGCTCTCCACCACCCTCTTCCAGACCTCCCCCTCCCTCCCCCTCTCCGCCAGCTCAGCCGCCTTCCTCACCTCCTCCTCCGGCTCCTCCACCATCCCTACCTCCGCGCTTCCGCACCTGGGGCACCTGGGCCTCTCCTCCAGCTCGTGGAGGGGAAGCTCCCTGAACCAGGAGCGGCAGGAAGCACAGGCGAAGGTCCTGACCTCCCCGAGCAGCCTCGCCCTGGCCGAGGCCACGGCCAGCAGCTTCAGCCTCCCCGGAACCGCGGGATCCATGCCCACCCTGTGCTGCCTCCAGACCTGGGCGGAGAGGGGGGTGGGGTGATCCCTCTCCCCCACGGACCTCACCTCGATCTCCCCGGAGCGGATGAGGCGTAGCACCTCGGCCGTCCTCTCCAGGTCCAGGTCCTTCTGCACCACCTCCTTGAAGGTCTCCTCGAAGACGGGGGTCCCCTTCAGGGAGACCATCAGCTTGTCCACCAGGGAGTGGGTGAGCTCCACCTCCTTCCTGAGCACTCCCATCCTCCTAGCCACCTGCACCAGCCTCCACCTGAAGAACTTGCTCCCCTCCACCGTCTCCCTCAGGTCCTCCTCCTTTCCCTTCCTGAGCAGGTTCACCACCAGCTCAGGGTCCAGGGAGGGGGAACGCAGGACCAGGCGGTAAGGGTCCACCCTGGAGGCCACGGTCTCCACCAGCTCTGAAGAGAGCTTCTGGGCCAGGAACCTGGAGAGGGTGCGGTTGACCAGCGTGCCGAAGCAAGCACCCACCACGCAGAACTCCCCCACCCTCTCCACCACCACCCTCCGGTCGGTGGGGAGGGGAAGCCCCTCCCCCAGCTGGGAGAGCATCTCGGAGAGGGGCACCTCCAGCTCCTTCTCCTCCACCCCGTACTCCCTCGCCAGCTCGGACCTGACCTCTTCCTCCCTCCTCCCCTGCCGGAAGGCCTCCTCCACCCTCCTCCTGATCCTCCCCACCTCCTGCGCCACCGAGAAGGGAACGGGGATCTCCTCACCTATCCAGCTGGGGACCGCTCCCACGGGATCCTCGTCCCTCCTCACGTACACCTTGGAGCCGAACACCTGCACGATCCTCCAGATCTCCCCTCCCAGCGTGAACTTCACCCCGGGCTCCCCGTACTCCGCCATGAAGGACTCGTCCAGCACCCCCACCGGCTGCCCGCTCCCGTCGTCCACCACCAGGTACTGCTTCAGGTCGGGGATCATGGAGAGGTTCTCGAAGTAGTACTCGAAGAGCCTGCCCGGTGGTCCAGCCCTCTCCACGGCCTCCCCATCCTCGGAGAGCCTCAGGAACCTCCGGCTCAGGCCCTGCGCGAACTCCACCACCCTCACCACCTCCTCCCTGCCCAGCCCCCTGAACGGGTGGGCCCTCCTGAAGAGCTCCAGGACCTCCTCCACCCGCACCCTCCTGCCGGAGAGGAGGAGGGAAGCGAGGGCGTGCAGGAGAACATCGAGGGGTTTCTCGGGCACCCTCACCGGCTCCAGTTCCTTCCTCCTGGCGTGGGAGAGGATCACCACGGACTCCAGCAGGTCGTCGGGATCCTGGACCACCACCACTCCCTTCGCCACCTTCCCCAGCCTGTGGCCGCTCCTCCCCACCCTCTGGAGGAGGCGGGTGGCCTGCCTGGGGGAGTTGTACTGGATGACCAGGTCCACCCTCCCTATGTCGAGACCGAGCTCCAGGGAGGAGGTGCTCACCAGCCCCTTCACCTCGCCCTCCTTCAGCCCCCTCTCCGCCCTCACCCTGGAGAAGCTCGAGAGGGAACCGTGATGAACGCTCACGGGGAACTTCACGTCCCAGAGCTTGAAGCGGTTGGCCAGGACCTCGGCGGTGGGGCGGGTGTTGGTGAAGAGGAGGGTGGAGCCGTGGACCTCCATCAGCCTCCTGATCTCCCTCAGCCTGGCCGCCACCTCGGGGAAGGTGTAGAGCCTGGAGGCCAGTTCCCTGTCCTCCTCCGTGGGCCTGGGATACACCACCCCCAGCTCCATTTCCTTCTCCATGCTCACGTCCACGATCTCGCACGGCCTTCCCTCCCCCACCAGGAAGCGGGCCACCTCCTCCGGGGAGCCTATGGTGGCGGAGAGCCCCACGATCTGGAACTCCCCGCACAGGGACCTGAGCCTCTCCAGCGAGAGGGAGAGCTGGGATCCCCTCTTGTTGTCAGCGAGCTCGTGAACCTCGTCCACGATCACCCACCTCACCGTCCTGAGGTGCCCGCTCAACCTCCTGCCCGCGAGGAGGATCTGCAGGCTCTCGGGGGTGGTGATGAGGACGTCGGGAGGGACGAGGGCCTGCCTCTGTCTCTCGGAGGGGAGGGTGTCCCCGTGCCTCACCGCCACCCGGAGGTCCAGCGCCCTGCACCACCACTCCAGCCTCTCCAGCATGTCCCTGTTCAGGGCCCTCAGAGGGGTGAGGTAGAGAATCCTCACCCCCCTCCCCTGCGGCTGGGAGAGAAGGAGGAGGTGCAGGACGGGGAGGAAGGCCCCTTCCGTCTTCCCTGAACCGCTGGGGGCGATCAGGAGGACGTTCTTCCCCTGCAGGATGAGGGGGAGGGAGAGCCTCTGGGGAGGGGTGGGCTCGGTGAAACCCCTCTCCTCCAGCAGCTCCCTGAGGGGCTTCAGAAGCAGCGGGAAGGGATTTGACTCCATCTTAGCCGGCTCAGAGGTACTCTCCACCCCTCCCCAGCCTCCGCTTCAGCTCCTCCAGTTTCCTCCTCAGCTCCCCACCTGCCGTCCTGTACTCGGAGAGGAGCTCTGAGAGGGAGCGGGTGGATTCGGTGCGGCAGCCCATCCCCGAGGCTATCACCAGCTTGTTCCTGGAGGAGGGATGGAAGGACGCCAGACCGAAGGGGAAGGGCTCTCCCTCCTCCATCACCCTCCTTATCTCCTCGTCCATCTTCTTGGCGGAGAACTTCACGCCCAGACCGAGCAGCTCGAAGGGGCTGAGCATCTCCCCCTTGATCTGCCAGAGCCCGAGCCCGGGCGCGTGGAAGAAGAGGTCTCCGTAGCCGTGGTCGTCCCCGCCCATCAGCACCCTCCATTCCTTCCTGAGGGAAGGATACCTGCGGTACTTCCGGCGCATCTCCTCCATCACCTCCGCTATGGGCTTCACCTCCATCTCACCACCTTATCCTGAACCCCTCCTCTCCCCTGGGCTCCTCCCACTCCACCTCCACCCCGTCCACCCTCGCCCCGGGGGGACCCCTCCTGCAGAAGTCCAGCATCTTCTCCACCTCCTCCTTCTCCCCTTCGAAGACCGCCTCCACCCTCCCGTCGGGCAGGTTCCTCACCCATCCGGCCACGCCCAGGCGCTCCGCCAGCTCGCTGGTCCTGTACCGGAAGAAGACCCCCTGCACCCTCCCGCTGACATGAACGTGGGCCCTCACCCTCACACGACCACCTACCCGAACCCGTTCCTGAGCCTCTCCCTGAACTCCCTGAGGTCCCTCACCACGAACTCTCCCGAGGTCCTGCCCTTCCTGTCCAGGTAGAAGGCCTTTATCCCCACCCTCCTGGGGACCTGGTAATCGTACTCGAAGTGGTCACCCACGTGGACGAGCTGGGAGGGGGAGAGGGAGCACTCCTGCAGGATCCTGAGGTAGGTTTCCTCGGACCGCTTGATCCTGCGGAAGTCGGAGAAGGAAGAGAAGAAGCGGTCGAAGTAGCCCTCCAGGCCCAGGACCCCGAGCTGGAAGGAGGCGAACTCCCTCGGCGCGTTGGTGAGGAGGAGGAGCCTGTACCCCTCTCTCCTGAGCTCCTCGAGCACCCCCGGGACCTCCGGATAAATCCTCACCGCCTCCCTGGAGCGCTCGAAGAGCTCCCGGGGTTCCACCGGGAGGTCGAACTTCCTGAGCCAGTACTGGAGGTCGTACCACTCCAGCCTTCCGTCGCCCACCCTGTCGTACTCCTCCCTCACCACCTCCCTGGCCCTCTGCAGGGGAAGGCCGTGCCTGAGGGAGTAGAACCTCGGTATCTCCTCCAGCCACACCCTGTTGGCGAAGCTCATGTCCACCAGGGTGCCATCCAGGTCCAGGGAAACCGCTTCCATCTTCTCTCCTTACTCCCCCCGGGATTAAGAGAGTTAGCTTTCGGGAGGGCCGTGGGGGTGGCGCAGGACCGGTGGCCGGTGCAATCCCCGAGCCGACCTTATATTTAGTTCCGGGGAAAAGGGAGAATGTGCCCGCAAGGCCCAAGAGGGGAAAAAAGCTCCCCACCCTCCTCAAACCCCCCAGGAAGGAGAGGGGGATGGAGATCAGGCCCAGGGAGGCCAAGGTGATAGGGGTCTTCTCCTGCAAGGGAGGGGTGGGAAAGACCACGGTGGTCTCCAACCTGGCCTCCAGCCTGGTGGACCTGAAGAGGAAGGTCCTTGCCTTCGACGCCAACCTGGGGGCCCCCAACCTGGGCCTGCACTTCGGGGAACTGACACCCAAGGCCACGGTGCACGACGTGATCTCCTCCGACCTGCCCATCGAGGAAGCCGTTCTGAACATCCAGGGGGTGCCCATGGTGCTGGGCTCCATAGCCTACGAGGACGAGGTCCGCCCGGTGGACCTCAGGGAACTCCTCTCCCCCCTCAAGAAGGAGTACGAGATGATCCTGCTGGACTCCGCCCCGGGGATAGGGAGCGAGGTGGTGGCCGCCCTGAAGGCCTGCACGGGGATGATCATCGTGACCAACCCCTACGTCCCCACCATCGCCAGCACCCTCAAGACCTTCAGGGCCGCGGAAAAGTACAGGGTACCCATCCTGGGGGTGGTGGTGAACCGGGTGGCAGGGGAGCCCTTCGAGCTCTCGCTGGGGGAGATAAGGGAGGCCCTCGGCTGGCCTGTGATAGGGGTGATCCCCGAGGACAAGAGGGTGAGGGAGTCCACGGCAGCTGGCATCCCGGTCGTGAAGTACCGCCCCAGGTCGAAGGCCGCCAGGGAACTCAAGAAGCTCGCTTCTTCCCTCTCCGAGCGCCTGAAGAGCCTCTGACCTTCCTGCGCCTCAGCACTTCCTTCCTCTTGCGCTCCACCACCTCCTCCAGGGTCTTCCAGGAAGCCAGTTCCTTCCTGGCCTCTCTCCTGAGCTTCTCCATCTCCGGCGGAGTGAGGCCGGCCTCCTTCCTCCTCTCCCTTATGAACCTCTCCAGGGCCTCCACCGCCACCCTCTCCGGTTTCGCCAGGCGCCTGCGCACGGGGACCACCTTCGGCAGGCCCGCGCGCCGCAGGAGGAGGGACATCCTGACCAGGCTCTCCCTCTGCCTCTTGGTGAGCCTCACCCTCTCCCTCACCGCCCTCCTGCGCTCGGGCCTCTCCGTGGTCCTCCTCAGCATGCCCACCATCCTCCCGTACCTGAAGGACCAGCTGACCTGGTAGAGGCCGAAGCCCGCCATCGCCAGGATCAGGCCCAAGAAGACCAGCAGGAGGACCAGGGAGGAGGGGGCGGTGGGGACCTCGAAGGTTGGCAGCAGGGCCACGGGCGGGGAAGGAGGCACCCTCACCCGCTCCCCGAAGAGGAGGAAGGTACCGAGTTCGGTCGTCCTGAACTGGAAGTACAGGTACCTGTCGTCCCTTCCCACCTCCTCCACCTGAAGCTCTTCCCCGTGGGAGAGCCTCCTCACCCCGATGGTCCTCACCTCTATCCTTTCCTCCCTCACCCAGGAGCGGCTCACCCTCACCCTCACCACTGCGTAGGAGAGGGAGGGGGAGGGTTCTTTCAGGTCCACCTGGAAGTACCGGTAGGGTACGAGTTCCGGCGGGAGGGAGGCTGGGAACTCTCTGGCCTCCCAGACCGAGACCGTCACCCTTCCCCCCTCGCCCACCACCACTTCCAGTCCCGCCACGCAGGTCCCGAGCCAGGAGAGGTCGGTGGCGCTCGGGACACCGGGCTCCAAGTATCCGAGGGAAACCCCCCCGACGGAGGGGGGAGCCCAGCCGCTCACCCCCACCCTCCATCCCTCCAGCGGGGCCCACTCGAGGAGGAACGGGGGCCCTCCCACCACCACCCACTTCCAGCCGGCGGCCGCCACCCCCTCCACCGAGAAGCTGTCCAGCCCGTTCCATCTGTGGGGGGCCACCATCTTGAAGGCCCTGTTCTCCAGCTGCGCCCATCCCCTGAGCACCGGGGCCCTCAGGGAGAACTTTCTTCCCTCCAGCGCCCTCCAGGAGGCCTGATGTCTCAGCACGAATACCCTTTTCTCCAGTTCCCTCCACCCCACCCCTCCCTTTACCTGGACGCTCCACTCCTCGGCCTTCCTCCACCCGGGGGTGAAGCTGGCGGCAGAGCCCACCCTTCCGTCCAGCATCCTCCATCCCTCCTCCTGGGGACCGGACACGCCCGAGCTCCAACCCTCGAGGGACCACCACTTCCTGAGGGTGAAGCTCCAGACCCCCGAGGAGTTCTCGTGTCCGGCCCCGTCCCTCGCCTTCACCCTCCAGTAGTAGGTTCCGGGCTGGGAGAAGCCCACAATCCTGGAGTTCTCGTGGGTGTTCTCCGCGTGGACGAAGGGCTCAACCAGCCCAGGCTCGTTGTCCACCCCGAGTTCGTAGAGGACCGGGGTGTTGTCCTCCACGCTCCTCCACTTGAACATGAGGGTGAAGGTCTCCAGCTCCGCCCCGTTCCCCGGAGAGAGCAGCTCGACCTCCGAAGGGGCGTGCAGGTCCGTGAAGAAGCGGTACGTCAGGGAGTTCTCACTCTCCTTCCCGGAGTTGTCCCTGGCCTGGACCCTCCAGTAATAGGTGAGGTTGTCCTCCAGCGGAGGTGAGACCTCCCAGCGGTCGTTGTCCCTCCAGTCGGAGTCCGCCACCACGTTCTCGAAGTTCTCGTCCGTGGAGACCCAGACCCTGTGGAGGACGGGCTGGGAGATGTCCCAGGAGGGCTGCCAGACGAGCAGGGGCGAGGAAACCCCCACCACCTTCCCGTTCTCGGGGGAGAGGGGTGAGGGGGCTGGGGGCGGGGCGTTCTCCACCCTGAACCACCAGGAGGGTGTCTCGAACACGTTGCCCGCGTTGTCCCTGGCCTGGACCCTCCACTCGTAGTCGTTGTCCGGGAGGGGGGAGGGGACCTCCCACCAGTTCTCATGAATCCAGCCCGAATCCAGGTAGTTCTCCACCGCGCCCCTCCTGGAGACCAGGACCCTGTACCTGAGGGGGGTGGAGTTGTCCGCCCCCTCGCTCCAGGTGAGGGTGGGCTGGGAGTTCTCCAGCGTGGCCTCGTTGTCGGGCCAGAGGAGGGTCACCTCCTGGGGGGGCTGGGTGTCCAGCCTGAACCAGCGGACCTCCGAGTTCTCCCCCTCGTTCCCCGCGTTGTCCCTGGCCTGGACCCTCCAGTACCAGATCCCGTCGGGGAGGGTGAGGTCCATCCTCCAGTTCTCTCCCTCCAGCCACTCTGAACTCCCGTTCTCGTAGGGGAACTCCTCGTTGTCGCTGAGGAGCACCCTGTACCTCACGGGCAGGGAGTTCTCGGTCACCGGGGCCCACCTGAACTCCACTTCCCTGAGGTTCTCCCCGTTCTGTGGAGAGAGGGGCGAGGGAGCGGGGGGTGGAACCCTGTCCAGCTGGAAGGAACGCGGTGAGGTGAAGGGACTCCAGTTACCCGCCCCGTCCCGGCTCCTCACCCTCCAGCTGTAGATTCCGTCAACCTGGAGCGGCGGCACCTGCCAGGCGTTCTCCGGCACCGTCACGTCGTAAACGGTGACCGGACCGTACTCCACCCTCACGTTGTAGCTGACCGGCCCGGAGACGTCCCACACGCTCCCCCACCTCAGGAGGGGCTCGGCTCTCAGGTTCTCCCAGTCCGCTGGCGAGAGGAGGGTGGGTGCCGGCGGCGGGGTGAGGTCCACCCTGAAGCTCCAGGTGATCGAGGGAACGGGACACTCGTTGCCCGCGTTGTCCTTCACGAAGACCCTCCAGTAGTAGACGTTCTCCTGCAGGGGGGAGGGAACCCAGTAGTTCTGCTGGATCCAGCCGGAGTTCTCCACGGGCTGCGTGAAGAGGGAATCCAAGGCCAGCTGCACGAAGAAAGCCAGCGGATAGGAGTTCTCCGGGGGGGAGGACCAGATGAGGGTGGGGGTGGGTGTGTTCTCGTTGTCCCCGTTGATGGGGGAGAGGAGGGTGGGTGGAGACTGCGGGGGCAGGGTGTCTACCCTGAAGGTCCTGATCTCGGACCACATCCCCGCCAGGCCAGCCACCGAGGCCCTCACGCGCCAGCGGTAGAGGTTGTCGGGGAGGGAGGAGGTAGCGTAATGGTTCTCCGTGAGCACCTGGTCCACGAGGGTGGAGGGGAACTCCTGGGACCATCCCTCCACCACGCACAGGTCCACCTGGAGCACCGTCCGGACGCCGTCGTGGGTGTTCTCCAGGTACCTCACGTGGATCGCACCGTCCACCAGGTACTTCGGCAGCTCCAGCGGGCCGAAGGAGAACTCCAGCAAGTTCTCCTCCTCCCCGAGCATGCCCAGGAACCTCCAGCCACCCGTCTCCCACAGGTAGACTCCCACGTTCTCATCCCCGCTCGTCCTGCCTTTCACCCTGAGCACGTAGAGGGAGGCCGGTGGTACGTTCTCTATCCTGTGCTCCCAGTTGAGGGTGTTGTCCTCCTCGTTCTCCGCCACGTTCTCGCACACTCCGTCTTCCCACCAGGTGTTCTCCAGGGACCCTCCCACCACCTCCCCCCTTCTGGAGGAACCGTCCACCAGCTGCAGGGGCTCGCTCCCCACCCTGGCGTTCTCCGCCCTCCACTCCGGCGCCTCGGAGGAGAGCTGGAGCCTGTAGTTGTCCGCCAGGAAGACGGCTTCCCAGCCCAGCGTGGGCGCGTTCTCTTTCAGGTTCCTCCCGTTCTCGGGGAAGAGGAGCACGGGCGCCAGCACACCCGCGGGGAGGAAGACCGTCCACTCCTCCACCACCCTCCACCAGGCCTGAACGGCGCGGACGCCATCGCCCCATCCCTCCAGTGCCCTCCAGCCCGAGAAGGGAGCCTCCATCCCGCCTCCCCATCCCTCCAGTGCCCTCCAGCCCGAGGGAGAGGACGAGTGACCAGCCCATCCCTCCAGCGCCTCCCATCCCGCTGGCGCCTCAGCCCAGGCCGTCCATCCCTCCAGCGCCTCCCACCTGCACACCCTGAACCACCTGACCCCCGACCACTCACTCGCGTTCCCGGCGAGGTCGAGAGCCCTCACGCGCCAGCTGTAGATCCCCGGGGAGGGAGGCACCCAGGTGTAGGTGTTCTCTTCCACCTCCTCGTTCTCGTGGAGGATGGGAGAGAGGTCCTGCCCCGCCCCCACCTGCAGGTGGTAGCCATCCACCCCGGAAGGGGCGTCCATTGAAGAAGTCCACCCCAGCTGAATCTGGCCGAGGTCCAAGAAGGCACCGTTCTGGGGGGAGAGGGGCTCAGCCCCCGAGGGAGGGGTATTGTCCACGCCGAAGAGACGGTCCTCCGACCACGGCCCCACGTTCCCCGCGTTGTCCCTGGCCCTCACCCTCCAGAGGTACCTTCCCTCGTCCAGCGTGGTGGCGAAGGAGGTGGAGTCCGTCCACACGTTCTCCCTCACCAGCAGGCTGGGATAGTAGAGGATCACCAAGTTGTGGGTAACGGGGAGGGAGTTCTCCTCCACCGCGCTCCAGCTCAGGAGCGGGGAGGTCTGCACCCACCTGTCGTTCTCTGGGGAGAGGGGGGAGGGCGCGGAGGGAGGAAGGGTGTCCACGCGGAACCTCCTCCAGTCGGAGAAGAGACCCGTGTTCCCTGCGTTGTCCCTGGCCAGGACCCTCCACCACCAGATACCGTCCTCCTTGAAGGAGGTCTCGTAGCTGGTGGAGGAGACCCAGGCATTCTCCGCTATGTTGACCTTGTCGGGGGAGACCTCCACGTAGTACGTCAGCGGGAGGGAGTTCTCCGGTGGGGCCTGCCAGGTAAGGGTGGGGGTGTTGTCCCCCACGTTCTCGCTGGCCAAAGGACTCAGGGGAGCGGGCTTGGCCGGGGGCACCGTGTCGACCCTGAAGGTGCGGACCTCGGACCAGGGGGAGTTCTCGCCTGAGCGGAACATCCTCACCCTCCAGTAGTACAGGTTGTCCTGGAGCCCGTTCTCCAGCTCGTGGGAAGTCACCGTCAGGCCTCTCTTCCAGTAGGTCACGGGCTCGGAGAAGGTGGGCTCGTTGTCCACCTGGAGCTCGAAGTTGTCCGCCGGCTGGAGGTTCTCCCACTCCAGAGTGGGGGTGGTGTCCTTGGTGTTCTCCCGATCGGGTGGGGAAAGGAGGAGCAGGGCAGGCAAGGGGGAAGAGGAGGCACAGGACCAGGAGTCGGAGGGGTGCCAGGAAGCCGGGAAGGAGAGCTGGGCCAACCAACCTTCCAGCGCCTTCCAGAGGGGCGGGGAGGAGACTCCCACCGACCAACCCTCGGCTTCCCTCCAAACGGAAGGCTGGGAGGAGAGAGTGCCCGCCCATCCCTCCATTTCCCTCCAGCCCGCCCCCGCGCGTGCCAAGGCCTCCACCTCTTCGAGTTTGCACCACCTCACCTCGCCCTCCACCCCTACCGACCACCCCTCCAGCCCCTTCCACCCGGCAGGGGCGCTCGCGGCACTCATCCACTCCTCCACCTTCACCCAGTGAGCCTGGGCCCCCACCCCCGCGCTCCCGGCATCCAGCATCCTCCATTCGGCTGGCCCGGCGCCTCCCGCCTGCCAGGACTCCAGATGGCCCCAGAAGGATGGAGTGACGAGCCAGCTGGACCATCCCTCCAGCCCCCTCCAGAGAGCTGGGGCCCCCAGCGTTGACGAGCGACCCTCCAGCAGGAACCAGGAGGAAGGCGCCTCCATCCCTCCCCGCCAGGAGTCCAGGACCAACCAGGAAGCCGGAGCGTGGACAGCCACCATCCACCCCTCCAGCACCCGCCAGCATGAGGGGAGGGAGAACCAGGCCGTCCAGCCCTCCAGGCAGTACCAGAGCATCGAGGAGCGAACCGCCACCGCCCAGCCTTCCAGCGCTCTCCAGAGTGAGGGGACCACCGACTGCAGCTGCCAGCCTTCCAGCGCTCTCCAGCCCACCACCGTGTTCATTCCTCCCATCCAACCCTCCAGCACCCACCAGCAGGGGGGAGAGGAGAGCTGTCCCTGCCACTTCTCCAGTACCCTCCAGCACGGGAGCGCCTCCGTTCCCCCTTCCCATCCCTCCACCACTCTCCATCCGACGGGTGTCCGGGCGCTTCCCACCCAGGAGTCCGAGAGCCTCCACCAGCTGAGGGCCCCCACCTGAACACTCCAGCTCTCGAGGGAGAACCAACCCGCCACCGCCAGAGCATCCGCGGACCAACCCTCCAGCTTCCTCCAGCCCGCTTCCGCCGAGGAAGAGACCACCCATCCCTCCAGCGGGTACCATCCAGGGAAGTACCCGGCGCCCACCGACCATCCCTCCAGCGCCTCCCACCTGCACACCCTGAACCACCTGACCCCCGACCACTCACCCGGGTTCCCTGCGTTGTCCCATGCCCTGACGCGCCAGCAGTACTCCCCCGGCTCGAGCAGGATGGAGGAACGGTTTTCCGCGGAGTTCTCCCTCCACTCCGGGGAGGAAAAGCCAGGGTCGGTGTCCACCTCCGCCTCGTACCACCTTACCCCCGCCCCCTCGTCCGTCGCGTTCTCCCACTCCAGCTCCACCTGCTGACCAACGCAACCCTCGTTCTCGGGGTGGAGTAGGGTAACCTTAGAAGGAGGAGTGTTATCGATCCTGAACCACCTTCCACCCGACCACCCGCTCCAGTTCCCAGCGTTGTCCCTTGCCCCCACCCTCCACCAGTAGGTGCCCTCCGGAAGGAGGAAGGAGAGGGAGGTGGAAGCGGTCCAGAGGTCCTCCACCTTCAGGTTGAAGCCCTCATCGTATGCCAGGAAGAAGCGGTAGAGCACGGGCTTGGAGTTCTCCTCGACGGACTGCCATGCGAAGGTGGGGGAAGAACTCCTCCAACCTCCGTTCTCCGGCTGGATCAGGCTCGGGACCAGTGGGGGGAGGGTGTCGACCCTGAAATTGCGCGCCTCGGAGAAGAGACCCGTGTTCCCTGCGTTGTCCCTGGCCAGGACCCTCCACCACCAGATACCGTCCTCCTTGAAGGAGGTCTCGTAGCTGGTGGAGGAGACCCAGACGTTTTCAACCACGCTCTCGGGCTCGAAGTACTTGGAGGTCGAAACCTCCACGTAGTACGCCAGCGGGAGGGAGTTCTCGGGCGGGGCCTGCCAGGTCAGGAGGGGTGTGGAATCGTTCTCGTTCTCCGAGAGGAGCTGGGGCTTGGCCGGGGGCACCGTGTCGACCCTGAAGGTGCGGACCTCGGACCAGGGGGAGTTCTCGCCTGAGCGGAACATCCTCACCCTCCAGTAGTACAGGTTGTCCTGCAGGGGCCCCGGAGCGAAGGAGGTGGAAGAGGTCCATCCCTCGGCCTTGGGGGAGGGGAAAGCGGGATCGTTGTCCACCTGAACGTGGAAGTTATCCGCCGGCTGGAGGTTCTCCCACTCCAGAGTGGGGGAGGTCTGGGTGTTGTACCCATCCTTGGGGGAAATCGGGCTGGGCCGTGGGACGGGGGAAGAGGAGGCACAGGACCAGGAGTCGGAGGGAAGCCAGGAGCCCTGAAAAACCTGGAAGGAAGCCGACCACCTCTCCGTCTCCCTCCAGGCCCCGGTGATTCCCCCCACACCGCCCTGCCAGCCCTCCACCCCCCTCCAGAGGGGCTGGGTCACTACGGCACTACCAAAGCCTTCCAGCTTGCACCAGCAGACGGACGAGGGAAGGAACACCGCGTATCCCTCGAGGACATGCCAGACTCCCGGAGAGGTCGTGAAGATCACCCACTCCTCCACCCTCTCCCAGCCCCCTCTGGTCGAACAGGACCCTCCCCATTCCTCCAGTTCCTTCCACACATGGGGTGCCACCACCGTCCCCGTCCACCCCTCCACCTCCCGCCAGAAACCCTGGCCGGCCGAGCCCGTCCACCAGGACTCCAGCCCCCACCAGAGGCGGACGGTGAAGTAGTAGTTCTCGGACCAACCGCTCTCCCATCCCGCTCCATCCCTGGCCTTCACCCTCCACCGGTAGCTCCCGCTCTCAAGCGCGTTCTCCAGCGGGTACACGTTTTCCGCGAGGAGCAAGTGATAGAGGAGATTCAGGTTCTGGTTCTCGTACACCTCCAGCTCGTACGTGACGCCGGAGACGTCCTCCACTCCGCTCCATCCCAGGGTGGGAGTGGGGGTCTCCACGGTGGCCCCGTTCTCGGGAAGGGAGGGGGAGGGGGTGGCGGGTGGAGTGTTGTCGTAACCCACCTCCGCCTCCGCTCCCGGAGGGGCCTGCTCGTAGTTCCCCCTGTCATCCCACGCCCTGGAATAGAACTGGTAGTGCCCCTGCCCGCTGGGGGGGACAAAGGAGAAGGTGTAGGGAGAGGTGGAGAGGTTGTCGTAGAGGATCCAGGAGCTCCAGCTGGAGTTGTCGGGGGACCAGCGGTACCAGAGCTCCACGTTCTCCACCGTGCCGTCGTTGTCGGAAGCGGTGACCGTCACGGAGATGGGGGAGGAGGTCTGCCAGTAGGGGGAGAGGGGCTGGACCAGGGAGGAGGGAAAGACCTTCAGGGTGAAGGTGTAGGGCTGGGACCAGTTCTCGTTCCCTGCCCCGTCCACGGCGCAGACCCTCCAGCGGTAGGGGGAGAAGTTCTCGCAGAGCTTGTTCTCGAGCCTGTGTTGATTCTCCGTCAGCCCCGCTTTCCTGTAGAGGGGGGAGCCGAAGTCAGGGTCGTTGTCTATCTCCAGGATGTAGCTCACGCCACTGGAGTCCCAGACGCTGGACCAGAGGAAGAGGGGCTGGTCCTCGAGGAGGTTCTCCCCCTCCCCGGGAAGGAAGAGGGAAGGTGAGGGGGGAAAGACCGTGTCCACGGTGAAGCTCCTGACCTCCGACCAGGGGGAGCTGAGGGCTCCGGCCTTGGCCCTGACCCTCCAGTGCCAGATGCCATCGGAAAGACCTGGGGAAGGGACCGCGTACTCGCTGGAGGTGGGGAAGACGTTGACCTCGGGAGAGGTGAAGCTCGGATCGTTGTCCACCAGGAGCTGGTAGGAGGTGGCCCCGCTCACCTCCGACCAGTCGAGGGTGGGGGTGGCCGTGGGAAGGAAGGAAGCGTGGGGGGGATAGAGCAGCTGAGGAGGCCCCAGCGTCCTCACCCCTCCCTCCCAGCTCTCCAGGGCCGACCATCCCGCCGTTCCCTCCCCTTCTCCCGTCCAGCTCTCCAGCTCGTACCAATCCTCGGCCAGAACGGGGGAAAGGGAGGAAAAGAGGAGCAGGAGGCTCAGGAGGAGGGAGAGAGGGGCCTCTCCCCTCCCCGCAGGGGGGGAATCCCTCCTCTGGGCCCTCTCGCAGGAAACGGTGCGCACCTCCACCCGCCAATAGAATCTCTCCCCGCCCTCCCCCTCGCGGGTTTCCCAGGGCGGTTTTGTTTCGGTTTAAATCGAAACCTTAAAAAGGGGAGGCGGGGAAGGTGGGGGAGTGAGGAAGATAGACAGGGTGATGAGGGAAATCCTCCACCAGTACCACGAGAAGGGAAGGAGGTTCTTCAACCAGAAGGAGCTGGCGGGGAGCTGCGGTCTCTCCCTGGGGACGGTGAACCCCCTGGTGGGCAAGTTCGAGCTGATGGGGATGGTGGAGAGGAGGCCGCTGGGCTTCAGGCTGGTGGATCCCAGGAGGATGCTCCTCTACTGGGCAGCCACCAGGGAAATCTCCGGGGACGTGGTGTACACCACCTTTTCCGCCGAGGCCATATCCAGGATGGAGGAGAGGCTCTCCTCCCTCGGGCTCCTCACCGCCCACTCGGGGTACCGAAGGCTCTTCGGCTCCTGCCCGGTGGACTACTCCAGGGTCTTCGTCTACGCCCCTCCCGAGGAGGTGAGGAGGATCTACGGCCCGCGCAGGAAGAGGCCCAACCTCTTCGTCCTGACCCCGGACGAGCACCTCCTGAAGCTGGGGAGGGAGGGAACCGTACCTCCCGTCCAGCTCTACGTGGACCTCTGGCAGCTGGGCTCCCTCGCGGGGAGGCTGCTGGAGGATCTCGAACGCAGGCTGGGGGAGGCACCGGCCAGGGCGGTGGAGGAGGTGGCTAGGAAGAGGGGGGCACCATCACCGGAAGGCGCCGGGAACGCCTGGTCTTCTTCCTCCCCTTCTTGACCTTCCTGCGCCTCAGGTGGGAGAGGAGCTGCGCCGAGAGCTTCAGGTAGCCCACCGCCGCCGGGGAGCGGGGGGCCCAGAGCACCACAGGAGTCCCCCGGGTGATGCTCTCCGGGACCATCTCGTCCTCCGGGATCTCCGCCAAGGCGGGCCAGCCCAGCGTCCTCCTGATCTCCGAAATGGGTATCTCCCACCTCCTTCCCGTCACCCTGGTGAGAACGCATCCGATCACCGGCACCTTCAGGCGCTCCGCCATCCTCAGGGTCTGGAGGGTACCCGCTATGGCCGGGATCTGGGGCTGGCAGCAGACCATGATCGCATCGCACACCCTCATGGCGGCCGTGACCTCCGGGGCGAAGCCTGGGGCGGTGTCCAGCAGGATGATCTCGTACTTCTTCTTCAGGGTGTCCACGATGGTAGAAAAGTCCACCGCCATTACCTCATCGGTGTAGGCCACCGACCCCGGGAGGAGATGGAGGCCGTAGGGAGTCTTGACCAGGGCCTCCTCAGGCCTCAGCTTCCCGTAGAGGAGGTCCTGCACCACGACGGGCGGGTCCACCACCCCCAGGTAGAGGCCCAGGTTGGAGGCGGTCATGTTCGTCTCCATGATCACCACCTTCCCCTTCTTCTTCTGCGCCAGGGCGGCTCCCAGGTTGGAGACGGTGGTGGTCTTTCCCACGCCCCCCTTCGCGGAGAAGACCCCCAGCACGAAACCCTTCCTCCTCACGACCGTCCTCTCACCTCTTCGGAACCCCTACGCCGGGCGGCCTGGGTGGAAGGGTATAGGCCTGTGGACCCTCTCTTGTTCTCCCACCCCGTGTGCACCTTTCCACCCTCAAAATAAACCTGCAAAACCCGCCTTTTAAGCTACTTAGCGGAGAGGAGGAGGTTCAGGATCCTCGAAGAAACCCTCTCCAGCACCCTCACCTTGGCATTTATCTTCGACAGTTCCTTCCTGTACTTGGCCTCCAGCCTCTTCAGCTCCCTTCTCTGCTCCGCCCTGAGGTCCTCCAGGGCATCCTTCCTGGAGGAGAGCCTCTCGTAGTGCTCCTTGATCTCCTGAGCCAAGCGCTTAAGGGTCTCCAGGTCACCCGTGAGCTTCGCCAGCTCCGCCTTGGTTACCGCCTGCTTCACCACCACGTCCATCTGGCTCACCGCCTTCTCCAGGGGCTTCACCGTCTCCTCCAGGGTGGTGAGCTTCAGGGAGAGGTTGGTCACGTCCCTGAAGCCCCTCTGGAACTCCAGGAAGGCCGCCATCACCTTGTCCGACATCACCTCCACCTGGTCCTTCAGCTGCTGGATCCTGATCATGTTCTTCCTGGCCTCGTCCGTCATACCCAGGATGGCCTCCATCCCCTTGAACTGGGCCAGGGCGGACCTGAACTCCTTCATCTCGTTCATCAGGTTCTTGATCATCTCCTCCAGGGTCACGAACTTGGTGTTCAGCTTCTCTATCTCGGCGTCCCTCCTCATGATGGCCGCCCTGAACTCCTCGGGCTTTATCCCCTCTATGGCCATCAGGGCCTTCTCCGCCTTGGCCTTCAGCTCCGCGTTGTCCTTGGCCTGCGTGAGGACCATGGACCTGATCTCCCCTATCTTCTCGCTGAGGGTGGTGAACCTGGCATCGTAGACCTCCCTGAAGCTGGTGAGGGCGGTGACCTGCGCCTCCAGCTGGTCCAGCCTCATCCCCAGGGGAGGGGCCTTCTCTCCCCCCCCGGCCTGGGAGGGTGCGGGTGAGGGGTCCTCCTTCCTCTCTTCCTTCTCCTCCTTCTTCTTCAGCTTCATCCCTCACCCCTTCTTCTTCCCGTTGGAGCCACCGTTTTTGCCCCCATTTTTCTTCTTCTTTTCCTCCCCTTTAGCCTTCTCCTTGGGCTCCTCTTCCAGCTTCTCCCCCCTGGCCTCCGGGTGCACCATCTCCTCTTCCTTCTCCTCCTTCAGGGGCTTCTCCGCCTCCCCGTGCTTCACCTCCTTCTTCGGACCCAGGATCTCCTTGTAGGCCTCCACGATCTCCGGGGGCCTCCTCATCATCGCCAGCTGCCTCTCGCGCTCCCTGAGGGCCGCCATCTGGGTCTTCCTGATCTCCTCCTCCGGCACCAGCTCGATCACCCTCTTTATGCCCTTCAGCTTGTGCTTGGCGCAGACCTCGTCCACCCTGGGCTCCAGGGAGTCCAGGTAGGCGTTGACCATGTCGAAGGAGGCCTCCTCCAGCTTGCGCTGGGCCAGGCCCAGCTCGATGCGCAGGTCGAAGACATCGACCCCCTTCTCCTCGAGCTTCTTCAGCTTGAACCTGATGTTCTCGATCCTGTCGTCGGCGGCGTAGTACTTGTCCAGCTCCTCCGGGGAGAGCCTGAAGGGAGAGTGCAGGATGGGCCTGAAGTTCACGTAGTACGGCCTGCCGCGGTTGTAGTCCGGGTTCACCACCATCCCGAAGCCTATCGGGGCCCTGGACACGGACCTCACGTGCTCGTCCCCGTACTTCTGGGCTATGCGCTGCAGCTCCCCCTCTTCCCTGGTCCAGAACTGCACCTGGGTGCGGCAGTTGGTCTTGATGGTCTCTGAGAAGTCGGCGATGGTCTGGGAGACCAGCATCACCCCTATACCCCACTTCCTGAACTCCCTCACCGCCCTCTCCAGCTGGAGCTCACCTGCCCCGCTCCCCCCGTACTTCGGAAGCAGCCTGTGGACCTCGTCGAAGATCAGGAGCACCTTCAGCTCGGGGTGCTCCCTGGGCTGGGACTCGAAGATGGACTGGATCACGTTGGTCAAGAACACGTCCATGT
>JAWCKR010000011.1:0-41492 GCA_038851755.1 Hadarchaeales archaeon (SeqCode) | reverse complement strand
TGATGGTGGCACCAGCCTCCGCGGTACCCCTCAGGCTCATAGTCCTGTTCTTCGTTCCGGTGGGATCAGCCAGCGTCCCGGCCGTGATGCTCCCCACCAAGCTGGTTGACGGGGGCGAGGGGGGCGCGTGCGTGTCCACCGTGAACTTGATCCAGAGATTCTCGAGCCTGAGGTTGTCTCCTGCTACGACGCGGAGGATGTAGGTGTTGTCGGGGAGCTCAGTTGGCCAGGTGTTCTCGAAGGTGAAGGTGGTGAAGACAATCCTTCCCGCCACGTTGTCAGTCTGGGTCGGATTGGCGCTCGGCACGAGGTTCTCATCTATGGGTGTGCCGTTCTCGAGGTAGAGGCCCACCCTGTACCCATCGTTGTCAGTGACACCATCGATGACCCTGCTGTTCTCCACCCCCACGGTGTCCGCTATGATTACCTGGATGGTGGGCGTGTTGTCCTTGATGTACTGCCCGTTCTCCGGGAAGACGAAGGTGATGGTGGGCTTGTTGTTGTCGATAACTACGTTCTCCAGGTTCTCCTCTCCTTTGTTACCCGCCTTGTCCGCGAAGTAGGCACCCACCACGTGCTTCCCATCGGAGAGCGTCAGCGCGTAGCTGACCCTTCCCGTGGGACCCGCGGTGAGAGTGGCCACCTCGGCGTTGTCCACTAGGATTACGAGCTTCATGTTCTCGGGGCTGTAACCTGACGGAACGAAGGGCAAGTTGTCCTCCGTGAGAGCGTTGGCTAAGGTGAAGGTCCAGTTGATGGCGAAGCTGGACTTGGAATCCCAGGCGCCGGGGAAGCCCATCGCGCCTAGGTTGGGCTTGCCAGGCTTCCTCCTGTCGATGAAGAGCTTGGTGTTGTCGGAGACGGTGGTGGAGTTGCCCAAGTCGTCCTTGGCTTTCACCACCGTAATCGTCGCCCAGCCATCCCTGTTCTCGTTCTCGCCCGTGGTGTAGGTTCCGGTCCACTCCGTGTTGTCGGCGTTAGGCGTCATGGTGAGAGGCACGTTCTCTCCATTGTTTTCTGCCACGAATACGTTGTCGAAGGTGAAGGGCTCATTACCCTTCACGGTTACCGTAACCTCCACCCCTCCCTTCACCCAGCTCGGGGAGACCGAGATGGTCAGGGAAGGAGCGGCGTTGTCCACAGTAATCTGCACGGGGGTGTCGATGATGATGCCCGCGGTATCGGTGGTGGTCACGTAGAGGGTGTAGGTGCCAGCGGCCGAAGGAGCGGTTAACCTTACCGGGAACTCTAAGCTGCTGCCGGGCGCCAGGGTGTTGTCCCCTATCGCCGTCCACTTGTTGGTGGCCTGCATCCAGTTAGCAGGCAAGTTCTCGGCCGCAGCCACTTCCAGCTTCTTTCCGCTCTCCCTTATCACTTGCGTGTTCTCCGGGATCTTAGCCCTGAGGTTACCCTCTATCTTCACCACCGTGTTGGCGGGTATCACCACGATGTTCTCCACCAGCTGCACCAGCTCCCCGCTCATGTTGACCCCTGAGAGGGAAGGACTGGTGGAAAGGCTGGAGGAGACGCACCTGAAGGTGTTCTCCTTCACCTTCACCTTTATCTCCTTTATTGGCGTCACATCCAGGTTCTCGCGCTCGTTCTCGTTGGTGTCAGCAACCACCTGGGCCAGGAGGTTCTCCGGCAGTATCACTATGTTGTCACTGTCCAGTATCACGAGGGTGTCCTGGAGGAGCCTGAGCCGGTTGTCCTGCCACAGTGTGACGGTGAGGGGCTTGGCCAACTTGAAGTTCTCCTCGTTATCCACGCAACCTGCTATCCCCTTCATAGTCTCGAAATTATCCGTCTTCCTATCATTGGTGGGCTCCATGATGGCGTTCTCCAGTAGCTGGTAGCGCTGAATTCCGAAGTAGAAGTTCTCGTACTTCGGGATGATCACGTCGGTGTTCTCAGGGATGATGATGTTGTCCTTGTTTTCGGCGAAGACTTCCAAGACAGTCCCCGCCGGCAGAACCACAAGGTTGTCACCCACCAGCAGGACTACGTTGTCCTTCGGGACCTTCTTCAGCGGGTTGCCTCCAGACCAGCCGGAGGGCAGGGTCAGCTGCACCTCCTTGATGGCGTGCGTGGAACCGGAGGCGTTCGTCACGGTGATGGTGAAAACCCCGCTGTAGCCGCCTACGACTTTGGTTTTGTCCACAGAGACTGAGGGCGTGTGCGCCCCGGTGACCGTGGTGGTCGTGCCTATCGTGATTCCCATCGCTAGGGAAACTAGCATCAACGCTGCGATCGCTAGCGCCGCTTTTTCCTTCATTTTCCATTCCTCCTTTTTTTCGGTTTAAGGTCTCAAGAGGTGGCTATTTAAGGGTTTCGAGCCTTCCGCCGCGGAAAAGAACCGGGAAAGAACTCGTTGAAAGACGAAAGGACCCTCGTCGGAAGACGAAACGAGAATACTGGTAATACCAAAATAGAAGATGGTAATACAAATCCCTCCCCAAAGGTTAAAGGAAGGAAGGGGAAAGGGGGAAAGATGGCCAGAACGGTGGACGTGAGCGGAAAAAAGGAGGTGGTGAGGACCGCCAGGGCCGAGGGGGAGATCCTCCTCAGGCCTGGAACCGTGAGGGCCATCAGGGAGAAGAGGGTGGAGAAGGGCGATCCGCTGGCCGCGGCGGAGTTCGCCGCCCTCCTCGCCGCCAAGAAGACCTCGGAAATCCTCCCCCACTGCCACCCCCTTCCCCTCACCCACCTGGAGGCGAGGGTGGTGCCCTTCGAGAAGGGGGTGAGGGCCACCGTCGAGGTCAGGACGGTGGCGAGGACGGGGGTGGAGATGGAGGCCCTGGTGGGGGTGACGGCCGCCCTCCTCACCGTCTGGGACATGGTGAAGGGGCTGGAGAAGGACGAGAGGGGGCAGTACCCCACCACCCGCATCACCGACGTGAGGGTGGTGGAGAAGATCAAGGAAATCCCCGAAAGAGGGTAAGGACCAGCCACCCCAGACCGCCGGAGTTCGTGAATTCCCCCACCATCCCAAAGAGAAAGCGGGCGCACGCGTGCGGGGTGGAACTGTAGTTTGCGTCCCCTTCGCTGGAAGGGCGATGAGGAGATGGGACCCAACCCTGCCCTCCACCCTTTCCTCGTCCTGGGAGGGCCCTTCTCTCAACACCGGCGAGAAAAAAAAGCCCTCCTCCAGAGCGTGCCGACCTTCCCAAGCTCACCCAGCAAGCTCTCTAAGGTTCAAATACAAAGGAAGCGGTAAGGGAAAAGATGGGCTTCGAGGAGCACAGGAGGGCGGCGCCCAAGAAGCTCAGGGTGGCCGTGATCACCATCAGCGACTCCAGGTACAGGGCCAGGCTGGAGGGGAGGGACGAGGACCTCTCGGGAAGGATCATGGAGGAGAAGCTGAAGGGAGAGGGGCACGAGGTGGTGAGGGACCTCGTCCCCGACGAGCCCGAGCTCATCCTGGGGGCCGTGAAGAAACACCTCGAAGACCCCGGTGTGGACGCCATCTTCACCTGCGGTGGCACGGGCATCACCCGCAGGGACGTGACCGTGGAGACGCTGCGTCCCCTGCTGGAGAAGGAGCTGCCGGGCTTCGGGGAGAGGCTGAGGGCGATGGGGTACGAGATGGTGGGGACCCCCGCCCTCCTCACGAGGTCCATCTTCGGGGTGTCGAAGGGGAAACTCATCTGCTGTCTGCCGGGGGCACCCTCCTCCGTGGAGGTCGGGATGAAGCTCCTCCTCCCCGAGCTGGGGCACCTGGTGAAGCATGCCAGGGAGTAGGTGGAGGGGCTTCAGGGAGTACCTGCGGGTGGAAGAGGCCCTCAGGCTGGTCCTCTCCTCCTCCGGACCCCTGGGACCCGAGGAGGTACGGCTGGAGGAGGCATGCGGGAGGGTCCTGTTCGAAGACCTCCTCTCCCCCACCGATTTCCCGCCCTTCGACAGGAGCGCCGTGGACGGGTACGCCGTGAGGGCCTCCGACACCTTCGGCGCCAGCGAGACCTCACCCCGCACGCTGGAGGTGGTGAGGGAAAGGGTGGGCCCCGGGAAGGCCGTACAGGTGATGACGGGCAGACCCCTTCCCCCGTGGGCGGACGCGGTGGTGATGGTGGAACACACCAGGGGGAAGGGGAGGGAGATAGAGGTGCTCGCCCCCGTCACCCCGTGGAAGAACGTCTCGAGGAGGGGAGAGGACGTGAAGAGGGGGGAAAGGGCGCTGGAGGGGGGGAGGAGACTGGGGCCCCAGGAGGTAGGGATGCTGGCCTGCCTGGGGATGGGGAGGGTGAGGGTGTTCAGAAGACCGAGGGTCTCCATCCTCTCGACGGGCTCCGAGCTGAGGGAGCCGGGGAAAAAGCTGGGGAGGGGGGAGATCCCCGACATCAACTCCTACTCCCTGAGCTGCGCCGTGCGCTCGTGCGGGGCCCTCCCCCTCCGGCTGGGGAGGTGTCCTGACGAGAGGAAGGAACTGGAGAGGAGGTTGGGGGAGGGAGTGAGGAAGGGGGACGTGATGCTGATTTCCGGCGGGACCTCCGTGGGGAAGGAGGACCTGGTGCCGGAGCTGGTGGGGGAAAAGGGAGAGCTCCTCTTCCACGGGGTGAACCTGAGGCCTGGAAGTCCCACGGCCTTCGGGAGGGTGGGGGGGAAACCCGTGTTCTGCCTCCCGGGCTTCCCGGCGGCCTGCCTCATCTCCTTCGTCTTCCTGGTCAGACCCCTCCTCCGCCTCATGCAGGGGCTCCCTCCCGAGAGGGGGCTCAGGAAGGTGGAGGCGAGGGTGACCAGGAAGGTGGCCTCCTCCCTGGGAAGGGTGGACGTGGTGAGGGTGAGGCTCCTGGAGAGGAAAAGAAAGCTCTGGGCGGAGCCCCTCAGGGTGACGGGATCCGGGATCCTCAGCTCCCTCACGGGCTCGGACGGCTTCTTCGCGGTCCCGGAGGACACGGAGGTGGTGGAGGGGGGAGAGAGGGTGGAGGTGGAGCTCTGGGACTGAGCCGAAACCCTGGATAAATTGGTGTCTCTTGTAAACATTTATATACAAACGTAAACAAGAAAAAAGGAATGGTGTCCAAGCCTCTCGGCGCACGGGTTCCGGAAGAAATCGACCGGTACATAAGGGAGTTCATAAAAGTGGAGGGCGTGGACAAATCAACCGCGGTCAGAAAAATCCTCGAGCGTGGTATCTCGGAGTGGAGGAAGGAGCGGGCGCTGGAACTGCTGAGGCAGGGAAAAATAACTTTCGCGAAAGCGGCGGAACTGGCGGGCGTTTCCCTCTGGGAGATATCAGAGCTGGTGAGGGATCGAAAAATCGAGTGGGTGCATCTGTCGCCGGAAGAAATAGAGCGCGAATTCGGATTGGCCAAAAAAATCTCGCGATGAAGGCTGCATGCGTCTCGTTTTCAACTCAACCCCCCTGATGTATCTGGCCAAGGTAGGCCTCCTCCCCCTCTTGAGGGACATACCCTGTGAGAAACTCATCCCCCCCAGCGTTAAAGAAGAGGTCTTAAACAAGGGAAAGGAAAAGGCGGCGAAGGATGCCCTCATAATCGAGAGAATCCTCCAAGAGGAAACGTTGAAAATCGTGAGGGTCCGAAACGAGAAGCTCCTCCGCCTGCTTTGCAGGGTACCCGAGCTCCACCCGGCGGATGCGGAGGTTCTGGCCCTGGCGAAAGAAGTCGGAGGAATGGCGGTGGTGGACGACAGAGTGGCCAGGGACGCAGCCAAGGTCTACGGAATCGAGCACGGGGGCACCGCCTTCATCCTCGCCCTTTTGGTAAAGCTTGGGTCGATCTCGAAGGAAAGGGCGAAGTTGGCCTTGGACGATATGGTAAGCTCAGGCTGGAGGTGTTCGGCGGAGCTGTACTCTAAAATCATCAGGATGATCGAGGGAGTTTGACGGTCGCCCCTGCCCTTTTTGAAGAACCAGGAACTAGACTGGTTCCAGGCTGGGCTCGCTCTGCATGAAGAACCCCGGGGAGTTCTCCAGGTACCACCACCTCAGCATCCTGTAGTAGACCACGAAGTCCTCCCCTCCCGAGCTGAACTCGAAACGGTAGGCGGGGAAGGAACCTACCGCCGTGGTGACCGCGGCCGCCCTCCACGTGAGGTTTTCTGGTTCCACCACGCCGTTCTCCCACCTCCACGCCCTTCCCAGGAATTCGGAGAGGGCCTGGGAAGGGGTGAGGGCCCATCCCCCCGAGACCGCCTCCCCCACGGAAGGGCAGTCCTCCCATGCTCCCCCACAGCTCCCCTCCTCCACCCTCTCCACCACCCAGGCGTTCTCCACCGCTCCCACCTTCTCAGCCGTTTCCCTCCCACCCACCAGCAACCAGCTGCCGCCCACCCTCACCGCCACGCTCTCCCCCCTCACTGCGTATCCCTCGGGGTCCCCGTAGAGAGAGAAGGAGAGGAGGAGGGCAGAAGCGACCCTTGGGTTTTCCCTGGCGAGGGAACAGAAGGGCGGGAGGAGGGAGGAAGAGGGGGAGAAGGAAGAAGGAGAGGGAAGGGGAGGAAGGGGAGAGGAGGAGAGAACCAGACCACCCTCCTCCCTTCGCAGGTAGACCGTTCCCCCGAAGGAGGAGTTCTCCACCCTCACCTCCTCAGCGAGTTCAAGGGAGTAGAGCTTCCCCTCCCTCACCCCATCCAGGATCCTCACGCGGAGGACGTTCCCCTCCACCCGGAACTCGTAGGCGCATCCCCCCAGGGAGGGCGGGAGGTTCACCCTCGTCTCCTCCCCGGGGAGGAGGGAGAAGGCCGAGCGGGCCAGGCCCTCCAGGAGCCCCCAGGCCTGCTCGTCCACGGCCTCCCTCGCCTGCGCGGTGAGCTGGAAGAGGAAGGCCGAGGCCAGGAGGAGGGCGGTGAGGGCCCCGAAGAGGAGGTAGAGGGGGAGATCCATCTTCCCCCAAACCCTCCCCACTAAAAAAGACCTCTCAAAATCCACAAAAAGCGGGGAGGAAAGGGAAAAAGTTATGGAGCTCCGGAAGGCCGGACCAGAGCGGATGAAGGTGGAGCTCTCCGGTCCCCTCAGGCTGGCGGAGGTGGAGTGTCATCACTGCCGTGGTAGAGCCACCCTCTCGGATCCCTCCTGCAGGGAGTGCGTGCTGGTCCACCTCCTCGAGAGGGAGGTGGAGGGGGTGATCCTCAGGCGTTCCTACCACCGCCTCTATCCCTTCCTCCCTCCCTTCCTCAGTGAACTCAGGTCCCTCCGCCCCCTCCTCTCCGAGCGAAGCAGGCTGGGGACGGGAGGGAGGAAGGAATGCCGGGAGTGCGTGGGGGAGAGGGCGAAAGCGGTGGAGGGAACCCTGACCTCCTTCCTGCGGACCCTGGAGGTCCCGCACCCGCGGGTGAGGGCCGGGAAGGGGAAGTGCCGGGAGTGCACCTCTCTCTTCTCTTCCTTCCTGAAGGAGTTGGAGGGGAGATACCGCCGCCTGAGTTCCCTCTGGAAGGAGGCGTCCCGGGAGGTCCTCCGCCCCTTCTTCGCCGACTGCTTCATCCTGCCCTTCAGCGGGAAGGGTGAGGTGCTGGACACCTACTCCCTCGAGGAAGGGAGGGGAAAAGTGAGAATTTACAGGAGGGAGGACTCACCCCTCCCCTTCTACGAGCTCGAGCTTCCGGAGTTCTCCCTGCCCGAGGAGGAGATGGAGCTGCTGGAGGAGGTCTTCCTGGAGGAGCCCGCTCCCCTGGAGGAGCTGCAGGAAGGCTGGAGGAGGGCCCTCCTGGAGAAGGGGGGAGAGAGGTATCCGGCCAGGAAACTGGAGGGGTTCTCCCTCCTCCTCTCCTCCTGGACCTCCTACGGGGTGCTGGAGGCCCTGAGCAGGGACGAGCACCTCACCGACTTCCTCTTCCCCTCCCCTCCGGAGCTCCAGCCCGTGAGGGTGGTCCACGAGAGGTGGGACCTGTGCGAGACGGGCATCCACTGCTCCACGCCCTTCCTCCTCTCCCTGGCGGAGAGGCTGGCCTCCAGGATGGGGACCTCCTTCGACGAGGTGAGGCCCCAGCTGGACGCGGAGGTGGAGGAGCTCGGCCTCAGGGTCTTCCTGGCCAGGGACCCCGCCCTCTGGGGGAAGGGAGTGGGCATGGCGGTGAGGAAGAGGAGGGAGAGGACCTGGACCCAGCCCCTCTTCCTCCAGCGCGGGAGCCTCACCCCCCTGGCCTCTTCCTTCCTCTCGTGGGCGGTGAGGGAGGGGGCCTCGGCCTTCATCATAGGGGAGGTGGGGAGCGCCAAGACCAGCCTGCTGGAGAGCCTCCTGCCCGAGGTGGGGAGGGAGCACCACGTGATCTGCTTCCAGGACACCCCCGAGCTGCACGTGGAGGAGTTCGTGAGGTGCGGCTACTCCGTGGAGAACGTGAGGATAGGGAGACCCGAGGAGCTCGAGAGGCAGATAGAGGCCTTCCTCAGGGGCGGCCCTGCCCACTGGTTCATCGCCGAGGTCAGATCGGGGGAGGCTGTGAGGGCGGCGCTGGGGGCCGCGGCGAGGAGGGGGAGCCAGCCCGTGGTGAGCAGCTTCCACGCGAGGAGCAGGAGGGAGATGTACGAGCTTATCTGCCGCATCCTCGGCCTTCCCCCCGCCGTGTACAGACACGTGGACCTGGTGGTGGGGACGGCGCGCTTCAGGGGGAAGGAGGGAACGGTGAGAAGGGTGATCGAGGTCTCGGAGGTGAGGAAGAAGGGGGGTGAGGAACCCGAGTACTCGGATCTCTTCTCCTACGACAGGAAAAGGGACCTGCTCTTCCCCCTCTCCCTGCTGGAGGGCGACAGGAAGATCCTGAAGGAGCTCTCCTCCCGCAGGCCGGGGGAAGCGTGGGTGAGGAAGGCCGCGAGGAGGCTCCGCTTCCTCCCCCCGGAGGAGGGCGGGAGCGAGCTCGTGCCCTTCGTGTGCAGGAGGGAGGGAAGGGAGGAGGAAGAGGTGCTGGAGGAGATCCTGTGGGAGGCCCTGGTGAAGGCCAGGCTGGTGGAGCTCTCCGGGGAAGATCCCTCCCTGATCGAGCTCGAGGGGGTCACCAGGAGCTACGGCAGATACCTTTCGCTCGTGAGGGAACAGGGGGCGGGGGAGGGGACCTTCCGGGAGTGGCTCGGGTGGCTGAGGGGAGGGTGAGATGGGCTCCCCCGGCCTCTCCCTCTACCGCGCCCACTGCCGGTTCTGGAGAAGGGTGACGGGGATCAGGGGAGAGGGGCTGAGCCCCTCCACCCTCGAAGCCCTGCGGGAGGCGGAAGTGGAGCCCGGGGAGTTCCTGGCGGGCTTCCTCGCCTCCCTCCTCCTCCCCTTCCTGCCCCTTCTCCCCCTCGCCCTCCTCTCTTCCTTCCCCTGGTACCTCCCCTCCCTCTCCCTCTGTTCCTCCCTCCTCCTAGGCCTCCTCTTCTACCTCTATCCCTTCCACCTCCAGGGGCTGAGGAGGAGCAAGGCGAGGGAGGAGGCGGTGAACACCGTGATGGTCCTCTCCTTCGCCCTCCACTCCCGCCCAGACCTGAGGGGGGCCGTCCTGCAGGCTGCCCAGGGGGAGGGCAGGCTGGCGGAGGACCTCAGGAGGGGAATGGTGGAGGTGGAGAGGAGGAGGTACGGGAGCACCAGGGAGCTCCTCACCCACCTGGCGGGGAAGTGGGGCAGGGTGGACGAGGGGGTGAGGACCGCCCTCTTCGACATCCTGCGCTCCACCGGGGAGAGGGAGGAGGCCCTGAGGCTCAGGGACCTCTCCAGGGCGCCCGAGCGACTGCTGGAGAGCAGGGAGGCCTTCCTCAGGAGGGAGCTGGAGCAGCTGGTACCCCTCACCGCCGCCTTCGTGATCTTCGGTTCCCTCCTCATCGTGGTGGGCATAGGCCTCTCCCCCCTCTTCGGCATGGCGGGCATGGGGCTCGGCCTGCGCTTCTTCCTCCCCCTCTGCCTGCTGGTCCTCCTCTCCTTCTGGATCTTCTGCCTCTACGCCGGGGGCAAGAGACCCCCCACCCTCCCCCCTCCCGAACTCCCCCCGGGTCCCAAGGGCCCTCTGCTCCTCCTGGCCCCCCTGTGCCTCTTCCTCCTCCTCTCCTCCCCCTTCTTCCTCCACGTTTGGAGGGGATGGGGGTGGGGGGACTCCCTCTGGGTGATCTGGGGGGCGGCCGGGGCCCTCTACCTGCACGCCACCCTCTCCCTCGGTCCGAGGACCAGGCTCAGGGAGGAGGAGAGAAGGAAGCTGGGGGACTGGGAGGTGGCCCTGGGCACCATGGGCTCCCGCATGCTGGACGGCAAGTCGATGGGGGAGGCCCTGAGGGAGACCGCCGAGCTCATGGAGGGCTCCGAGCTCTCGGAGCAGCTGGAGGAGGTGGCGAGGACCCAGGAAAGACTGGGGGTAGGAGTGGGGGAGGCCCTCTTCGGCAGGGGAAGGCAGGGGGAGAGGATCAGGAGCTCGCTGGTGCGTTCCTTCCTGAAGGTCATCGTGGAGGTGAGGAGGACCTCGGAGCAGGCGGCGGGGAGGGCCTGCATGCTGGCCGGTGAGTTCCTGGGGATGCTCAGGAGGGTGGAGAGGAGGTTCAGGGAGGAGATGGACGAGAGCCTGGGGAACCTGGGTCTGATGGCGATGCTCCTCATCCCCCTCGTCTGCGCGATGTCCCTCTGGGCCACCGGCCTCCTCTCCGGGGTCTCCCTCCTCGTGAGGGAGAGGGCGGCTGGCGCCGGCCTCGCCTCCTTTCCCTTCCTGCCCGGGATGGTGGAGGCGGGAGAGCTGGTGCTCCTCAAGCTGGCCCTGGGCCTCACCTCCCTCCTGCTCTCCCTCCTCCTGGCCTGGTACCTCTCCCTCCTGAGGACGGGCGGGGAGGAGGTGGAGTTCCTCCTCACGGCCAGGCGCATGGTCCTGGTCTCGGCCCTCGTCTTCACCTCCTCCTACCTCCTGCTCTCCCTCGTGTCGGTCTGAGCCCTCGGTAGGGTTAAGAGAGAGGAGGGAGAGAGGGAGGAGATGCCTCAGGCCGTGGTGAACATAGGGATGATAGGGCACGTGGACCACGGGAAGACCACGCTGGTGGAGGCCCTTTCAGGGATCTGGACGGACACGCACAGCGAGGAGATCAAGAGGGGAATCACCATCAGGCTGGGATACGCCGACACCTCCTTCATGAGGTGCCGCTCCTGCGGGAGGTACAGCACCAAAGGGAAGTGCCCGTACTGCGGGGGTGAGACGGAACTCTCCCGCAGGGTCTCCTTCGTGGACGCCCCGGGGCACGAGGCCCTGATGGCCACCACCCTCTGCGGGGCCGCCATCATGGACGGGGCGGTGCTGGTGATAGCCGCCAACGAGCCCTGCCCCCAGCCCCAGACGAAGGAGCACCTGGCCGCCCTGGACATCGCGGGGGTGCACCGGGTGGTGGTGGTTCAGAACAAGATCGAGCTCGTGCCGAAGGAGAAGGTGGTGGAGCACTACCAGCAGATCCGCCGCTTCCTCTCCGGGACCTTCGCCGCCGAGGCCCCCGTGATACCCATCTCGGCCATCCACAGGGCCAACCTGGACGTGCTGATAGAGGAGATCGAGAAGAACATCCCCACCCCCACCAGGGACCTCTCCAGGCCCCCCCTGATGTACGTCGCCCGGTCCTTCGACACCAACAGGCCAGGGACCAGGCCCGAGGAGCTGGTGGGGGGGGTGGTGGGAGGGATGCTCTCCCAGGGAAAGCTGAGGGTGGGTGACGAGATAGAGATCATGCCTGGGGTTCAGGAGGGAGGAACCTTCACCCCCTTGAAAAGCAAGGTGGCCTCCATCCAGGCGGGGAAGGAGAGGCTGGAGGAGGCCGTGCCGGGGGGACTGATAGGCGTCTCCACCCTGCTGGACCCCTTCCTCACGAAGGCGGACCGTCTGGTGGGGTGCGTGGTGGGGAAGGAGGGAGCGATGCCCCCCGTCCTGAGCTCGCTGGAGCTGGAGGTGCACCTGATGGAGAGGGTGGTGGGTCTGCCCGAGGAGCTGGAGGTGAAGCCCCTGGCCCATGGGGAGCAGCTGGTCCTGAACGTGGGGACCGCCACCACGGTGGGCACGGTGGTGAAGATGAAGGGGGAAAGGGCCGAGGTGAAGCTCACCCGTCTGGTCTGCGCCTCACCCGGTGCCAGGGTAGCCCTGAGCAGGAGGGTGGGGGGCAGGTGGAGGCTCATAGGGTACGGGATCCTGGCATAGCCTTTTTTCCCCTTTCCTCCTCAGGTGGAGGATGGCGGGAAAGAAAGAGAGGAGCTGCTCCCTCAGGGAGAACCTGAGGAACTGCACCTGCACCTACGAACCCTGCTCGAGGAAGGGAGTGTGCTGCGAGTGCCTGAGGTACCACTGGAGCAGGAAGGAGCTCCCGGGGTGCTTCTTCCCTCCCGAGATAGAGCGGACCTACGACCGCTCGCTGGAGCGCTTCATTCGGTGCTACACGCGGCTTCCCTGAGCCTGCGGATGGCCAGCGCCCTGTCCCTCTGCCCGTAGATGGCGGTGCCTGCCACCAGCAGGTTGGCCCCGGCCCTCACCACGGGGGGGACCGTCTCCACGGAGATGCCCCCATCCACTCCCAGGTCCAGCCCGAGCCCCCTCTCCTTCACCAGTCTGCCGGCCCTCCTGAGCTTCGGGAGGGTGCTCTTGAGGAACTTCTGGCTCCCGAAGCCTGGGTGAACGGTCATCACCAGCAGGAGGTCCACCTCCTCCATCACTCCCTCCACGGAGGAAAGGGGAGTCTCGGGGTTCAGGGCCACCCCCACCTTCACCCCCATCCTCCTCAGGGAGGAGAGGGTGCGGCGGAGATTCGAACAGGTCTCCACGTGCACCGTCACGATGTCCCCGCCCGCCTCCACGAACCTCTTCAGGTACTTCTCCGGGCTCTCTATCATGAGATGGACGTTGAAGGGGAGGTCGGTCCTCTCCCTCACGCAGCGGATCACGGAGGGACCCACCGTCAGGTTGGGGACGAAGTGGCCGTCCATCACGTCCCAGTGGAGGAGGTCTGCCCCTCCCCTCTCCACCTCCTTTATTTCTTCCTCCAGCTTACCGAAATCGGCCGAGAGGAGGGAGGGGGCTATCTTGATTCTCACCTGACCATCCCCCTCACCTCCCTCACCGCCTGCTGGAGGTGGCGGGAGGTAAGGCCGTAGGCCTCGTAGAGTTCCCTCCAGGACCCGGACTTCCCGAACTCATCCCTCACCCCCACCCTCCTCAGCGGGGTGGGCCTGCGCTCGGCCAGCAGCTCGGCCACCGCCCCTCCCAGCCCTCCCACGACGCTGTGGTCCTCCGCCGTGACCAGGTAACCCGTCCTGGAGGCGGCCTCCAGCACGGTCCTCTCGTCCAGGGGCTTCAGCGTGTGCACGTCCACGACCCCTACCCTCAGGCCCTCCTTCCTCAGGGCCTCGGAGGCCTCCAGCGCCTCCACCACCAGCGGACCGGTGGCCAGGATGGTGGCATCCTCACCCTCCTCCAGCCTCACGCTCCCCCCTATCCTGAACTCCAGCCTCTCCCCCCTGTAGGTGTACCCCTCCCCGTAGACGAGCCCCGTCTTGGCCCTCGGGAGCCTGAGGAAGGCCGGTCCCCTGTGGCGGACGAGGGCCTTCACCGCCTCCCCCGTCTCCACCGCATCCGCCGGGACGATCACGGTGGTGCGGGGGAGGGAGCGCATCACCGCCAGATCCCACAGGCAGAAGTGGGAGGCCCCGTCCTCCCCCACCGAGAGCCCGGCGTGGGTGACCACCACCTTCACGTTGAGGTTGGGGTAGGCGATGGATTGCTTGAACTGGCTCAGTCCCTTCTCGGTGGCGAAGACCGAGAAGGTACTGACGAAGGGGAGCTTGCCGCAGGAGGCCAGGCCCGCTGCCACACCCATCAGGTTGGCCTCTGCCACACCCACGTTGAAGAACCTGTCCGGGAACCTTTTCGCGAAGAGGGAGGTCTGGGTGGAGGTGGAGAGGTCCGCATCCACCACCACGATCTCCGGGTGCTCCTCCCCCAGCTCCGCCAGCGTCCTGCCGTAGGCCTCCCTCATGGAAGCCGAGGGCCTCATCCTCCCAGCTCCTCCAGCGCCCTCTCCAGCTCCTCCCTGGTGAGGGGGGTACCGTGGTACTTCACCTGGTTCTCCATGAACGAAACGCCCTTCCCCTTCACCGTCCTCGCCAGAAGCACCGTGGGCTTTCCCTTCACCCCCTCCGCGCCGTCGAGGGCCTCCGCCACCTGCCTGAGGTCATGCCCGTCCACCTCCACCACGTTCCATCCGAAGGCCCTCCACTTCTCCGCCAGGGGCTCCAGCCCCACGATCTCCTCCGTGAAACCGTCGAGCTGGATACGGTTCCTGTCCACTATCCCCACCAGGTTGTCCAGTCTCTGGTGGGCGGCGAACATGGCGGCCTCCCAGACCTGCCCCTCGTCCAGCTCCCCGTCTCCCATGAGCACGTACACCCTGTAATCCCTCCGGTCCAGCCTCCCCGCCAGGGCCATGCCGCACCCTATGGAGAGGCCCTGGCCCAGGGAGCCCGTGGAGGCCTCCACTCCGGGCGTGGAGGTGGAGTCGGGATGCCCCTGCAGGGGACTGCCCAGCCTCCTGAGCGTGCGCAGCCACTCCCGGGGGAAGAAACCTGCGAGGGAGAGGGCGGAGTAGAGGGCGGGACAGGCGTGCCCCTTCGAGAGGATGAACCTGTCCCTTCCCTCCCATCCCGGGTTCGAGGGATCGTAGCGGAGGTGGTGGAAGTAGAGGACGGAGAGGAGGTCGGCGCAGGAGAGGGAGCCCCCCGGATGGCCGGAGCCGGCCTCGGTGGTCATGATCAGGGAGTCCCTGCGGATGGCCCTGGCCTTCTCCTCCAGCTCCCTGAGGAGGGGGGGAGTGTGAGGCTCCGCCTTCCTGTCGAAGACCGCCATCGATTGACTCGGGGAGAGAGCGTATTAAGACCTTCATCCCTCCTCCTAAAATCTCCCCCCTTCCAGTAAGGGAGGATGCTCTGCCTGGGTCTGGAGGGCACGGCCCACACCCTGGGGATAGGGGTGGTGAGCTCGGAGGGTGAAATCCTCTCGCACGTGTCGAGGGTCTACAGGCCGGAGAAGGGGGGGATCCACCCTAGGGAGGCCGCGAGGTCCCACGCTTCTCAGGTGAAGTCCGCGGTGCAGGAGGCCCTGGAGAGGGCGGGGATAGGCCTCCGGGACCTCGACCTCCTTTCCTTCTCGGCGGGTCCCGGTCTGGGTCCCTGCCTGAGGGTGGTGGCCACGGCCGCCCGTGCCCTCTCCGTGCTCACGGGAAAGCCGCTGCTGGGGGTGAACCACTGCATCGCCCACGTGGAGATAGGGAGGCTGCTCACGAAGGCGGAGGATCCGGTTACCCTGTACGTGAGCGGGGGGAACACCCAGGTGATAGCCTTCGAGGAGGGGAGGTACAGGGTCTTCGGGGAGACCCTGGACATCCCTGTGGGGAACTGCCTGGACGTCTTCGCCAGGGAGGCGGGGCTTCCCCCTCCGGGAGGACCCACCGTGGAGCGCCTGGCGAGGGAGGGGAAGAGGTACCTCCCCCTCCCCTACGTGGTCAAGGGAATGGACCTCTCCTTCTCCGGCCCCCTGACGGAGGCCCTCAGGAGGCACAGGGAGGGGGAGGACCTGAGGGACCTCTGCTTCAGCCTGCAGGAGACCGTCTTCGCCGCCCTGGTGGAGGTGACGGAGAGGGCCGTGGCACACACGGAGAAGAAGGAGGTCCTGCTCACGGGAGGAGTGGCCTCCAACCTCAGGCTCAGGGAGATGCTGCAGGAGATGTGCAGGGCGAGGGGAGCCTCCCTCTTCGTCCCACCCCCGGAGTTCTGCGCGGACAACGGTGCGATGATAGGGTGGACGGGTATCCTGGCCTACCGGCATGGCGCGAGGCAGAGGGTGGAGGAAGCCGTGGTGAGGCAGAGATGGAGGACGGACGAGGTGGACATACCCTGGAGAAGGGGTTAAAACCGACCCCTCTCATTAAGGTCGTATGCTGCTGAAGAGGGGTGCCGAGGCCGAGCTTCACCTGGAAACCTTCCCCGGGGTCCTCCACCCCTTCGGGGAGGGAAGGGTGGTGGTGAAGCACAGGGTGCCCAAGCGGTACAGGATCAGGGAGCTGGACCTCTCCCTCCGGGAGGCCAGGACCTCCCTGGAGGCCAAGCTCCTCTTCGACGCCAAAAGGGCCGGCGTCCCCACCCCTCCGGTCTACGAGGTGGACAGGGAGAACATGAGGGTGGTGATGGAGTACGTGGAGGGCAAGCCCCTGAAGGAGGTTCTGGAAGGAATGGGGAAGGAAGAGAGGAAGAGAATCTGCAGGAGGATAGGCAGGTACGTGGCCCGTCTCCACCGCAGGGGTCTGGTTCACGGGGACCTCACCACCTCCAACCTCCTGCTCACCCCAAAGGGTGAGCTCTACCTGGTGGACTTTGGACTGGGCGAATACACCTCCTCCCTAGAGGCCAGGGGGGTGGACCTCCACCTGCTCAGGAGGGCCCTCCAGAGCGTTCACTTCCGGGTGGCGGAAGAGGCCTACAGGGAGATCTGCTCCGCCTACCTGAGGGAGTTCGGGAAGGGGGGTAGGGAGGTGCTGGCGAGGGCGGAGGAGATAGGCAGGAGGGGGAGATACATCGGGAGGGAGGAGCGTGGTGCTCTTCTTCGTGACGGGAAATGAGGGGAAGTTCAGGGAGGCGAGCGCCCTAGCGGCCAAGCTCGGGGTGGAACTCCGGCACAGCAGGATCCCCTATCTGGAGATCCAGGCGGACGACCTCTCCGACATAGCCAAGGTGGGGGTGCAGCAGGCCTTCGGGATCCTGAAGGCCCCCTGCTTCGTGGAGGACTCCGGGCTCTTCATTTCCTCCCTCAGGGGCTTTCCAGGTCCTTACTCCAAGTACGTCTTCCTCACCATAGGGAACAGGGGGGTGCTGAAGCTCATGGAGGGGGTGGAGGACAGGAGGGCGGTCTTCCGCTCCTGCGTGGGATACTGCGGGAGGGACGGGAAACCCCTCACCTTCGAGGGAAAGGCGGAGGGGAGGATCTCGAGCGAGGAGAGGGGAACGGGGGGCTTCGGCTTCGACCCCATCTTCATACCGGACGAGGGGGACGGGAGGACCTTCGCCGAGATGTCGGTGGAGGAGAAGAACGCCCTCTCCCACCGTGGAAGGGCAATAGAAGGGTTCTTTAGGTGGTATCTTCTTCATAAGGAGGAATAACCGGTGATGGCATGACGGAAGGAAAGGAGGTGGAGGAACTGGTGGTGAAGCTGGCCAGGGAGGGCCATCCTCCCAGCAGGATAGGCATCCTCCTGAGGGACCTCCACGGGGTGGGCTCCGTCAAGAAGGCCACCGGGAAGAGCGTTTCCAAGATCCTGGAGGAAAGGGGGGTGAAGAAACCCCTGCCGGAGGACCTGGCCAACCTGGTGAGGAGGGCCCTGCGCCTTCAGAGGCACCTGGAGAAGAACAGAAAGGACAAGGTTTCCCTCCGCTCCCTGGAGATCACGGAGCAGAGGATAAGGAAGCTCTCCCGCTACTACGTGAAGGTGGGAAGGCTCCCCAGGGACTGGAGGTACGAAAGGGAGAAGGCCGCTCTGCTCGTCAGGTGAGGTGAGCCTTTGAGGGAGGAGGTGGCTGCCTTCGAGAAAAAAGCGGGCGAAGTCGCCTCCATCCTCCGGGAGAAGCTGGAGGGAAAAACGGTGGACATCTTCACCCACGCCGACGCCGATGGGATTTCTGCCTCCAGTCTCTTCGCTATGTACCTCCACCTGCGCGGTCTCCCCTTCAGGATAAAGTTCACCCGCCCTTACGGCTCCAAGGAGATGGTGGAGCTGGGCAAAAGCGAGGGGGAGAGGTTCTTCATCTTCCTCGACCAGGGAAGCAGGGAGATCCCCACCCTCGAGAGGGCGGTGACGAACAGGGGACACGAGGTGCTGATCCTGGACCACCATCCAGGACAACCCACGCAGGACCCCCGCCTGCTCTGCCTGAATCCCCACCTGATGGGGCTAAACGGGGCCAAGGAAGCCTGCGCCTCCACCGTGGTCTACAGCGTGGTGGAGAAGATGGAGAGGAGGCTGAGGAAGGAGGTCTGGCTGGCCCTGGTGGGGGCGCTGGGGGACCGGCAGGAGTTGCCCGAGGGCTTCACGGGGGTCAACGCCCTCCTCCTCCGCAGGGCCCTGGAAGAGGGTGTGGTGGAGAAGAAGGAAGGAATAAAGCTGCTGGACAGGGAGGGGGTCCCGGCCTCGGAGTGCCTCAGGATCTCCGTCCGCCCCTACCTCCCCGGGATCTCGGGAAACTCCGTGGCCTCGGCCGAAATACCTGAGAAGCTGGGAATACCTCCTTCCTCCTCCGTGGAGGACCTGGGGGAGGAGGGTGAGAGGAGGCTCTGTGAGGCCCTGCTGGAGAGGCTGGGGTTCGGGGAGGAGATGAGGGGGGCGCTGTGGGGCACCGTCTACTACCTGAAGGACAGATCCCTCCCCAACCTCAGGAAGTGGGCCGTGGCCCTGGACGCCAGCGACACCTACAAGAGGCCAGAGATAGGCTTCGCCGCCAACCTTGGTGACGAGGAGGCGAGGGAGGAGTGCCTCCTCCTGCTCCAGGGATACCAGCGGAGGATGCTGGAGAACATGGCCTGGTTCTCCAAGAACCTTCCCTCCTTCGAAGTCACCCCCAAGGCCAGATACGTGAGGGTGGGAAGGGAGGTGCCCTCCTCTGAGATGGGGGAGATGCTCTCCCTGGCGCTGGAGTCCAGGCTCGTGGAGGGAGACCGTCCCCTGATAGGGTTCGCCGAAAGCGGGGAGGGCGAGGTGAAGGTCTCCGGGAGGGCCACCTTCTACCTCACTTCCCTGGGAATCAACATAGGGAGGGTGATGAACGAGGCAGCAAGGATGGTGGGCGGGGAGGGAGGGGGGCACGATGTCTCCGGAGCAGCCTACATCCCCAAGGACAGGATGGAGGACTTCGTGAGGGAGGTGGAGCGATGCCTCCCCCAGCCCGTCCTCTCCAGGGGGGGAAAATGAGGATCGAAGAGGTGAGGGGGAGGAAGATCCTGGACAGCAGGGGCGAGCCCACGGTGGAGGTGGAGGTGAGGGGTGGAAGGGGCTTCGGGAGGGGATCCGCACCCAGCGGCAAGAGCAGGGGCAAGCACGAGGCGGTGGCCTTCCCGCCTGGCGGGGTGGATGCCTCTCTCACCCTTCTGAAGAAGGAGCTCTCCCCGAGGCTCGTGGGCATGGAACTCGACTTCAGGGAGGTGGACGCCTTCCTCAGGGAGGTGGACGGCACCCCCAACTTCTCGCGGATAGGGGGCAACCTGGCCGTGGCCCTCTCCTTCGCCGTGGCCAAGGCCGAGGCCTCCGCCAAGAACCTTCCCCTCCACCGCCTGCTGGGGAAGGGCTCCGTCCTGCCCCTCCCCCTGGGGAACGTGCTGGGGGGCGGGGCGCACGCGGGCGGGGGAGGGACGGACCTGCAGGAGCTCTTGGTGGTCCCCACGGGAGCGGGGAGCTTCCTGGAAGCCGCCCTGACCAACGCCAGGGTGCACCGGAGGGTGGGGGAGCTCCTGAGGGAGAGGGGAGGGAGGTTCGCGGGTGGAAGGGGTGACGAGGGCGCCTGGATCTCCCCGCTGAGAAGCGAGGAGTCCCTGGAGGTGGTGAGGAGGGCCTGCGAGGAGGTGGGCCGGGAAACGGGGGTGGAGGTCAGGATGGGTCTGGACGCGGCGGCCAGCAGCCTCTACGACCCCGAGGCGGAGAGGTACGTGTACGCCAGGGAGGGGAGAAGGCTCACGGAGGAAGAACAGCTGGAGCTCATGGTAGAACTGGTGGAGACCTACGACCTCCTCTACCTGGAGGACCCCCTTCACGAGGAGGACTTTCGGGGTTTCTCCGAGCTGCTCCGGAGGGTGGGGAGGAGATGCGTGGTCTGCGGGGACGACCTCTTCGTCACGAACGTGGAAAGGATAAGGAGGGGGATGAGGGAGAAGTCCGCGAACGCCGTGCTGATCAAACCCAACCAGGTGGGCACCCTCAGCGGGGCCCTGGACGCCATCCGGCTGGCGCGCGGGAAGAAGCTGTTTCCCGTGGTCTCCCACCGCTCGGGGGAGACCACGGACGAAACCATCTCCCATCTCGCGGTGGGGGGTGGGTGTCCCCTCATCAAGACGGGGGCGGTGGGGGGTGAGAGAACTGCCAAGCTCAACGAACTCATCCGCCTGGAGGAAGAACTGGGGGCAAGGACGGCGAAGCTGAGGCTCGCGGGCGGATAACTTTTAACCCAAAGCCACCGAGGAAAAGGGATGAGCGAGAGTGAACCCATTGGGGAGCTGGCCGGAACCGAGCTGCTGGTGGAGCAGGACACCTACCTGGCCTGCGGGGTCCACATAGGGACCAGGCAGAAAACGGGATCGATGGGTCCCTACATCTACAGGGTTCGCCCCGACCGGATCTACATCCTGGATGTGAGGAAGACGGACGCCAAAATCAGGGTGGCCGCCAAGATGATCGCCAGGGAGAAGCCGGAGCGCATCCTGGTGGTCTCGGCCAGGCAATACGGTCAACAGCCCGTCCTGAAGTTCTGCGAGGTGGTGGGCGCCAAGCCCATGGTGGGGAGGTTCATCCCGGGGACCCTCACCAACCCCTCCTACCCCGGATACTCCGAGTTCTCCCTCCTGCTCCTCACGGATCCCATGGCGGACTCCCAGCCCCTCGCCGAGGCCTCCAAGATGGGCATACCCGTGATAGGACTCTGCGACACCGACAACGAAACGGCCGACATAGACCTGGTCATCCCCACCAACAACAAGGGGAAGAAGGCCCTGGCCCTGGTCTACTGGCTCCTGGCCCGACAGGTTTTGAGGGAAAGGGGTGAGCTGGCACCTGACGCTCCCTTCTCGGTTCCGCTGGAGGACTTTGAGAGCAAGCCCAGGGAGGTCCCCGAGTGATACGTCTCCCGGCGGTAGCCGGAAGCTTCTATGAAGGGGAGAGGGGCTCCCTCCTCTCCAGGATAGAGTGGTGCTACACCCACCCCCACGGTCCCGGAGGGCTGCCCACCCCTGGAAGGAAGGGGAAGAAGGTACTGGGGTTGGTCTCACCCCACGCCGGCTACATGTACTCGGGCCCCGTGGCGGCCCACGGCTACGCCCTCCTGGCCTCCTCCCCCCCTGAGACGGTGGTGGTGCTGGGCCCCAACCACACGGGAATGGGTTCCGGGGTCTCGCTCTCCCCCCACCGGGCCTGGAGGACCCCTCTGGGGGAGGTGGAGGTGGACGGAGAACTCTCCCGCTCGATAGCCGAGGAGTGCGAGCTGATCGATCTGGACGAGCTGGCCCATCAGTACGAACACTCTATCGAGGTCCAGCTCCCCTTCCTGCAGCACCTCTTCGGCTCCAGGTTCAAGCTCGTGGCCATCTGCATGATGCTCCAGGACGAGAGAACGAGCGAGCAGGTGGGCAGGGCCCTGGCCGAGGCCCTGGAGGGGAGGAAGGCCGTCGTCATCGCCTCCACCGACTTCACCCACTACGAGCCCCAGGAGAGGGCAAGGAAGAAGGATGAGAAGGCCCTGAGGAGGATAGAGGCCCTGGACTGGAGGGGCCTCCTGCGCACGGTGGAGGAGGAGGACATCACGATGTGCGGGTACGGTCCGGTGGCGGCCATGCTCCGCGCCTGCTCGGAGCTCGGGGCCAGGGAAGGGAAGCTGCTCAAGTACGCCACGAGCGGGGACACGGCTGGTCCGATGCCGGAGGTGGTCGGATACGGATCTCTCGCCGTGACGGGCTGAGCCCCTCCCGTCCGGTGGTGGTGAAGCTGGGGGGAAGCGTGATCACGAACAAGGAGAGGGAGTTCTCGGTCAGGAGAAAAACCCTCAGGAGGCTCGCCCGGGAGCTCAGGGGGAGGAGGGGACTCGTCCTGGTCCACGGTGGTGGTTCCTTCGGCCACCCCCTCGCCAAGCGCCACGATATCACCGGGGGGCTGAGGAGGCCCGAGCAGCTGCAGGGGTTCGCGGAGGTGAGGAGGGCGATGGAGCGCCTGAACCTCTGTGTGCTGGAGGAGCTGGGAAGGGAGGGAATCCCGGCGGTGCCCGTCCCCCCCTCGGCCTGCTGCCTGCTGGAAGGGGGAGAGGTGAAGGTCATGGAGCTGGGACCCGTGGAGAGGATGGTGGAGCTGGGCCTTCTCCCCGTGCTCTACGGCGATGCCGTGCTGGACCTCAAGCAGGGTATCAACATCCTCTCGGGTGACAAGCTCGTCGCCCACCTGGCCCTCCGCCTGAGGGCCCAGCGCGTGGTGCTGGGCGTGGACGTGGATGGGGTCTTCACCGAGGACCCGAGGAGGAACCCCAGGGCCGAACTCATAAAGCTCATCACTCCCAGGGAGTGGGAGAGGATGAGGCCCTCCTTCTCTTCCTCCGGATGGGATGTCACGGGGGGGATGCTGGGAAAGGTCGTGGAGCTCCTGAGGCTGGCGGAGAGGGGGATAGAGGCGCAGATCGTGAACGCCTCCAAGGAGGGGGTCCTCAGGAGGGCGCTCGAGGGTGACCGGAGCCTGGGCACCCTGATAAGGAGGTGAGGGCACGGGGTCCATCAGCGAACGGAAGAGGTCCCACATGGAGATCTGCCTCAGGAAGAACGTGGAGATGATCTGGAACACCACGGGCCTGGAGGACGTCTTCCTGCTCCACCAGGCCCTCCCGGAACTCTCCCCCGAGGAGGTGGAGCTGAGAACCACCTTCCTGGGGAGGAAGCTCGAAGCACCCCTGCTGATCCTGCCCATGAGCGGGGGACACGCGGAAGGGGGGAAGCTCAACCGCCTGCTGGCTTCCGTGGCCGAGGAGAGGGGGCTGGCCTTCGGGGTGGGGAGCCAGAGGGCGGCGCTGGAGAGGAAGGACCTGGCCGACACGTACCGGGTGAGGGACGTGGCACCCAGCGTCTTCCTGGTGGCCAACCTCGGGATTTCCCAGTTCTCCGGGGAGGAAGGGGAGGAGGCCAGGAAGGCGGTGGAGATGATAGGGGCCGATGCTCTCTCCATTCACCTGAACCCCCTCCAGGAGGTGGTGCAGAAAGAGGGGAAGCCCGACTACAGGGGGGCCCTCGCCAGGTTCGGGAGGATATGCGCCGGAGTCCGGGTGCCCGTGATAGCCAAGGAGACGGGGGCGGGTATCAGCGGTGCGGTGGCCAGGAAGCTGGAGAAGGCGGGCGCGGCAGCCATAGACGTGAGCGGGGCGGGGGGGACCTCCTGGGCAGGGGTGGAGGCCCTCAGGAACCAAGACTCGGCTTCGCTGGGTCACACCTTCTGGGACTGGGGCATCCCCACGGCCGTGTGCACGGCAGAGGTGTCCAGGGCGGTCAGGGTGCCAGTGATAGCCAGCGGAGGAATACGCTCGGGTCTGGACGCCGCCAAGGCCATGGCGCTGGGGGCTGACCTGGTGGGGGTGGCCCTCCCCATCCTCAGGGCGGCCTCCAGGGGCAGGAGGGCGCTGGAGGGATGGCTGGACGGATTCCTGCGGGAGCTCAGGGTGGCCATGTTCCTCACGGGATGCAGGCGCGTGGGGGAGCTCAAGAAGGTCCCGCTGGTGGTGACGGGGAGGACCAGGGAGTGGTTCCTCTCCAGGGGGCTGAGGACGGAGAGGAGGGAGAAGGGTGCTTGAGGTGCTTCCGCTGGGCGGGCTGGGGGAGGTGGGCAGGAACATGACGGCCGTGAGCTTCGGCGACGGGTACGTGGTGGTGGACATGGGGGTGAGGCTGGACGCCATTCAGGCCTTCGAGGATGCCAACCTGGCGGAGATGAGCCTGGAGGAGCTGGTGAGGGTGAGCGCCATCCCCGACGACCGCCCCCTGAGGAAGAAGGAGGTGAAGGCCATCTTCCTCACCCACGGCCACCTGGACCACATCGGGGCGGTGGGAAAGCTGGCCCGTCCCTACCGGGCGCCCCTCTACGGCACTCCCTTCACGCTGGAGCTGGTGAAGCGCCTGGTGCTGGGAGAGGAGAAGCTGGAGCTGGTCCCCGTGAAGCCAGGGGAGAGGGTGGAGGTGGGGGACCTGGAGGTGGAGTTCCTGCACGCCAACCACAGCATCCCCCAGACCGTCTTCCTGCTCCTGAGGGAAGGGGAGCGCTCCCTCCTCCTGGCCACCGACTTCAAGCTCGACGAGACGCCCCTCCTGGGCCCGCCCACCGACCTGGAGGAACTGAAGAAAAAGGTGGGAGACGGACTGGAGGCCGCACTGGTGGGAGCGGTGAGGGTGGACGAACCGGGGCCCACGGGTAGCGAGGCAAAGGCCAGGGAGATGCTGGAGGAAACCATGGAGAAGGCGGACAAGGACGGCAGGGCCCTGCTGGTCACCACCTTCTCCTCACACCTGACCAGGATAAGATCCATCGTGGAGATCTCCGAGGGGTTGGGGAGGACACCCGTCCTGGTGGGAAGGTCCATGAAGAACTACTTCTCCGCCGCCGTGGAGCTCAACCTGCCCCACCTGCCCCACGACCTCCCCGTGCACGGCTCACCCGGCCCCATCAAGAAGTTCCTGAAGAAGGCCAACGGCTCCAGGGGGGACTACGTGCTGATCTGCACGGGCCACCAGGGGGAGCCCACCTCCGTGCTCAGCAAAATAGCGGACAGGAAGCTGCCCTTCCGCCTCCAGGACGGGGACCAGGTGATCTTCTCGGCCAGCGTCATCCCCAATCCCATCAACCAGAACAACAGGAGCATCCTGGAGACCAAGCTGCTGGTCCAGGGCGCCAGGATACACCGGGATGTGCACGTCTCCGGCCACGCCGCCAGGGCCGACACGGCCGAGTTCCTGCGGGCCCTTTCCCCCAAACACCTCCTGCCCTGCCACGGGACCCCCGAGAAGCTGGAGGCCATGATGAGGCTGGGAAGGGAGCTGGGGTACGGGGAGGATCGCCTCCACCTCCTGGAGAACGGGAAACCCCTGAGGCTGGCGGAATGAGCGTCCTGGAGTACATCAGCAAAAGGAACCCTGCGGTGGAGAGGACCCTCAGCGCGCTCCTCCCGCCGGGGATGAAGCCCAGGGTGCTCGCCATGGCCTCCAGGCACCTGCTGGAGGCTGGGGGGAAGAGGCTCCGCCCCTGCCTCACCCTGGCCTGCTGCGAGGTGGTGGGGGGGAGGGCGGAGAGGGCGCTGGAGACCGCCGCCGCCCTGGAGCTGCTCCATACCTTCTCCCTCATCCACGACGACATCATGGACCACGCTGACCTCAGGAGGGGGGTGAAGACCGTGCACAGGCTCTGGGGGGAGCCCATGGCCATCCTCGCCGGGGACGCCCTCTTCGCCAAGGTCTTCGAGGCCCTCTCCCTCAACGCCTCCAGGATAAAGCTGGAGGGAAAGAGGACGGCTGAGCTCTTCGGGATCGTGAGCAGGGCGAGCTTCGAGCTGAGCAGGGGGCAGGCCCTGGACATGCTCTTCTCGCGGCGCCTGAGCTTGAGGGAGGAGGAATACGTGGAGATGGTGGCCCTCAAGACCGGGGCCCTCATGCGGGCCTCCGCCGCGGCCGGGGCCCTGCTGGGGGGAGGGACCTCCTCCCAGGTGAGGAGGCTGGGGGAATACGGGAAGAACCTGGGAATAGCCTTCCAGATCCAGGACGACATCCTGGGCCTGGTGGGGGAGAAGGGAGAACTGGGCAAGCCCGTGGGCTCCGACCTCCTGGAGGGCAAACGCACGCTGGTGGTCTCCCTGGCCCTCCAGACCCTCAGGGGGGAGGAGAGGAAGAAGCTTCTGAGGGTGCTGGGGAATCCCGCGGCCCCCAGGGAGGAGGTGGAAGGGGTGATCTCCCTCCTGCAAGGGAGGGGCATCCTGGAGAAGACCAAGGAGAGGGCGCTGAGGTTCTCCGGCAGGGCCAGGGAACTCCTCCGCGGCTTCCGCAGGTCCGAGGCTCTCAGCTTTTTAGAGGAGCTGACGGAGTTCGTAATCGAGCGCCGGGTGTAAAGGGAGAGACTTGGAGGAACTCAGGAGCAGGCTGATCAGGCTGGCCCTGGAGAACGCGGTGGAGCACGGGGGAAAGGCCCTGCTGGACCCCGTGCTGAGGAGGATCGCCGGGGAGTTCCCGGAGCTGCGCCCCAGGCTGAAGGAGATCCTCCCCCTGGTGAGGGAGGTTCTCTCCGGGGTGAACGGGATGACCCCCGAGGAGCAGGTGAGGAAGCTGGAGGAGCTGGGGGTGAGGCCCAGGGAGAGGAGGGAGAGGAGGAAGGGACTTCCCGAACTCCCTGAGGTGGAGAAGTACGAAAGGGTGGTCACCAGGTTCGCCCCCAACCCCAACGGGCCGCTGCACCTGGGCCACGTGCGGGCTGCCCTCCTGAGCCACGAGTACGCGCGCATGTACGGGGGGAAGTTCGTCCTCAGGTTCGAGGACACCAACCCGGCCAACGCCAGGGGGGAGATGTACGAGCGGATAAAGGAGGACCTGCGCTGGCTGGGGATGAGCTGGGACGAGGAGTTCTTCCAGTCCGACCGGCTGGAGCTCTACTACGGGGTGGCGGAGAGGCTGCTGGGGGAGGGGAAGGCGTACGTGTGCGTGTGCAGGGCCGAGGAGTTCAAGGAGAGGAGGGACAGGGGCCTGCCATGCCCCTGCAGGGACCTCCCCCCCTCCGAGCACCTCGAGAGGTGGAGAGGGATGAGGGAGGGTAAGTACGGAGAGGAGAGGGCGGTGGTGCGCCTGAAGACGGACCTCCAGCACCCCAACCCGGCCGTGAGGGACTGGCCCGCCTTCAGGGTGGTGGAGGCCACCCATCCCAGGGTGGGGAACAGGTACCGTGTGTGGCCCCTCTACAACTTCTCCGTCTCGGTGGATGACCACGAGATGGGGATCACCCACGTGATAAGGGGGAAGGAACATGAGGTCAACGAGGCCAGACAGCGCGTCCTCTTCCAGCTGCTGGGCTGGGAGTACCCCACCGTGGTGCAGTACGGACGCCTCAACCTGGCGGGAAGCAAGCTCAGCAAAACGGAGATCGTGAGGGCGGTGGAGAGGGGTGAGCTGAAGGGCTACGACGACGTGAGGCTGGGAACGATCTCCGCCCTCAGGAGGAGGGGCTTCCTCCCCGAGAGCATAAGGAGGGTGATCCTGGAGGTGGGTCTGACCCCCGTGGATTCCTCCCTCAGCTGGGAGAGCCTGGAGGCCCACAACCGGAAGCTCGTGGACGACCTGGCCCTCAGGTACTTCTTCGTCCCCTCCGGGGTCTGGGTGAGGGTGAGGGGTGCACCTGACCTCAAGGAGGTGGAACTCCCCCTTCACCCTTCCCATCCCGAGAGGGGTAAACGCCGCCTTCCCCTCCTCTATCGGGACGGATATCTGCTGGTCTTCCTCCCCCCCGGCGACCTGGAGTCCTTCAGGGAGGGGGAGGTCTTCAGGTTGAAGGACCTCATGAACGTCTCCCTGGTCTCCAGGTCGCCACCGGAGGCCGAGTTCCGGGGCCTGGAGCTCCTGCCTGGGGTGCCCAAGGTGCAGTGGGTGTCCGGGAATCCCGTGGGGGTAAGGGTGCTGAGGCCCGACGGCTCCGTGGAGGAGGGCCTGGGAGAGCCTGCCCTCAGGGGGGTGAAGCCTGGAGAAATCGTTCAGTTCGAACGCTACGGGTTCGTCAGGGTGGAGGAAACCGGAAGGGAGATATCAGCCGTCTTCGCACACAGGTAGAGGGGATGCTGGTCCTGGGAATCTGCGGAAGCCCCAGGATGGGGTCCACGGAAAGGGTTCTGCTCAGAGCCCTGAAGGGGCTGGAGGAAAGGGGTTTCTCCACCCGCTTCTTCACCGTGAGGGGCAAGAACCTGGGGTACTGCAGGCACTGCGACTTCTGCCTGAAGCACCGAAAGTGCGCGCTGGAGGACGACATGCAGGAGCTGTACGGACACCTGCTGGAGGCGAGGGGGCTCATCCTGGCCACACCCGTGTACAACGGGGGCTGCAGCGCACAGCTCAAGACCGTGATGGACCGCACCAGGGCCCTCCTGGCCTCCCACCCAGGAGCCCTGAGGGGAAAGGTGGGGATGGGGATAGCGGTGGGGGGGGACAGGATGGGTGGACAGGAGCTGGCCCTCCTCCAAATCCACACCTTCTACCTCCTCAACGGGGTGATTCCGGTAAGCGGGGGGGCCTTTGGAGCCAACCTGGGAGCCACCTTCTGGAGCAGGGACCTGCCGGAGGGAGCGGAAAGGGACGAGGAGGGGCTGAGGAGCCTGGAGCAAACCCTGAAGAGGTTCGCGGAGGCGCTGAACAGGTATGGCTGAGAGGGTGGCCTGGGGGATCACCGGGAGCGGGGACAGGTTGAGGGAAATCGTGGGGGAGATGGCAAGGCTGGCGAAGGAGTACGAAGGCAGGGTGGAAATCCGGGTCTTCCTTTCAAAGGCCGGGGAGGAGGTGGTGAGGATGTACGGTCTCTGGGAGGAACTGGAGGGGACCTTCGGGAGGCTTTCGGTGGAGCGGGGCCCCAACCAGCCCTTCCTGGCCGGGGCCCTACAGAGGGGCTCCTACCGCTTCCTCCTGATCGCCCCTGCCACCTCCAACACGGTGGCCAAGATAGCGGTGGGGATAGGGGACTCCCTCCTCACCAACTCCGCCCTGCAGGCCCTGAAGGTCCATCCCCCCGTCCCCGTGTACGTGATGCCCTGCGACCTGGAGGAGGGGTTCACCGTCACCAGGCTCCCCAGCGGCGAGGAGCTGAGGCTGAGGATAAGGAGGGAGGATGTGGAGAACGTGAAGAGGCTCAGGAGGATGGAGGGGGTGGAAATCCTGAGGGGTCCCGAGGAGCTGGGTCCCCTCTTCCGGAGGTACTTCGAGAAAGTGGAGTCCCGATAGTTTTTAAACCGACCTCCCTTAATAGTATGACCTGATGAGGGAAAGCGGAGGGTGATCGAGTGGCTAAACCCATCTACGTGCGCTTCGAGGTGCCGAAGGACCTGGCCGAGAAGGTATACGATGCGGTGGAGGAGGCCAGGAAGACGGGGAAGATAAGGAAGGGGGTGAACGAGACGGTCAAGGCAGCGGAGCGCAGGCAGGCCAAGCTGGTGGTGATCGCGGAGGATGTGGACCCACCGGAGGTGGTGGCCCACCTTCCCCTCCTGTGCGAGGAGAAGGGCATCCCCTACGTGTACGTGCCAAAGAAGCTGGAGCTGGGGGCCGCCTCCGGGATAGAGGTCTCCTCGGCCGCCGTGGCCATCGTGGAGGAGGGGGAGGCCGCACCCCTGGTGAAGGAGATCCTCTCCAGGCTCAAAGAGCTGAAGCGATGAGAAAATGCCTGAGGAGCAGAGACTAGGTTATCCAGCAGAGGTACTTCAGATCAAGGGAAGGACTGGGGTGACGGGAGAGGTCAAGCAGGTGAGGTGCAAGGTGCTGGAGGGACCCGACAAGGGGAGGATTCTGACCAGGAACGTGAGGGGTCCCGTCCAGGTGGGGGACATCCTGACGCTCAGGGAAACGGAGAGGGAAGCCAAGGAGATAAGGGTGCCCTGAATGCCCGCCAGCTTCCGCTGTTCCTTCTGCGGGGGGAAGGTCGCCCCCGGCACGGGTACCATGTTCGTGAGGAGGGACGGGAGCCTCCTCTACTTCTGCTCCTCCAAGTGCGAGCGCAACTTCAAGCTGGGTAGAAGGCCCGACTGGACCAGGTGGACGGAGAAATACAGGAAAGGGCGCGGGGCGCGGGGCGGGGAAAAAGGAACCTCATAGACTGCCCGGTGCCGGACTTGCTGCTTCCTTATAGAGAAAGGTAGAGATATCCATCGATGAGCCTCAGGTGCCCCATCGTAGCCATCCTGGGCCACGTGGACCACGGGAAGACCACCCTCCTGGACACCATAAGGGGTACCGCCGTGGCCTCCAGGGAGCCGGGGAGGATCACCCAGTGGATAGGGGCCTCCGAGGTACCCGTGGAGGCCATCAGGAAAATCAGCGGGGAGCTGATGAAGAGGATGGGCATAGAACTGGCGGTGCCGGGCCTTCTCTTCGTGGACACGCCCGGTCACGAGGCCTTCACCAACCTCAGGAAGAGGGGGGGGAGCCTCGCCGACCTCGCGGTCCTGGTGGTAGACGTGAAGGAGGGCTTCATGCCCCAGACCCTAGAGTCCCTTCAAATCCTGAGGACCTACAGGACCCCCTTCATGGTGGCGGCCAACAAGATAGACCTCCTTCCCGGGTGGAAGCCTGGAACCGAACACAGCTTCCTCCAGTCCCTTCGCAGACAGGGAGTGGAGGTCCAGGCGCTCCTGGACCGGAGGATTTACGAGCTGGTGGGGGAGCTCCACCGGCAGGGTTTCGACTCCGAGCGCTTCGACAGGGTGGCTGACTTCAGAAAGCAGGTTTCCATCGTCCCCATAAGCGCGAGAACGGGGGAGGGTCTGGCCGAGCTCCTCGTGGTGCTGGCGGGGCTGGCCCAGCGCTTCCTCAGGGAGGCCCTGACCATCGAGGTCACCGGTCCAGGCAAGGGCACCGTGCTGGAGGTCAAGGAGGAGACCGGGCTGGGGACGGTGATGGACCTGATCCTCTACGACGGGAGGCTCTCGGTGGGTGACCTCTTCGCGGTGGTAGGGAGGGAGGGGGTGAGGGTCTCGAGGGTGAGGGCCATCCTCAAGCCCAAGCCCCTGGACGAGATAAGGGACCCTGAGGACCGCTTCGAGAGGGTGAAGAGCGTGACCGCCGCGAGCGGGGTAAGGATCTCCGCTCCACAGCTGGAGGGTGTGGTGGCGGGCACCCCCTTCCGGGTGATAAGAGAGCCCTCCGAGGCCCAGAAGTTCTGGGAGGAGGTGGAGGAGGAAATGAAGAGGGTGAGGATAGCCTCGGAGATCAACGGGGTGGTCCTGAAGGCCGACACCCTGGGTTCTCTGGAGGCGCTGGAAGGACAGCTGAGGGGAAAGGGGGTGCCCATAAGGAGGGCCGACGTGGGAGAGGTTTCCAGGAGGGACGTGGTGGAGGCTTCCACCGTCTCCCAGAGCGATCCCCTGCTGGGGGTGGTGCTCGCCTTCAACGTCTCCATCCTCCCCGACGCGGAGGAGGAGGCCTCCAAAAGCGGGGTCGAGATCCTCTCCGGGAAGGTGATTTACGAGCTCCTGGAGGAGTTCGACAAGTGGAGGGAGGCCAAGCAGAGGGAGGTTAGGGAGAAGAAACTGGAAGGGCTCATCAGGCCGGCCAAGTTCTCCCTCAAGCCCGGATACGTGTTCAGGAGGAGCGAACCCGCCATCGTGGGAATCTCCATGCTGGGGGGGATTCTCCGCCCCAAGTATCCCGTGATGAGGAAGGACGGCAAGCCCGTGGGGAGGATCAAGGAGATGCAGCAGGAGAAGAGGAGCCTGCAGGAGGCCAGGAGGGGGGACGAGCTGGCAGTCTCCATTGAGGAGGCGGTGGTCGGAAGGAACGTGCGGGAGGGAGACATCCTCTTCACGGACATACCCAGGGACCACGCGCTGAAGCTCCAGAGGGACCTGAGGGACCTGCTGAGCGGGGACGAGCAGGAGGTGCTGGACGAAATCCTCTCCATCAAACGGAGAGAGGACCCCACGTACGGGGTGATGTGACCTCAGGACTTCAAGCCCGCGAACTTCTGGAGGAACTCCCTGGCTTCAGAGAGGGTCAGCTCGTGCTCCCGGTAGAGATGAGGAACCAGGTTAGGGAGGGAAACTCTCTTATCGCAGAGAGGGCACTTCACCTTTTCCCAGGTGGGCGGGCTTATCATCTCCCTTATACCCTCGGTAGAGCGTGGAAGGGACTCAGCCGACCCGATTTAATCTCCGACATCCCCCCAACCCCCATCACGCTCTTCACTCTTTCTTCTCGGAAACCACATAAATAAGTTGGCCCCCCGGTCCTGAGGTGGAGAGAACCTATATAGCGGGGGAACCCACAAGCCTAAGGAATGTTCAAGGTGGTGATAGGGGACCCGAAAACGGGAAAGAGCTACCAGGTGGAGCTGAAGGAGCCCTCTTCGAGGGCCCTGATAGGGAAGAGGATAGGGGACTCCTTCGACGGGGGCCTCCTGGGCCTGCCAGGGTACGAACTCCAGATCACGGGGGGGACGGATAAGGACGGCTTCCCCATGAGGGCGGATACACCAGGACCCGGGCACCAGAGGGTCCTCCTCTCGGGGGGTACGGGATACCACCCCAGGAAGAGGGGTGAGAGGAGGAGGAAGAGGGTGCACGGGTGCGTGGTGGCGGATGACATCAAGCAGCTGAACGTCAAGGTCATCAAATATGGAGAAAAACCTCTGGAGGAACTCCTGAAGCCAGCTGAGGAGAAGGAAAAGAAGTAACTTGACCAGATCGCCCTGACCTCGGTCTTTCTCACCCCCGTCGGCTCTCCGAGCGGGTGCCCCGATAGGGTTAAAGTGGGAGAAACTGAAAGAGGATAAGCCGGGGTGGCCCAGCCAGGTACGGCGACAGGTCGAAAGACCCGCCAAGGGTTGCTAACCCGTTAGCGCTTACGCGCTTCCTGGGTTCAAATCCCAGCCCCGGCGCCTCACCTTTTATCCCGATCAGCTCTCGGGCTCGAGCACCCTGGTCCGACTATTTAGACCCAGAAGTGAAGACACTGTGATGCGCCTCACGGGTTCCATAGTCTTCCAGTACTTCTACGACTGCGGTGGAGAGGTGAACCTGACCCTCATACCGGCCGAGAGGCTGGGGCTCGTGGAGCAGAGACCTAGGAGGAGGATGAGGATCCTGGCTCCCAAGTACGAGCACATAGGTCTCATCCCCCTGGTGGGGAAGCTGGGGACCCTGGAGGTGGAAGGCCACAGGCTGGAGGTGGAGGCCAAGATCTTCCCCGTGGGGGCCATAGAGATTTCCTTCACCCTCAGGTTCGAGGGAGCCGAGCTGGACTCCGTGGTCAGGCTGGTGGGACTGGACGAGAGGAGGGTGAGGGTGGGGGGGGAGGAGGTGGAGTTCGGGGAAATAGCGAGAAGGTACTTCGAGGAGCTCAGGAAGAAGATCAAGAAGGCCATCATCTTTCCCTACCAGGAGTTCGGCAGGCCCGAGACCTACACCCTCATTCTCCTCTCACGCTCCGATCCACCCCTCTCCGCCCCCGACCTCCTCACCAAGTTCAGGAAGCACACGGCCGGGTTGCTCAGGGGAGAAACGGAGTGGAGGTCCCTGAGCAGGAAAGAGGTGGACGACGCCCTCAGGTCCTTCCTGACCTACTCCAACAGGGATCTGGTGATTGTGGACTGGTACTCCGCCCTCATCTACGAACAGGAGGGATACGTGGACGATTACGTGAGGATGATAGAGCTGGCCAAGATCCAGCTCCTGGAGCTCAAGACCTACGACTCCATGCTGGACCTGGAGACGGAGAAAGCCTACAGCGCCCTGCGCACGGCCTTCCCAAGGAGGATGGGGGTGAGGTGGGGAAGCAGGTCCTACCGGGAGCTGATGAAAACCGCCAGCGAGCTGGCCGAACTCAGGGTGGAGATCATGGAGTACGTGGGGGACCTGAGGAACATCCTGAAGTTCACAGGTGAATGGTATTTGGGGAAGATTCACCGTTTGGCCGGAGAGCGCTTCAGGGTCTCGGAGTGGCTCTCCCTGGTGGACAAAAAGCTGGACCAGCTCCAGGAACTCTACGCCATGGCCATGGAGAGGGTGGACGCCCAACACGCCAGCACCCTGGAGTTCCTCACCCTCCTCCTCATAGCCGCCATCGTGCTCCTGGAAGTGATCATGGTTCTCAAAATGTAATAAGGTACCCCTCCCAGTTTAAGCGGGCCCGTGGTCCAGCGGTAGGACGCCACGCTTACAACGTGGAGGTCCTGGGTTCGAATCCCAGCGGGCCCACCTACACCCTGTCGGGTCTGCCCGTGAGGGCCCTGACCAGCCTCGCCACCGTCTCGTCCCTTCCCTTCTCCCCCGGGAAACCGTAAGGGGGTCCGGCCTTACCCACCAGCACCTCGGCCAGAGCCTGGACGGCAAGCGAGGCCCTGCACTCGGGGTCATAGACCACCACCGGCACACCCTCCCTCTCCGCCTCCTGAACCGCGGGGTCCTCCGGCACCTCGGCCAGCACGGGTACGGCACCCAGCGTGTGGCCCATGAACTCCTCCACTTCCCTCGTGGAGAGGTCCGCGCTCTTGCCCGTCCGGTTCACCACCACCCCCCTGGTCCAGGAACCGAGGACGTTGGCCAGTCTCACCGTCTTGTAGCAGTCCACCAGGCTGGTGTAGGTGGGGTTGCATACGGCGATCATCTCCCTGGCGGCAGCCAGCGAAAGGATGGTGGAGTCCTGAATCCCCGCCGGGGCATCGATGAGGAGGAACTCCGCCTCCTCCAGGATGCTCCTCACCACCTCCTCCACCTTCTCCGGCCTGACCTTGAAGAGGGCCTCGTGGGCCTCCTCGAACCTGAAGCCAGTGGGTATCACGTTTATCCCGTAATTCCGGTAAACGGCCTCCTCCACCCTGGCCCTACCCATCAGGACATCGAGCAGGTTCGTCCTGAACTTGGTGAGCCCCATCACGATGGAGAGGTTGGCCATGGCCAGATCCCCATCCAGAATGGTCACCTTCCTGCCCAGTGCCCCCAGGGCCACCCCCAGGTTGGCCGTCATGGTGGTCTTTCCCGTGCCCCCCTTACCTGAGGCGATGGCGATGGACCTGCGAAGGTTTTTCCTTCCCACCTTTCCCCCCCAGAGGTTGGGGGAAGGGATTTATAAAGGGGCAAACCCCCTCAGGCTCCTCTCTTCCCCAGGTACTCCCTCACGGGACGGAAGAGTTCGACGAGACCCTCGGCCACCGCCGGCTTGAGGTCGGCGGGATGAAGCCCTCCCTCCATGTACCTCCTCCTCAGCTCGCCAGCCTCCTTCAGGAAAAGCGTGCCACCGTGCTTTTCGGATCTCCTCACCTCCAGCCCACCCGTGAGGGGGAGCACCAAATGCTCGGCGTACTCCACCACGGGGTTCCCTTCCACCTGCTTGGGAGGACAGAAGGCCTTCTGTACCTTTTTCCTTATCTCCTCCGGAGGGTCGTCCACCGCTATGAAGTTCCCCTTCGAGGAGGACATCTTGATGTCCCCGTCGAGACCGTGCAGCAGGGGCATGTGCACGCAAACGGGTTTTCTGTGTCCCAGTTTCTCCAGCTTTTCCCTGGCTATCATGTGAACCTTCCTCTGGTCCTCCCCTCCCACCGCCACCTCCGCCCCCAAGTGGGCTATGTCAACCGCCTGCATGAGGGGGTAGAGCACCTGGGCCACATCAGGGTTCTCTGCCTTCCTGGCTATCTCCGCCATGGCCCTCCTGGCCCTCAGGAGGGTGGTGTCCGTGGACATCCTGAGCACGTCCATCATGTACTCCCGGCTGAGCTGGAACTCCGATCCCAGCCTGTACTCGGTCTTCCCGGGATCCAGTCCCATCCCTATGAAGCACTCCTTGTTGTACTCCGTGGTCTTCCTTATCTCCTCCAGGGTGCCCTTGTGGTTCAGGTAGGCGTGAAGGTCAGCCAGGAGCACTATCACCTTGGCGCCCTCCCTCTGGAAGTCAAGCAGCTTGAAGGCGGTGAGGGCATGACCGCAGTGAATTTTTCCCGAGGGCTCGTATCCGCAGTAGACCGTGGGCCTTCCCTTCATCACCTCCCTCAGCTCCTCCTCCGTCACCACCTCTGCGGCCCCCCTCCTCACCCTCTCGTAGGCGTCCATCGGATTCCTTCCCCTCCCGGGGGTAAAAAACCGGCTTTCAGGCCTGGGCTTGCCCGTCGTGACCCACCGCCCAGGAGAACTTCTTCAGGAGGGACTTGGAGTAAATCTTCTCCACTCCACAACCCACCCTCTTGGCCCAAGAGGCGTAGATCCTGGGATCGATGTAGGAGTTGAGGGAGGTGCCCAGGTTGAAGTCCCTTATCTCTCGCTCCAGCTCCAGCCTGAGCCTGAGCTCCCTTATCCTCTCCTTCAGCTTTTTCACCCTTTCCTCGGTCCTCTTCCCTGGTTTCGCCCGTAGCTCCGCTATCCTCTGTTCCAGCACCCTTATCCTCTCCCTCATCCTCTCCACCTTCTTCCTCCATCCGGCGGGCACCTTGCGCTTGTGGTTCAGCTCCTCCGCGGCTCTCAGGTTGGCCATCTTGGCCACGTACTTCTTCTCCATCTCCGTGCTCTCCTTCCCCACCCTCCTCCTCTTCAACTCCTCCTCCACTATCTTCGAGGCGTGATAGGTGCGGAAGACCTTCGCCGTGAGACCTGGCATCGCCTCTCCCAAGAAGGAGTTTACATCCTCCGAACTCACCCCCGGGAAAATCCTCTCCTCCCCTCTACTCGCGAACTCCTTCAGGTTCCGGAGAACCTCGGGAATGGGCTCCAAACTCTTGGACCATCGCACGTGGTCTTTTCCCAAGAAGCTGAACCTCACCCTCCCCCCGTCGAACCTTATGTGCTCTGGACCCAAGGTGGTAGCCCCCACCGTGTTCCTCTCCTCTCTGTCCCTCTCGTCCCCCACCCTCAGCTTCAGCTCGTCTATGAGGTAGCAGACGGTGGCCACCATCCTGCGCTTTGGATCAGGGTCTGAGAGACCCCGCCTTATGTGCTCCCTCACCCTCTCGATCTTCCTTCCCAGCTCCCTAGCCTGGTCGAACTTCTCCTTCTCCCTCTCCTGCTTCAGGGGGGAGGAGTCGGAGAGCCACACATACTTCATCTTGCCCGTGAGCTTGTCCCTCCACTTCGCTATCCACAGAGCCCCAGGATCCCACTCCCTCCCGCCCCACTTCCTGCCCTCCGGGGCCTCAGGCATGGGTGCCTCGGGGGAGAGGTTCAGGATGATGTCTTCGTACTCCACTCTGGGTTTCCACCTCCCCCGCTGGGGGTGCTTTCCCCTCCCCACGAAGACGCAGGGGGGCTCGACCGTGTAGTTCTTCACTTCAATCCTCTCCCCGTTGATCCAGGCCGTGCCCCATCTCTCCCTGTTGGCCTCCCTCAGACGCTTCCGCTCCTCCGCCAGCCTCTTGCGCTCCTCCTTCGTCATCTCCTCCTTCCTCTTCTTCTCCCGATTGAGCCAGTCCAGCACCGGCGAGAAGTCGAAATGCTCGAGCTCCGTGTCCTTGGGTAACCCCAGGGCTTCGCTGAAATCTGAGAGGAAGTTCCTGACGAAAACCCTGTCTTCACCCCTGCCCGCCAGGAGATGCCTGCCAAAGGCCACAGCCATCTCCTCCTGCAGGGGGTTCAAGTCCACTCTTTTCCCTCGATAGAGGATGTGCAACCCCTTGAACTCGTAGGGTGGAACTAGCACTCCCCCATGAACGAGGGACCTCACCTTCGACTTCTTTTCTTCCATCCTCTCTCAAAAAACCTAAAACTCTAAAAGGTTAGGACCTCCCCCTCTGTTTCCACTGGAGAACCCCTTCCTTCCACTTCTCAAACTGCCGGGCTCTGTGGGTGGTTCTGAACCCCCCCTCCAAGAACTCCATCAACGCTATCACTTCCCTCTTTTTTCTTACCTCCCATCGGTGGAGTCCCCCCGTTTTCTTCACCTCTCCCAGTCCCGTCGCTTCTTTCAAAAAAAGGAGGGTCTCCTTTTCCTTCTGTGTGAGGAAAAAAACTGGGTTCTGGTAAACCCTGTTCCCCATTACCACTTTGTTCGTGGTGAAGCACCCCTTTGCTTCTATATATCCCAAGATCCACTCCCTTTCCATATTTGATATATCCATTACAAAATTTTGGGTAAAAATAATTAACAGTTCCAGTGGAAATCGAGGGGTCTACCCGAGAGATTTATTAGGTTTGAAAAAGGATTTTCTGATGGGAAAATGTTCGAAGGGGATTTCTTCGAGAAGATACGGAAGATGGTTGAGGAGATGGAGAGGAAGTCTGAGGAGGTTTCGATAGAAGTCAAAGGCCCTCAAACACCCCAAGTGAGGGTTCGGAGGGGAAGGGCCCTGAGAACCCTGGAGGAGCAGGCGGAGGTGAAGGAAACACTGGAAACGGAGCACCTGTGCTTGGAGAAACCCAGAGAAGTGATTTTCTGCATGAGCGTGCCTGGTGTGGGTAGAGAGGGCATCGAGATAAGAACGAGAGGAAGGGCCCTGGAGATCGTTGCGAAGAGGGCGGACGGAAAGGCATACTTCTCCACCTTCGAGCTTCCCCGGAACGCGGTTCCGCAGGAGCGCATCCTGAGGGTGAGGGATGGGTTTTTAGTTTTGATTATTCCAAAGAGGAAGAGGTCCTGAGGGTTTCGGGAGGGGAGGGCAATCCTAGTCAGACTGGAGTTAGAGCTGGAAGACGTGCCCGGCCAGCTGGTGAGGGCCCTTGAGCCCATCTCCAGGTTCGGGGGCAACATCAAGAGCGTGATCCATAGGAGGGAGAAGAAGACCAGACTGGGTTTGGTCCCCGTCACGGTGGTTCTGGAGATAGGTGACAGGAGCAGGTTCAGAAAGATGCTCTCCGAGCTGAAGGTGCAGGGGGTCAGGATTACCCATGTGGGGGAGAAGGAAGAACTCAGCAAGAAGGTGGTGCTGATAGCGGGCAGGATGACAGTGGAGGATCTGAGGGAGATAACGGACAGGATGGAAAGGACCAGCGGGGCGAAGGTTTCCGACATGAGGCTTTCCATGGGTGAGAGAGGGGAGATGGCGGTGCGCCTGAGGCTTAACGGGAGGGATGAGAGGGTTCTGGGGACGGCCCTTTCCCTTTTGGAGAGGATCTCAGGAGAGAAGGGTCTTCTGCTGTTGAAGGCGGTGGAGGAAGGGACTTGAGACTCATCATCGTGGGGTTTGGGAACTTGGGGAGGGCCCTCGTCAGAGTTCTCTCCGAGAAGAAGGAGTTCCTAGGGAAGAGGTACGGACTTTCACCGAAAGTGAGCGCCGTGGTGGACGAGTACGGGGCGCTGGTGAAGGAGGAAGGGTTCTCCTTCAGGGAGCTGGCGGAACTGGCGGAGAAGGGAAGGGTGGTGGGTGGGAAGAAGATGAGCGGAGAGGAGGTGGTGAGGGAGGTAGAGGGCGAGGTGGTCTTTGAACTGACCCCCACCAACATAGAGACGGGGGAGCCAGGTCTGACCCACATAAAGGAGGCCATGCTTTCGGGTAAGCACGTGGTGACCTCCAACAAGGGTCCGCTGGTGGTGGCCTTCAGGGAGCTGGAAGAACTCTCCAAGAAGAAATCGGTGGAGTTCAGGTACTCTGCTTCGGTGGGGGGAGCCATTCCGGTGATAAGCTTGGCCAGAAAGGTTCTCACCGGGAACAGGATTTTGGCTATAAGGGGAGTGCTCAACGGCACGACCAACTACATCCTCACGCGCATGAGCCAGGAGGACGTGCCCCTTGATATCGTCCTCAGGGAGGCCCAGGAGCTGGGGATAGCGGAGAAGGACCCGAGCTTGGACTTGGAAGGTGTGGACACAGCCTGTAAGATAACCATTCTGGCAAACGCTGTGCTCGGGAGGAACGCGAAGCTGAAGGAGGTGAAAAGGGAGGGGATCATGCGGGTTACCCCGCAGGTGATGCGTTTGGCTCAGGAGGCCGGATTCACGGTGAAGCTGGTGGGCACGGCCAGCGAGAATACGCTGGAGGTGGCGCCCAGGCTGGTGCCCGTCCATCACCCCTTGGCCGTTAGCGGCACCCTCAACGCAGTGTCTCTGGAACTCGACTTGGCCAGGGAGATAACCATCACCGGGTTCGGGGCTGGACCCCAAGAGACCTCCAGCTCCCTCTTGGGCGATCTGGTGGACATACACCAGACCTTGCTGGGGAAGTAGGAAGAGGGATTGAAAGGCTATTAACCAGCTCGCGAAGGAGGGAAGATGGATCCTTGGTTCGAGTACCAATGTATAGAGTGCGGAGAGAGGAGGGACCCACACCAGAAGCTCTATGAGTGTCCCAGATGCGGCGGACTGCTGGAGATTGAGCTGGACCTCGAACAAGTTTCGGATAAGCTGGACCGAAAGAGAATGGAGAAGGAACCCCTCCGTGCTTGGAAGTACCGTCCCTTTCTGCCAGTGGAGGACGAGAGCAAGATAGTGACGCTCGGTGAGGGTGGGACGCCCCTCTACCGGTGCAGGAAGCTGGAGGAAAAGCTGGGGGTCAGGGAAATACGCGTGAAGTATGAGGGGGCTAACCCCACTGGTTCTTTCAAGGATAGGGGGATGACGGTGGGGGTCACCAGGGCGCTGGAGTTCGGAGTGAAGACGGTAGTGTGCGCTTCCACGGGTAACACTTCAGCCTCCTTGGCGGCATATGCGGCCAAGGCGGGACTGAGGTGTCTGGTGGTTCTTCCAGCAGGGAAGGTGGCCATGGGGAAGCTGGCACAGGCGCTGGTTTACGGTGCGCGGGTGGTGGCCATAAAGGGGAATTTCGACAGGGCCCTTTCCCTGCTGCGGGAGATATGCCTGGAAAGAGAGGACCTTTACCTTCTCAATTCCCTGAACCCCTTCAGACCCCAGGGGCAGAAGACCATAGGTTTCGAGATAGCGGAGCAGATGGGGTGGGAGGTCCCTGACAGGGTGGTGGTGCCCATGGGGAACTGCGCCAACATATGGGCCATCTACAAGGGATTCCTAGAGTTCCAGAGGACTGGACTGGTGAGAGGGATGCCCAGGATGACGGGTATTCAGGCGGAGGGGGCGAAGCCCATAGTGGACGCCATCAAGAGGGGTCTTGAAAGGTTCGTGCCCGTGGAGAATCCGGAGACCATCGCCACTGCCATCAGAATAGGCAATCCGGTGAACGGCCCCAAGGCCATGAGGGCGATAAGGAACTCTGGAGGTACGGCTGAGAGCGTGACGGATGAGGAAATCGTGGAAGCCCAGCTCATGCTGGCGAGGCTGGAGGGGATAGGGGTGGAACCAGCCAGTGCGGCTGCTCTGGCAGGATTTAAAAAGCTGGTGGAAGCAGGTGAGGTGGATAGAGATGAAAGGGTGGTGTGCGTGGCCACGGGCAACGTGATGAAGGACCCTGAGGAGGTGGTTAGGGTCTCCGGAGGTCCCGTGGAGGTAGAGGGGGAGAAGGAGGAAATACTGGGGGTGGTGAGATAACGGGAAGGACACCCAAGGAGGCTTTCGAGCAGACTTTCGAACTGCTTCGACAGCACCACGAGTGGATGGGGAGGACCATAAACCTCATCGCCAGCGAAAACATCACCAGTCTCGCCGTGAGGGAGGCGCTGCTCACGGACTTCCAGCACAGGTACGCCGAGGGGTGGCCTGGAGAGAGGGTCTACGCGGGATGCAAATACATAGACCAGGTGGAACTCCTGGGCATAGAGCTGGCCAAGGAGCTCTTCGGGGCGGAGCACGCGAACGTGCAGCCCACTTCGGGGGTGGTGGCCAACCTTGCCATGTACACCGCCCTCACGGAGCCCGGCGACAGGATGATGTGTCTCGCTATTCCCTCAGGTGGGCACATAAGCATGGGCAAGAAGAAGATGGGGGGAACGGCAGGGGCGGTCCATGGGCTCGAGGTGGAGAATCTACCCTTTGACGAGAAGAAGATGAACATAGACGTGGATGCGGCAGCGAAGAAGGTTCGGGAGGTCAAGCCCAAGTTGCTCCTCTTCGGAGGGAGCGTTCTTCTTTTTCCCCACCCAGTGAAAGAATTCAGGGAAATAGCCGATGAGGTTGGGGCATACATAGGATACGATGCCGCTCACGTGGCTGGGCTGATAGCGGGCAAGCAGTTCCAGGACCCCCTCAAGGAGGGAGCGGATGTGATGACCTGCAGCACCCACAAGACCCTTCCCGGACCCCAGCAT
>JAWCKR010000010.1:0-43509 GCA_038851755.1 Hadarchaeales archaeon (SeqCode) | reverse complement strand
TCCTCCGGCGTGCCCTGTTCCTTCCTCCAGAACTCCTCCACCCTCCCCACCTTCTTCAGGAGCCACTTCACCCTGACGGAGAACTGCTGCACGTACTCCTCCCTCGTGTATCCCCCCCACCATTCTCAGCGGTGGGGGAGGGCTTATTTTAGCGAACAGCACAACCAAAGTCTTACCTAGGATTTGCAGATGGATACCTTTGTACTAGGTAAGACAACTTAAACATGGCTGCTGGACATGAAGACTTAGGTCAAAGGGCAATTGGTAATCCCGAAGGAAATCCGACAGGAATTCGAGATAAAAGAGGGGAAGCTGATGCTGGTCTATGCGGCGGGAGATAGGATAATCCTAAAGAAGGAAGCCCCGGAACCAGGACTTTTTTCACTGCTGGTCAGGCCGATTAGGAAAAAGAACGGAAGATTGCCAGAAAGGATCCGAGCGGGCAATCAGGAACTGCAGGCATTCGGAATGAAGCCTGCGTCGGTTGTGGCGGACACGAATATAGTTTCCGCCATCTTTTGGAAGGGAAGTGAGTCTAAGATTTTGCCAATTGTGCCACCGCCACCTCCTCCACCGCAGGCTCCGGGAGGCAGGAAAGTGGATTCGGGAAACGATGGGTTCGCCTAGATGTTTGAGATGGTTGTGGTCCCGTCAGGGGATGTCCAAGTCCCCCCAGTCCAGCCCGAGAGGGATGCTCAGTAGTGCTCCACGGTCTCGGTCTAAAAGGTGAACTCGGGTCACGAGAACAGTAGGTTCGACACTTTCTTCCTAAATTTTGAAGGATACTTCTCCAAATATTCATCGAGTTTTTTGCGGTCGATTCTGGGCTTGAATTTTCCCACCACGGATTTCCCCAGCTCTCCGAAATAGATCATGTCCAGGAGCGTCTTTTCCACATCGCTCACGGGCAGGTAAAAATCGCCGTGCCTGTGATGCTCGTAACCGAAGAAGTACTTTCTGGAAATCCTCCTCACCAGCACGTTGTGCCCCATGACCTTCCTGACGCCGGACCTCACCCTTCTGCTCGTGATTATTATCGGGGAAGTTTCCTGCTCCCACAGGTTGTGGAGGCTCATCGCGTCCTGCAGTCCGATGTACGCCGGCTTCAGACAGTACACCAGCAGGGAGGGGTCGTCGTGGATGGTGTAGTACCCCCGTGTTATCCTCCTCACCTCGCCCCTCTTCAAAAGGTGATTCATCACCACGCAGGCGTAGTTTTTGCTGCCGACCAGGGCCGAAATCGACTGCAGGTTCGCCACCGGCGTGCTCCGGAGGAACTCCCTCACCCTGCTCACGAGGCGGCCGCTCATCTCGCCCACCCTTCAATGTACTCGAGCATCCCCTTTTTGTCAGGGATTGCTCCGAAAAGCAGCAGGACCTTGAGCTCTTTCTCGTCGACGGGCTCCTTGAAGTTCTGGAGGAGCTTCAAGAGTTTCGGTTTCACGGCTTCAGCCTTTTTCACAAACCTCAGGAGATAGAACACATCGTACAGATCCCTGATCCTCCTCCTCTTCAGGTAGGCGTCGACTTTCTCCTCTATTAGGGTTTCAGGGTCCAGGGTGTAGACGCTCAACAAGTTGCCCTCGTAAGTTTCGTATTCTCTCAATACACCTTTAGCGCGCTTGAAAATCGCCTCGAAGCCTATCTCCACCCCGCCGAATTTCAGGGCCGAATACAGGGCGTTTTCCTTCACCCTTTTCTTGGTCACCTCAAAACCGCGTTTTTTCAGGGCTTCGAAGAAGGCGTCGATCTTCTTCAGGTCTCTTTGGATGTAGACGTCGACATCCTCCGAGAACCGGTTCCCCGAATAGCAGCGCCATATCGCCGTGCCACCGTGCAGGACGCCGCGAGGGAACACGTGATAGAACGCCTCCACAGCCACATCCTGTGCCATCGCGATCTCTCTGTGGCGTGCCCTCTTGATTTTCATGTGCAGGGGGATCCTTTTGGGCCTTGTGATGTCCCTCATCTTATCAATTAACCGAACTTATAATTATTTATAAGTTTGGTTAACTCAAAGCCGATCTCGGCCATCCCCCACCCGTATGGCCGGCCGCCCTTGGTCTCACGAGGCCAAAAATTTACCCAAGCCGAGCAGGAACTTGAAGGCCGGCACCATCGAGACGGTTTTGTCCCCTATCCTGGGTCCTTTCCTCTTGGGGGGTCACCCGTAGTCTTTTAAGGCACCAAGAACGCCCCCTCCGCGAAGGGTCCAGCTCCAACAGGACATCCTTATTTTTTGGCAGTTTAACTTCTCACAAATTCTATTCTATGAGAAGTACAGATGCCATATCCACGAGGGATAAGGTTCACTCCTCCTCGAGCTTCTCAGGGGATACCGGGTCCCCGAACCTCTTCCTGAGCTCCTCCAGCCTCTCGCGGGTCTCCCCCAGCACCCTGAAGACCTCCTCCGGCGTGCCCTGTTCCTTCCTCCAGAACTCCTCCACCCTCCCCACCTTCTTCAGGAGCCACTTCACCCTGACGGAGAACTGCTGCACGTACTCCTCCCTCGTGTATTCCCTCCCCCGCACCTCCCTGAAGAGTTCCACCAGGTCCTCGTAGGTGGGGATGAGGCCGGTGGGGGAGACCAGCGCGCCCATCTCCCCGTGCACCCTCCTCTCCATCCACTTCACCCACACGTGCTTGTCCAGCCTGTGGTTCAGGTACTCCCCCGTCCTCGGGTGGCGCAGGAAGTAGTTCACCCCGAAGACCAGCGGTGCTCTCTTCAGTTTCCTCCCGAACTCCAGGCAGTTCCTTACGTACTCCCCCAGCGGAATGGAGAGGAAGTCCTGCAGGCTCATCACGTTGATCTCGAACTTGGGCTCCTCCATGATGGCGAAGGTGGTCTCCGTCTCCAGGCCCGCCCCGTACAGGACGATGCCGTGCTCCCAGCTGAAGCCCTGCTGCACCGGGACGTAGGCCCTGTAGTCCCTCCCCCCGAACATGATCCCCCCCAGCTCCACCCCCTGGGGGTTCTCCAGCTCGGGGTCGCAGTTGGGGAGGGCGGAGAGGCTCACGGTGTACCTGGCGTTCGGGTGGGCGGGGGGAACGGGCTTCCCGTTGGGCCCTCCCATCCCCTCCCTCCACTCCCCGCAGAAGTTGATGCCCTCCTTGGGCAGCTCGCACCCCATCCCCAGCCAGTACGGCCTCCCGTCCTTCACCAGCACGTTGGAGAAGATGATCTCCCCCGGGCTGGTGAGGACCTGGTAGATGAGGGGGTCGCTCTGGGGGTTCACGTCCTGCAGGATGCCCAGGATCCCGGCCTCGATGTTCACGGCCCTGCAGACCCCCCCCAGGTTCCTGACGTAGGCTATGTCGTCCGCCAGGATGGTCTCCCCGGGGAGCATGGCGGTGGAGGTCTTCCCGCAGGCGCTGGGGAAGGCCCCGGCCAGGTAGGTCTTCCTCCCGCCGGGCCCCCTCACCCCTATGATCATGAAGTGCTCGGCCAGCCAGCCCTCCCTGTGGGCCTTCCTGATGGCCAGCCTGAGGGCCAGCTTCTTGAACCCCACCGAGTTCCCCGCGTACTGGGTGTTCACGCTGTAGACGGTGTTGGTGACGTAGTCGATGTAGATCCTCTTCTTCTCGTGCTCCACGCTTATCATCCGCTCGTCGACCTTCCCGGAGGAGTGCAGGGTCTTGAAGAGCTCCGCCCTCGGGTCGAGCTTCAGGAAGGTGTCGTAGCCCCGGCGGTAGAGGAGGCTGACGGAGTGGGCCACGTACCAGGAGTCCGTGCACTCCATGCAGGGGATGGTGAAGGGGGAGTCCCTAGGGCCTAGGGTGAGGAAGCGCACGATCATGGTCCTCCCCCTCATGGAGCCCCTCAGCAGTTCCAGGACCTCGGAGAGGCCCTCCTCCCTCTCCACTTGGTTCAGGCGCGGGCTCAGGTGCTCCCCCTTGGGCACCAGGAACCTGGTGGCCTGCCTGTCCCTCCCCTGGTCGAAGTAGCCGTCGAAGTGGTAGGTGTGGCCGGGGATGGAGAGGGGCCCCTCCTCCCCGCTCTCCAGCGCCATGCGCCTGATGTGGGCCAGGTCCTCCGGGGAGTCGTCGCAGACGAAGATCCTCGCCGGCTGGCAGAGCTCCACCGCCTGGGAGACGAACTCGTGCACGCCCGGATGCGGGATGCCCTCGAGCTTCTCCACTTCCCCCCCCGCCTTCTCGCGCACCTTTCCCGGTTTCCCCCCCGTTCTCCTTTTTGACATTGTGTTAATCTCCATTTGGATTTCTCGACACTTGTAGCATTGCCTTAAAAACTTTACCTTTCTTTTGGTAAAACCTCGGGCCGCGCGCGGGCCACCGGATGGGTGACACGGGTGGGCGCGCGAAAAAAAAGAAAAAAGGGGGCTCAGAGGTACAGGATCCCGACGATCAGCACGATGATCCCGAAGATCACCTGCACTCCGCCTATGGCCTTGGCGACCTTCTGGAGCACCTTCCCCACGGCCGGAAGAGCCCCCAGCACGCTTATGGCCAGGACGATGCCCGCGAGGATGGCGAAGACGGAGGGGACGAGCCCGCCGGAGATCACGTCGAGCAGGGCCAGGATGCCCACGATCAACGAGATCACCCCGATGGGGACCTGGTAGGCGGCCATGGCCTTGCAAGCTTTCTCCAGGTACTTGCCCACAGCAGGGATCAGGGCCATCACGCCGGTCAGCAGCACGAGTCCGGAGACGATGTCCATCAGAGCCGTGATGTCTGCCATTCTTCCTCACCTCCTTTTTTTAGAACTGTGGAAATGCCCCATAAGAAGTTTTGGTCGGTCCTCCGCCCGGTGTTGAGGGCAGGGCCTCAGCCCTTCCCCACGTACCTCTCCAGCTCCCTCAGCCTCTCCCTCTTCTCCCTTTCCGTCAGGAAGGAGGCCTCGAAGGAGTTCCTGGCCAGCGTCACGAGTTCCTCCCTCCCCAGCCCCAGGGCCTCCTGCACGGCCAGGTAGTTCTCGTTCACGTAGCCCCCGAAGTAGGCGGGGTCGTCGGAGTTCACCGTCACCTTCAGCCCCCTCCTCATCATCTCCCTCAGCGGGTGCTCCCTGAGGTCCCTCACCACCCCCAGCCTGAGGTTGGAGAGGGGGCAGAGGGTGAGGGGGATCCCCCTCCTGGCCAGCTCCTCCACCAGCCCGGGGTCCTCCATGGCCCTGTTCCCGTGGTCGATCCTGGCCACCCCCAGCTCCAGCGCCTCCCTCACGTACTCGGGGGGTCCCTCCTCCCCGGCGTGCGCCACCAGCAGGAACCCCTCCTCCCTCGCCCTCTCGAAGACCCTCCTGAACTTGGAGGGGGGATGGCCCACCTCGGCGGAGTCGAGCCCCACCCCCGCTATCAGGTCCCTGTAGGGGAGGGCCTCCTCCAGCGTTCTCGCCGCCTCCTCCTCGGGCAGGTCCCTCAGGAAGCACATGAGGAGCCTCGTGCTCATCCCCCTCCTCCCCTCCTCCTCCAGCGCGGAGCGGATCCCCTCCACCACCGTCCCGAACCCCACCCCCCTCCTGGTGTGGGCCTGGGGGTCGAAGAAGACCTCGGCGTGCAGGACGTTCTGGGAACGGGCCTTCCTCAGGTAGGCCAGGGTGAGCTCGCGGAAGTCCTCCTCCTCCCTCAACACCCCCACCCCCCGGTAGTACAGGTTCAGGAAGTCCTGCAGGTCCCTGAACCTGTAGGCGGACCTCACCTCCTCCTCCGAGCCGTAGCCCAGCTCGATCCCGTTCCTCCTCGCCAGCTCGAACATGAGCTCGGGCTCCAGCGTCCCCTCCAGGTGGAGGTGGAGCTCGGCCTTGGGCAGGCCCTCCACGAAGGCCCTCAAGGGCTCACCGGTACCAGGGGAGGCGCCTGGTGAGGTACTCCGAGAGGAAGGAGGAGAAGCCCTCCTCCCGGCAGAGCCCCAGGACCTCCCTTCCCCTGTGGATTTTGAAGCCCCTGGAGAGGGCCTCGCCCACGTGCTTCCCCAGCCCCTCCCCCCTCCCCACCGCTCCCTCCAGCACCTCCCCCGCCTCTCTCACCCTCCTCTCCACCTCGAACACGGGCCTCCCCTCCAGGTCCACGTAGGGGCCGGCCCAGGTCCCCTTCTTCCCCAGGTACTTCCTCAGGAAGCTCTCCTCGGGGGCGGAGGGCGGAGGGCCCCTCCTCACCTCCAGGGGGGGAAGGGAGGAGGGGAAGACCTCCAGCAGGACCGCCGAGAGCCGCTCGCCCGACCACACCTCGCTGCCCAGCACCTGGAACCCTCTCTCCCCCAGCGTGAAGCCCAGCGCCCTCTCCGCCTTCCTGAGCTGGGGGTAGAGCACGTCCTCCACCACCCGTGGTGTCCTGAAGGTCACGCAGAAGAACTCCGTCCCCCTCCTCCTCATGAGCCTCCACAGTTCTTCCCTTCCCAAGACCCGCTGCGGCCTGGGGAAGAAGAAGCGCTCGGAGGGCCTCCTCAGGAACTCCCTGCAGGCCAGCACGAAGGTGGAGAACTTCTGGGCGGAGACGGCGGCCGCCACGTTCCTGGTGCGGTCCACCGGGTCCACCACCACCAGAGGCTGGTCGGGGAAGAGCAGCCTCACCTTGGAGGGGTCGGGGTAGAACCCCTCCAGGTCAATCACGTGCCCGGGCTTCCACCCGCTGGCCTCCCTCACCAGCCCTTCGAAGGAGCGGGAGTGCAGCACCAGGAGCTCGCACAGGTAGCCGGAGAACCCCCCCACCCTGAGCTCGGCCCCGTAGCACCCCGTTCCCATCATGAACCTCTTGAGCAGCCTCACCTCCCTCCTGAGGGCCTCGTCCAGCCTCTCCTTCACGTACCGGGTGTGGAAGGGCGTGCGGTCCACCGCGGAGCGCATCCGCGAGGGGTCCTCCACCCCGAAGCAGGGCACCACCTCCACCCTGTAGCCCCCCACCTCCACCTCCAGGTAGGGGTGCTCGGCGTACCTCTCCCTCTTCCTCCCCCTCAGGGCCTTCGCCGCCTCCACCACCTCCCTCAGCCTCCCCTCGGGCGCCGAGGGAGGGAGGAGGACGAAGAGGTCCAGGTCGTTCTCCCCCCTGAGCCAGGTGTCCTTGGCGAAGGATCCCTCCACCCTCACCTCCGCCTCTATGCCCCTGCGCAGGAGCTCCCCGGAGAGGGAGGAGAGGAGGCGGTTGGAGAGCCCGGCGGCCCTCCTCCGGTCCTCCTCCGTGGGCTCGATCCTCCGCAGGATGCTGGCGTAGAGCCCCTCCATCACCCTGCTGGGGTGGGACGGAGTAAAAGGTTATTAGAGGGTGCTCCGAGGAGGGTGATGTTCAAGCGCCTCCTCCTTTGCCTTACCGAGGCCACCCCCAGGGAGGTGGCGGAGGTGGCCGTGAGGCTCAGCTCCAGGGAGACGGAGGTCCACCTCCTGCACGTGGTGCGCCTGCTCACCGAGCTCGGGAGGAAGCAGGCGGAGGAGGGCTTCTCCTGGGTGAGGGAGCTCTTCGAGAAGGAGGGGAGGAAGACCGAGTTCCACGTGGTGGAGGCGACCGAGGTGGGGAAGGCCATCGTCTCCTTCGCGAAGGAGAAGAACTGCGACGTGATCGTGCTGGGCACCATCCCCAGGAAGGGGGTGCTGGGCTACCTCACGGAGAGCGTTTCCGATTACGTGGTCAAGAACTCCCCCTGCGTAGCCGTGCTCGTCAGGAAGCCTGGCCAGCCGGTGTAGGGGTTCGGTGGTAGGGCTGAGCGCTCCTCCCCTTTTTCCCCTGCTCATCTTTGCCCTCACCGTCTTCCTCGTCTTCAAGCATCCCCTCCTCCGGCTCCCCCTCACCTCCAGGTACTTCCACCTGGACTACGGGTGGGCGCCCCTGCTCGGGGTCCTCCTGCTCTTCCTCACCCGTTACGCCGACCTGGACACCGCCGTGAGGGGGGTGGTGGGGGGGGAGGGCCTCCACCCCTACTCCATCCTCTTCCTGATCCTCTCCCTCTCCTACCTCTGCGTCTCCCTGGACTACCGCGGTCTCTTCGAGTACCTCTCCCTCCGCATCACCCGCCTCTCGGGAGGCTCGGGGAGGAAGCTCTTCTTCCTGTTCTTCCTCCTCACTTCCTTCCTCACCCTCTTCACGGACAACGACATCGTGATCCTCACCATGACCCTCCTCATCTTCTACATGGCCAGGAGGAGCGGGGCCGACCCCCTTCCCTTCCTCTTCTGCCAGTTCTTCACCGTGAACACGCTGGGGATGGCCCTCTACATAGGGAACCCCACCAACATCGTCGCCGCCGACCCAGCGGGGCTCTCCTTCGTGGAGTTCGCCAGATGGATGCTCCTCCCCTCCCTGGCGGGTGCCTTCGCGGGCTTCGGGCTCCTCTGCCTCCTCTTCAGGCGCAGGATCCCCACGAGGGTGGAGCCTCCCGAGCTGGATCCCCGCTCCGTCCTCAAGAGCGGGAAGGGGCTTTGGGTGGGGCTGGCGGCCCTGGTGGGCGCCATCGTCTTCATGTCCCTCCCCCCGGGCGTGAGGAGGATCCCCATGTGGTCGGGAGTGGCCCTGCTGGCCCTGCTCGTCTTCGCCTCCGACCTCCTCTCCTACGGCAGGAAGGTCCCGCCCCTCTTCAGGGTCCCCTGGAAGCTGGCCCCCTTCCTGGTGGGCCTCTTCGTCCAGATGGAGGTCCTCTCCTCCAGCGGGTGGACGGACCTCCTCGCCCCGCGCCTCTCCTCCCTGGGAGGCCTCCTCCCCACCCTCTTCCTCCTCACCCTCTTCTCCTCCCTGCTGGCGGGGGCGATGAACAACCACCCGATGACCCTCTTCCTGGTGAGGACCTTCCAGAGCCCCGAGTTCTCCGCGGGGGGTGACCTGAGGCTGGCGTCCACGCTCGGCCTGATCGCGGGAAGCAACCTGGGTGCCAACCTCTTCCTCACGGGCGCGCTGGCGGGGCTCATGTGGGCCAAGCTCCTCTCCGACAAGGGTCATCCCGTGAGCTTCTCACAGTTCAGCAGGTACGGGTTCGCCGTGACCCTTCCGGTGATGGGGCTGATCTCCCTCCTGCTCTGGGTGGAGCTCTCCCTCTGGGGCTAGAGCCTCCAGTACCTGCGCAGCAGCCCCTTGAGCTCCGCCACCGCCTTCACCTCGGAGGGGGGCGGGGGAGGGGGACCCTTCCCCTCCACCAGGACCTTTACCACCTCCGCCATCGCCCTCCCCACGCTCGAGGGTGCGTACCCACCCTCCAGCACCATCGCCACCCTGGCCCCGCAGCCCCTCGCTCCCTCGAGCACCATCCCCGTGAGCCAGGCGTAGGAGGAGGGTAGGAGCTCCAGCTGGGTGAGGGGGTCCTCCTTCAGCGGGTCCAGCCCCAGCGACACCGCCACCAGCTCCGGCCTGAACTCCCCCACCAGCGGGAGGAAGACCTCCTCCATGGCGCAGGCGTACTCACCCTCGCCGCTTCCGGGAGGAAGGGGCACGTTCACGCTGAACCCTTCCCCCTCGCCCTCCCCCAGCTCGTGGACGAAGCCCCGCCAGGGGTAGAGGGTCCTGGGGTCCTGGTGCAGGGAGAGGAAGAGCACCCCCGGGTCCCGGTAGAAGATCTCCTGCGTGCCGTTCCCGTGGTGGGCGTCCAGGTCCAGGATGAGGGCCCTCCTCACCCCGAAGTCCTTCCTCATCCTCTCCACCATCACCGCCACGTTGTTCAGGTAGCAGAAGCCTCCCCCGCTCCCCCTTCCCGCGTGGTGGCCCGGGGGCCTGAGGAGGGCCAGGGCGTTCCTCCACCTCCCCTCCATCACCCCTCTCCCTGCCTCGAGGGCTGCCCCCACCGCCAGCCTGGCGATCCTTCCCGTTTCCTCCTTCACCGGGGTGTCCTCGTCCAGCTCCATTCCCCTCTCCCCCATCCTCTCCAGCAGCTGCAGGTAGGAGGGCTCGTGGACGAGCAGGAGGTCCTCCTCCCGGCAGGGCGAGGGATGGATCACCCTGACTTTCGGGGAGTACCACGTGCCCTCCTTCTTCAGGTTGTCCACGATGGCCCTCAGCCTGCGCGGCGATTCCGGGTGGGCTTTCCCCGGCCGGTGCCTGAGGAACTCCTGGGAGTAGAGGATGGCCGTCATACCACCCTGGCCTCCTCTATCAGGAGGTAGCCCCAGCTCCCCCTCCATATCCTCTTCGCCCTCACCACCTCCACCCTGCGCCCGGAGAAGGGGGAGGACAGGACGAAGGTCTCGTACTCCCCTCCCTCGCCCGCGGGATCGAACCCGTACCTCCTGCCCCTCTCGAGCAGCTCCTCCACGCTTCTCCCGTCCAGCCTCCTGCCCAGCCATTCCTCTCCCAGGCCCTCCGCGGAGACCGAGGTCACCATCACCTCGAAGCCTTCCCTGAGGAGCTCGCGGAGGAGGGAAGAGCGGTCCTCCCCCCACAGCGGGTGGAGGGCCTCGAGCCCCAGCCTCCTGCACACCTCGTCCACCCTCTTCCGCTGGTAGGTGGAGGCCACCGCGCCGCTCACCACTCCCTCCACGTTCAGTCCCCTCAGCACCTCCTCCAGCTCCCCCACCTCCTTCTCCTTCTCCCCCGAACTCTCCACCCCCAGGAAGGAAAAGCCCGCGCATTCGGCGAAGAGCCCCGCCAGCCTGGCGTTGGGGTAGTGGAAGAGCCAGGAGTCCTCCCTTCTGGGGAAGAGGGTGACCACCTTCTCCACCCTGTGTCCTCCCCTCACCGCCCTCCACATCGCCAGCGCGGAGTCCTTCCCCCCGGAGCAGAGAGCGGCCAGCCTCATCGCCTCTTTTAATCCCGCGATGGTAAATCTTCTGTGTCCCCCAGGTGCCCGCTGGCCCTCTTCTCGGCCTTCCTGGGCTCCCTCCTCCTGCTGGAGGCCTCCACGCCCTCCCCCTCCTCCTTCGCCGACCTCTCCCTCCTCTGCCTGGGGGCGGCCCTCCTCCTCTCGGGTTTTCTGCTGGCGGACCACCTCCTCCACGCCTCCTCCCCCGCCCTGCTGGGGCTCGGAGTCTCCCTCCTCCTCCACAGGGGGGAGAAGGACTTCTCGGGGACGACCAGGACGCTCTTCCTGGTCCTTGCCCTCCTCCTCTTCCTCCTCGCCGTCCTCCTCCCCCTTCTCTCTCACAGGCTCCTGAGGCCCAGGAAGTAGAGGGTGCAGGGGAGGAGGATCACCCCCATCCCGTGCGACCTCCTCACCCCCACCCTTCCCGGGAGGAGGCCGATGGCCGTGGCCGTGATGAGGAGCGGAAGCCCCGCGGGGCCGCAGAGGAGGAGGGTCAGGGAGAGGATGAGGAGGAGGGTGGAGAGACCCAGGGCCCTGTAGGGTAGCCTGGGGAGGCCCGAGCACACCAGCCTGGCCAGGGCGGGCACCAGCAGGGAGGAGAGGGCCCCCGCCAGCAGCGCCACTCCCACCAGGAAGAGGAGCTCCCCCCTCCCCACCTCCAGCAGCTCCCCCACCGCCACCGCCGCGCCGCTCCTGGGCCTGCCTATGGCGTGGAGGGCCACGAAGGAGAAGAGCACCTTCACCATGTTCACCCCGCTCACCGAGAGGAGGAAGTCCTCCGTCCGCCTGGTGCGGGTGACGAGCTGGGAGAGCACGGTCCCCTCCGCCGGCCCTATCCCTGGGAGGAAGCCCGTGAAGACCCCCGCCCCCACCCCGGAGAGGAGGGGAGGAAGGGACACCGGGGGCTCCCCTTCCTCCTCCCTCTGCTCGGGCAGCCTCTCCCTGGAGGCCAGGCTCTCCAGCACCACGCTCATCCCGAAGAGACCGCTCAGGAGGGGCATGAGCACTTCCCCTCCCAGGTCCAGCGTGAGCAGGCCCAGCGCGCCGGAGAGGAGGAAGACCAGGAGGGACCAGGCCATCCGGCGCGGGCTCCCCTCCGAGAGGATCATGAGGGCGACCACCGCCAGGAGGATCCAGCCCATGGCGGGTCGCAGGAGCCCGTAAATCCCCCCGAAGACCGCCGCCAGGGGAAGGGCCAGGAGGGAGCCCAGGAAGAGACCCCAGAGGCAGCCGCTGGTCGTGAGCCTCAGGGCCACCGGTCCTCTCCCCTCCAGCACCATCCTGTGGGTGGGGAGGACGGAGAGGGCGGTGCCCTCCTCCGGGACCCCCAGGAAGGTCGAGGGGATGTAGCTGGTGAAGGTCTGGACCACCGCCATGGTCACGATGGCGGCCGCCCCTCCCAGGGGTGAGAGACCGGCGGAGACCACCAGTGCGGGGACCAGCGGGGTGAGGTTGTTCACGTGCACGCCGGGGATGAGCCCGGCGAAGGTGCCCAGCCCCGCCCCGAGCAGGAAGCAGAGGAGGAGCTCCATGCTAGAGGCGCAGGTGGGAGGCCCTCTTCACCGCCAGCTCCAGCTCCCCCCGGTAGAGCTGCACCCTCCCCGCCGCCACCACCCTGGAGCCCGTCCTCACCTGGACCTGGAAGGGGAGGAAGACCCTCAGCTCGGACCCGTTCTCCGCCAGCGTCAGGAGGAGGCAGTTCTCGCCCAGCCTCGCCACCCTCCTCACCTCTCCCTCCACCTTCACCAGCCTTCCCACCTCACCCTCTCCTATCTCCCCCACCCTGCGGGGAGGTTCCCTCCTCACCCTCACATCCTCCGGCCTGCTCGGGACCACCTCCAGCTCCCCCTTCCACTCCCGGACCTTCCCCCTCACCTCCACCCAGTCCAGCAGCTCCACCGCAGTCCCCATCCCGCTCCTCACGCTCGAGAAGAGGGGGACGGAGACGGTGCGGTTGTCCTCGCCCACCCTCAGGAAGAGGTGCCCCTCGGGATGCTCGCTCAGGTCCATCACCCTGCCGGAGAGGAGGACCTGCGTTCCCACCCTCTCCCCGGTCAGGTCCCGGACCTCCAGTCGTTTGGGCCCGGAGGAGTGGAGCCCAGCGCAGGTCATCACCAGGCCCAGGACCGCGCAGGCCAGGATCAGCACCCTCGTCCTCATCGCCGGGGATGGAGGGGAGGCTTTTTATAAGGGGAGAAAAAAAAGGAGGACCAATGAACAGGTCTCACGTTCTCCTGGTCCTTCTTTCCCTCCTCCTCTTCCTCTCCCTCCTCCCTCCCTCCTCGGCCGGCTCCTCCATCTACAGCTTCCGGGCCACCTACACGCTCACCAACACGGGTCCGTCGGAGGTGGAGGGCTGGCTGGAAATCTTCGCCTTCGACAACGAGCACTTCGGGTGGGACTTCCAGACGGTGCTGGAGGAGAGCTTCTCCCTTCCCCCTCAGGAGTCCAGGGGGGAGGACAACAGGGTCCTCAGGTTCTCCCTGGGCAAGCTCCTGCCCGGGAGGTCCGGGGAGGTCAGCCTCACGCAGATCCTCAGGGTGAGCGGGAGGAGGTGGGAGAACCTCGAGGGGAGGGGAGAGATCCCGCAGGAGCTCCTGCGGCTCACCGAGCCCGTGCCCAACCTCTGGGAGAACGCGCCGGAGCTGAGGGAGAAGGCGGAGGAGCTGAAGGGGGAGACCCCCTACCTGACCGCCAGGAACATTTTCGAGTTCGTCAAGGATCATGTGGACTATCGGATCCTTGACTGGAACCAGAGCGCCCTGGAGGTCTACCGCAGCAGGGTGGGCAAGTGCACGGATTTCACCAACCTCTTCATCGCCCTGGCCAGGCTCTCCGGCCTTCCCGCCAAGTTCCTGGCGGGATACGGCTACAATCCCCAGTTCGGGGACAACGCCGAGAGGATGGGCCACGCCTTCGTCGCCCTCTACCTCCCAGGAGTGGGGTGGGTGCCGGTGGACGAGACCTGGATGGGGGGACAGTTCGGGGAGCTGAACGAGGACCACCTCCTCCTCTTCTCCAGCGACGGCTCCAACCTGGTGAGGGACGGAGAGGTGAGCATCCCGGGCGAGAGGTGGAGCAAGGTGACGAGGTTGGATAAGACCCTCCTCCTCTGCAGGGAGGCCGCGGCCGAGGTGACGGTGGGAAAGGGTGGCCAGGAGAACGGGAAGGTGGGCGTGGTGGTCAGCGTGAGGAACAGGGGCAGGAGCACCCTGGAGGACCTCACCGTTCGGTTGGGGGTGGACGAGAGCTCCTTCCGTCCCGTCCCTCCGCAGAGCGTGGAGGAGCTGGCCCCGGGCAGGAGCACGGACCTGATCTTCTACCTCGAGCCCCTGAAGGGGGTGGAGAACTCGCCCGTGGAGGCGGAGGTGGAGGCCCGGAGCCCCTACGGGCAGGTTTCCTCGGAGGGCACGCTTCTCCTCACCGTGGTCCTCCAGCCCGCGCAGGGTCCCTCTCTTCCCTCCCTCCAGCTCCTCCTGCTCCTGGTGGGGGCGCTGGCGCTGGTCCTGGTCCTGGCCCTCAGGCTCCGCCGCTGAGTTCTCCCCTTTTAAGGCCGACCCTCCCCAGACCGCCCGATGGGCCCTCTCCTCCTCCTGCTCTCGCTGGCGGGGTCATGGTACCTCCTCCTGTGGTGGAGGGTGAGGTCGGCGGACAGAAGGGGCAACCTGGTGCAGGCCCTCAGGAGGGCGGAGGAGGACCTGCGCAGGGCTCTGGAGGGGCGGAATGGGGCCGGGGAGTGAAGAGGAGCTCCTCAGGGAGCTGGGGATGCTGACGGCGGAGAAGAGGTGTTCCACCGGCTTCCTGGAGGGAGTGCGCAGGCTGCTGCTGTGGCTGAAGCTCCGGCCCCCCCTCTCCTCGGATCCCGAGGTGGGCCACCTCCTGCTCAGGGTGGAGGAGCTCAGCTCCAGGCTCAGGGATTCCTACTCGGGCTGCAGGTCGGACACCCCTCTGCGTGGGGAATGGAGGAGGGTGTCGGATTACGAGTTCCAGAGGCTGAAGGAGGAACTCTCGGCCCTCGGGGAGCTGCTGGAGGGGCGTGCGGGGAGGCATCCTACCCTGGACCTGAAGGCGCTGGCCGATGAGATGAGGGAGGAGGGTGCGATAAGGGAGACCACCTGGGCCCTCCTCCTGTCCTCCCCCTGCGGCCCGCGGGAGATGGAGAGGGAGGAGGTGAGGGAGGTCCTGCTCCGCGTCCTGCGCCTCTTCTCCGAGTTCAGGGCGAGGGGGGGAATAGGTGAGGTTCGGAAGGAAGAGGGAGCTCTCCGTGCTGGCGGAGCACGGTAGGTGGATCTCCCACCTGCTGAACGACTTCAGGGTGCTGGAGCAGCGCCTGGAATACCTGGAGAAGAGGGTCGAACTGCTGGAGGACCAGCTCCGCCTCCCCGCGCGGGGGGAGAGGGATGGGTGAGAGAAAAGGGTGCAGCTTCGGGATCCTGAGGTTCGGGAGGAGGAGGGTCCTCCGCTTCGGTTGCGACTCCTGCGGGGAGGGAGCGGATCCCGGGGTCTCGGGAAGGTGCATGGAGGGCCTGCTGAGGGGGCTGGCCGAGTGCCCCCAGGTGGAGGAGGTGCAGTTCCCCGGGGCTTACGAGAGGGAGTACGCCGGGAGGGAACTGGAGGGGATGAGGAGACTGGCCCTCCTCCTCTCGGACTGGGAGCTCAGGTCCATGATGAGGACCTGCAGGGGATGCGGGAGGTGCGAGGAGGAGAGGAGGGGTCTCCTGGCCTCCCTCTCCCTCAGGCTTTCCCGCTCGCCCCTGGAGGCGAGGGAGGAGCTGGAGGGCCACCTGAGGGAGCTGGAAGTGGCCTCGGGAAGGGGGAGCGCCCGCTGCAGGGAGTGCCGCTCTTCCTTCCTCACGGGGTTCCTCCGTCCCATGAGGGGGGCCCTGGAGAGGATCTGCGGGGAGGTCTTTCAGGGAGGCAGGTTCCCGGGGCCCAGGCTCCGCCCCTCCTTCATGTTCTCCAGGCTGGGGATGGACCCTCCACCGGGGGCGGAGCTGGTGGAGAGATACGGGCTGAGGGGCGGCGAGGTGAGGATTTACCTTTGCCCCCGCACCTCCCAGTTCCTCTATTTCCTCCTCCCCAGGGAGTGCTCCCTCCCTCCGGAGCTGGTGCGTCTGATGTACGAGGTGAGGGAGGCCCTCAGCAGGGACCCTCCTCCCCTGGAGGGAGGACCGGAGCTCCTGAGGGGGAGGATCCAGAGGCTGGCGGCCAGGAGGATGGCGGAGGAGGTGGGGAGGAGGGGCCTGGAGGTGGGGAAGGAAGAGATAGACCGCCTGTCCGAGTCGCTGGCAAGGTTCACCGCGGGCCTGGGGGTGCTGGAGCTCCTCCTCTCCGATGAGAGGGTGCAGGACGTCTACCTCGACGCTCCTCCGGGGGAGACGCCCCTCCACCTCTACCACCAGGACTTCGAGGAGTGCCTCACCAACGTTTACCCCTCCGAGGAGGAGGCGGAGGCGCTGGTCTCCAGGCTCAGGGCCCTCAGCGGGCGTCCCTTCTCGGAGGCCGATCCCGTGCTGGAGGCCGAGCTGGGAGGGGTGAGGGTCACGGCCATAGGCCCGCCCCTCAGCCCTGACGGAAAGGCCTTTTCCTTCCGCAGGCACCGCTCCTCCCCCTGGACCCTTCCCCAGTTCGTGAGGGCGGGGTTCCTCGACCCTCCCACCGCCTCCCTCCTTAGCCTTTTGGTGGACGCCCAGGCCTCCCTCCTCCTGACGGGCACGCGAGGTTCGGGGAAGACCTCCCTCCTCACCAGCCTCCTCTTCGAGCTCCCCCCCAAGTTCAGGATCCTCCTCCTGGAGGACACGCCGGAGCTTCCAGCCGCTTCCCTCCGTTCTCTCGGTTTCAAGGTCCAGACCCTTCGCACCCGCTCCCCCCTCGGGAAGTCGGAGGTGGAGCCCTCCGCGGAGGAGGCCCTGAGGGCCGCCCTGAGGCTGGGGGAATCCGTGCTGGTGGTGGGCGAGGTGAGGGGTCCTGAGGCCAGGACCCTCTTCGAGGCGATGAGGGTGGGGGCGGCCGGGAACTGCGTGATGGGGACCATCCACGGGGCCAGCGCGGAGGAGGTCTTCGAGAGGGTGGTGCACGACCTCGGGGTGCAGCCCTCCTCCTTCGCCGCGGTGGATGCGGTGGTGGCCTCCGCCCCCATCAGGCCCCTGGGCGGGCTGAAGAGGAGGAGGAGAGTGGTGCAGGTTGCCGAGGTGGTGAAGGTGGAGGAGGTGGAGTTCAGGGAGCTGGTGAGGTACGAGGTGAAGGGGGACAGGTTCGTGCCCGGGGAGGTGGAGGGGTCAGGACTGCTGCGCTCCTTGGCCAGGCGATGGGGGATGGGGCTCCGCGCCCTCCTCTCCCACTGGAGGCTGAGGGAGAGCCTCCTGGCCACGCTGGTGAGGACGAGCGTGAGGGAGGGGAGGGCCGATCTCTTGGAGGCGGAGTTCGTTTTCCGGTCCAACCAGCGCTTCCGCTCCCTGTGGGAGGAGGAGGTGAGGAGCGGCGAGCCTAAACCGGAGAGGGTGAGGGAGAGGTGGGAGAGGTGGCTGAGGGAGAGCCTCAGGTGAACCTCTTCGTCCGCTCCTGCAGGTGGGCCGGGCGCTGGCTGGGCACCCGCTGGGGGGAGGACGAGAGGTTGGGGGAGAGCCTGAGGTTCCTGGGGTGGGAGGTGGAGGTGGGTGAGGTGAGGGCGCTGGCCCTCCTCCTCTCCCTTCTCTCCTCTCTCCTCCTCCTTCCCTTCCTCCTCCTCTCCCTGAGGTTCGCCCTCCTCCTCTTCCTCCCTCCCCTGGTCTACCTGGGTGTGAGCGGTTATCCCCTCCAGGCGGCGGAGGGTGAGAAAAGGAGGAGGGTGGGTGAGGTGCCCAGGCTCCTCTGCACCCTCTCCTCCTCCCTCCTCCTCAACCCCAACCCGGAGGTGGCAGGAGGGTTCGCCGCGGAGAACACGGGGGGAAGGATGGGACCGGAGCTCGGGAAGGAGCTCTCCAGGGTCTTCCTCAGGGTCCACAGGGAGGCGGGGGAGGCCCTTCGTTGCTTCTCGAGGAGGTGGGGGGACCCGCCCGAACTTTCGAAGCACCTCCACCTCCTCCTGGCCTCCGTCAGAATGGGTGAGGAGGACAGGAGGAAGGCGGTGGAGCGGGCGCTGGAGGGCTCGCTGGAGGACGTGAGGGAGAGGGTGAGGGAGTTCGTGGGCTGGGTGAGGTTCCCCCTCCTCCTGCTCTACTCCTTCGGGATCCTTCTCCCCCTCTGCGTCCTCACCCTCGTTCCCGTGCTGGGCTCCTTGGGCCTCCTTTCCACTCCCCTCCCCCTGGCCTTCCTCTACGGTTTCCTCCTCCCGCTGGTCCTGTACCTCCTCAGCTCCTGGATCCTCTCCAGGCGCCCCGTGGTCTCCCCGCCCGCGGAGCCCCCGTCCCGGAGGGGAAAGACCTCCCCCGTCTTCCTTCTCCCCCTTGCCCTCCTCCTCGGCCTCCCCCTCCTGCCCTCCCCAGAGCTGAGGGTGCTGGTCTTCCTCTGGTCGATGGTCCTCCCCCTCTCCCTCCGCCTCCTTCCCGCCTCTTTCGAGGTGAAGGAGCGCCGCCGCCTGCTGGAGCTGGAGGACGACCTGCCGGAGAGGCTGCAGGAGCTGGGCAGCGAGCTCAGGGCGGGAAGGCCGTGGGAGGAGGCCCTCGGGAGGGTGGAAGGGCGGGAGCCCGCGGAGGGTTGGAAAGGCACGCCCTCGGGGCTGGTGAGGGGGACCTTTTCCCTGCTGGCGGAGCTGGCGAAGCGGGGCGAGAGGGCGGCGGGCGAGGCGGCCCTTCAGCTTTCCTCTCACCTGAGGAGGCTGAGGGAGGTGGAGCGCAGGGGAAGGGAGGAGATGGCGGAGGTCTCCTCCTCCATGCGTTCCCTGGCCCTCTTCTTCTCCCCCCTCATCACCTCCCTCACCTGCCAGATGTACGCGGTCCTCTGGGAGAGGGGAGCGGGTTTCTTCCCGGGCTCCCTCTCACCCTCCCTCCTCCTTCTCCTCCTCGGGTCCTACCAGCTGGTCCTCTCCTTCTTCCTCCTCTCCCTGGTCTCGGAGATGGAGGGGGAGGGCGGGATGGGGAGGAGGCTCAGGCTGGCCTCTGGCCTGCCCCTCTCCCTCCTCGTGTTCACCCTGGGGACGGTGGGAGGGGGAGCGCTGCTCTGCTGGCTCACCTGACCTCTTGCGGGAGGAAGGTATCCAGGCCGCTCTTCCTGGGGAGGTCGGTCACGTAGATTTCCCTCCGGGCGGGGAGGGAAGCGTTGACCACCAGCGTTCTTCCCATCGTGGTCTCCAGGACCGAAGCCCTGTGCGCGTGGGCGTGGACCCAGAGATCCGGTTGTCTCCTCGCTATCACCTCCTCCAGCTTCCTGTTGCCGATTTCCGGCAGGGACTCCCGGTCCTCCCCCTTCACCGTGGCGAAGGTGGGGGCGTAGTGGGTGAGGACCACCTTCACCTCCGTATTCAGCTCCTTGAGCAGCCGGTCCAGCAGCTTCACTCTCTCCTCGTAGATCTCGGCTATGCCGGGAAGGTGGGTGCGCTGCCAGTAGGTGGGGCGGGAAAGGGAACCCTGGGATCCCACTACTCCCACCTCGGTCCCCCTCACCTCCACTATCACCGCCTCGTCCTCCACCCAGCGCGGGGCCTTCAGCTTCCGGTACTTCTCCCGGTCCTGCAGGTACTCCTCGTTCCCGAAGCAGGCCAGGACCTCCCCTTCGTGGAACTTCCTGAGGGTTTCCAGCAGGGGAGCCAGCTGGGTGTGGTCGTTCTTGTACACGAGATCCCCCGCCAGCAGGAAGAGGTCCACCTTGCCCATCCTGCCCAGGGCTTCGCCGAAGAGGTCCAGATACTTGGGGGAGTGAACGTCCCCCGTGGCCGCGATCCTGAGTCCCAACCTTTCCAGCTCCTCCCGCTCCCCCTCCGAAAGGGAGACGTTTTCACCTCTTCTTTGCCTGGATCACCTGGGCTTGGTCTTGAAGGCCGTGAGGGTCACGGTTCTCCGGATGTGTGGCAGCTTCCTGATCTCTATCACGGCATTGTCCACGTCCTTTACGTTGCCTTCCAGGACGCAAACCACGTCGTACTCCCCGTGCACGAAGTCCACCATGCTTACGTGGGGTGTCTTCCTCAGCTGCGGTATCACGTATTCTTCCTTTCCCGGCTCCACCTCTATCAGCAGGTAGGACCTGCCCGCCAGGGAGGGATTCTCGCTCATCTGCCCACCTTTCTCTCTGGCGTTCGGAGCTTTTATAGAATCACATCGTGTTTCCCAACCTTTTTTATCCGTGCCGTGCTTTATGCTCGGTGGAAGGATGCAGCCCCCCAAGGAGTACGATCCCAGGAAGGTGGAGCCCAAGTGGCAGAAGTGGTGGGAGGAGAAGGGGCTCTACCGCTTCGATCCGGAGAGCAGCGCCCCCACCTACGTGATGGACACTCCCCCGCCCTACCCCAGCGGGGAGTTCCACCTGGGCACGGCCCTGAACTGGACCTACATGGACATCGTGGCCAGGTACAAGCGCATGAGGGGGTACAACGTCCTCTTCCCGCAGGGCTGGGACTGCCACGGTCTCCCCACCGAGGTGCAGGTGGAGAAGAAGTACGGGATAAGGAAGGGGGACCTGCCCCCCGAGAGGTTCAGGGAGCTGTGCGTGAAGCTCACCGAGGAGAACATAGAGAGGATGAGGAAGGAAATGCGCTCGATGGGGTTCTCCATCGACTGGACCAGGGAGTACAGGACCATGGACCCCTCCTACTTCTACAGGACCCAGCTCTCCTTCGTCAGGCTCTACAGGCAGGGGAGGATCTACAGGGGGGAACACCCGGTCAACTGGTGCCCCAGGTGCGAGACCGCCATAGCCGACGCGGAGGTGGAGTACGAGGAGAAGGAGGGGAAGCTGAACTACCTCAGGTTCAGGCTCGAGGGGGGAGGAGAGCTGGTCATCGCCACCACCCGCCCGGAGTACCTGCCCGCCTGCGTGGTGGTGGCGGTCCATCCTGAGGACGAGAGGTACCGGCAGTACGTGGGGAGGAAGGTGGAGGTGCCGGCGTGCGGCAGGAAGGTCGAGGTGATACAGGATCCGGAGGTGGACCCGAACTTCGGGACGGGCGTGGTGATGATCTGCACCTACGGGGACAAGACGGACGTGAGGTGGGTGGCCAGGTACGGCCTCCCCGTGATCAGGCTCCTGGATGAGAGGGGAAGGCTGACGGGGGAGGCGGGGAAGTACGCGGGCCTCAGCGTGGAGGAGGCGAGGAGGGCGATCCTGGAGGACCTCGAGAAAGAGGGTGACCTGCTCAAGCAGGAAAGGCTGGTGCAGAGCGTGGGCGTCTGCTGGAGGTGCAAGACCCCCGTGGAGATCCTGACGAAGAAGCAGTGGTTCATGAGGGTCCTGGACCTCAGGGAGAGGGTGGTGGAGGAGGCCAGGAAGGTGAGGTGGGTGCCGGAGTACATGGGACAGCGCCTGGTGGACTGGGCCAACTCGATGGACTGGGACTGGGTGATCTCCAGGCAGAGGATCTTCGCCACCCCCATCCCCGTCTGGTACTGCAGGAGGTGCGGGGAGACCGTGGTGGCGGAGGAGGACCAGCTCCCCGTGAACCCCATGAAGGACAGGCCCAGGGGGAAGTGCCCGAGGTGCGGCGGGGAGGACTTCGAGGGGGAGAGGGATGTGCTGGACACCTGGATGGACAGCTCCATCACCATCGCCGCGCATGCGGGCTGGCCCAACCTCGACAGGAGGCTCTTCCCCGCCGACCTGCAGCCCAACGGGACGGACATCATAAGGACCTGGGACTACTACCTGATGGTCAGGCACCTCGCCCTGCTCGGGGAGGCCCCCTACCGCACGGTCCTCATCAACGGGATGGTCTTCGGGGAGGATGGCAGGAAGATGTCGAAGTCGCTGGGGAACTTCATCGAGACCTCCTCCGTCTACGGGAAGTACGGTGCCGACGCCCTCAGGCAGTGGAGCGTGCTGGCGGCCTCCACGGGATCGGACGTGCCCTTCTCCTGGAAGGAGGTGGTGTACGGCTACAGGTTCATGCAGAAGCTGTGGAACGCCGTGAGGTTCGCCGGTCCCCATCTCGGAGGGGTCAAGGGAGGCGAGGGGCTGAAGCTGAGAGCGGTGGACAGGTGGATCCTCAGCAGGCTGCAGAGGCTGGTGGAGAGGGTCACCTCCCTGCTGGAGGACTTCCAGTTCAACCAGGCCCTCATCTCCCTCCAGTCCTTCGTGTGGCATGAGTTCTGCGACCTCTACATAGAGGAGGTCAAGCACAGGCTCTACGGTGGCCGCCAGGAGGAGGTGAGGTACGTGCTGAGGGAGGTGGTCTCCAAGGTGTGCAGGCTGCTCGCCCCCTTCATCCCCCACCTCACGGAGGAGATTTACCAGACCTACCTGAAGGACGAGGGCTATCCCAGCGTGCACCTCGCCCCCTGGCCTTCGCCCGAGAAGGAGAGGGTGGACGAGGAGGCCGAAAGGACGGCCGAGCTCCTCCACCTGGTGCTGGGGGCCCTGCGCCAGTTCAAGTCCTCGCACGGTCTCCCCCTCAGCGGGGAGCTGGAGGAGGTGAGGATCTTCGCCTCCCCCCCCGTGGTGGAGAGGCTCAGGGAGGTGGAGGAGGACCTGGTCGCCACGGCCCACCTCAGGAGGCTGCACCTCTCCTCCGAGAAACCGGAGCTGGAGGAGAGGGTGGTGGCCGTGGAGCCCGACCTCTCCAGGCTTGGGCCCAGGCTGCGTTCCGGTATGAAGAAGCTGGCGGAGTTCCTCCGGGAGCACGGCGGGGAGGTGGCGCAGAGGCTGGAGAGGGGCCCCTTCACGCTGGAGCTGGGGGGAGAGAGGGTGGAGCTGAGTCCGGGGGACCTCAGGGTGAGGAAGGAGGTCTCCTACGAGGGGGAGGGCGTGGAGGTGGTCAGGCTGCAGAACCCCGACCTCCTCCTGGTCATCAGGCGCTGATCATCCCGAGAGGGAGGAGAGGACCAGCAGGAGGAAGAGGAGGAGGAAGACCAGGAGGAAGGAGAGGAGCCTGGCCCTCTTGAGCTTCTCCTGCTGGGCCCTGAAGAGCTCCTCGCAGGAGGGAGAGCAGAAGATCTTTTCCTTCTCCACGGGTTTCCCGCAGACGGGGCAGTGCCTGTGGTCCTCCACCATCCCCTCACCCCGTCAGGATCTCCGTCCCGCTGTGCTCTCCCCCCTCCACGATGAGGGGTATCCTGGGGATCTCCTTCTTCCCTATCACCACCGTCCTTATCCTCAGCTGCTGCAGGAGCTTCACCGCCACCGGGTCCAGCACGGCCCTCATGCCGGGGGTCACCCTGGTCCCCACGAGCTTCACGAGTTCCTCCACCGTGATCCTGTCCAGCTTCCTGGCGCCGGGATCCAGCTTGGGATCGGCGGTGTACACCCCGTCCACATCCGTCACGAACAGGAGCATGGAGGAGTTGGTGGCCTTCGCGCCCATGGCAGTAACCGCGTCGGTCGTGTGCCCGGGCACCGTGCCCCCCATGACGGGGACCTTCCCCCTCAGCATGAGCTGCAGGGCCTCCCTGAAGGTGGCCGGGGGCGAGGGTTCGGAGAGCTCCCCCAGGGCCATGGCGAGCAGGCGCGCGTTGAGGCGCGTGATGCTTATCCCGAGCTCGTGCAGGAGGACCTCCGATCCCCCCAGCTTCTCCCCCGCCTCTATGTACCTCCTGGCGGGCCTCCCTCCCCCCACCACCACCAGCACCTGGTGCTTCTTCTCCACCAGCTCCCTCACCGCCTTCGCCGCCAGTTTGAGGCTCTCCACGTCCGGCCACTCCGGCGAGAGGACGGAGCCACCGAAGTTCAGGGTGATTCTCACATGCCTTCTTAAGCGTGCAGCTAAAAAAGGGGTGGGGAAGATGGCAGAGAGATCCCTCTATCACTTCAAGCGCCTGCTGGAGGAGCTGGAGGAGAAGTCGGGGAGGGGCACGGAGCTCATCTCCGTCTACATCCCTCCCGGTTACGACCTGGCCAAGGTGATGGCCCAGCTCAGGGAGGAACAGGGGACGGCGGAGAACATCAAGTCCAAGACCACCAGGAAGAACGTGCTGGGGGCTCTGGAGAGGGTGATACAGTTCCTCCGCACCTACATGGAGGCCAACAGGGTCCCCCCTCCCCACGGCATGGTGATCTTCGCGGGGAACGTGGCCGGGAGGGAGGACGCGCCCGACATCCAGCTCTACTGGATCGAGCCCCCCGAGCCCGTCCCCATCCGCCTCTACCGCTGTGACCAGCAGTTCGTGCTCGAGCCCCTGAAGCAGATGCTTGAGCCCAAGGAGATAGTGGGCCTCCTCACGCTGGACGGGAAGGAGGCCACCGTGGCCCTCCTGAAGGGAAAGCACCTGGAGGTGGTGGATCACCTCTACTCCGGGGTCTGGGGGAAGCACTCGAGGGGGGGGCAGTCGGCCAGGAGGTTCGAGAGGATAAGGGAGTACGCCATGCACGAGTACCTGAAGAGGGTGGCGGAGGCTGCCTCCGCAGCCTTCGGGAGCATCCCGGACCTGAAGTGCATCATCGTGGGCGGTCCCGGCCCCACCAAGGAGGAGTTCCTGAAGGCGGAGCTCCTGCCCCCCGACCTGGCGAAGAAGGTGGCAGCGGTCCTGGACACGGGTTACACGGACGAGTACGGGGCGAAGGAGCTGGTGGACAGGGCGGAGGAGGTGCTGAGGGAGCTGGAGATCACGAAGGAGAAGAACCTGATGAGGAGGTTCATGACGGGCCTGGTCTCGCCCGAGGTGCCCATCGCGCACGGGGAGGAGGAGGTGAGGAGGCACCTGGAGGCGGGGGCGGTGGAGGTCCTGCTCCTGTCGGAGAAGCTCAGGAAGATCAGGGTGAGGGTGAGGTGCGAGGCCTGCGGCGGGAGCCTGCAGGAGACGACGGGGAACCTGGAGTTCTACCAGAGGCAGCTTCAGGGAAGGTCCTGTCCCTTCTGCGGGGAGGTCAGGCTCTCCCTCCAGGAGTCCAAGGACGTGGTACAGGAGCTGATGGAGACGGCGGAGAGGTTCGGTTCGAAGGTGGAGTTCATCTCCACGGAGACGGACGAGGGGAAGCAGCTCCACGAGAGCTTCGGCGGTGTGGGGGCCCTCCTGAGGTTCAGGGTGCAGGACCGCCCCTAGTGGGCTTCCTTGAAGCTCTCTATGGCCACGAGGGTCTCTATCTCCCTCACCAGGCCTGAGGAGTCCGTGAGGTCCTCGAGGAACTTGTTGAGGGAGGCGACGTCCTTCGCCCTCACCTTCACCAGCAGGTTGTGGTTCCCCGTGATCCTGTGCACCTCGCAGACCTCCCTGCAGTGGGAGAGGCGCTGGGTGACGCTCCGCAGGTCCTTGGGGTCCACCTCCAGCCTCAGGAAGGCGGTGAGGCCCAGGCCCAGCTTCCTGTGGTCCACCTCCACCGTGTACCCCTTTATCACCCTCGACCTCTCCAGCTTCCCCAGTCTCTTCCTCACGGCGGAAACGCTGAGGCCCACCTCCCTCCCCAGCTCCTTCAGGGTCCTCTTCGAGTTTTCGTTGAGGAGCCTCAGCAGCTTCAGGTCAATGGAGTCCAACCCCCCCATGCAGTTTTTCCGTTGGAGGAGTTTTATTTATCCCTTGTTTTTTCTTCCGCGTTTATCCCAAGGTGTGGAATATTTCAGGGGATGGGGGGAATCAGACCTCCACCACCTCCACTCCCAGCCCCGAGCGGAGGCAGACCTCCTTCAGGGAGTTCCCCCATCTCCTCCGGTCGTGGAGGAGCACGATCCTCCTGTACTTCTTCCCGTGCCTCTCGAGGTAGCGGGAGAGGGAGAGGCACATCCTCTCCACCTCCTCCTTCCCCAGCTTCCTCGGGGCCACCACCTGTCCCAGCGGGTAGAGGTCCTCCAGCTCCTCCGGCACCACCCCGAAGGGAGGCACGATCCTCACCAGGTGCACCTCCCCGCCCCTCCTGACCTCCTCCCTCTCGAAGCAGGGGAGGAGGAGGAGCTCGGGGAGGGGGGGAGGCTCGTACTCCTCCATCCTCCTCTCGTGCCTGAGGACCTCGGGCCTCCTGAAGCTCTCCGGGCCGAGGTAGGAGAAGGCCGAGGGCTTGGTGACGGGGTCGAACCTCTCCACGAACTCCGCGTAGTCCAGGAACCTCCTGAAGCCCCCGAGGAGCCTCGGGTGGGACCTGCACCTCAGCTCCGCGTACTCCCAGAGCCTCCCGTCCGCGAGAGCCTGCCTGATCCTCCGTATCTCCCCGAAGAGGACGTGCAGGTTGTGCCTGGCGATGGCCTTCACCCTCTCCCCCTCGGGCTTCTTCCTGAGGTCCTCGGGGGTCAGGGAGGAGCACACCGGGCACTCGCAGGGGAGGAAGGAGAGCTCCTCCAGCCTGAGCGTCCTCTCCCTGGTCAGGTACCTCCCGTCCCTCGCGTAGAGGATGTAGGAGGCGGAGTCGAAGGTGTCGCATCCCATGAGCACCGCCAGGGGGAGCACGGAGGGGTGCCCGGCCCCGAAGAGGTGGACGGGGCGGTCGGGGGGGAGGTGCTGCTTGGCCGTCATCACCAGGTCGACCAGTTCCTCGTACTCGTAGCCCTCCAGCAGTTCCACGGGGCTGCCCACGGCGTGCACCTGGTAGTCCAGGGAGCCCACGCTCCTGGCGCACTCCGCCACGAGGTCGAGGTACCTGCCCCCCTGCACGGGGGCGCACCAGAGGGTTCCGGGCTCTGACCTCGCCTCCACGGCCCTCCTGGCCCTCTCCACGGTCACCCTCACCGTCTCCTCCGCCTGCTCCCTGGTGGCCCTGGCGCCCGTGGGCACGTCCAGGATGACGGCGAGGTCGGAGCCTATCTCCTCCTGGTACCTCACGATCTCCTCGGGATCGGCCTCTATTTCCCCGTACCTCAGGATCTGGTAGCCGCCCGAATCCGTGGCCACCGGCCCTTCGTACCCCAGTACCTCATGGACCTTCCTCCCCCTCCCGAAGTTCTTCTTCAGGAGGTAGGCGTTGGTCATCACCATGGGTTCCCCGAACTCCTTCCTGATCTCCTCCGGGGTGAGCACCAGGTCGGAAGGGTTCAGGACGGGCAGGAGGGTGGGGGTCTGCACCGTTCCGTGCCTGGTCCTGAGCCTGCCCAGCCTCCCCAGGCCCTCACGATGGGTAATGGTGAAGGTTTCCGCGGACATCGGGGGACTCAGCAGATCCCCATTTTTCCCTCAGCCAGCGCCCGGCAGAAGTCCGAGATGTGCTCGAGCGCCCACTCCATCCTCTCCGCGATTTCCCCCTTCACTTCCTCCGTCGTGGTCCCCCTCTCCGGCAGCACCCTGGCCAGCGCCACCGACGGCTGATCTATGGGCCTTCCTATCTGGCTCACCAGCCAGACGTAGACCTCCGACAGGCCGGGCACCTCTTCATGGATCTTCTTGGCAATCGCGTGGGTGAGGAGGTTGTAGATCTTGCCCACGTGGCTGACGGGGTTCTTCCCAGCCGCCGCCTCCGAGCCCATGGGTCTGGTGAGGGGTATCACCCCGTTGGAGCGGTTCCCCCTACCCACCTGTCCCGAGTCGGCCCCGTCGGCGCTCGTCCCCAGCACGGTGAGGTAGACCCCTCCCTCCCCTCTTCCCCTGGTGTCCAGGGTGTTCAGGTCCACCTTCACCCCCTTGAAGTCGAACTTCTCCCTCACGAAGCGCTCCAGCTCCTCCAGGATTTCGGCCTTCCTCCTGAAGTAGTCGCCCTCGTCCCTGACGAACCTGTCCACGAAGGCCATCCCGATGGTGAGGTGCACCTCTTCCTTCCTCCTTATCCCCATCACCTTCACGTCCTCCCCCGATTCCGGGAAGCTCTTCTTGAAGGAAGGGGAGTTGGCGTATCCCTCCACCTCCAGCACCAGCCTCTCCAGCCTGGAGAGGGGGGCATAGCCCACGGCGGCGGAGGTGTCGTTCGCCCCCATCACCTTGCTCTCCCTTTTGAAGAGGTCGGTGAGGGAGGCGGACCCCGGCCTGATCTCCACCTGATACTTCACGTGCCTTTCCGGGGAGACGAACCGGAGGTTCTGGGAGAACCACTCCTTGGCGGTCCTCACCGCAATTTCTCCCACGGGGATCTCCACCTCGTCCACCTTCGAGGTGGCCCTGTCCCCGAAGACCAGGAGCATGGGTCTCTTCACCTCCCCGCCGCCGAACTTCGTCTCCACCTCGCCGGCTACCAGCAGGGACTTGTCCACGTTGAAGTGCAGGGTCTCCCCCACCCTCTTCCTGTACTCCCTGTCGAGCGCCACCGCCACCCGGTCGAAGATGAGGTCGCAGATGGTGTCGGGATGCCCCAGTCCCTTCCTCTCCACTATCTCCAGCCCCTGCTTCTCCACCGGGGTCTGGTTGAGCTCCTCCACGATCACTTCTCGTGTCAAGTGCACCGCTGAAGTAGGTATTTCTTCGACCCTTAAAGCTTTGCTTTCATGCCCGATAGGGTTAATTCCCCGGCGGTCCGGGATTAAGGGATGGCGGCGGACCAGCTGAGGGAGAGAATAGCCAGACAGATAGCCGGGGACATCACCCTCTCCGAGAGGCCCGACGAGGCACTGAAGAAGTGGAGGGAGGTCTTCAACCTGAGCCAGAAGACCCTGGCGGAGGCCCTGGGCATCTCCCCCTCCCAGATAAGCGACTACGAGAGCGGCAGGAGGAAGTCCCCAGGGGTTTCCACGGTGAAGAAGATCGTGGAGGCCTTCCTCAGACTGGACGAGGAGAGGGGGGGCAAGACCCTCTCGGCCCTGCGCAGGGTCCTCAACGTGCACCTGCCTTCCGATGTCATCCTGGGGCTCAAGGAGTTCAGGAAACCCGTGGACGGGAGGATTGTGAGCAGGGCGGTGAGGGGCAGGGCGGTGGCCAATCCCCAGCTGCTCTCCAGGAGCCTCTTCGGCTTCACCGTCGTGGACAGCTACAAGGCCGCGCTGAAGCTCTCGGCGGAGGAGTTCAGACAGCTCTACGGGCTCACCTCCGAGAGGGCGCTGGTCTTCACGGGTGTGACCACGGGCAGGACCCCGATGGTGGCCATAAAGGTGATAGGCATCACGCCGGGGATGGTGGTGCTGCACGGAACCCTCAGGAGGGTGGACCCGCTGGGGGTGAAGCTCGCGCAGGAGCTGAAGGTCCCTCTCGTGCGCTCCGAGCTTCCCTCCGTGGAGGAGCTCCTCCTCAGGTTGAACGAGCTGGGATGAAGGTCCAGGCCCCCGCGCTCACCAGGACCTCAGATAGCTTTAATTGGGAGGGGGGAGTTGGGAAGTTGAGGCCGATGGAGGTAGGAATAGTGGGATACGGGGCCTACATCCCCAGGTACAGGCTCAGGGTGGAGGAGATCGCGAGGATGTGGGGCGCCGATCCCAAGCAGACGAGGAGGAGCTTCGGGGTCGAGGAGAAGGCCGTGGCGGGGCCGGACGAGGACACGGTGACCATCTCCGTGGAGGCGGCCAGGAACGCGCTCAGGAGAGGGGGAGTGGATCCCTCCCTGGTGGGGGCCATCTACGTGGGCTCGGAGTCCCATCCCTACGCCGTGAAGCCCACGGCCACCATCGTGGCTGAGGCGGTGGGGGCCACCCCGGAGATGACGGCCGCGGACTTCGAGTTCGCCTGCAAGGCCGGAACGGCGGGGATCCAGACCTGCATGGGCATGGTGGAGGCCGGGATGATAAAGTACGGCATGGCGATAGGGGCGGACACCGCCCAGAGCAGTCCAGGCGACCCGCTGGAGTACGCCGCTGCGGCGGGGGGGGCGGCCTTCCTGATAGGCAAGCTGGACAGGGAGGCCGTGGCTTCCATCGAGGCCACCTACTCCTACACCACGGACACGCCGGATTTCTGGAGGAGGGAGATGAGGCCTTACCCCAGGCACGGGGGCAGGTTCACGGGGAGGCCGGGCTACTTCAAGCACACCCTCTCCGCGGCCCAGGGCTTGCTGAGGAAGCTGGGCCTCACCCCCAGGGACTTCGATCACGCGGTTTTCCACCAGCCCAACGGGAGGTTCCCGGTGGAGGCGGCCAGGGAGCTGGGGTTCTCCATGAAACAGATACGGGCGGGCCTCCTCTCCCCCAAAATAGGGAACACCTACTCGGGGGCCACCATGCTGGGTCTCGCCTCCATCCTGGATGAGGCGAAGGAGGGGGAGAGGATCCTGGCAGTCTCCTACGGTTCGGGAGCGGGGAGCGACGCCTTCAGCCTGATCGTGAAGGAGGGAATAGAGAAGAAAAGGGACCTGGCGCCGAGGGTCTCAGACTACCTGGAGGAGAAGGTGTACATAGACTACGCCACCTACTGTAAGTTCACGAAGAAGCTGGTGAGGTGAATGAGGAGAGTAGCCGTGGTGGGGGTGGGACAGACAAGGTTCAGTGAGCTCTGGGACGCTTCCTTCAGGCAGATGATCATAGAGGCCGGTACCAGGGCGCTCGAGGATGCCGGAATCTCGGGGGAAGAAATAGATGCCATGTACGTGGGGAACATGTCTTCAGGGCAGTTCATCCAGCAGGAGCACATCGCCTCCCTCATAGCCGACCACTCCGGCCTGGCCCCCGTCCCCTGCACCAGGGTGGAGGCGGCCTGTGCCTCGGGAGGGCTGGCCCTCAGGGAGGCCATGGTGGCGGTGGCCTCGGGCATACACGATGTGGTGGTGGCGGCAGGAATAGAGAAGATGACGGACGTGATCACCGAGGCCGGACAGGAGGCCCTGGCCACGGTCTCCGACCAGGAGTGGGAGGCGTTTGCGGGGGCCACCTTCCCCTCCCTCTTCGCCCTGATGGCCAGGAGGCACATGCACGAGTTCGGGACCACGGAGGAGCAGATGGCGCTGGTGGCGGTGAAGAACCACCACAACGCCTGCCTGAACGCCTACGCCCAGCACCACGTGGAGCTCACGGTGGAGAAGGTCCTGCAGTCCCCGCTCGTGTCCTCCCCCCTGAAGATGCTGGAGTGCGCCTCCATCACGGACGGGGCGGCCTGCCTGGTGCTGGCGCCCCTGGAGGAGGCCAGGAAGTACACCGATACCCCGGTGGAGATAGCGGGGAGCGGACAGGCCAGCGACACCATCGCCCTTGCGGACAGGGAGTCGCTGGTGGGGCTGAGGGCCACCCGCGAGGCCGCCCGCAGGGCCTACCGCATGGCGAGGGTGGAGCCCAAGCAGGTGGATCTGGCGGAGGTCCACGACAGCACCACCATCTCCGAGATCATGGCGGTGGAGGACCTGGGCTTCTGCGCGAAGGGTGAGGGGGGAAAGATCACGGAGGAGGGTGTGACGGCCATAGACGGTCCCCTGCCCGTGAACCCCAGCGGGGGGCTGGAGGGTAGGGGCCACCCGATAGGGGCCACGGGCATAGCCCAGGCCCTGGAGATCGTCCTTCAGCTCAGGGGTGAGGCCGGGAAGAGACAGGTGAAGAAGGCGGAGGTGGGGCTGACCCACAACGTGGGGGGAAGCGGGGGTACGGCCGTGGTGCACCTCTTCAGGAGGAGGTAGGATGTACGTTCCCAGGTTCTGGAGGGAGATACCCAACCGGTACACCCTGGTGGGGACCAGGTGCGGCCACTGCAGCAAGGTCTTCTTCCCACCCAGGGCCATCTGCCCGAACTGCCGGAGGGTGGGGCAGCTCGAGCCCTTCAGGCTGAGCGGGAGGGGGAAGATTTACTCCTTCACCACCGTGTACTCCGGATCCAGGGACTTCAGGGACCAGATACCCTACGTGCTGGCCATCGTCGAGCTGGAGGAGGGGCCGAGGGTGATGGCCCAGGTGACGGACTGCAACGGGGAGGAGGTGAAGATAGGGGACGAGGTGGAGATGGTCTTCAGGAGGATCAAGGAGGAGGGGGAGGAGGGGATCATCCACTACGGGTTCAAGGCCAGGCTGGTGAGGAAGGCCGGTGCTAAGGGTTCGTCCTAGATCCTTCTGGCCAGGGTGAGATAGCTGGTGTGCGCCAGCATCCTGGTGCTGGGCCTGGTGCATCCCTCCTTGACCTCCCACTCCCTGACCAGACACTCCAGCGTTTTCAGCTCCGCGAACCTCCCCCTCCTCAGCCGCGGGTAGAGGCGCTGGAGCTGTTCCACCGAGGGGGTGAACACGGCCAGATACCCCCCTGGCTTCAGGGCCTCCTCCGCGTGGGGCACCACCTCCTCGGGGGAGGGGAGGTCGAGGGTCACCAGGTCCACCTCCCTTTCGTCTATTCCCTCCCTCAGGTCCTTCAGCTTCACCTCCACCACTCCCTCCAGTCCCGCCAGCCTAACGTTTTCCCTGGCCACCTCCGCGAAGTCCTCCCTCACCTCGTAGCTCACCACCTTCCCGTCGGGCCTCACCAGGTTTCCCAGGAAGAGGGCCAGGGCCCCCGATCCCGCTCCCCCGTCCACCACCAGGTCCCCGGGTCCCACCCCCGTGTGGGCCACCACCTGCGCGGCATCCTTGGGGAGCACCACCTGGGGTAGGCGGCGCATCTTCTGCAGGAGGTCGGTAAGTTTGGGCTTCAGCACCACGAACTCCCTCCCCGTGTGGCTTCTCACCCTTCCTCCGAAGGGCACCTCCAGGAGGTCGGCCAGGTTGAGCAGGCCCAGATCGGTGTGGAGCAGCCTCCTCTCCGCTCTCACCAGGTACTTCTTCCCCCTCTCGTCCAGCAGGACTACCCTCTCTCCCTCTTTCACTCCCACGGGCTTAGATGGGGGGGAGGATATTTATCTCGATGGAGGCTTTTTAAGAAACCCGGGGGAAAGAGGCGGAGAGACCGTGAGGATGGACCCCACCTATCATCTGCGCCACTGGAGCACGCGGAGGATGCTGATCCCCCCGCTCGTCTTGTCGCTCTTCTTCCTCTGCTGCATCCTGGCGCGCGGGATCCCCCTCAGCCGGGACTTCAGCGGCGGCACCCTCATCCAGGTGAGGGGGATGGAGAACTCCCCCCAGCTGGGAGAGGTGAAGGCGGCGGTGGAGGGGCTGCTGGGCGGGAAGGTCGAGGTGAGGCTCACCTCCTACGGGGGCCTCTACGGGCTGGACATGGAGGCCGACAACATGGACCTCCCACAGGAGGTCAGGGAGAACCTCAGGTCCTCCCTGGCCGAGGAGCTGGGGGTGAGCGAGAACCAGGTGGCGGTCTACAACATGGGCTCCATCCTCACCAGCCTCTCCAGGAGGCAGGCCAGGAACGCTCTGATGTTGGCCCCCGTGCTGATGGCCCTGGTGATCTTCCTGAACTTCAGGAGCTTCAGGGCCAGCGGGAGCATCCTGGGCTCCGTTTGGCTGAACGTCTTCGACGCCCTGGGCTGCATGTCCCTGATGGGGGTGGAGCTGAGCATAGGATCGATGGCGGGCCTCCTCATGCTGCTGGGGTACTCCGACGACACCAACACGCTCCTGATCACGGCGGTGGAGAAAGGCGTGGGAGGGAACCCCAGGGAAAGGGCGGCGGAGGCCATGAGGACGGGCCTGCTGGTGAACGGGACCACCTTCCTCGTGCTCCTCTGCGTGAACCTCTTCACCACCTCGACGCTGGTGGACGAGCTGACCTTTCCCCTGCTGACGGGCATGGTCTTCGACGTGGTGAACACCTGGTTCCTGAACGCCGCCGTGACGCTGGGCAAGAAGGAAAGGAGGGAGATCCCTGTCGCTCTTTAGGGAGAGGTACTTCCTGCTGGTGATGCTGGTGGCCCTCCTCTCGGTGGCCTCCGTGTGGAGACCCTGGGGGGAGGTGAACGAGAGGACCAGGGGCACGCTGGGCTGGGTGAGCGAGTTCACCAGGGGTCTGGACTTCGGGGTGGACATCGTGGGGGGCTCCAGGGTGCTCCTCTCCCTGCAGGCATCCCACCTGGTCTTCCAGTTCAACCCCTCGGATCTTCCGGGGGCCTACGAGGAGGTGGTGGGGATCCTGGAGAACGGGCTCCAGACCAGGGTCCTTCCCGTGGATGAGAAGGGGGAGGCCATCAGGGAGGGCCTGCCCTACGACCGCTACACGGGCATCGCCAGGGTGGAGGTGGGGTTGAGGGCCACGGAGGGCCTGCTCAACCTGGTGGAGAACCTGGTGGGTGGGAAGGCCACCCTGCTGAGGGAGAACGTCAAGAACACCGTGTGCAGCCAGACCAGGAACGAGGTGATAGAGATCCTGAAGAACAGGGTGGATCCGCTGGGCACGAGGGGGGCGGTGCTGAAGCCCCTGGGCGGCAACCTGGTGCTTTACGAGATCCCTGGCCTCCAGCCCCAGGAGGCGGAGGTGCTGCTGGGGAAGCAGGGCAGGCTGGAGATATGGCTGGAGAACGAGGTCCTCCTCTACGGGGAGCACATCCTCAGGGTGGACCCGCCCAGGGCCAGCCTGGAGGAGAGGAACGCGGCGGAACTCCCCTTCAGGCTCACGGACGAGGGGGCCGACAGGTTCAGGGAGGGTGCGGCCGGGAAGGCCAACTACCCCACGGTGGTGTACGTGGACCGTCCGACCGATGCCGTGCTGCTGGTCCAGGAGGAGTTCCTCTCCGGGCTGCCCGTGCTGGAGTACGAGGACTACTCCCACATGTTCAGGGCGAGGGGCTTCCCGGAGGAGGGTGGAGGGTACTACCTGCAGGTGCCGGCCGCCGTGACCTCCCGGGAGGTCCTCTCGGTGGAGGCCCTCTCCTTCCTGGAGGAGATGAGCTCCACCAAGTTCAGGATCCTGCTGGTGGGGGAGTTCTCGGAGGGGGTGGTGGAGGGGCTTCCTCCCTCCTACTCCGTGGAGAACGTGCCGAGGCCGGAGGAAGGAACGGAGGCCTGGATAAGGGAGGCCTGCGGGTGCAAGAGCGTGATCACCATCAGCCCCTCCCTGGCGCAGGAGCTCCTGACGGGCAGGACGGTGAAGGACCTGGTGATCACCGTGAGCAGGGCCTCCGGGGAGGAGGCGATGAGGGAGGCGAGGACCCTCAGGACCATCCTCAGCCAGCGCCTCCCCGTGGGGGTCTCCGTGGAGGGTGAGACGGTGCTGGAGGCCAGGCTTGGGACCACCTTCCTCAAGCAGCTCCTCTGGGCGGGGCTCTTCTCCTTCCTGGGGGTGGGAGGGCTGGTCTTCCTCAGGTACAGGAGGCCCAGGGTCACGCTGGCGGTGATGGGGACCATGATCCTGGAGCTGGTGATCACGCTGGGCGTGGTCTCCCTCCTGCCCTACAGCCTGAACCTGGCCGAGCTGGCAGGGGTGGTGCTGGTGATAGGGACGGGGGTGGACGCGCAGATCATCATCACGGATGAGGTCGTGAGGGGAGGGGTGAGGGAAGTGAGGGCGCCGGGAGGGCTGAGGGACAGGGTCAGGAGGGCCTTCAGGGTGATCTGGGGATCCTCCCTCACCACGCTCGTGGCCATGCTCTCCCTCGCCACGCTGGGGTTCGGGGAGATGAGGGGCTTCGCCCTCATCACCATCCTCGGCATCCTGCTCTCCGTGCTCCTCACCAGACCCCTTTATGCCAGGATGGTGAACGCTATACTGGGCAGGGGTGAGGCGGGAGGATGATAGGGGTCTGTCTCTGCGGGGCCTGCGGAAGGATGGGCAGGGTCCTGGTGAGGAAGATCGCGGAGCAGGGAGACATGAGGCTGGTGGCAGCGGTGGAAGCCCCAGGCACCCCCTTCCTCGGGAAGGACGCGGGGGAGGTGGCGGGGGTGGGGAGGCTGGGAGTGGAGGTGGTGGGGGCGGAGAGGCTGGAGGAGGTCCTGAGGAAGAGCGGGGCAGGGGTGATGGTGGACTTCACGGTGGCGGAGTCGGCCGTGAGCAACGTGGAGGCGGCGGCCAGGGTGGGGGTTCCCGTGGTGGTGGGAACCACGGGCTTCTCAGCCCAGCAGACGGAGAGGCTTGGGGAGGCGGTGAGGAGGGGGAACATCCCCGCCGTGGTCTCCCCCAACATGGCGGTGGGGGTGAACCTCTTTTTCAAAATGGTCTCCGAACTGGCGAAGAGACTGGGCAAGGAGTATGACGTGGAGGTGGTGGAGATCCACCACAGGGGCAAGCTGGACGCCCCCAGCGGCACCGCCCTCAGGGCGGCAAGGATCGTGGCGGAGATCAGGGGCGCGCAGGTGAGGGTGGGGAGGGGAGAGGGCAAGGGGGCGAGGGGGGAGGAGGTGGTGGTTCACTCCCTCAGGGGGGGCGATGTGGTGGGGGAACACACGGTGGTCTTCGCCGGGCCGGGGGAGAGGATAGAGCTCACCCACAGGGCCCACGGGAGGGAGGCCTTCGCGGAGGGCGTGCTGAAGGCCATCAGGTTCGTGGTGGAGAGGGGCAGGCCTGGGCAGATCCTGGGGATGGAAGAGGTCCTGGGTCTCAAGGATGCGTAGCTGCTGGCTCTGCAGGTGGTTCGAGAGGGAAGGTTACAGGTGCCTTCTGAGGGGAAAGCTGGAGCTGCCCGAGTTCCTCCTGGAGAGACCCTCTCCCTGCTGCGGCTGGGGCAGGGACTCCTCTCTGGACCATGTCCTTTTCCTCAGGATGAGGGAGATAGCGGAGGGATGCGGTGATTTTGAACCCCTCACTCCCTCGGGCCGTGGTAGGGGCACCTCACCCCCATCCTGCAGAACCGGCACTTCTCGGGAGGAGGAGGGGAAGGAAGGGGCTTGACCATCCTTCCGTACTTCCGGCGGGGCATCTTGAGGATGGGGAGGGCGGGGTAAATAAGGCCGCCGGGGCGCCGGGCTATTCCCACTCGATGGTGGCAGGGGGTTTGTGGGTTATATCGTAAACCACCCTGTTGATGGCGGGTAGCTCGTTGGTTATCCTGGTGGAGATCCTCTCGAGGAGAGGGTGGGGAAGCTTGGCGTAGCTGGCGGTCATGCCGTCGGTGCTCTCCACCGCTCTCACCGCCAGTGTGTACCCGTAGGCCCTTGAGTCCCCCTTCACTCCCGTGGACCTGGTGTCGAGCAGCACCGCGAAGTACTGCCAGGGTTTCAGACCCTCCCTTTCGATTTCCTCCCTCACTATCTCGTCCGCTTCCCTCAGCAGCTCCAGCTTTTCCTCTGTTACCTCACCCACCATCCGTATGGCCAGCCCTGGCCCAGGGAAGGGTTGTCTTTCCACGATCTGGCGGGGTATGCCCAGCGCTCTGGCCACCCTGCGCACCTCGTCCTTGTAGAGGTCCCTGAGGGGTTCCACTATACCCTTGAACCTGATTTTGGAGGGGAGCCCACCCACGTTGTGGTGCGTTTTGATCTTCTCCGAGTGTTTCCTCGTTCCCGATTCTATCCTGTCCGGGTAGATCGTGCCCTGGATCAGATATTCGGCCTTCACCTTCTCGGCCACCTCCTCAAAGACCCGGATGAACTCCTCCCCTATGATTTTCCTCTTGAGCTCAGGTTCCGTCACCCCCTTCAGCTTTTCCAGGAACCTTTTCCTCTCGTTCAGGCAGATGAGGCTGAGCTTGAACCTCGAGAAAGTCCTCGCTATCTCCTCCGGTTCCCCCTTCCTCATGAACCCGTGGTCCACGAAGACGGCGGTGAGCCTCCTGCCAATCGCTCTGGCCGCCAGCACCGCGGCCGTGCTGGAGTCCACACCACCGCTGAGGGCTATGATGCACCTGCCCTTCCCGACCTTCTCTCTTATCTCCCTTATGCAGGCCTCTATGAAGTTCTGGGGGGTCCAGGTGGGCCTGCAGCCGCACACCTCGAAGAGGAAGTTCCTCAGCAGCAGCTTCCCCTTGGGCGTGTGCGTCACCTCCGGGTGCCACTGAATGCCGTAGATGGGCTTGCTCCTGTGCCTGAAAGCGGCTACGGGACAGTTCTCGGTGTGGGCGAGGACCTCCAGCTCCCTGGGCAGGCTGAAGACGGTGTCCCCGTGACTGGCCCACACCTTCTCGACCCTTCCGTGCCCCCTGAGGATCCCCGCCCTCCTGTCTATGAGCACCTCCGTGAGGCCGTACTCCCTTTTCTTGGCCCTCTCCACTCTCCCCCCCAGGTAGTGCGCCAGGAGCTGGTGGCCGTAGCATATCCCGAGGAGGGGTATCCCCAAGTCGAGGATCCTCCTGTCGCAGCGAGGCGCGTCCTTCTCGTAGATGCTGGAGGGACCACCCGAAAGGACGATCCCCTTCACACCCTGCCTGGAGAGGATTTCCTCGGGGCTTATGTCGGGGGGAACGAGTTCGGCCTGCACGCCCTCTTCCCTTATCCTCCTCCTTATGAGGTGCGAGTACTGCCCGCCGAAATCCAGGACGAGGATGGTGTCTTCCTTCCTCCCTCCCATATCCTTCATGGCCCTCACCTAGGGAGGTCGGTTTTGGTAAAAAGTTTGGCTCATGTTCAGTTTTTGATCATTCCTTTCCGTTGAGATTTTTAACGTGGGTGGGAGAGAGGGAAAGGATGAGGTCCGTAGCCATCCTCGGGGCCACCGGCGAGGTGGGGCAGAAGTTCATCCTGAGCCTTCAGGATCATCCCTGGTTCAGGGTGGAGGAGCTCTACGCCTCCTCCAGGTCCGCGGGCAAGACCTACGCCGAGGCCCTGGGCTACGGCCGGGAGGGCTCCAGGTGGTTCTACCGCGAACAGCCCAAGCCTGAGATCCTGGAGATGGAGGTGAAGAGCCTGGAGGAGATCGGGAACGAAGCGTCCTTCTTCTTTTCGGCCCTGCCCTCGGAGGTCGCGCTGGAGATAGAGGGAAAGGTGGCGAAGGAGAAGCCGGTCGTGAGCACGGCCTCCGCATACCGGTACTTCGAGGACAGCTTCACCTACCTTCCCTCCGTGAACGAGTCCCACGCCCCTGTGATCGAGGAGCAGAGGCGCAGGAGGGGGTGGAAGGGTTTCGTGGTGCCGCAGCCCAACTGCACCACCATAGGGCTGGCCCTCTCCCTCAAGCCCCTTTACGACGCCTTCGGGCTGGAAGGGGTGATCATGGCCTCCATGCAGGCGGTCTCGGGTGCGGGTTACGAGGCCGTCTCCCGCTGGGCGGAGCAGAGGAGGAGGCAGGGCGTGGCCCTCCCTGGGCCCCTGGAGGAGTATTCCCCCCTCACCTTCGAGGGGAACGTGATCCCTTACATCAAGGGGGAGGAGGAGAAGGTCAGGAAGGAAACGGTGAGGCTGCTTGGGAAACTCGAGGGAGGGAGGATCCAGCCCGCTGGGTTCAGGATAGCCTGCAAGTGCAACAGGGTGCCCGTGCTGGAGGGGCACACGGAATCCGTGTTCGTCACCCTCTCCAGGGAGGCCAGGGTGGAGGAGCTAAAGGAGTGCTGGAGGAGCTTCGAGGGGGAGCCGCAGAGGTTGAGGCTTCCGAACGCCCCCTCCCGCCCGATCGTGGTGGTGGAGGAGGTGGACCGCCCACAGCCCAGGTTCGACTCCCTCAGGGAGAGGGGAATGGTGGCCGTGGTGGGAGGGGTGGAGGCCACGGCTTTCGAGAGATGCTTCCAGTACACCGTCCTCTCCCACAACACGGAGCTGGGGGCGGCGAGGGGAGCTGTGCTGGCGGCGGAGTACCTCTACAAGGCAGGGTACCTGTAGTGGTAGCGGGGGGAGGACTTGAACCTCCGACCTCCGGGTTTCTCCGCGGGAAAACTCCTATGAGCCCGGCGGGCACTCCACGCTGCCCTACCCCGCTACCTTTTTTCCTTTGTCGGGTCCTGGATAAAGGTTTTGTCTCTTTTTGGCTCCCCTCCAGCCTAACCCCTTTCGATGGGGAAGGGAGTATCGGTCTCGGACCTCATGAGGTCCATGCTCAGGATGGGCTTCTCGAGGGAGGAGATCTACGAGGTGCTGGCGGGGGCAGGGGTCTTCGGGGAGGAGGTCCACCTCCTCATGGACCACGTGAGGGCAGAGTTCGAGGAGTCAGGGCTGGAGGCGAGGCCCTCCCACCTCGCCGGGGAGCTCCTCCTCAGGCTGAAGCCGGAGTTCGAATCCCTGAGGAGGGAGATGGGTTCCCGCTTCGACCTCCTCCTCCGGGAGGTGGAGGGGCTGAGGGAGGAACTCAGGAAGAGACCGAGAAGAGCCAGGGGCTGAAGACCACCACCCTCGTCTCGAACTTTCTCCTGGGGATCTCGAAGCGGTAGGCCAACGGCACGCGGGAGGAGAGACAGGGGAGGAGGAGGGAGGGATAACGGTAGTCCAGGATTTCCTCCACGGGTTCCCTCTCCAGCACCACCTCCGTCCTCCACTGGGCCCACCACACCCTCACCCCCAGGAAGGGGAGGACGAGAGGGGTGGCGGAGGGGAGGCCCAGGAGACCGGAAGGGTCCTCCCGCCGGAACCTCACCTCCTTGACCTCCAGCTCCCTGAGCACGGAGAGGCCGGGGTCCTCCCTGAGGGGAGGGGGAGGGAAGAGGAGGAGGTCCTCCCGGCGGATGGGAAGGGCGAAGGAAGGGAGTTCGCCCATCGGGGGGAAGGGCTCGGGGATTTCGGCCAGCCCACCGAACTCCTCCAGGGCCTTCCCGAGCAGGAGGCGGAGGGAGGCCAGGTTCCCCTGGTTTTCCCCTTCCACGCACACGGGCACCCCATCCAGCTCCCTGAGGGGAGGGGGGAGGGAGAGGAGGCCGTCGAGGGAGGAGGCCAGCGAGGCAGAGTTCTCCCCTCCTCTTGTTCTTTCCTCCAGGGAGAGGAGGAGGTGCCTCACCCCGGAGAGGTTCCAGCGGAGCCTGAGCAGAAAGGAAGGATGGGACCCCTCAAGGTTGCTCCTGGAGAGCATTCCCACGAGAGGATCCCCCGAGCTTTCCGCGAGCGAGGAAAGCTTCTGGTATTCCTCCTCCAATCCCTCCAGCTCTTTCACGGTCCTTTCCAGGGTCTCCAGCACCGGGGAAGGGGGGAGGTTCTCCCTCCACCTGGTCGCTTCCTCCTCCAGCCCCCTTTGGAGGCGCTCGGTCCTTTCTTTCAGGCTCCACAGCAGGTCCAGGACCTCCCTCCGGTCCGGTGGAGGGGAGGGAAGGGAGCGGGGGAGAAAGGAGGTGTAGTCGAAGGAGCCGAAGGTCCCTAGTTCCTGTGCCGACCAGGCCGCGAGGAGGCTCTCCTTTGCGAAGGAGGGTGAGAGCTCCACCTTCCTCGCCGAGAGGGCCTGTCCCCAGGCCTGCAGGTACTGGACGTTCCTCCATTCCCTTCCCACCTCCCCCAGGCGTTTCAGGAAAAGGTCCATCCTCTCCTGCAGGAGGAAGAACCTGGAGTCGATGAAGACCTCAAGCTCCTCGAGGGAGAGGAGGAGGGAGGAGGAGCGGTCTGGGGAGGTCACGTGAAGGGAGCTTCCCGGCATCTCCACCCTCAGGAGGCAGAAGCCGTTCTCGAGCGGGGAAAGGTGGAACCCCACCTTCCCACCGGGGAGGAAGAGGAGGCGTCCGTCGACTTCCGAGTAGAGGGAGGGGAGGAGGGGGAGGAGGGTCGAGAAGAGGTCCCTGGCGAGGTTCTCCACGGCCTCCCTCCTCTCCTCCCCCGTTCGGTAGGAGGAGGCCCTCCTGCCCACCTCCCAAAGGGCCTGGTAGGTGGCGTGCCTGCAGAGGTCCCTGAGGTCGTTCCTGGTGTTCACCCCCGACAGCACGAGCTCCTGCAGGGAGGTCTCGTGGAGGGAGAGGGAGGAGCGGGCGTGTTCCAGTTTCACGGCCTGGAGGGAGAGGGTGAGGGAGAGGAGGAGGAGCAGGAGCCCGGAGGCCGCGAGGGGGAAGAAACCTCTCAAAGGGACCACAGCTCCAGCCTCACGTCCACCCTTCCAGCCTCGGGAGGTGGGAGGGTGCGGTGGAGGAGGGTGGAGTAGACCCTCTTCCTCCCTTCCGTCTTTCCGGTGGAGAGCTCCAGCAGGATGGTTCTTCCTTGGGGCTGAAGGACCTCCACCCTGAGCGTGCAGATCCACCTCCCCCTGCACAGCCCTTCCAGCGCCTCCTCGAGCTTCTCCCCCACCTCCTCCCTGCCCAGCACGGCTTCCTCGGCCAGCACCCCGAGTACCGTCTTGTAGCTGAGCCCTCCGGTCAGGCCCAGCGAGTCGAGGGTGACGGACTGGAGGGCCAGCGCCAGGTGGCTACCGAAGGAGGAAGCAGTTCTCTCCTCCTGGTCGGGGGGGAGGAGGTGGAGGGGGAGGCAGGCGGTGGAGACCAGGAGGGAGAAGAGGACCAGGTCCAGGAGGGCTGCTATCCCCCTCACTCCCAGGCTTCCACCTCCACCAGGAGGACGGAGAAGCCCTTTCTGAGGGCGGCGGGGAGCATCACGGTCCTGGTCCCAGGGGGTTTTTCCCCTCCCGCCAGCTTTTCCCCTTCCCTCCAAACCCCCGTGCCGGGTTCCACCCTCCCCAGGTCCTCGAGGAGACAGGGTTCCCCGGAGAGCCGGGAGAGGGCCCTCTCGGTCCTCCTCACCTCCTCCCCCGGTTCCTCCGCGAGGTTCCCCCAGAAGGAAAAGAGGGAATGGAGGAAGGAAGAGAGGAGAAGGAGCACCACCAGCCAGGCACAGAGGTCCTCCGTGCCCTCACCCCCCATCCAGGAGCAGGAGGTTCTCCCTCCTGGTCACGAGGAGGGCACAGGGAGGGGAGAGGTGCTCTCGGAAGAAGCCTTCCCCCACCCGCATGGGGAGGAGGGAAGAGAGGAGCAGCTCCCCCCGGTACCAGACCTCCACCACCTGCCTTCCCCCTTCTCCCCTGCCCTCGAGCAGGAGCTCTCCTTGCAGGGGTGGGAGGAGGACCTCCACCCTCCCTTCCCCGGGTAGGAGGGAGGTCACCTCCAGGATCCTCACCAATCCCCTGGCCAGCTCCCTGGCTCCCTCCCTCTCTCCCTCCCTTTCGAGGGTGGAGTGGAGGTGGACGCAGCAAATGAAGAGGAGCATGGAGGCCAAGGCGGCAGCGGCCTTGCAGGAGAGGAAGAGGTGCAGGCTTCCCATCCCACGCGCTTGGTTCCCTCTTCCTTAAGAGCCGGAAACGGGGAGGACCAGGACCCTGAAGTCCTCGCCCCTCTCCAGCCTGAGGAGGTATCTTCCCTCCCTCAGGAGGAGAGGATGGGGGTGGAGGGGGAGGGCCGGTATCCCCTCCCCCGCCTTCTTCCCCCTGAACCACAGCTCCACCTTCCCCTCCAGCACCAGCAGTTCCCCCTCCCCGAGCTCAAGCTCCACCTCCCTCCCGCTGCCAGGGGAGGAGAGGGCCAGGGCCTTCACCTCCCGCAGGAAGAGCTGCAGGCCAAGCACGGCCTTCTCCTTCCCCTCCCTCTCCCTGAGCCTCTCCATCCCCACGAGTCCCAGGGAGAGGGTGGAGAGGGCGAGGAAGAGACCGAGGAGGAGCACGACGGGGAAGGAGTCCATCTCCTTACTCCACCGCTACTTGGCTTTCCCACGGGAGGTATCCCTGGTGCGTCACCCTCACCGTGGCCAGATAGGGTGTCCCGCTCGTGGGGAGGCGGAAGGTGTAGCTGCTGGAGGAGGAGCCGAGGGTGTGGAGCTTCATACCTCCAGGGTACCTCACCTCCACCGTGGCTCCGTTGAGGGGCTGTCCCGTCTCGGCGTCGAAGATGCTCACCTGCAGGGATCCTCCTCCCCTGTAGGAGAGGAGCACCCTCATGTCCCTCCACACCATCCTCTCGGAGACGTTCACGAACTGGGTCAGGACCCCCATGGAGATTGCCCCCACCGCCAGGGCTATCACCAGCTTGATGGGTATGTCCATCGCCCCTCTCTCGTCCATCGGAGGGGTTGTGAAGGAACCCCCTTTTAGGGAGGAAATACCACGGTTCTTTCACGGGGTGTGGGGAGGAACTGCATGTAAAATATTTTAAGGGGCGTATGAAAGAGGACAGAGATAATGCAGTATTCCCGGGGGATTACCACCCCCATCATCTTGGTTTTGCTGATTGTGGTGCTGGCGGTGGGCGTTGGCGGTTTTCTGGTCTTTTCCGGCCCACATGAGGCGGAGAACCAGCTCCCTGGTCGGCCCCCGGAAGACCAGCCAGGAGGGCAGCAACCACCCGGTCCGCAAGTTGGTCCTGGCGGTGTAACCGTGGAGTTCACGGGATCAACGTACAGCACGGCAA
>JAWCKR010000009.1:0-49101 GCA_038851755.1 Hadarchaeales archaeon (SeqCode) | reverse complement strand
TCCGGAATAATAAAGTTTTCCGTGTTACCTTTCCATACCACCGCGAGGAGATTTTCCCAACCTTTTTTAAGCCCCCAGTCTGAATATCCTTCAGAAAAAAGGAGGTGAAGAAATGGACAGCAAAGGAGTTTCACCCATGATAGCGACCATCGTGCTGATAGCCATAGTGTTCGCCGTCGCAGCCATCCTGGCGCTTTCCCTCGCCTCGGCTCCCCAGCCGAGCGTGATCTTCAGCGGACAGCTTTCCCTAGAGAACGTAGAGAACGGAAGGACTGCCATCACTATCAAGCACACCTATGGTGAGAGGGCGAACGATGTAATTGAGAACTCTGGTGGTACGGTCAAATGGAAGAATCTAGAGCTGAGGGTCAACGGAGAGATAATCCAACCTACTGCTAGCACTATCATGATTTCCGAAGGCACCAAAGTCACCTGGGGAGCTACTGCTAGGACTTACTCCATGGTGGTGGGCGATCAAATATGGATACCGCTCGGCAAGACTCTAAACATCGGAGACAAGGTGTCGCTTAAGTGGGTGCCCAAGAACCAGACCCTCGTGGAGAAAGAGGTAACTTACTGAGTCCCTTCCTCCACTTTTTCTTTCTTTTTTCCTCTTTTTTTTCAGAACTCCTTCTCACAGAGAGTCTGCCCGGTGGGGACATAGACGACGGTCACTGTGTCTCCGCTTCCCACGCTCACGGGAAGCTCCAGCTTGCTCCCCGGACCGAAGTCCACCATCCCCGTGGTGAGGCTTCCCATCCTAGCACCCCCCACCACGTTCAGGTTCTCCCCATTCTTTCTCACCACCAGATTCAGCCAGGTCACCGCCCCGTTGTACAGCTTGAAGGCCTTGGGGATTTCGTCCCCCACCACGTGCCTCACTACTAGCGTCCCGCCCTCGCTCTCCACCCTCACCACCGCCTGGATGGGCTGCGCCGGCGTCGTGCTCCCTTTCCCCACCACACCCCACACGTAGACCGCGAAGATGGAGAGGGTAAGACCAAGAAGGAAAATGGTCCCGATGAAGGTGGAGACCCCCCTCATACCACCATCATCTCCGCCAGTGTCTGCCCAGTGGGGAGGTACACCACCGTCACCACCTCCCCCGACCTGAGCGGGACCTTCCAGTCCTCCAGCCTAACCTCGTCCCCCGGACCGAGGTTGACCACGATGGGTGCCAGGGGCTGATAGTAGAGGTTCTCCTGCACCAGCACCACGTTCTCCACCCTGTCCGTGCCCAGCCTCGCCCCGTCCACCCTCACCTCCAGCGCCTTCCAGTTCTCCAGCTTCCCCCTGGCCGTCCTGTCGTCGATTTTGCTCCCCTCCCTCATCTGGAAGGCTCCGAAGAGGTAATCCCCCCACTGGTGCCTGAGGGTGAGCCTAGGAGGGGAGTTCTCGTAGAGGAGGGAGAGGGAGACCCTCTTCGGAGGGGATCCGGGGGCCAGCGCAGCCAAGTACCCCGCCAGGATGGTGATGCCGAAGGCTATGGCTAGGGTGAGGAGCAAGATAGTGGCCACGAGGGGGGAGACTCCCCGCTCCGGAGACATCCAATACCCTCTTTCCCGGGGAAGATAAAAGCTAAAACCGGGGATTAGACGGCAATGCTCATTCTCTAAATGCTCGCAACCCTCAGGAAGATGTGCCTGCGCGGGATTACCTCGGATGCGTGAAGCCGGCTAGCTCCTTGGTGGTGCTGGGCTCCCTCTACTTGGGCATGGTCCTGGGAGGGAGTAGCCTGGCCGTACCCCTCCCTGAGTTCCTCCTCCTTTGCTTGGTGGGGATGGGGATCTCGGGGGGGGCGCAAACGCTCAACATGTACTCCGACTTGGAGCTGGACAGGGTGAGCCATCCCGAGAGGCCCTTCCCCCGCGGGAAGGTGGGGGGTGGAAGGCTCCTCCTCCTCTCCTCCCTCCTCTTCTCCCTCTCCGCCCTCTCCCTCCTCCTGGGTCCTCCCGTCCTCCTCCTGAGCCTGCTGGGAGTCCTGCTCGGCCTGCTCTACTCCCTCCCCCCTCTCCCGCTGGGAAGATGGTACACCTCCTATCCCACCTCCTCGCTGGGATACGTGTTCCTCCCCTTCCTCGCTGGTCACCTCTCCCTCTCCCCCCTGACCGAAGAGGCGGTGGAGGTGGCCCTCCTTTTCACCTTCCTCTCCCTCTTCCTCTCCCCCCTGAAGGACCTGAAGGACAGGGGGGGTGACAGGAAGGGCGGAAAGCCCACTCTCCCAGCCAGGCTAGGGGTGAGAAACACTCTGGTCTTCTCCTCCTCCGGGCTCTTCTTCACCCTGCTGTTCTTCCTCCTCCTCAACCCCAGGGGACCGGAGTGGTTCCTGAGCTACCTGGTCTGCACCGCCACCCTCCTCCTCCCCACCCTCTTCTTCTCCGAAGGGCTGCTGCGCAGGGACCCCTTCTGGCTGGTGAGGCTCTGGGCCCTGGCCTCCCAGCTCCTCTTCGCGGGATGGTGGGTTTACCTGTGAGCGTCCTGCGAACCGTCCTGCGCTCCTGGGGAAGGGCCCTCCTCCACCCCGAGTGGATTAGGGGGGGAGAGTTCACGGAGGGCTTCATGGTGCTCTTTTCCTTCTTCTTCGGCTTCGCCTACAACGCCCTCCACTACTTCATCTACCCCGGCTGTGCCTATCACGACGGCACGATAGTCTATGAACCCGACCTCCAGTTCTGGCTCCACCACCTCTCGGGAGGGATGGGGGCGGTGGCCCTCTTCTACTACGCCAGCGTGCTGGGGTACTACGGCGCGAACCTCCTGGGGAAGAGGGTCTCTTACGATCGGGTCCAGCACGTGGTCTTCTCATGCATGTTCCTTTACCTCCTTCCCCTCCTCCCAGCCTTCCTCCTTTACGCTCTGGGCCTGAAGAGCTGGATCTACCTGGAGTTCTACCAGGGTTGGGTAGGGATGCCAGCGGGGGTGCTGCTCGCCGGAATCCTAGGGACGGTGATGGCCTTCAACATCCTCAGGTCCTTCGGCTTCGGGCGACCCTCCTCCCTCCTCCTCTCCCTCCTCCTTCTCCCCCTCCTCTACTTCGGGGGGAAGGGTGCCTTCCTGTTCCTTACCCGCAGGGCCTTTCACACCTCCAGGCCCCTCAGATACGCTCTCTGGACGGTGTACTTCTCCCTGACCTCCTTCCTCTTCTGGGCAGCAGGAAGGAGGAGGGGAAAGGTCCTGCCCGTGCTCAGGAAGGTGTGGGGAGAATGAAGAGGCTCCTCCTCTTCTACAGGGTGAAGGGGTGGAGGAGCAAGCTCAGCTGCCTGAGGTTCATGGTTTACCCTTTGGTGGGCTTCTCCCTCTCCACCCTCAAACCCCTGGAAATGGTTGCCGACACCCTGGCCGTGCTTGGGGGCTCCATGTCCGCCTACGCCCTCAACGACTACTTCGACTTCAAGCTGAGGGGTGAGGAGAACTTCTCCTCCAGAGTGGTGAAAAGGATGGGGGAAGTGAAAACCCTGGCGCTGGCCCTTTCCCCCCTTCTCCTCCTTCCCCTTTCCCTGCTCACCACCCTCCCCACCCTCCTCCTCCTGATGCTCCTTCTCCTTCTCACCCTCTCCTACTCCGCTCCTCCCCTCAGGCTCAAGGAAGAGAAGTGGGGCTTCCTGATACCACCCCTCTGTTCCCCCCTTCTGGTACTCCAAGCCCACCTCGCCCTCTCACCCTCTCCCTCTCAAAGGGTGCTCCTCCTCCTTCCCCTCCTCTTCCTCCTCCAGCTCCACCTGGAGATTCTTCACCTGCTGGAGGTGGGGAAGGTGAAAGAGGCCAAATGGCTCGGAATCCTGCCCCTCCCCCACCTCCTCCTCTCCTCCCTCCTCTCCCTGGCAGACCCCTTCTTCCTGATAGGTGTCTTCTCCTCCTGCGTGAGGCTCCTCTCCGTGAGGAGGATGGAAGAACGAACGGACTTCCTGAAGCTCAGGAAAGAGGCCTGGCGACCGGAGGTCTTCGCGGAGGAGCTGGCCCTCTACGCAGCGGTGGGCCTCCTCTTCTGACCCAAAGGGGATTAAGTAAAGGAAGGGAGAGCTATAATTGATGGGGAGGAAAAAGCAGGGAGTCTCACCCCTCCTGGGGACCATCCTGCTCGTATCCATGGTCTTCGTGCTCGGGGTAGGGGTTTCCATCATCGCTGGGAGGGTGGGAGGGCCCAACCTGAAGGAGACACCGAACGTCCTCCTCCAGATCTGGAGGAACTTCCCCGGGAGGGGGGCGGTGGGGGTGGTCAACGTCACGGGGGATGCGGTAAGGGAGGCCTTCTACGCCGACTTCCTGATGGACACGGACATGGGGAGCCTGTTCGAGAACGTGAGGTGGAAGAACCTGGAGGTGAGGGTGAACGGGCAAGGGGTGGAGAACGAACTTGAGTACGTGCTGTACGCCTCACCCCTCCCCTCGAGCGCCAAGGTAAAGAACTCCCTGCTCTCCCTCCCTTCGGGAGGTGGGCTGGTCGTCTTTTCCTACCGCCAGGGTTTCCTGAAGACGGGGGACGAGGTGGCGGTGGTACACCAGCCCAGCAGGTGGATTCTGGCCAACGCCACCATGGCCCCTCCCCTGGAGTGCACGGAGATAGGAAGCGCCTGGCTGGGGCAGAACCGGGTGGACTCCTGCATCTCCCTCAGGGCGCTTCAGCTCCGCACGCTGGAGAGGGAGATGGTGAGCGCCCTCTCTCCCACGGTGGAGGTCAGGTACAACGAGAACTACCGTTGGTATAAGGAGAACTTCGATAAGGCCAGGAGCTACATCCCCAGCATCGAGAATCTGGCGGGGCAGATCCAGCTCCTCCTTAACTCCTGCAAGAGCACGGGAGGATATCTGGAGAACGACCTGAAGGAGCTGGACTACTACCTGGACATGGTGAACGAGCAGGACTACTACAAGCTCTGCATGGCCTACAAGAGCTGGGACCAGGCAAGAAAGGGGGTACCCACCGAAAACAGGCTCCTCTACCTGACCGTGAACGGACTGGAGATCATTTACACCATGGAAAACCCCATCATCAGGGCCTGGGACCCTTCCTACGTGAGCACCTGGCAAAGCACGGGTTTCAGGAAAGGAACTGTCGAAAACGTGGCTGAGAACATCACTCAGAAGCAGCTGCTCCCTTTGATAGGGAAGATAGAGAACCTGCTGAGCCAGCCGCCCTACCCGGGAGTGCCTGTGGAAGCCTTAACCTACTTCGGGGTCTCGCCAGAAATGGATGATATCTACGAGGACTTTTACCGTCCTGCCATCGTTCCGGTTCTGAAGAGCTACACTTGGGTGAACAACACGACCTTCGAGTTCGTAATCCACGTATACAACGTGGGGGGCGAGAACGCCAACAGCTTCACTAGGTACGCCACCCTCTGGTACAGCACGGACAACAAGTGGTGGGTCTCCAAGTACTTCAGGAGGGCCAAGGAGCTGGGATACACTGGCACCTCAGAAAACATGCTCTACGTGGCTCCCGAGAACTGGCTGGTACCCATGGAGAACAAGCTTGTGGGCACCTGGGGCACGAGGGTCTACGACAACGGCTACCACGACACTTACCGCTACACCTACAGGCTGAGGCTGGACAACTGGTGGAAGAGCAGGCCTGGCCTGCAGGGAAAAACCTATTTGGAGAACCTGAGCCCGGAGCTCGTCTTCTTCGGCCTGCAGGTACCGTACTATCCCGACAACGGAAGTGTGGTGCTCTACGACAGGCTGGAGAACAGGCCTGAGCACAGGACCTCAGACAAGCAGAACCTCGCTCCTGGGAGCTACTGGGTGGATAACATAAGGATTACTCCTCCCACGGCAGCGGACAATAAAATATGGTTGGAGGACTACTACTTCTTCTACCAGCACCCCAAGACCGGACGGTGGGAGTGGCAGTACTTCTGGAACATCCACTGGAGCCCGGGGAGGCCCCCGCCTGGAGGGAGCGGGGGAGGAGGAGGGTGCTGAGGCATGCCCCGCACGCATGAGCCTTTAGGTCGCAGAAGTGTCTCCCCCCTCATAGCCACCGTCCTCCTCATCGTGACCACCCTGCTGGCGGGTGGGCTCCTGGTGGAGGGCCTGGGAAGGCTGGGGGCACCCTCCATCCCGCCCCAGACGGTGGTGCAGCTCTGGACCAACTACCCGGGGTACGGGGGGGTGGCCATCGTCCACGCCAGCGGAGAGGGAATAAGCAAGGCCTACAGGGCGGACATCCTGGAAGAGACGCCTCTGGGTACCTTGCTGGAGAACCTCAGATGGCAGAACATAGAGCTGAGGGTGAACGGGGTAAGGATGGAGAACGAGATCGACCTCGCTTTGATCACAGGACCGGTCAAGCGGGGGATGAACGACCTCCCGGGCCCGGGGGAGGCTCTGGCCCTCTCCTTCAAGGGGGAGAACCTGAAGGTGGGGGACAAGGTGGAGCTGATCTACACCCCCATAGGGTACAAGATAGCGGAGGCCACCGTTCCGGAGCCCACCCCGGGGAGGGCCTACGTGGACACAGCCGTCCAGCTCAGGGCCGCCAGGATGCTGGGGAGGCAGGCGGACACGGTGCAGGCCATGAAGGACAAGAGGTTCTCTGAAGCCCGCAGGCTGGCCTACGAGCTCCAAGCCATAGCCAGGGACCTGCACGACAACTACCTGGCCCGCAGCAAGTACCTGGACAACAACCTGTGGGAGCTGCACCGGTACATGCCAGACCTGGTCCCGGAGAACCTGTGCAAGACCCTTATCATCATCTACGAGGGGTGCTTGCCCCACCTCATCAACGCCCTGGAACTCATAGAAACCATCATATACCAGGACCTGCACGTGGACGATCCTTCCCTCCTCCAAGCCGTGACCGAAAGTCAGATAAACACGGCCGCAGCACACGCCCGCGCCATCATGGAGAACGTAAGCATGGTGGAGAACCTGAGGGCCGCCAGCAAGTACTGTCTGGACAACGAGAGGGGGAACTCCAACGCGGAGAAGATTGCCAGGATGAGCATCCTCACGGCCATCCCAGGTGGTTTCGTTCAGGACCTTAGCAGGGACCTGTACATACCCTTCCTGACCCCCTGGGTGGAGAGACTGGAGATCAGCATGGGCGGGGGCTTCCACCTGGCGGTACGCATTTACAACCTTGGAACCACCCGGGTGGAGAACATTGTTCCCAGAATGTACATGTGGTTCGAGAACTACGATCACGAAGGGGAGGACTCAGGGGACACTGCCTTCTGGGTCTCCCGGTACTTCAACCAAGGGGCCGACAGGGGAAACGGTTTCTCCCAGCTATCGATTGATGCACAGTTCTGGAGCAAAAACCTCCAGCCCGTTACCTACCAAGCCGTAAACATGTGGGAGCACATCGTCTGGAACCACGGCTGGCCCCGCCTCCCCTACCCCACCAAGTGCGAGGGGCAGTACTGGTGGGTGGACGAGCACCAGCTGACGGAGAGGTTCGAGAACTGGGGCCTGACCTACGACCTGAAGGAGAACAACCATCCCATCATCGAGTACTTCCGCAGGTACACGGGACTGAGCGTCCCCTACACCGGAGAAGGGGGCAGGGCGGGGTACGCGGGGGATCCCATCTCCTCCCCCAACGTCGTGTGGAGCAGGAGCAAACCCCTCTACCTCGACCCGGGAGGGGATTACATAAGGGCCACCTACGATGTGAGCTGCCTGCTCAACTTGGACTTCCTGGTGGTGGGATGCGGGCTGAACATCGACGCCCAGCCCCAGCTCGTCGACATGTACCTAGTGGGAGACGACGCCTTCTGGGGTAGGAAGACCGAGCTGACGGCCTTTGCCGCCATGTGGATGAACAAGCTGTGCTAGCCGCGGAAATCCCGCATCGGACCCTTTAACTTCTTCCTCACTGCCCAAGCTAAAGCACCTTCCAAAAGGCTCCACAGTACGCCCGCCAGGTACTGGGCCTCCATGCTCACCATCCCCAGGGAAATGGCCGTGCTCTCCACCGTGCGGAAGGTCCCCTCCAGCAAAAGATAGAAGCTTGGGACTGCCAGCGTCATCACCGCCAACCCCCTCCAGCCCAGGCCGAGGGACCTGAAGAGCCTGAGGAAGAGGAAAATCCCTATTAACAGCGTGATCACCACGCAACTGGCCACTCGTTTGGGAAAGAGGGGAAGGGACCAGAAGACCACTCCCCCTAGAGGTCCGGTTAAGCCTACAAGCAGAAAAATGACCCCGAAGAGGAGGGGCAGAACAGCTAGGAAGGTCAGAGAGAAAAGTAATCCTTCCCACCTCCGGTAGCTTATCCTCTTCCTGAGGAGCCTGAGGCCCAAGTAGCCCCCCACACATGCCATCAGGAAAGAAGAAAGGGCCGAGGTTCCCCCGTAGAGGGAGTGCAGCCAGAACTTCCAGCCGGCGTGGAACTCCTCTATGATGTAGCCGCGGTAGAGGAAGTAGTGGAAGGTGTTGTACAGGAAACCCAAGTAAAACACTACTGCCAGCATGAAGCCCGTGGAGAACTCGTCCCCCCTTATCCGCTTGGGGTCCTTGACCCCGTACCACCAGCACCGCAGCACCATGAGGAGGGCGCGGAATGGGGATCTCATCCGTACCTCCTCACCACTTCTCCGGCAAAGTGCCGGACCAGGCGAAAGAAGAACTGCACATCCTCCGCCGATCTGAGCCTCGCCAATAGCTCGCTCGGAGAGCGAAGCCAGCGGAAAAACACGCGTGTTTGGAACCTCAAGCTCGCCTTCTCCAGCCATCTTCCCAGCTCCTCCGCCCTCAGCGTCTCTAAATCCACCTGGGGTTGGAACTGGGGATGGAAAGATAGGTCGGGCTTGTCTAATCCCCGCTTCTCCCACACTCTCTCAAGGGGGGTTCCTGGAAAGGGGACCACGGCGAAGAAGGTGGCGAAGTCCACTCCCACCTCTTCCGCGAACCTCAGGGTCCTCTCCAGGCTCTCCTTCGTTTCCCAGGGCCAGCCCACCATGAAGAAGGCGTGGGTCCAGATCCCCAGCTCCTTCGCCTTCTTCACTATCCTCCTCACGTGGGAGGGCTGGAGGAGCTTCCCCATCCTCTCCCTGAAGAGGGGATCCCCATGCTCCAGTCCGAAGCTGAGGCAGTAGCACCCGGACCTCCTCATCTCCTCCAGGAGGTCCGTGGTCAGAGTCCTCACATCTATCCCGTTTGGGGTGGCCCAGTCCACCTCCACCTTCCTCCTCACCATCTCCCTGCAGATTCCCCTCATCCTCTCCTGGTCTAGGGAAAGGTTGTCGTCCTCGAAGTGAACCTCTTCTACCCCCCATCTCTCCACCAGCCACTCGATTTCTTCCACCACGTTCGCCGGAGAGCGGGCCCTCCAGCACCCCCAAACGAGCGGAACGGAACAGAAAATACAGTGGTTGACACAACCCCTGCTGGTGAGCACGGGCGCCACCCTCCCCCTGACGGCCGCCGCGTGCCCCTTCACCCTGAAGTACTCCTCCATGGGAAAGAGGTGCCAGGCGGGGAAAGGGAGGGAGTCCAGCTCCCGGAGGGGGGGGCGCGGGGGATTCCTCACCACCTTTCCCCCCTTTTTCCACACCACCCCCTTCACCCGGCGGGGAGACCCCTCCCTCTCCAAGGTCTCCACCAGCTCCAGCATGGTCTCCTCGCCCTCCCCCACCACCGCGAAATCCGCCCCGTCTGTAACCACCTCCTCCGGCCTCAGCGAAGCGTGTACCCCTCCCACCACCACCTTTGCCCCCGTCTTCCGGACTTCCCTCACGAGGGTTGCGACTTCCCCCCTCAAAGTCGAGGAAACACAGCTCACCCCCACTACCTCTGCCCCCCAAGCTTCTACCTTCCTCCGGATTTCCCCTGGGGTCATACCTACCCTCACCAACCCTCCTTCCTCCCTTTTCCCCCTCCGCGCCGAGAGCGTGGCATCTAGCACCACCACCTCATGACCGTGCGCCTCCAGGTAGGAAGCCACGTAAGCCAGACCCAGAGGAGGGGAGATCCGAAGGGCCGTGGGAAGGGAGAGGGAGGGCGGGTTGACCAAAAAAACTTTCATATCCTCACCCCGGACTCGCCCCCATCACCGGGAGAAACCTGGCAAGCTCTTTCCGCATCAGGAAGGGATGTATGCGCTTGAGGAGAAGGGACTTCCTTATTTCCCTCCCCATGAGTCCTCTCCAGAGTTCCTCGTACCTCCTAAGAAAGGATGCTCCGAAGCTCTTCCTCTCCACGGCCTCCGCCGCCACCGACCCTGCCAGGTAACCCGTGAGGAGGGCCGAGTAGATGCCTGCTCCGGTGAAGGGATCGTTCAGTCCTCCAGCGTCCCCCGCCAGCAGCAGGTGGGGAAAGGAGGTGCGGCAGGGGGGAGAAGAGGGGAGAGGGGTCAACCGTATCCCTAAAGAGGGGAGGTCTTCCCTCTTCCTGAAAGCTTCCCACCTCTCCTCCACCTTCTCGGCGTACCTACTCTCAGCCGTCCAGATCCCCACGTTCTCCCTCCTCCCCCCAGCAAACCTCCAAGCATCCCCCAGCGGGATTACCTCAGGACTAACAAAAACCCTCAGCCCCTCCTCCCCCCTTCTCCTCATCCTGAGGTTGATTCCGTATCCCAGATTCCTCAACCTCTCTCCCGCGAACCTCCTCACAAGGGAAAGGGCCCCGTCCGCCCCTATCACTAGCCTGGTTCCTATCTCCCCGTTCAAAAGCAAGCCCCCCTCCACCCTCTCCATTCTCCTGACCTCCTTCCCCAACTGAATCACCGCTCCGTAGGACGAGGCCCTCCTGGCCAGACTCCTCTCCATTTTCTCCCTGTTCACCAGCAGGAGGGGTGAGGAGGCCCTGACCCACCTCCGCAGCGGATGGGACTCCGCGAAAGGTATGCGGAAGGTCCTTCCATGAAAGACCAGCTCCACCTCCTCGAACTCCCGCTCCACCACTCCGCGACCCAGGAGGGGGAGGATGGGAAAGCCGTACCTTATCTCTCTCATCACTTCCGAGCAAACCTTCAGGCCGAAGCCACTGCTCCTCTCCAGCACCAGAGGAGAGATTCCCTCCTCGGCCAGCGTCCTCGCCGCCATGAGTCCTGCCGGTCCCCCACCCACTATCACCACCTCTTCCACCTACAGCACCCCCATCATACCCAAGAGGACGTAACCCACGAACTCCTCCGAGAAGAGGGGTGGACCGAAGGGCCTAGACCTGAGGGCAAAAAAGTCCTTCCCCCCCACCCACCCCAGCCTGAGAAGGGAAAAAAACGATGACAAAAGAAAGAAGGAGTTCAGGAAGAGGGAAAGGGGGAGGGAAAGGAGAAAGGAGAGGAGAGGAAAGAGCCTTAGGAAGCCCTCCCATCCCCCTCCCTCTTCTAGGTGATGGAAAGAGTTAACGTAATAATGAAAAAGGAAAACCAACAGCAACAGGCCCAAAGACGGGGCGGAGGGAGCGCCAGAAAGGAGGAGGGCTTGGAGAGTCAAAAGAAAAGCCGAGAGGGGAGAAAGGAAAAACTTCATCTTGACCCGACGGTTCATCCTCAGCTTCGGAAGTGAATAGAGCAAGGAAAGACAGAGAAAGAGGGAAAGGAGAAGGAAAGAGGGGCGAGGCAACAGGAAAGAGGGGAGAAAGAAGAGGAGAGGGACTAGAAGCAAGAGAAGGACTTGGCGTGGAGTGAGTCTCCCCACCCTAATGCACTCCCCTACGTAGTTGACGTCCCCCTCGAGCACGAAATCGAAGTAGTCGTTGAGAGCATAGGAGAACGCCAGAATACCCGACACCGCCAGACCATCCACCAAGTAGAGGAGGAAGGGGAAGGAGGGAAAGCCTTCCTTCGGGCCCACGGCCATCCCCAGCAGGGGATAGCCCAGAAAGCGAATGAAAGGGAGCTTCCTTCCCCACCCCCTCACCCTGTAGAACCTGAGGAAATCAATCATCTCCCATCCTTCTCCAGCACTACCTTGAGGAGGGAGCCCCTCCGCTCCATTCCCCAGCTGAGTTCAGTCACCTTCAGTGCATCCTCCAAGCGTCCCACATCCTCCTCCCTCATACCTATGATCCTGCGTCCTCCCGCCACCCGAGACAAGAGCCTGTGGATGGAAAAGAGGAGAAGGGCTGGAAAAGGGGAGATCTTCATTTCTCTGAAGGTTCTCCTAACCTCAACCCATTCTGCGTCCATTACCACCTCATAAAGCCAGGCCTCCCCTCCAGGCTTGAGAACCCTCAGGATCTCCGCCAGCGCCTTCGGGAGGTCCAGCAGATGATGCAACACGCCTACACTCACCACCATGTCAAAGGAGGGGGATGGAAAGGGGAGACGGTACACCCCCCCCACTATGAAGTCCACCCTGCCCTCCGCCTCCCTGCACAAGCGCCTCGCCAAGGCTATCATGCCTGGAGAAGGATCCACTCCCACCACCTCCAACCAGGGGGACCTCAGGGCGAGCTCCAAGGGCAAGAGACCTAGACCAGTCCCCACATCGAGAATTCTCCCTCTGCTCAACCGTGAGGTTATCTCCGACGCTAGGGTTCGGTAGCTCCCCCTCCTGAAAACTGCCTCAAGATAGTAGAGAGGGACGAAAATCGAGGGGAAAGGTTCCCCCGGGAGGGAACTGGGCCCCATCCTGTTACCTCCACTTCCTCCAGTTAGTCATCTTCTCACCCTTCAGGAAGAGGAAGAAAGCCACCACCATGCAGAGGGTGGAAACCAAGAACCCCGCCAGCAAGGCCCTCGTCCTTCTCTTCAACAGGAAAAGTGATGGGGGCAAAAGGAGGAGAAGGGAGGAGGGGAGGGAGAAGAGGAAAAGAAGGACCCAAAGAAGGAAGAGAAAAGGAACCATGAAATGGAGGTAGAGATTGAACAAGATGACGGGCCAGGGGAGGGGAAGCCTCCCTTCTCTCTTCATCACAACGGCTTTCCTAAGCCCCAGCAACATGTGGAGCCCCCTCCTCACCTTCACCCTCACAAAGGCCCTCAGGGTGGAGGGGGCGGTGTCCCTGAACACAAGATCCGGGACCATCAGACATCTGTACCCTTTCCCACATATCTCCAGCGCGGTTCCGGTGTCGTCGGAGGCCTCCTCCTCCTCGAACCTCCTGAAGAGTTCCCTCCGGTAGAAGGCCAGCGCGCCCTGAAAGCTCAGGGAGGAGTGAAGCCTGGACTCCCCCATCCTCATCCTCTCATACCACCTCCTGTAACCTCCCTCCGCCCTCGTCCAGAGGCTCTCTCCTGCGTTAAGGTAGACCTCCCTCCCCGTGACCGCGCCCACTTCCGGCTGGGAGAGGTAGGAAACGGCCCTCTCCACCGTCTCAGGATTCCAGAGGGCGTCCGCGTCGGAGGTGGCAATCACCTCCCCCGAGACCAACCGGAGTCCTAGGTTGAGGGCCCTGGCTTTCCCTCCTTTCCTTTTTTCCTCCACCAGACGGACCCTGAAGGGGAAACCCCTTTTCAGGGTTCTCCTCACCACTTCCAAGGTTCCGTCTGTGGAACCGCTGTCCACCAGGATGATCTCCAGCTTTCCACGGTACCTGAGCCCCGCGAGGTTCCTGAGCTTCTCCCCTATCACCCCGGCCTCGTTGTGGGTAGGTATCAGGAGGGAAACGGACGGCCAGCGAGGGGGAGCGCCTGGGGGCTTCCAGGGCTTTTCAAGGAGCCTGCGCATCCACTCCGAGTAAAGGAAGAAAGGCAGGGGGATAAGGAGAAGAAAAGCCAGCAGAAGGTGAAGGGGTTCCATCCTCTTCCATGGGGGCTCAACTACAAAACTCCTTCCACCCTCTTTGGATGTAGGAAGCTTGCACCACACAACAAAAGGAGGCTCGCTGTGAGAGACCTGAAGCAGGAGACGAAAATGTCTTCGCTTGAGCCGCTTAAATTTTACCGCCTTCTGCCGTGGAGGGGAAAGGGAAGCTGGATTAAACTCTCAGGTTATACCCTCCTGGGCTACGCCCTCTCCCACCGTCTGAATCCCCCTCTCGTCCTTCTCAACTTCCTCACGCTGGGAGGGATCTTCATGTACGGTTTCTCCCTCAACGACTACTTCGACTTCGTGCTGGAGGGTGAGACCAACTACGTGGGGGAGGTAGTGGGTAGAAGGGGAAGGGGGAAGGCCATCCTGCTCGTCCTCCTCCCCCTTTCCTCTCTCGTCCTCCTCCCCCTCTTTCCCCTTCCTTCTTCCCTCCTTCTCTTCCTCTTCTTCCTCATCCTGACCACGCACTCCCTGCCCCCTCTCAGGATGAGAAACAGGTTCTCTGGACTCGGTTACCTCCTTCTCCCTGCAGGGTATACCCTAACCGCGGCACAAGCACACCTTCTCCTCAGTCCCCTTTCCATCAGCCACCTCCTCTTCCTCTCCCTGGTCTTCCTCGCCGCCTGTCAGGACGAGATGCTGGGTCTCCTCCTCAGGAAGAAGGAGGTGGGGAAAAGGGTGGAGGGGCTCGCCCTCTGGCTCTCACCTACCCTCTCCATCCTCTCCCTCATCCTCCTGCCCCTCAGCCCTTTTTTCCTTATTACCACCGTCTTCTCCCTCCTGAAAGGGGAGGGGCTGAGGAGGATAGCCAGAAGGGGCTTCCACCTTGGAGAAGATCCCCTCTGGAGAAGGATGAAACCCATGGAGCTCTCTTTGAGCACGTATCACCTGGGCGCCTACGCCCTGCTCGGACTCCTCGGACTCTTCTGAGCCTTGCTGCTTCCTCCCCATAGAAAAGTGGGACTACCCTGCTAGGAGGAAAGGTCTTGCGAGGAAGGGTGTCACCCTCTTCCACCGGAGAAGGAGGCGGTAGAAGAGGTGGGCCATGAGGGAGGACCGGAGATGCCTGAGATACAACATGCTTCTCCAGCCCCTTTCGTACTCCTCCAGTCTCTCCTCCCCCCTCCTCAGGGCCCCCGCGCAGACCTTCCCCCCCAGCCAGCCCGTGAAGAGGGCGGCGTTAAGCCCTCCTCCGGTGAGGGGGTCGGCGAAACCTCCAGCATCCCCCACGAGCAGGACCCTCCTCGTCCAGGTGCGCGTGGAGAGGGAGAGGGGGATGAAAGCCCCCCTGGCACCCCCCTCCCCCACCCCCAGTGCCCTGGAGAACCTCTTCCATGCTTCCCATCCCTCCCTGCCCCCTCTATACCATTCACCCGCCCCCACGTTGGCCTCCCTTTTCCCTGGAAAGACCCACGCGTAACCGAAAGGAGTCAGGAAGGGATCCACGATAAGGGTAGGCTCCACCTCGCTCACCTTACCCCTCTCCACCCTCTTCCCCACCGCGAACCCGAAGTACCTCACCCTCCCTCCCACGAAGCGTCTTGCCAGCGAAAGGGCTCCATCCGCCCCTATCAGGAACCTGGCCCTCAGCCCCCTGTTCAGCCTCAGGCCTCCCTCTTCACGCTCCAAGGAGTGGAGTTCCTCCCTCCTGATTTCCCCCCCACCCCTCACCACCTTCTTGGCCAGCAGCCTTTCCCACTCCCTCCTGTTGATGAAGAGGAACCTGAACTCACTGCGCCATCCTGGGGCCCTCACCCCCGAGAGGCGGAGCTCCTTGCCGTGGAACCTGAAGGTGAGGCTCTCGTGAACCCTCTCCACCGCCCCCCTCACCAGCTCCCCCACGTCAAACCCGTAAAGCCTCTCCGCCATAAGCTCCCCGCACGCCTTGTGACCGAACTCGGCGCTCTTCTCCAGCACCAGCGGTGATACCCCCTCCTCCAGCAGGGAGAGGGCGGCGGACAGGCCCGCTGGTCCCCCTCCCACGATTACCACCTCTTCCATCTCTACCCCCTCGGAAAGACGGCTTTAAAGGGGGGAGGGACCAGCTTTAAAGGTGGAAAGAACCTTCCCGCTGGCGGCTGCCATGGTGGTGCTTGCCCTCACCGGGCTGAGCGCCTCCCTCCTCTTTCCCTCCAGCGGAATCAGGCTGAAGAACGTGGTGATGGAAGCTGGTGGAGAGAACCTCGTTGTAAAGGCGGAGGAGATGACCATCACTGGCACCCTTGCCCCCCTTGAGGGTAAGCTGGTAATCGAGCTCTCGGAAATGACCGCCAAGAAATTCTTCATGGAGGGAACAACCCACATAAAGGCCGACAGGGTGGTCGCCAAGAACGTGAGGATGACTGTAAATCCCTCTACGCTGGAGAACCGTGGGATGGGGTCCTTCTTGCTCCTCCTGCTGGAAAGGGGAGAAAATGTGGAAGTCAGAGAACTCATGGTGAGGGGGTCCGAACTCTCAGCGGAGCGCCTTTACACCGGAGAAATACTGCTGAAAGGCATGGAACTGTAAAACGAGCCAACCCTCCCACCCCTAACCCCCCGGCCAAATGCCCAGCACCCTCATGCTCACCTCCTCAAGCACGGTATTGTCCGCCCGGAGGGAAAGGAACTTCAACCTCACCTCACTCATGAGGGCTGGATCCCCCGCCAGCGATTTCAAGTTGGGCGGTGATTGGCTTCCCAACCAAGTCGCCCCGAAACCCAGCACCTGGCCAGCCGTTTCGATCGACCTTATCTCCGCCCCCCTCTGCTCCACCTTTCCCCCCAGCACACAGTTTCCATAACCCAAGTACATCTCCCCGCTCAGCTCCTGGCTCGAGATGAGGGTTACCTTGGTTTTCCTTCCCGAGGGCGACATGTAGTCCTCTGGACCCCTGATTTCCCAGCCCTTCATCCTCACGTAAGGCATGTTGACCGTTCTGTAACTCGAGGGAGAGGGAGCCTCCACTAGGAGGGAGGGGAGAACCATTTCCTCAGCCTCCATCGCCAGGATTTCCATCCTCACTCCGACCATCTCGGCGTTTTCTGGGGGCAGGAGGAGTTCAAGCACCCGAAGGGGGACGTTTCCTCCCTTCCAGCCTGCCTCCACCCCTCCAGCCGCACCCTCCACCGAACGGGCGTAGACGGTGAGGCTCCTGACCTCCGCATAGGGCGAGGAAGTACTAAGGGGGGAGAGGGTGAGGTCGAAGAGAAGGGAGGACTCCGCCGTTATCTTGGTGACCTGATACCCTCCGTACTCAGCCGGTTCCATCCTCCACCCGTTCATGATTACCCTCTCGGCCGTGAGTTCAAAGACCTTCAGCGGTTCCTTCTTCCACTCCAAAAAGACGTGGAGGGCTAGAAGCCCGAATAAAACCACCAAAAGGGCCGTGTTCTTCTTGTCTGGCACTTTTCTTCTTTGGAGGGGAGGAATATGAGGCTTCCGGAGGGCTGGACCCTCTTTTTATCCGGCGGAAGGAGGTATGGTGGTAAGGTGAACCGAAGAGGGGTCTCGGAGACGGCTGGGGCTGTAATAGTCATCCTGGGAACTGTAGCGGTGATGCTCCTAATCACCTACGCTTTTGGAGTGCTAGGGGAACCCGCCCCAAGGGTCCACGGGAGCCTGTCCCTCTCCCTGGTCCACACCGGGGAGAACCTCTGGTCCTTCAAGACCTCCAGCGAAGTCCGCTCCTCCCCCTCCACCGACGGGGAGAGGATCTACTTCGGCTCCACCGACGGGAGGGTCTACGCCCTCTCCCCCTCCGGGAAATCCCTCTGGTCCTTCAAGACGGGGGGAGCCGTGGTCTCTTCTCCCTTGGTGTCGGACAACACCGTTTATGTGGGGTCCTACGATGGGAAGCTGTACGCGCTGGAAAGGGAGAGCGGAAGAATGAGATGGAGCTTCCAAACGGAGAGCTCCCTCCTCTATCCACCCTCGGTCCGGGAAAACCTCATCTTTCTCTCCTCCCCCCAGACCGGAGAAGTCTACGCTATCTCGGCTCAGGAGGGGACCTCCGTCTGGAAACAATCCCTGGGCTCCCCCGTTTACTCCTCTCCAGTGATTTGGGAGAACACCATCTATGTAGGAACTTGGGATGGACTCTACGCCCTGCAAGCCGGGGATGGCAAGGTGCTCTGGTCCTTGCCCGCACCCTTCCCCCTGACCACTGGCCTCAGCGTGGAAAACGGCAGAATCTACCTGCCCGTAGGTCCCTACTTCTACTGCTTGGACGCGAAGAGCGGGGAAAGAGTGTGGCACCAGTATTTGGGAAACACCTCACACTCTCCCTCTGTGTGGGAGAACATGATTTATGTGGGAGACGAAGCGGGGGTGCTCCACTGCCTGAACGCCGAAAATGGGGAGGAACTGTGGTACTACATGACGGAGGGGTCCCTCGTCTCCCCACCCTCCTTCCGTGGGAGAGAGCTTTACGTGGGGTCCAGGGACGGAAGGGTTTACTGTCTGGACAGGGAAAACGGGAGCCTGAGGGGATACTTCCCCACGGGCGGACCCGTGACCTCCACCCCCCTGCCCCTGGAAGACCATCTTTACGTGGGCTCCTCCGATGGGCACCTTTACTGCCTGAACTTGGGGGAACTGAGGATGGTGCTGAGGTGGAGGGGGGAGGAAATAGAAAATTCTTTCCTCCTGGAGAACGGGAGGATGGAGTGGAAGAACCTCAGGCTCAGGGTGAACGGGAAGAGACTACGGAGTTCCTGGGCGGTCCTTAACGGGGACCCGAGCCCAGGTTCCGTTTCCCTCCGGGACGGAGACCTGCTGGAACTCTCTCCCTTTCCACCCCTGAAAGCGGGTGATAAGCTCACGGCCGCCTACGCCCCAGCAGACCAGCTCCTCGGCTTCTGGAGGATTGAAACCCTAACCTCCTGAGGAAGGCGAAGAGCACCCTCTCCACACCTTCTCTCTTTTTCCTGACATAGTAGAAGAGGAAACCCATGAGCGAAAAGTAGAGAATGCCCGCCACCATCCTCTCTTCCTCCTCCAAACTGAGCAGGCCCCTGAAGGGAAACATGAAAGAGCCCTTTCCCACGATGTACCCCAGAGGGAGGATGAGAGCTGCGGGCAGGAGGGAGCGTAGGGTATCGAAGCCCAGGGCCCTCCTGAAGACCCTGAAGGTGAGGAGGGAGGCCACGGGAGCGCTAAGGAGGACGGCCCAGGTGACGTAGAACCAGTCTCCGAAGAGGCGCACCTCCTTCACCTTCCCGACCGGCTCCTCCACTCCCAACCCTATCAGGAGGGGGGAGAGGAGAAGGGGAAGGAGCCAGAGAAAGGAAGAGGCGAAGACCAGATGCTCTATCCTGGAGTAGGAAACCCTTTTACCGAGCACCAGGCAACCAAAGTACCCTATGGCGCTCACGTACAGCAGCATCCCCGCCGCGGCTGCCCCACCGAAAAGGGAGTGCAGCCAGAAGAAGAGGCCCGCATGGAACTCCTCCACGGTGTAAACGGGGTAGAGAAAGTAGTGGAAGGTGTTGTACAGGAAACCGAGATAGAAGGAGACGACCAGCATGAAGCCCAGTGAGAACCTCCCCCCACGAACCCGCTCTGGGCGTATGACGACGTCCCTCCAGCATCCCAGCACCTCCAGCAATCTCACTCCCATCCCCCCAGGAGGGTGAGCAGGATTCTAGCACCATCCCTGAGGGGGGAAAGCTTGGATCCCTTCTCGGAGGAGTAGCGCACGGGCATCTCCTGCATCCTCAGACCCTTCCTGGAGGCCTTCACGAAGAGCTCCGTCTCCACCTCAAACCCACTGCCCCTCAAACCCAAAGAAAGGAGATCCCTCCTCCTGATGGCGAACATCCCGGTGAGCAGGTCGGAGGTGGGGCTGTGAAGGAGGGAAGCCAGGAGGGAGAAGAGCCTGTTCCCCACCCTGCGAAGGGGGGAGAAGCTGGAGTTTCCCCTGAACCTGGAGCCCCTCACTACGTCCACCCTCCCGGAGAGGAGGGGATAGAGGAGGGCGGGGAGGGAAGAAGGGGGATAGCTCCCGTCCCCGTCCATAAATAGCAGCACCTCCCCCCTGGCCTCCTCCGCCCCCTTCCTCACCGCCAGACCCTTTCCCCTCCCCACCCTCACTACCCTGGCCCCGGCGTCGCGGGCCTCCTCCACCGTCCCGTCCGTGGACCCACCATCCACCACCAGCACCTCGGCCCTCGGCAACACCCGCTTCACCCCCTCCACCACCCGCCCCACCTTCCCCTCTTCGTTGTAGGTGGGGATGATCACGGAAACCTTCATCCCTTTCCTTAAAACGGGAGGTGGTAAAAGCCTCCATCAAGGTAAAAGCTTTCCCCTTCCACCTAAAGGGATGGGCTTCCCGGGAATCTCCCCCACGGTGGCCGAAGTCCTGCTGCTCGCCCTCACCCTGTCCCTGGGCTTCGCCGTGGGATGGGCCATAGGCTCCTCCCGCACCCCTGAACCTCCCCTCTTCCCCTTCCTCACCGTCTCGGGCTTCAGGGAAAACTCCACGGAACTCACGATTAAACACGTATACGGGGAAACCATAAAGGATGCTTTCGTGCTGGAGGGCGGGGCCATCTCCTGGAGGAACCTGGAGGTGAGGGTGAACGCAATCAAGGTAACCGTGAAGGGAGGGGGAAGGCTGAACGGAAGGGGGGAGGGTGGAAGGTGTGATCTCAGGGCGGGAGACGTGCTGAGCTTCCCCGTGGAGGGATTCGGGAGGGGGGACGAACTCCTCCTCGTTTATGTCCCACAAGGCATACCCCTGTACAGGGGCCTGCTGGAGTGAAAGGTTGCCCAGGGTACTCTTCACCACGGTGTACAGGGAAAAGCCCTTCGACTTCCTGGACCTGGGCTCCAGGGAACCCGTCCGCTTTTCTTCCCCCGCCCAGATCTCCCCGGGTCTCCGCTTCCTGAAGCAGAACGTCCCCGAGCTGGAGATCCTGGAGTACCCCACCCGGGAGGAGTACCTAAGGAAGCTGGAGGAGGGGTGGGACGTGGTGGGCTTCTCCTTCTACGTGAACGAGGTTCCCGAGATCTTGGAGATGGCGGACCTGGCCAGGCAGAAGGGGGTGGGGGAGCTCTGGGCGGGGAACTACGGGGCCCTCACCCCCGGGATGGAGCTCTACTTCGACAGGGTGTTCAGGGGGTACGCGGAGGAGGAGGTGGCCTCCTTCTTCGGGAGGAAGATCAGGGAGGTGGTGCACCCTCCCCTCCTGGGGACGGTGGGGACCACCCTCGGCCTCAAGTTCGCTCCAGTGGGGGTGCTCTTCACCACCAGAGGATGCCCCATGGGATGCAAGTTCTGCCAGACGCCCTCCTTCTGCCCCAGGCCCAGCATCATACCCCTGCGGAACATAGAGAGGGTGCTCAGATTCTATAAGAGGCTTGGGCTGGGTTACGTGATCATCCTGGACGAAAACTTCGGTCTCTTCAGGAAACATGCGGAGGAGGTGGCGGAGCTGCTGGGTAGATACGGATTCATGTGGGCGCCCATGATAAGGGCGGACCTACTGGCGGAAAAACTAGAGGAGTGGAGGAGGTTGGGGATGAGGGGGGCGCTCTTTGGGATAGAGAGCTTCGACCAGCAAGTTCTGGACGACCTGGAGAAGAAGGAGAGGGCAGAAGCCGTGAAGGAGGTGATACGCAGGATAAGGCTCTCGTGGAGGTCCCCGGGGAGGGGGATAGGGGGGATAGGCTACTACATGATCGGCCACGAGGAGGAAACGAGGGAATCCATCAGAGCTGCCCTCAAGGAGCTGAAGGGGCTGAACCCGGGCTTCGTACAGCTCTGCATCCTCACCCCCCTTCCCTCCACCCCCCTCTGGGAGCACCTGGACAGGGAGTACGGGATTTTCGAGAAGGACTGGCACAGGTTCGACTGCAAGCACTTGGTCTGGAACCACCCGCACCTCACCCGATGGGAAATGGAGGGACTCCTGACCTGGGGGATGAGGGAGATAAACTCTCCCCACCTGCTCCGCTACCTCCTCTACAGGCTTCCCGAGTACCTGAGGAACACAAGTTTCTATGTGAGGGACCTCTACCTGGCCCACGCCATAGACCAGAGGACCCCCTTCTACTTCCCGGTGGACTAGCGACCCGCCAGAGTCCTCAGACGGGTGAGCTCCACCCCATCGGGGGTGACCGTTAGCTCGAAGGGCTCGGGGGTTATCGTGGTTCCCCTCATGCGCTTGCACGAAAACATGGCCCTCCTGGCCAGCTCCTCACCCTGAACCTCGAAGGAGAAGACCCCATCCGCGTTGGAGATGAGAAGGGCCTCCACGTCGGAGCTGAAGATCCCGCTCGCCAGAATGGCAAACACCGTAACGTTCCACTCCCTGCATATCTCCCTCAGGCTCTGCAGGAAGCTCACGAACTCCATCTCCTCTCCCTTCCTGAACAGCATGGAGAGGTCGGTGAGGGTGTGGAAGACCACCATCATGCCCGGACCCTCTCTCTCCAGGAATCTGGCCAGAGTGGTGAAGACCTCCCTGCGCAGCTTGATGTGCCCGCCGTCACTTATCACGCTTGCCACCCATTCGTGGAAGGAAGTGAGGCGGGAGGGTACGGTGAGGAACTCCCTGAAGAGGGTCCCCCTGGTGAACCTCTCGTAAAAGTCCTCATTGAACTTCCCCCTCACATCGGAGAGTACGCCCTCCTCACTCCTGCTGAAGGTGGCGTACCAGACATGCTCGGGGAGAACCAAGTCAAAACCCGAGGGTAAGAGGGAAGGATCCTCCCTCATGGAGTTGACATTGGCGGTCACGGTGTAGGTGAACTCGCTCTTTCCTGCTCCTGACTCCCCTACCAGAAGCACCAGCGAACCGGCGGGGATACCTCCACCGAGAGCCAGGTCCAAACTCTCTATCCCGGTGGGTATCCTGGGCATCCGTTCTTTCTTGGGTGGGGGGTTAAAAAAAGATGGCGCCAAGAAAATGGGGAAACCCTCCCTTTTTAAACCCCTACCCCTTATTATTGGGGAGAGAAGGATGATCCTCTCGGTGGTCTCCGCGAAGGGTGGTGTGGGCAAAACCACCGTGACCGCCAATTTAGGCGTGGTACTTAACAAAAGGGGAATCAGGGTCCTTCTAGTAGACGCGGACCTTGCCTCCGGTGACTTGACCCTCCAGCTGGGTGGAAAGGCGGGACCGCGTGGACTTCACACCCTCCTCTCCTCCGAGAGGGTCTCCGAGGAGGAGGTGACGAAGACCGTTAGCTCCGCCTTCGGTGTGCCCCTCCTTCCCGTCATCCCCTCCCTGAGGGGCTACCTGAAGGCCAAGCTCGACCTTTTCCCTCCCGTGCTCTCCGCCCTGAAGGACCAGTATGACCTCATCCTCGTGGATACGCCTCCAGGTGTCAACAAGAACTCCATCGTTCCGCTCACCGAGTCAGATAGGGTGCTCCTGGTGACCACCCCCGATCCCGTCGCCGTTTCGGACGTTTCCACCAGCAGGGACGTGGCGGTGCTGCTGGAGAAGAGCGTGATGGGGGTGGTAATCAACAGACTCAGGAAGGGCTTCCTCTTCGGTTCCAAGCAGCTGAAGCCGAGGGAGGTGGAAAACATCCTGAAGTTGAAGGAGATGGGGATTATCCCCGAGGACAAGGCGGTGGAGGAGTCCATCCTGGCGAAGAAGCCCGTGGTCCTGTACAAACCGCGCTCCCCGGCCTCCAGGGCCTTCACCTCCCTCGCTAGGAGGGTAACCGAAGAGTTAGGCTGAGGCCAAACCGGAGAAAACAAGGCTACCGAAAGGTTTTCAAACCCTCATTATACGTATTAATTGACTGAGGTGGGGGGGGTTCGCGGACCCCCCATGGGAGAGGAAGAAAACGGCCTGGAAGGAACCCCGGAATACGTCCGGAAGCTGGTGGACAAGTATCCAGCGTTCAAAAAGCTCCTCGCTTCAGAGGAAGGTGGGAGTTCCCCAGCCTCTGAAGACAACCCCTTAAATAATAACGACCAGAGGGAATTGGGAATGCAAGAGGAAAGGGAGGAATTCGCGCAAAAGCTCAAGAGGTTGCTCTACCCCCTAGAGACCCCTCCCTCCGCCGGGGCCCCATCCAAAGGGGAAGGAGCCCCAAGGCTTGCAGAGACCGAGGAGGGAAAAACCCTCCGCTCTTTCTCCCTGGACATCGAGTACCTGGAGGAAAGGGAGGTCAAGGAGGACGGGGTGGAGCTGAGGAGGATGCTGCTTCTGGTGGAGGAGGGCAAGGAGCTTAGGGGGCTGGAAGAGAAGGAGAGGCTGGTACACCAAGAGCTCCAGGAAGGGGTGAGGAGTCTCCTCCTCCTCTCCCTGGGGATAGAGCACCTGGTGGAGGAGATGCCCGAGAAAGAAGAGGAGGTCTCCTTCGAGTTCGCCGCCCTGGGCCTACCCCCCTACGACATGAGGGTGATGGGGAGGCTGGAGGAGTTCACCTCCATCCCCAAGGGCTACGTGGAGGTGGAAAGGTACTGGATAGAGAGACCTTTCTCCTACGCCGTCATCCTGAGGGAGGAGGGAACCGGAAGACTCAGGTACCAGCTGGTGGAGCCCAAGCTCAGCTTCGAGGAACAGAGAATGCTGCAGGAGATGTGGGAGGAACTGAAGAGCAGGCTACCCTACGAGGTACCCCAGGCTCAGAAAGAGGAGCTGCTGGTGAGGGAGATGACGGGGCTGGCCAAGAAGATGGGCCTCTCCGACCCGAAGACCCTCTACCGTCTCTACTACTTCCTTAGGAGGGAGAACCTGGGCTTCAGGAAGATAGATGCCCTGCTGAAGGATCCCATGATCGAGGACATCTCCTGCGACGGTCCCGAAATCCCCCTCTTCATCTACCACCGCAGGTACTACAACATGGAAACCAACATACAGTTCGAGAGGGGGGAGCTGGACCACTTCAACTCCCTGCTGGCGGAGCGGAGCGGCAAACACCTCTCCTTCGCGGAGCCCGTGGTGGACGCCAGGCTGCCGGACGGGGCCAGGGTGCAGGTTACGTTTGGGGACGAGATCACCGCCAGGGGGGCCTCCTTCTCCATAAGGAAGTGGCTGGGGAGGGTTTTCACGCCTGTGGACCTCATAAGGTTCCACACCTTCAGCGCCGAGATGCTCGCCTACCTCTGGCTGGCCATAGAGAACAGGTGCAGCGTGATGGTGATAGGGGGAACGGCCAGCGGGAAGACCTCCACTCTGAACGCCCTAGCCTTCTTCATCCCTCCCGACGCCAAGATCATCTCCATCGAGGACACCAGGGAGCTCTCTCTCTACCAGAAGAACTGGCTGCCCAACGTGACCAGGGAGATGATGGGGGTGAAGCCCATCGACATGAACGAGCTGGTGAAGGTGGCCATGAGGCAGAGACCGGAATGCCTGATCGTGGGGGAGGTGAGGGGGGTGGAGGCCCAGGCCATGTTCCAGGCCATCTGCACGGGTCACACCGCCTTCTGCACCATGCACGCCGGGTCCGTCCAGGCTGCCGTGAACAGGCTGGAAGGTGACCCCATCAACCTCCCCAGGCCCATGCTGGCTGAACTGGACATCGTCTGCCTCCAGCTGCTCACCAATCTGGGGAGTGAGAGGGTGAGACGCAACCTCCAGATCACGGAGTTCGCGGGACTGGACCCCATCACGGAGGACATAAGGGTGGTGGATACCTTCCACTGGGACCCCTCCAATGACACCTTCAGGAAGGTGGAGGAATCCTGGGTGCTGAGGGAGCTCAGGAGGAACCTGGGACTCACCCCCATCCAGCTAAAGAAGGAACTGAAGAACAGGGAAAAGGTCCTGACCTGGCTGGCCAACCAGCCCGAGATCACCCCCTCTGAGATAGCGGATGTGCTCAGCCAGTACTATTATAACCCCGAGAGCGTGCTCAGAAGAATTGGGGAAGGCTGAATGTTCCCCACGAGCTTACTCCTCCAGAGGATCAAGAAGGAGAGAATAGAGGAAGTGCGCCTGGCGCTCAGGAGAGCCAGGATTTCCCGCTCCGCGCGGGAGTTCCTGCAGGAGGCTCTGAACTTCTCCTTCGCCTTCTCCCTGGCCGTTTTCTTCTTGGTGCTCTTCCTGGGTTTATGGTACGGGATCCCCTACTTCCCCCTCCTGGCCGTGCTGTCCGGGGTGGGGGCGGGATACGGGCTCTACCGTCTCTTCCTCCTCAACCTGGAGCACACGGGCAGGGCGAGGAGCAAGGAGATAGAGACCAGACTGCCCCATGCCATAGCCTTCATGCTGGCCATGAGCAAGGGTGGGGTCGGGATTATCCAGATCTTCCGCGAGCTCAGCAAGCATAGGGAGGACTACGGGGAGATATGCAAGGAGGCCAGCGCCGTGGTGAGGAACGTGGAAGCCTTCGGCATGTCACCCGTTCAGGCCCTCACGGACGTGGCCGAGACCACCCCCTCCGAGAAGTTCAAGGAGTTCCTCAAAACCCTCTCCACGGTGGTGGAAACGGGGACGAACCTGAGCGACTTCTTGGCCTCCCGCTGCGAGAAGGCCTACTTCGAGGCCAAGGACGCCCAGCTGAAGTCCTTCGAGACGGTGTCCATCATGGCGGAAATCTCCACCATCACCATAGGTCTGCTGCCCTTCCTCCTCCTGGTCACCCTCCTCCCCATGCAGATGATGAGTCCCATTCCCCCCCTCGTCCTCTACGCCACCGTGTACCTGGCCATTCCCCTGGGCTCGGCGCTCTTCATCTTCCTCCTCTCCCAGTACTCCCCATGGGAGGCCAAGCATCCCCCCAGGCTCAGCCAGGAAACGAAGGGGCTGGGAAGGAGGGGGAGCCTCTGGATGGAGTTCCCGCACAGACTGTTCCCCTTCTTGAGGACTCTCCCCGACGATCCCGTCAAGGTGTTCTACCTCTCCGTCCCGGCGGCGGCCCTCTTCGCCCTGCTGAGGTTCTCCACGGACCTCCTGAACCTTGAAACCAAACTGGGTCTGGAGCCACAGGCCGAAACCACCTTCGTGCTCTCGCTGGTGATCGCCCTCCTGCCCTTCATCATCCTCCACGAACTCAGGGAGAGGAGGATTGAGAAGATCATCACCATCACCCCTGATTACCTTTCCTCCCTCTCGGCCGCCGTCTCCTCAGGGTTGCCCCCTGGCAAGGCCATCAAGACTCTCCCACCGGAGCGCTTCGGTGCCCTGGCTCCCGAGCTGGCGAAGGTGAAAAAGGACATAGAGTGGGGGAGCCCCGCCTCCAGGGCCCTCTCCGAGATGGAAAGGAGGATAAGGAGCGGCCTGCTCATGAGGGTGATCTCGGTAATGAACATCGCCAGCTCGGCCACCAGCAACATAGGAGACGTGCTCAACGTGCTGGCCAACGACGTGTCCACGGAGGTCCACCTCAAGAGAGAGCGCAGGGCCCAGACCTTCACCTACGTGTTAATAGCCTACATGATCTTCGGGGTCTTCGCCATCACGGCGGTGGGAATGGTGGTGATCTTCGTCCCCGCACTGCCCACCCAGAGCGTGGAGATGCCGGGGGGAATGGGGATAGGGATCAACCCCATCAACCCAGGAATGGTCAGGAGCCTCTTCTACCATGCCGTGCTGATGCAAGCCATAGCCCTTGGCATCCTGGCAGGACAGTTCAGAACGGGGAGGATCAGGGACGGGCTCAAGCACTCCCTCCTCATGTGCGTGATGGGGTGGCTCATCTTCACGGGAGTGGAACTCCTGCCCCTCTCCTCCTTCCTCAAGCTCCCCACCATCTCCCCGGGAGGATAGAACCGTCACGGGTGGCAAGTTACCGAAAAGCATAAAAGGAAGATGTTTTATTCCCATTATGAGTTATCAAGTTATGGAGGGTCAGCATGGCGGCTAAGCCCATCCTCATCCTGCCCGAAGGTGCGACGAGGCTGGTGGGGAGAGATGCCAAGCGCATGAACATAGCCGCAGCCAAGATCATAGCCGAGGCCGTCCGCACCACCCTGGGCCCCAGGGGCATGGACAAGATGATGGTGGACACCCTGGGGGACGTTACCATCACGAACGACGGCGTCACCATCCTGAAGGAGATGGATGTGGAGCACCCCGCCGCCAAGATGATGGTGGAGGTGGCGAAGACCATGGACGAGGAGGTGAAGGACGGGACCACCACGGCGGTGGTGGTGGCAGGGGCCCTCCTCCACCAGGCAGAGAAGCTCCTCGATCAGGGCATCCACCCCATGATCATCGTCACTGGCTACAGGATGGCCGCCGACAAGGCCAAGGAGATCCTGGAGGAGCTGGCCGAAAAGACCTCCATCGACGACACCCAAACCCTCCGCAAGATCGCCATAACCTCCATGACGGGAAAGAAGTCGGAGGGGGCCAGGGAGAAGCTGGCGGAGCTGGCCGTGGAGGCCATCAGGAGGGTCGCGGACAAGGCGGATGGGAAGTACAGGGTGGACCTCGACCACGTGGGGATTGAGAAGAAGGCCGGCGGGAGCACGGACGACTCCCAGATCGTGAACGGGCTCATCCTGGACAAGGAGAGGGTACACCCGGGCATGCCCGAGGTGATCAAGAACGCCAGGATCGCCCTTCTGGACCTGCCCCTGGAGATAAAGAAGACGGAGACGGACGCGGAGATAAGGGTGACCAGGCCCGAGCAGCTGAGGGCCTTCCTGGACCAGGAGGAGAAGATGCTCAGGGAGATGGTGGAGAAGATCTCCTCGGTGGGAGCCAACGTGGTCTTCTGCCAGAAAGGGATAGACGACCTGGCCCAGCACTACCTGGCGAAGGCCGGCATCCTGGCCGCCAGGAGGGTGAAGAAGTCCGACATGGAGAAGCTCTCCAGGGCCACGGGTGGAAAGGTCGTCACCAACCTGGAGGACCTCACCCCCGCTGAGCTGGGGAAGGCCGGGGTGGTGGAGGAGAGGAAGATTGGGGACAAGAAGTTCATCTTCGTCAGGGAGTGCGAAAACCCCAGGGCAGTGGGCATCCTGGTGAGGGGAGGCTCCGAGCACGTGACGGACGAAATCGAGAGGGGGCTGACCGACGCCCTGGGGGTGGTGGCCGCGGCCGTGGAGGACAACAAGTACGTGTACGGGGGAGGGGCGCCCGAGATGGCCCTTGCCACCAGGCTGAGGGACTACGCGGACACGGTGGGCGGAAGGGAGGCCCTGGCCGTGAGGGCCTTCGCCGACGCCCTGGAGGTCATCCCGAAGACCCTGGCCGAGAACGCGGGAATGGACAGCGTGGACATCCTGGTGGAGCTGAGGGCCAAGCACGCCAAACAGGAGGGGAAGTACTACGGGGTGGATGTGTACAACGGGAAGATCGAGGACATGAAGAAGCTGGGGGTCGTGGAGCCCCTGAGGGTGAAGACCCAGGCCATCAAGTCGGCGGCCGAAGCCGCCATCATGATCCTGAGGATCGACGACGTCATCGCCGCCGCCAAGAAGTCCTTCCCCTCGCCCAAGACTCCCGGAGGGGAGGAGGGCGGGGAGAAGAGCGAGTCGGAGAGCGACTGAGCCTCCCGACAGGATCTAACATCTCCCGAACTTAGCACCCCCAAAGAAAGGACCAACTCTACCTAAGGTCTCCTGAGCCGTCTGAAGGGGCCCAGCGGCGGATACCCCATCCCCCGAACTGCTGAAGCGAAGGACAGGACGGGGCAGGCGCTCCCACCTTCCCAAAGCAGACCGTCTCAAGGCAGAAAGACGGCTATGGCCACCGCCGCACCGTGACGCTTCACTATGTGCCCGGCCGAGACGGAGGTGACCTTGGTGGGCTGCAGTCCTCTTTCCTCCATCATGTACTTCACCATGGCCTCCGCCGTCTTGCCCGCCGTTCTCTCCGAGACCCCTATGTCGTGGTACTCCGAGATCATGCCGTGTGAGTCCTCGCTCATGGCCACTCCAAGGGCGGCCGCTATCTTCTGACCGGGGGTGGAGCTGCAGATCTTGGAGATGACCACGGGGGTGAGGGTACCAGGTGTGATGGGGGGAAGCTCGGAAAGGACACAACCCTGCGGGAGGATGCTGGACACGGGGATGAGGTTCAGCTCACCCACTCCCGCCTTCCTCAGAGCGTTGTCAAGCGCCACGAGCTCGAAAGGCCCTTCAGCGCCCGCCGAGACCAGAGCGAACCTCTTGGGGGTAGTCCACACCTCACCACTCCCTGGGTCTCTCCGAGAGCCTCTCCAGCATCATCCCCTCTATCCTCATCGGGAAGCTCCGCGACACCACCTTCAGCGCCTCCTCCAGTTTGCTCTCATGCTCCGCATAGATTTCAAACAATTTTTCCCCCCTATTAACTTTATGCCCCCGCTTCACGAAAAGCTTCACCCCAGCTCCCCTGCTCCTGGGCGCCCCCGCCGCGCAGGCTATCGCCGTAATCCTCTCGTTGTGGATGTGGGTGACGTAGCCGTCCGAGGGGGACTCCACCGCTGCCCTCTTGTCTCCCACCGGTATGTCCTCCGGCCTCACCTTCGGGTCTCCGCCCTGCGCCTCGATCATCTCCCTGAACTTCGCCTCCGCCTTCCCGGACCTGAGGAGATCCCAGGCCACCTCCCTCCCCCTCCCCAGGGGTGCCTTCCCGCCCATCTCCAGCATTACCCCGGCCAGGCTGAGCGCCTTCTCCCTCAGGCTGTTGGGGCCCTCCCCCCGCAGGGCCTCCAGGGCCTCCCTGGCCTCCAGGGCCGGGCCCACCGCCCTACCCAGGGGCTGGCCCCCGTAGGTCAGGACCACCTCCACCTTGACGCGCAGCCTCCTCCCCAGCTCCATGAAGTCGTGGGCCAGGGAGCGTGCCTCCTCCGCCTCCCTGACCTTCGCGCCAGGGCCCGTGGGAAGGTCTATGAGGATGTGCTCCGCACCCTCCGCCAGCTTCTTCGCCATCACGCTCGCCAGCATCTGACAGGGGGGGTCGATGCGCAGCACTCGCTCCGTCCTTATCAGGAGGTCGTCCGCCGGGGCAAGGCTCACCGAACCACCCCAGGCTATCACCCCTCCCACCCTCTCCACGATCTCCTTGATCTCCCCCAGGCTGAAGCTCACGTTCGCCAAGACTTCCATCACGTCCGCCGTCCCCGCCGCGCTCGTGATCGCCCTGCTGCTGGTCTTCGGCACCGTTACGCCACCGGCCACCGCCAGGGGGACCGTCACCAGCGCGTACTTGTTTCCCGGAACTCCCCCTATGCTGTGCACGTCCACCACCGGCCCCCTCTCCAGCTTCAGCCTCTCCCCCGTCTCCACCATGTGCGTGGTGAGGGAGACGATCTCCTCCATGGACATCCCCCTGGTGTACTCCGCCACCACGAAGGCCGAGATCTCGGTGGGAGTGAGGTTGTTGCGAACGATGTCCCTGACGACCTCACCTATCTCCTCATGCGTGAGACGCTTCCCTTCCATTTTCCTCCTGATGGCCTCCACGGAGGCCGGGGGAGGAAGGGGGGAGACCGTCACCCTGTCCCCCCGCTTCAGCCCCATTCCCCTGGAGACCTCCAGCAGGACCCCCACCTCTCCCCTCCCCACCATCTCCCCGGTGAGGTTCACGGCCGCGACCAGCGAGGAGGAGGGGGTGGAGAGCCTCACCCTGTCCCCCACGTAGAGCCCCAGCTCCTCAGCGTCGCGCTCGTGGAGGAGCACCAGGTTGTACCCGGACTCCATCTCTATGGGCCTGGCCGAGAGGATGAGCGCCATCCCTTTTCCTCCCTATCTCTCCACTTTTTCCTTATTAGCCCCTCACTCAGTAGACGATCACGCTCTGGACGCTGGGAAGAGCCCTGAGCTCCTCTATGACCTTGCCCTTCAGAGGGCGGTCCGTCACCACCGTGATCTTGGGGAAGGGAACGAGGTGGGGGTCATCGGCCGCCACCTGCCTCACGCTCACTCTGAACTTGGAGAGGACCTCCGCCACCTCGTGCAGGATGCCAGGCTTGGTGGGGTCCTCCGCCGTGATCTCCACCACCCCAAGACCCAGGTGGTGCGCCACGCTCTTGAGGTAGGGGAGGGGCTCCAGGTTGGAGAAAAGGGGGCCCAGCTTTTCATCCCTGAGCAGGGTCAGGGCCGTGGTCTCCACCGTCCTCCTGTCCACACCCGCCTCCCTGGCCACCTGCAGGGAAGGGACCCTGAGGTTCCTGCACATGACCTTCCCCCCCTCCCCCACCCTCAGCCCGTGGGAGAAGAGGACCTTGGCCACCCTGAGCTGCGCGGGATAGTCCCTGAAAACTCTGTTCAGGTGGTCCCACCACTCCGCCCTCTCCAGCCTCTCCGCCTGCTTCTGGGTGGCCCTCGAGATGATCACCCTCATCACGGTCTCCGCCACCTCAGGGTCCAGGCGCCGCTCCCTGGCCAGCCTCCTGGCCCTCTCCACCACCTCGCCCTCCCTCCTCTCGTCCCTGAGGGGCCTGCCCTCCCTCTCCTTCACCCTCGCTATCTCCCCGGCCAGCGCCATCCTCTTGGCCAGAAGCGTCACAAGCTGGCGGTCTATCTCATCTATCTCCGCCCGGAGTTCCTCCAATTTTCCCCCCGGCTTGGAGGTGGCGGACACTACTTCACCTCCGCTCCCACCGGAGAAGGCCGTGTGGCGAGTATTCTCCCATCCTTCCTCCCCCAGGCCTCCTTTATACGTTTGGTTTTGGAGGGCTCGCAGACCGCCACCGTGGCCGGTCCCTTACCCGTGAGGCCGGCGGCCAGGGCGCCCAGGGAGAGGGCCTCCAGCGCCACGGAGGGGTCGTGGCCCAGAACGGAGGAGTAGAGGAGGCCGTTGACCGTCATCGCCCCCCAGAGGTTCCCCAGCAGGGCCTGGCGGTGCAGCTCCCCCACCATCCCCGCTATGGGAGCCAGGACCTCCCTCCTCACCTGAGAGGTGTAGAGCCTCTTGGGGGGAAGGTGGATGAGCACCTCCAGCTCGGGATTCACCTCGAACCTCTTCAGGATCCTCCTCCTCAGGTTGTCCGTAAGCACCCCTCCCCCCAGATAGGAGGCCGCGGCATCATCCAGGGCGCCCGTGAGGGTCACACCTTCCTCCAGCGAGGCCTGGATGGCCAGCTCCAGCACCTCCCTGGGTCTGGGTTTCTTCCCCAGCGCAACGAAGGTGGCCAGCACCGCGGCGTTGCTGGCCGCGCTGCTGCTCGAGAGCCCCACGGCCACCGGGACCCCCGCCCTCGTCCTCACCCTGGCCCCGTACTCCCCGAGCACCCCCTCCCTCTCCAGGACCTTCCTCACGCACCTCTCCACCAGCGAGGGGCTCTCCCTGGCCCCCCTCACCTCCCCCCTCACTTCCTTTCCACCCTCCACCAGCTCCACCTCCGCCTCCACCCTCAGCTCCACGGCGAAGGCCCCCCCTTTCCCGGTGGCCATGGCGTTGATCAGCGTGGCCGACCCGCAGGCCGAGGCCCTCCCCTTCACCCTCTCCCACCCCATCGGTCCGGAGGAAGCTTTCCGGCGAGGAGCAGGTGATCCGCCAGCACCAGGGCCAGCATGGCCTCCGCCACGGGCACCACCCTGGGACAGAGGTTGGGATCGAACCTTCCCCTCAGCTCCAGCACCGTCTCCTCCCCCTTTTCCAGGTCCACCGTCCGCTGTGGAAGGGAGATGGAGGGGGTGGGCTTCACCGTCAGGCGTACCACGATGGGCGTACCCACGCTTATCCCGCCAAGGATACCTCCGGACCTGTTGGTGAGGGTGGTGATCCTCCCCCCCCTCATCACGATGGGGTCGTTGGCCTCCGACCCCCTCATCCTGGCGAACCTAGTCCCCTCCCCGATCTCCACCGCCTTCACCCCTCCTATGGACATCATGGCGTGGGCTATGTCAGCGTCCAGCTTGTCGAACACGGGATCGCCCAGCCCTGGGGGAACTCCCACCGCTCTCACCTCCACCACCCCTCCGGTGCTGTCTCCCCGCCTGGCCGCCTCGAGCACGGCCTCCTCCATTCTCCTGGCCACTTCCGGGTCGGCACACCTCATGGGGTTGCGCTCCGCGTTCTCCTTTATCTCCCTGTCCTCCACCTCCCTCTCCACCCTCACCCCCGCGGCCTCGAGGGTGTGCCCCAGTATCTCCACCCCGCAGGAGGAGAGGAGGAGCTTCGCCACCGCCCCTGCAGCCACCCTCCCCACCGTCTCCCTGCCAGACGACCTGCCTCCCCCCCTCCAGTCCACGTGCCCGTACTTCAGGAGGTAGGTGAGGTCCGCGTGGCCAGGGCGTGGCTTGGTCCTAACCTGCTCGTAGGCGGAGGGGTCCGCCCCCTCGTTCCTCACCATCAGGCAGAGGGGTGCTCCCGTGGTCCTGCCCTCGAAGACCCCTGAGAGGATCTCCACCCTGTCCCTCTCCTGCCTGGGACTGCTCACCTGGCTCTGCCCCGGCCTCCTCCTGTCCAGCTCCCTCTGGAGGTCCTCCTCCCGGAGGGGCAGGCCTGCCGGCACTCCCTCCACCACCACCCCCACGGCTGGACCGTGGGACTCCCCGAAGGTCATCACCCTGAACTTCCTGCCGAAGAGGCTTCCCATCCCTCCACCCACTAAAGAAGGAAAACCAACCTAAAAGGACCCTCTGCCCGACCTTCCTCGCGCAGAGGGTCAGACGTACTCCATCCTGGCCCCGAGCCTCTTCATGTCCTCGACGAAGGTCGGATAGGACACGGGTATGGACTCCGCCCCCTCCACCACCGTGGTCCCCTCCGCCACCAGTCCCGCCACCGCCAGGGCCATGGCCATTCGGTGATCCCCGAAGGAGTTCACCCTAGCCCCCCTGAGCTTCCTCACACCCCTTATCCTGAGCTCGTCCGGTAGCTCCCTCACCTCCGCCCCCATCTTCCCCAGCTCCGAGGAAAGGGCGTGCAGCCTGTCCGTCTCCTTCAGGCGCAGGTGGGGGATGTTGGTGAGGACCGTCCTCCCCTCCGCCACGGCTCCCAGCACCGCCAGGACGGGCACCAGGTCGGGACAGTCGCCACAGTCCACCTCCACCCCCTCCAGCCTCTCCGCACCCAGGACGGTGAGGGTCCGATCCCCGAACTCCACCTCCGCCCCGAACTCCTCCAGCAATTCCGCGATAATCCTGTCGCCCTGTGGGTCGGAGGGATCCAGGTTGCTCACCCTCACCTCCGAGCCCACCAGGGCTCCGGCCGCCAGCACGAAGGAGGCTGAGGAGTAGTCCCCCGGGATGGTGAGGGAGAGGGGGCGGAAGAGCTGTTCACCCGGAATCCTGAACTCCGTGAGCCTGGCGTTCCTCTTCACCCTGGCCCCCACCCTCCCCAGCAGGGAGAGGGTGACCTCCACGTACGGACGCGAGCGGAGCTCCCCCACCACGCTCAGCCTCACCTCCTCCCTGGCGTAGGGGCAGGCGATGAGGAGGGCGGAGATGAACTGGGAACTCACCTCCCCGGTGATCTCCACCTCACCTCCCACCATCCCTCCTCCCACCACCACCGGTGGACGCCCACCCTCTCCCTCGCACCTGGCCTCCACCCCCAGCTCCCTCAGGGCCTCCACCAGGGGACCCATGGGGCGCCTTCTGAGGGACTCGTCCCCCGTGAGCCGCACTGGGGAGGGGGAGTGAGAGGCCACCGCCGTCATGATCCGAAGAGTGGTACCTGAATTCTTCGCGTCTATGAGGTGGGAACGCGGCTTCAGCTTTCCCTCCGTGCCCTCCACCCTCCACTCTTCGGGAAGAGCGGAGACTCCCGCCCCCAGCACCCTGCAAGCGTCCAGGGTGGCCTCCGTATCCAGGCTCCTGAGGGGGCTCCGGACCCTGCTCTCCCCCTCCGCCAGCAGGGCCAGGGAGACCGCCCTGTGGGTGTAGCTCTTGGAGGGGGGCGCCCTGACCTCCCCCTCCAGCTTGGACGGACGGATGAGCAGGGAAGACATCTACTCTTCTGCGAGAGCCATCCTAATAGCGGTGCCGCCCACAGCTCAGGAGCCGAAAACCTTCTCGTACTCCCTCAGGTACCTGCGCTGCTCCTCCGTGAGGTGGGTGGGGACCTTTATCACCACCCTTGCGTGGAGATCCCCCCTCCCCCCCTCAGGCCTGGGCATCCCCTCCCCCCTGATCCTAAAAACGTGACCGTCCTGGGTCCCCGGTGGTACCTTGAGGGTGGTCTTTCCCCTCAGGGTGGGAACCTCCACCGTGCTGCCCAAGGCCGCCTGCGGGAGGGTCAGGGGGAGGTCGCAGAGAAGGTCATTTCCCACCCGCTCGAAGAGGGGATGCTTCCTGATCCTCACGGTGAGGTAGAGGTCACCGGGGTGTCCCCTCCCCCTTTTTCCCTCGCCTCTCACCCTCAGCACCGAACCCTCCTCCACACCTGGCGGGATCCTCACCCTGACCTTCCTCTTCCTCACCGCCCTGCCCGAACCCCTGCACTCCTGGCAGGGTTTCACCACCACCCTGCCGGAGCCCCCGCACTCAGAGCAGGAGGTCCTCACGCTGGTGAAGAAGCCTCCCAGGCTGCGGGTGAACTCCCTCCACCCCGATCCACCGCAGGTCCCGCAGGTCCGCATGCCCCCCGGGGCGGCGCCTGACCCGGAGCAGGAGGGACAGTCCTCCACCCTCTCCACCTCCACCTCCTTCTCCCCGCCTGAGGCGACCTCCTCCAGGTCCAGCTCCAGCTCACCCACCAGGTCCCCTCCCCCTCCGCGCTCCCTCCCGAAGAAGATATCGAAGATCCGATCCAGGTCGGCGAACCCGAAGCCCCTGAGGAGGTCGAAGTCGAAACCGCGGAGGAGGTCCTCCGCACTGTACCTGCCCGTGAACCCGGCGTGCCCCCAGCGGTCGTACTCCGCTCTCTTCTCGTCGTCGGAGAGAACGGCGTAAGCCTCCGAGATCTCTTTAAACTTTTCCTCGGCGTCCGGAGACTTGTTCCTGTCAGGGTGGTACTTCATCGCCAGCTCCCTGTAGGCCCTCTTTATCTCCTCCTTGCTGGCGTTCCTGCTGACGCCTAGGATCTCGTAGTAATCCTTCATGCTCCGCTCGTCTTACTTCTTTTCCTCCCTACCCGAGGAGCGGTAAATCCTGGAGGTGGCCTCCCCCAGCACCTTCTTCAGGGCCTCCATCTTCTCCCTGATCTTCCCCACTTCCTTCCCGGCGAGCGCCTCCCTGAGCTCCCCCACCGCCCTCTCCACTCCCTTCCTTTCCTCCTCCGAGAGCTTCTCCCCCAGCTCCTTCACGGTTTTCTCCGCGGTGTAGGCCAGAGCATCCGCCTCATTCCTGAGTTCGGCCTCCTCCCTCCTCCTCCTGTCCTGCTCGGCGAACTGCTCCGCCTCCTTCACCATCCTCTCTATCTCCTCCTTCGAGAGCTTGGTGGGGGCGGTGATCCTTATGGCCTGTTCCTTCCCCGTTCCCAGGTCTCTGGCCGTCACCTGGAGGATGCCGTTGGCATCGATGTCGAAGGTGACCTCTATCTGGGGCACACCCCTCGGGGCCGGGGGTATCCCCACCAGATCGAAGCGCCCCAGGGAGACGTTGTCGGCGGCCATGGGCCTCTCTCCCTGGAGCACGTGGATGGTCACGGCCGTCTGGAAGTCGGAGGCCGTGGTGAAGACCTGGCTCTTCCTGGTGGGTATGGTGGTGTTCCTGGGGATGAGAGGGGTGAAGATTCCCCCCAGCGTCTCGATGCCGAGCGTGAGGGGGGTAACGTCCAGCAGGAGGATGTCCTTCAGCTCCCCGGCTATCACCCCTGCCTGGATGGCCGCCCCCATGGCCACGCACTCCATGGGGTCCACCCCCCTCTCCACCTTCTTCCCCATCAGCTCCTCCACGAAGCGCTGGACGATGGGCATGCGGGTGGGTCCCCCCACCAGGATGACCTTGTCTATCTCCTCCGGCGTGAGCTTCGCGTCCCTCAGGGCCTGCTCCACGCAGGGCCTGCACCTCTCGACGATGGGGCGCACCAGCTCCTCCAGCTTGGCCCTGGTCAGCTGCATCTGCAGGTGCCTGGGCCCGCCGGCGTCGGAGTAGAGGAAGGGAAGGTTGATCTCCGTCACGGGGGTGGTGGAGAGCTCTATCTTGGCCCTCTCCGCCGCCTCCCTCAGCCTCATCATGGCCGTCCTGTCCCCGGTGAGGTCCACCCCCTCCTTCCTCCTGAACTCCTCGCACAGGTACCTCACCAGGACCTCGTCCATGTCGGTCCCCCCCAGCTGGGTATCCCCGCTCGTGCTCTTCACCTCGAACACCCCTCCCCCGAACTCCAGGATGGTGACGTCCAGTGTCCCCCCTCCCAGGTCGAAGACCAGGATCTTCTGTTCCTTCTCCAGCTTGTCCAGACCGTAGGCGAGGGAAGCCGCGGTGGGCTCGTTGATGATCCTGACCACCTCCAGGCCCGCGATCGTGCCCGCATCCTTGGTGGCCTGCCTCTGGTTGTCGTTGAAGTAGGCGGGGACGGTGATCACGGCCTTCTTCACCTCCTGCCCCAGGAAGGCCTCGGCGTCCCTCTTGATCTTCTGCAGGAGAAAGGCGGAGAGCTGCTGGGGGGTGTACTCCTTGTCCCCTATCCTGTACTTGAACTCGGTCCCCATCTTCCTCTTGAACCCCGTCACCGTTCGCTCGGGGTTCAGGGAAGCCTGCCTCCTGGCCGGCTCCCCCACCAGGAGCTGCCCCTCGGGGGTGAAGGCCACGTAGGAGGGGAACATCTTACCGTAGGGCGTGAGGCCCTCCGCGCTGGGGATGAGGACCGGCCTTCCACCCTGCAGTACCGCGGCAGCGGAGTTGGAGGTCCCGAGGTCTATCCCTATGATCTTCTCGGGCATGCCCACCACCCTTCCCTCAGGAAGCTCTCGCTACCCTCACCTTCGAGGCCCTCAGGACCCTGGACCTGAACCTGTACCCCCGCTGGAGCTCTTCGACCACCGTGCCCTCCTCCGTGTCCTGGGCCTCCACCCGCTCCACTGCCTCATGCAGGAAGGGGTCGAACTTCCTGCCCACCGCCTGGATGGGCTCCAGTCCTTCTTCCTCGAGCACCTTCAGGAGCTGTTTGTGAATCATCTCCACACCCTCCGCGAAGGCCTTTCCCTCCCCCCCGCTCCTCAGGGCCCTCTCGAAGTTGTCCAGGACCTCCAGGAGCCTCAGCATCAGCCTCCCCACAGCCGCCTCCGAGGCCTCCTCTCTCTCCCTGCCCATCCTCTTCAGGAGGTTCTCCAGCTCCGCCTGGGCCCAGCTGAGCCTGGAAAGGCAGTCCCGCACCTTTCCCTCGAGCTCTTCCACAAGAGAGCTCACCCTCCCCCAGTAGCCGCAGAACCTGCAGACCGCCGGCAGTCCCCTCTCTGCCTCTGAGGTCACCAAAATCTCCCCCAACTTTTTGGATTTTTTTCCCCTTCTAAAACTTTACTCCCTCCAGCGAGCGCCGCTCGGGAAGCACGCCCAGGAACCTCATCACCGGACGCAGGCACTTGGGCCCGTGCTTCCAGAAGAGGAAGCTCCAGAAGAAGAGAAAGCCCAGGGTCTTTATCACCCTCTCCCTGTTCCTCTTCCATATCCTGAGGTTCCTGCTCCACGCCCTGGCGATCACCTCCCACTGCAGCTCGGAGAGGTTCCTGAGCCCCACGCACCTCTCGTTCTCCCAGGCGGTGCCCTTGATGGGGATGAAGAGCACCGGCACGTAGAAGAGCTTCTTGTCCCCGATCCTGTCGAAAAGCTCCAGCGTCTGTATCGTATCCTCCTCCGTCTCCTCCGGGGTCCCCACGAGGAAGGTGCAGAGGGGGTACCAGGAGTGGTCGTTCAGGATTCCCAGCCCGGTGTCCACGATCTCGTGCCAGTCCCTGACGCTGAAGGGCAGGGCCTTCCCGTGCATGTTCTTCTCCATCAGCCTGATGCTCCCCGTCTCCACCCCTATCTCCGCCGTCACGTAGGGCTCCCCGTTGAGACGCCGCTTGGTCTTCTCCAGGAGGATGGGGGTGAGCTCCTCGATCATCTTGGGATCGGCCACCACCGGGGCCATGGCCGCGTGGGAGAGGTGAATCTCCTCCACCCCCGGGTACGCGGCCATCCTGGAGAAGAGCTCCACCAGCTTCTCCCTGTTGGGGTAGAAGCGTGGCCTCACGCTGTAGAGGAAGAGGTCATCGGTGACCACGAAGAGGGACCGGGAGCCCCCCCTGATGTTCACCTCCACCTCCCTCATCACGTAGTCGAGGGGGAAGGAATAGGGCTTCCTGGTGGTGGGGGAGCAGAAGCGACACCCCCTGCCGCACCCCCTGGTGATCTCCACGCACCCGTAGCTGGAGGGCCTGAGGATGGGGGGTATGAAGTCCGTCTCCGGATCCACCCTCTCCAGCCAGACCTCCCTCCCCACCTCCTTCCCCTCCAGCAGGTCCCGCATCACCTCCACCAGGCCTCGCTCGGCGTCTCCGTGGACCAGCACGTCTATGCCGAAGGCCTCCTGGAGGCCGAGCTCCCTTATCTGCCAGGCCCCCGGTCCCCCCACCACCAGCCTGGTGTTCCTGTTCCTCCCCCTTATCACGGGATGCTCCATCAGCTGCCTGAAGTAGTAGTGGTTGACGGCCTCCCCCCCCAGGCCCAGGAGGGTATTGTAGGTCCTGCTCACGTAGGCCAGCCCCATCGGGTCGTGGCTGGAGACGCCTATCACCCTTGTCTTCTCGCCCACGAACTTTCCCAGGGTGGAGGGGTGGGCCACCGCCACCCTCTCCTCCCCGAAGGCGTGCACCAGCAGGCTTTCCACCTTCCTGAGGCCGTAGGAAGCGAAGAGGGGATGACCCTCCCTGTCCAGCTGGGGCTCGAAGTACTTCTCCAGGAAGGGACGGACGAAGCGGTGGGGGAAGGTACAGAGGAAGGCCTTGAAGGGATCGTTCCCGAAGCTGCTCATGGTCGGCAGGTCGGAGGTGAGCACTATCTCCACTCCCCTCCCGGCTTCTGGCATAGGTCTTTTCTTTTCCACCTAGGATTTAAACCACACCCGAAACCCGCTCACACCAGGAAGCCCGAGAGCTTGAAGACCAGGGCGGAGGCCACCAGGAAGGGGGGCAGGAAGGTGAAGCCCTTGGACATCTTCCCGTACCTCACGATTCCCACCGCCAGAGCACAGAGGGAGGCCTGGATGAGGGTGTAGCCGAGCACGATGGCCCCCATCCCCTCCGGCATCCTCACCCCTCCACCGGCCCCCCCTATGGAGACCGTGAGGCCCAGGATGAAGGGGGAGGCGAAGAGGGAGACCGCCACCAGGAAGAGGACCTGCTGGGTGGTGGTGGCCCTCCTCTCCCTCTGGAGGGCGTGCACCTCCCCTATGTCCCTGGCCACCGCCTGCAGAACATCCGCCAGCGCCACCCCCCTCTCTATGCCCTCTATGAGGAGCCCGAAGGCCCTCTCGAAGAGGGGGGAGCCAGACCTCAGGGAGATGGCCCAGAGGGCCTCCACCAGGGGGCGCCCGCGCCTCACCTCCGCCAGGGCCCTCTCGAACTCCGCGGACAGGACCCCGTAACCGGACCTGGCCACCTCCTCCATCGCCACGTCTATGCTCATCCCCGCCCTCAGGGTGCTGGCCATCTGCCTGAGGGCATCGGGAAGCTCCCTCTCCAGCCTGGCCGCCCTCCGCTGCACGAGGTAGGAAGGGAGGCCGAAGGCCCCCCCGAAGAAGGTCCCCAGAAGGCCCACCAGGAAAAGGGGTAGGAAGAGGGCGGGGGAGAGGAGGAAGAGGCCCAGGATCCCTGCCACCGCCCCACCCACCAGCGAGAAGAGGAGGCAGATGCCCGCGTACTCCTCCGCGCTGAGCAGGATGCCCGTGGAGAGGAGCTTGCGATCTATCCTCTCCAGCAGCCTGCCGGGCAGGAGGCGCCTGGAAAGTTTCGCCGCCCTCTCCACCAGTCCCATCTCACAACCTCGGCTCGAACCTTTTCACCATGAAGAGGAAGACCACCAGCAGGAGGGGGACCAGGAGGAAGAAGAGCACGGCGGCCGACTGGGTGGTGAGGGTGGCTCCCCCCATCCCCGAGGTCACGGTGGTCATGATGATGAGGAGGGCAGGAACCACGGAGGAGGCGAACATGTAGATGAGGGTGAGCATGTTCAGGGACTGGGTGTAGTCCCTGAGCTTCATGCGCATCTCGAAGGAGGTCTCGTCCGCCAGGGAGTTGAGCAGGTGGGAGAGGTCCCCCCCCACCCTGAGGGTCCTCACCACCTGCCTGACGAAGCGCCTGAGGGGCTCGGACTCCACCCTCTGGGCCAGGGCGGTGAGCGCCTCCTCCATGCTCATCCCCCCGTTCATGTCCCTCACCACCCTCTCGAACTCCTCCGAGAGCACCCCGTAGTTGGCCTTGCTCACCGAGGTCACGCTCTCGGGAAGACCTATCCCGGAGGAGAGGTGGGTGGCCATGTGCCTGAGAGCGTAGGGGATCTCCCTGTTGATGCGCACCGACCTGCTCTTCACCCTGCTCCTGGGATAAACCCTCCCGAACACGAAGGTGAAGAAGAAGGAGGAGGGGGCCACCAGCAGGGCCAAGAGGGGTGAGAACATGAGGAAGGAAAGGATGAAGGAGAGGAGGGCCACCAGCAGGCTCACCCCCAGCACCGTGGAGACGTACCTGTCGGGGGAGAAGGGGAGGTTGGCCCGGTACAGGTCCTGGTCGATACCCTTGAAGAACCCCATGAGCTTCTCCGCCGGGCGCCGGAAGGGACCGTAGAAGGTCTGGGAGAGGCGCTCGGAGAGGGGCCTGCCCAGCTCCTCCTTCCTGACCTCCCTCAGCCTCCTCTCCCTGGTCTCCCTCTCCGCTTCCTTCCTCTCCTCCTCTGCTCTGAGCTCCAGCTCCTTGAGCTCCCTGAGCCTCCTCGTCACCTCGTCCTCCTTGGAGGGCCTGAGCTTGGCCAGGTCACCCGCACGGCCCACGGCCTCCCCCGTCCTCACCACCCCTCCCCCTACTCTGGAGAACCAGCGGGAAAGCCAGCCCCTCCTCCTGCCCATCCCGCTATCCCCCCTTCACTTTCTTGAGCACGCCCTCGGGGTCCTGATAGTACTCCTGGATCACGCGGCCCACCTCGAACACGTTCCTTATCCCCTTCGCCCTCATCCACTCCAGCACCGCCGCCCTCCGCTTGAGCTCCACCTCTATCTCCGTCCCGCTCCTGCCGCTGAGCTCGGAGAGGACCTGCCTGAACTTCAGGGGGACCCCCGTGGGCTCCACCCTGTCCGTCCTGGGGTTCCACTTGAAGATCCTGCTCAGCTGGGGCTTTCCCCCCTCCAGGCCCGTGACCTCGGCTATCTCCGTGATCCTGCGGAGGTGACCCTTCTGCCTGTGGTAGATGCGCTGGAGCATCACCACCACGTCCAGCGCGGGAATCATGATGGGGGGCACGCTCATGGGGGCCTCGGTGAGGCGGGTGATGGTCTCGGCCGCGCTGTTGGCATGGAGGGTGCCCATACAGTTGGAAACTAGGACCCCGTTGGCCACGTAGTTGTGGTCCTCGTCCACCGTCAGGTCGTACACGGTCTTTCCTTCCAGCTCCGCCTCCTCCACCCTCTCCACCTCATCCCAGTAAACGTCCGAAGATGCCAGCAAACCGAGCTTGCACGCAACCTCCACTGCCCCTGCATCCCCCCTCTTTTTCGCCTCCTCCAGCATGACGGATGCCATGGCGCCCAGGGCCCTCCTGCCCACCGCCAGGGTCCTCCCCTTCTCGAGGTGGCGGATGAGGCTCTCGCTCACCCTCAAGTGCCTGGAAGCTCTCCTGGAGAGCTCCGCCACGCTCAGTCCCAGGGACTCCCTCAGTCTCCTGAGGCTCTCCCCCACCCCTGGCACCCTCTCCACGTAGGTCCCGCGATACGACCTCTGCTCCCTGACCACCCTCTCAAGCTCCCTCCGCTTGCGTCCGTGGTGCATGGGGATGGTCTTCAGAAATCTCTCCAGGTTCTCCACTCCCCTGACCATGACCCGGTAAAGCGCGCCCTTCCCCCACCCCCTGTTCTCGTACTTCCTCACTACGGCCGGAATGCCCAGCCTCTGCAGACCGTACCAGACTTTCCTCGCTCCCTCCTCGCTCTTGGTGGTGAGCATGATGGAAGGGGTTCCCGCATCCACCGACCCATCGGCATCGAAGAGCCCAGCCAGGTAGCTCGAGAGGATCTCTCTCCGCACCAGCACGAGATCGGGCACGGTCCAGCTGGCAGCTTTGCTCCCTCTGGGGATTCCAAAGACCCTGGCCAGCACCTCGGAGAAAATCTTAGACCCCAGGTCCAGTCTGCAGAACTTCTCCTCCCTTCTCCCCCGGAACTCGTAGCCCGGCAGGTAAATCCTGGCGCACCTGATGAACTCCTCCAGATACTCCTCGTCGTCAAAGGTCGCAGAGGTGAAGTACCCGCCGGACGAGAGGTACCCGTCCCCGCACACCACCCCGGCAAGGTAAGCCAGCTCAGTGGAAATGGAAGAGGGGATGCGCACGGGATGGCTGTTGGGGCTCAGCATGAACTCCGCCCTCCACAGCTCATCACCCCCGTTGTTCGGGACCTTCCTGTACCTCCTCCCGAGGAAGGTGACCTCTCCCTCCTCGTCCGGCACAAGGAGATACCGGCTCAGGCCTCTGAAGAGCTCCAGATCCACCCGCGGTTCCCTCTCCTCCACGGGAGGGGAGAGCAGGCAGGCCACGAACTCCCCTGGTTTCAGGGAGCCTGCCTCCTTTCTCACCACCTCACCTCCCGCTATCGTGAAGAGCGGGTGGTTCCTCGTGAGGATCACCTCCTGACCGGACCTCGTCAGGATCCTGACCATCTTCTCTCCCTTCCTGACCTTCCTGCGCCAGACCCTCGTCACGGTGTGCACGCCCGCCTTCAGCCTCCCGTCCACGCTGACCACGTCGAACCTGTCCCCCTCCTCAAGTTCGATGAACTCCAGGTCCCTGTACTTCCTCTCCCTCCCGGCGTACTTTCGGAAGAGCCCCTCGCATACCTCCCCGATCAGCCTGTGGCTTCCATCAGGGAACTGAATGACTGAGGTATCGAAGAGGGCACCATTATGTCCCGTGTTCATGGCCGTGAACATGGTCCTGGCCTCGGGCCCCCTGACCTCCCCCACCACGATCCGATCGGGTCTCATGCGGAGGGCGTTTTTAACCAGATCGTCCATGGTAATTTCCCCGCGCCCCTCGATGTTGGGGGGACGGGTGTTGGGGTTGGTGGCTATCAGACCCGTTTCCCCCGCCGGATAATAATGGGAGGAAGCCGGGGCCACGTTATAGGAGGGTGTGGCCCGCCAGTTCCTCTCCCTCCTCACCTCCACCACCTTGCACCACAGGGCATCACCCTCCCCCACCAGGACCCCCCTGGGACGGTGCTGCCAGTCCCTCCCCAGCATGGCGCGGGCCCGCTTCCTATTACGATCCTCCAGGTAAGGGAGGAGCTTTGAGGCGAGGCTCTCGCTCTCCCTGCCGCTCACCACCACCTGGTACCCGAAGCTCCGCTTGAAACCACCTTTCCTCCTCCGGAGCTTGCTGAAGACCCCCAACCTGAGGAGGAGGTATCTCACCCCGAAAGCCAGCTCCCGGCTCGAGGTGCTCAGGAAGATCCTGTTGTTCCTCCAGTCCACGCACCCATCCGTATCGACCAGCCCGGCGAGATAGGCGGCTATCACTCCCTCTTCCGACCTCTGGATTACCTCCGGAACCTTCACCGACTTCGCCTTCTTCCCCACGGGCAGGCCAAAGACCTTCCTGAAGAAGTGGCTAACCACCGCAGAGTCCACCACGTAGCACCACTCGGTCTTGCCCTTCCTCACCCTCTTCCTCACCACTGGCAACAGGCCGAAGCTCTCCCTGAAGAGGGTGGAAATCCGACCCATCCTCCTTCCAGGGTAAATCTTTATCCGGTACTCCTCCAGACTTCCGTCACCAGAGATGACGCCGGCGAGATAGGAGAGCCCTTCGTCCACCTTCCCGGGAATCCTCACCGGGACTTTCCCCCTTCTCCCCACCAGCATGCGTACACGGGGGGGTCTCTCCCCGACACCTTCTGAGAGCCTGATCAAAACTCCTAGGGGAATGTGGTTCGGGTTCCCCTTCTTGTAGAGGAAGCCCTCCAAGCTCTTGAGGGAGACCCCGGCCATCCTCGCCAGCTCCCGATTGGTGAGCCCACGCTTCTTGAGCTTCCCAACCAGCCTCCGGAGCTTAGGAAGGGCCTCCTCGCTCGGGACCCTCCAGCGGGGCCCAAAAATCGAGTATGGGTCAATCCCGACAGCACGTCCCCTGGCCTTTATTCTCCTGAGGACGGGGAGATAATCGCCTGGCCTCAGGTCCTCCGCCCTCACCCGCACCCTTCTCCCTCCCGAGAGGGCGATGAGGGGTGAACCAGGGGTTAGTCTCAACTCAGAACCGTCGGAGGTTCTCACCCTAACCCAGTACTCGGGTATGTGCGTTCTGCCCAAAAGCTCCACCCTGTCCCTGAAAACCCTCAGGCGAGCAGTCTCCGTGGCCAGCAAAGTCCGCAGCGGATTGGGCTTCCTGAGGTAGAGATTGGCACCCGAGAGAAGGATTTCACCCCTATGACTCTTCAGCTCAAGCTCGAAGGTCTTCCCCACCTCCCTCAACACGCCCTCCCCGTCCACGAAGTGGGTGGACGGGTGAACGCACTCAAGCCTCACCCAGTGGGGGTGGGGCAATTGAAGCTCCGCGGTGTTGTGGCAGAGGATCTGGTTGCACACGAAGCTCTGGGTCTCGGGCAGGCTGAGGTCGTAGACATATCCCTCCCCTTCCTCCTCTTCCACGCCCACGACCCTGTCGAAGTAGAGATCGCTCCTGGCCAGCCTGTAAAGGGCCGTCCTCCTGAAGGCGGGGGAAAGCTCCCCCAGCACCAGCACTTCCTCCCTCCCTACCCTCCCCCTCCGAAGGGCCCTCCTGAGGCGGGAGAGGAACCAATGGTTCTTCCCCAGCTTTCCGGCCAACCCGGCTCTATGCTCCCTCAGCTCCTCCCTCAACCTCCCCGCGAGAGGGAGGGAATCCGTTTCCTGTCTCGTCCTGCGGGAAGCGGCCTGCTCCAACTTCCTCCTCTTTTCCTCCCCTATCAGCCCTATCCTCTCCCTCAGGAGGCGGAGGAACCTGGCGCCGGAGATGGAACCCCTGTATACCCCCCTCCCACCGTAGCTTCCCACCATCCTCTCCTTCAGCCTCAGGCGGGAGATGATGCCGAACCTGAGGAGGAGGGCCTGGAGGTCCCGCAGGAGAGCTGGGGAGGCGGAAGAGAACTGAACCTCGTATCTTGTCACGCATCCATCGGCGCTCAGGTAACCGCGCAGGAGCCCAGCTACCACCTCCTCCGTGGCCCCGAGGAAAACCTCCGGGACCCTGCGCTCGTAGTCGTCCCCCCTTAGCCCCAGCACCTCCTGGAAGAGGGTCTTGAAAACGGCGGAGTTTATGAGGAGGGAGTGCCCGTCGCTGTGCTCTCGCACCCTAAGCCCCAGCCGGGAGGCGAGCCTCCTCACGGTTTCAGCCAGCTCACCCTTCTGTCCGACGGAAAAGCCCACGGAGTTCTTGTCGTAGAAACCGTCCGCCAACCAGATACCGGCCAGAATCCCCAGCTCCTCGCACAGCTTGATCCTGGGGGGGAGGATTTGGGGAGAGGTCACGTGGGGCGCGTACATCCCCCCGTCGGCCGCCAGCTTGAACCTCCCAAACCTGGAATCGCTAGTCAGATCGAAGGTAGGGTCTTCCCCCTCTATCCTGATTCTCCCCGGAACTGCCAGATAGTCCCCAATCCTCAGCTCCCCACCCCTGATGGGACGAAACTCCCCTTCTCTCACCCCAAAAAGGGAATGATCCTTGGTAACCCTGATCTCCCTCCCCGTAGCCGTGCGAATCCTGACCAGCGGCTTCCTCACCCAGTGCCTGATGAAGAGGCTGGGCCTCTCGAAGCGCACCTTACCCTCCCCATCCAGGGTCAGGACCTCCCAAGGGGCCTCTCCCACCTCGTGACCGGAGACCGCCCTCCATCCCCTCTCCTGCAGGGCCCTTTCCACCAGCTCACCCAGCGTGGTCCTGATCACCCTACCCTCCACCCTGGCCAGCACCTCCGCCTCCCCACTCACGCTGTCCTCTATCGAGATGATCCTCTCGTGCTCGGGGACGAAGGTGGTGGCGGAGTTGAGGAGGGTGGTCTTCCCGCTCCCCGTCCCACCCGCGAAGAGGATGTTGGCGGGCTTCACGTCCAGACCGTGGACCAGGAGCCAGAGGAGAGCCCCCACCTCGGGGGAGAGGGTGCCGAAGTTCATCAGGTCCACCACCGTGAGGGGGTCCTTTCTGAACTTCCTGATGGAGAGGGTGGGCCCCTCCAGGGAGACCGGGGGGATGGTGGCGTTGATCCTGCTGCCGTCGGGGAGGCGGGCGTCCAGGAGGGGCATCTGGTGGTCTATCCTCCTGCCCACCAGCCTGGCCATCTTGTCTATGTAGTACCGGATGGTGTCCTCCTCCTCAAAGACGATGTTGGTGGAGCACATCCCGTACCTGCTGTGGTAGACATAGACAGGCTTGTTCACCCCTATCACCAGGATGTCCTCCAGCTTGTCATCGGAGATGAGGTAATCGAGCGGCCCGTAACCTATCATGTCGTGGAAGGCCAGCTCGGAGAGCTCCTTCACCCTGGCCGGGGGCAGGCGCATGCCCTTGCTCTCCCTTTCCAGGATCTTCATGAGCTCCTGCATGAAGACCCTCCGGCGCTCGGAGGGATCGGCGATGCTCTCTGGGTCCACCTTGATTTCCTCCACGGCCTTCTTCTTGCAGGTGGCCAGCAGCTCCCTTTCCTTATCCGTGAGGTCGGGGATCCTCAGCCGGTACAGGGGGAGGCTCTCCCCCTCCAGCTTCAGGATCTCCGCCGTTCCGTAGCGGTCCAGCACCTTCTCCACCTTTCCCTTCACCTCGGCGGAAAGCACGGGACCAGCTTTCTCCCCCTCGGGGGAGGGCCTCTTGGGGGCAGCTGGCGGAGAAGGGGCCTGCTTGGGGGGCTCCCCCAGAAGACGGGAGAGGACTTCCTTCCCGCCGGCCTGCTCCTCTTTAAGCTTCAGAAGCCGCTCTATCTCCTTCCGCTTTCCCTCTTTCCTCTCTCCCACTCCCTTCCCCCATATTCCTCAGCGCTAGGAAAAAAGGGAGAATAGCTCACGCCACTGAGGCCAGGATCACATCCTTGGATGCCGTTTGATAGAACTCGTACTGGAGGATGAGCTCCCCGGCCTCCCGGGGGACCCTCACCAAGTACACCATCTCCAGGCCCAACTCCCCCGCCCCGGCCCCCTGCAGGGAGCTGAGGACCTTGGAAACATAACCTGCCAGGTCCAGGGCCGCGGCATCGGTGGACCCTCCCGCAGCTGCCTTCAGGGTCTCCCAGACATCCATGGTGTAGGAGTAAGAGACCGTGCCCACGGTCCTGCTCCAGTTGATGGTCCTGAGGTCTGTCTCCGAACTCATCACCCTAGTCACCGTGGCGTTTCCGACCAGCAGGGTAAGGTTGTCCGTCTGGAGGTCGCAGACGTACAGGTTTACCCTCGAACCCGGAAGCACGGAGGGGGAAACCTTAAGGGTGGCCAGCACGGGCACCTCCAGCTCCTCCGTGCCCTCGAAGTGGAGCTCCCGCAGGAAGGTCCAGTCCCGGGAGAGCACCAGCTCCCTGGCGTTCTCCTTGGGCAGGT
>JAWCKR010000008.1:0-65174 GCA_038851755.1 Hadarchaeales archaeon (SeqCode) | reverse complement strand
CCTCGTCGGGAAGGAGAACGGGGGGGCGGACGTGTTCTGGCACATGATGATTCCAGAGAGGATGACCACCGCCGCGGGTTCCATCGGTATGGGGAGGGCAGCCCTGGAGGTGGCGGCCCGCTACGCCGACAAGCGCAAGGCCTTCGGGCAGAAGATAAGGAACTTCCAGGCCGTGAGCTTCAAGATAGCGGACAGCCTCACCCTCCTGGACGCGGCCAGGGGCCTGGTGAACCTCACCGCCGGGGCGATAGATGCCGGGGATGAGCCAGGGCGCCTGAGGCGCCTGGTCTCGGAGTCCAAGAAGTTCTCCACCGAGGCCTCCTGGCAGGTGATAAACCACGCCATGCAGATCCTGGGAGGAATAGGCTACACCACGGTCTTCCCCGTGGAGCGCCTGCTGAGGGACATGAGGCTGGCCATGATCTGGACGGGGACCAACGAGATCATGGACCTCATCATCCAGCACGAGTTCTACAGGGAGTTCCTCCAGGCCCCTCCGCCCTCCAGGGACGTGGAGGCCGATGCCGCGGAGGCGGACAGGACCGAGGAGAAGGTCTACGAGTGATCGGGGGCACCACCCGAAGTCTTGACCCATCACTCCTCGATCACGTTGAACCCCAGTTTTGAGAAGTCTTCATCGAGCGTTGCGATGTTTTTTACCCCCCTCGCCTTTGCAACCGCTACGGTGGTGGAGTCGGTGAAGGAGAGGAAATCGTGCTTCATGAAGATCTCGAGGGCTTCTCTGAGGATGGCCCAGTCTACCTTCACCACCTCCACCTGATCGCTCATGAAGAAGAAAGTGGCGGTTTCGGCCGCGACCCCGGGATCGACATGCGTTTTGAGCCAGGTCAGAACTTCGTCCACGATGTAGTCGGTGACGATGGGCTTTCCATAAGCTCCCCCCGCTATCCTTTCGAGCACTTTTCGGGCCGGTTCATGTCCCTTGTCGCGCCTTCTCTTCGCCGCGTCCCAAATGGAGGAGTCGACGAGGATCATGGTTCCACTGCGTCGTGATCCCGGGCGGCGTCGGTGACCGGACCGCCCTCAGCGGGTGTCATCCAGAACTTCCAGAAGTCCCTTTGGGCTTCCCGCGCACGCTTCAGTCTCCTCAGCAGTTCATCTTTTTGTTCAAAGGCCATTTTGAAAGCCTGCGAGAGAATCTCGGTTTCCGTGACGGATAGTTTTTCCCTCGTTCTGAGATAGGCTTTCAGATCCTTCAGCTTCTCCGCAACAGAGTCTTCCACTTTTACAGTTTTCATTTTTCTCTTTTCTTTTTTCTACTTTCTACTATTTAAAAGCTACTTTTCTATCCTCAGCACCCCGCTCCCCCTGTACTCCCCCCTCTTCAGGGCGAGCAGGGCCCTGCTGGCCTCCTCCAGCCTGAACTCCGTCACCTCCGGCCTGAGGGGTATCTCCGCGGCCACCCGGAGGAACTCCCTCACGTCCTGGCGGGTGATGTTGGCCACGCTCTTCACCTCCTTCTCCTCCCACAGGTGCGTGACGTAGTCGAGCTCCGGGATGGGGGATTCCTTCCTTATCAGGTTCATCACCAGCCTCCCTCCCCTCTCCAGGTTCCTCAGGGCCTCTCTCACGGCTCCCCCGACCGGTGTGGTGTCGATGGCGCAGTGGAGCTTCCTGGGAGGGGTCTCCCCCGTCTCCCCCACCCAGTCGGCCCCCTGCTTCCTGGCCAGCTCGCTGGGTCCGTCCCCCCTCCTCCTGGTGAACACATAGACCTCGGAGGAGGGAAAGAGGTGCCGGACGAGCTGGTGGACCAGGTGAGCGGAGGAACCGTACCCGTACAGCCCGATTACGTCGCCGTCCCTCATCCCCGTGAGTCTCAGTGCCCTGTACCCTATGGCCCCCCCGCACAGGAGCGGAGCGGCCTCGGCGTCCCGGAAGACGGAGGGGATGGGATAGGCGAAGCCCTGGGGTACCACCATGTACTCCGCGTAACCCCCATCGGCGTCGCACCCCGTTCCCCTGAACTCGGGACAGAGGTTCTCCATCCCCCGGGTGCAGAACCTGCACTTCCCGCAGGCCCAGTAGATCCAGGCCACCCCCACCCTCTCCCCCCTCCCGTAACCCGAGGCACCTGGACCCAGTTCCTCCACCCTCCCCACCACCTGGTGCCCGGGGATGACGGGAAGCCTGGGCCTGAGCCTCCCCTCCACCTCGTCGAGCTCGGTCCTGCAAATCCCGCACACCGAGACCCTGATCAGGATTTCACCCTCACCCGGTGAAGGCGTGGGAAGCTCCTCCAGCGAGAGGGGGAACTCCTCCGCCGGGGCCGTCCTCCTGAGGACCGCCGCCCTCATTTCCCCTTCCCTCGGCCCCTCCTCCTCTCCCAGTACTCCTCGGCTTCCTCTTCCATCTTCTTCAGCCTGAAGTAGTAGTCGGGGAACTCGCGCAGGTGGGCCAGGGCGATCTTCCCGGTCATGAGCAGGTCGTCGTTCGTGACGTTGGTCTCCGGGTCCCTCCTCCCGTGCTCCAGCTCCACCTCCATGCCGTACCTGAACTGCTCCACGTCGAAGTCCTTCCAGTCCAGCCCCAGCTGCTCCCCGATCTTCCTCGCCTCCTCCAGGCTGATCCCCTTCCTCGCCATCTCCTGCCCGAGGTCAGGGGGAGATATAATATCTTACGGTGGGGTCCGGGCCCCTCCAAGCTTAGAGGCTCGACCGTCCCCCCTGCGCAGGACTTACTTGGGACTCAGCCACTTCTTTATCTCCTCTACTTCGGGGATCCTTCCCGCCACCTTCAGCTTCCCGTCGATCACCACCGCGGGGCTGCTCGTGATCCCCCTCCTCACCATCTCCGCCTGGTCGTACACGTGTGTCACCTCCGCTTTGAGACCCAGCTCCCTCACCGCTCGCCTGCAGTTCTCCTCGGTCTTCTTGCACTTGGGGCATCCCATTCCGAAGACTTCTATTTTCATTCCTCTCACCTCCCTTCCTCTATCCTCCTGTTAATATGAGGTACGCGAAGCCTGCTACCATGGCCCAGAGGACCGCGAGCAGGGCATAGGTCGCCACCGTCCTCCACCCCACGATCCTCGAGACCCCCATCATGGAGGGCACGGAGGACATGGGGGCACCGAGCAGGAAGGCCAGGGCGGCGCTGGAAGACATCCCAGAGTTCAGAAGGGCCTTCACGAAGAACACCTCCACCAGCGTGGGGGTGTAGAGGGGAACCCCTATCGTCGCCCCCAGGAGGATGCCCGGGACCCCTCTCAGGTAGTTCCCCACAGCCTCCCTTGGAAGGTAGGCGTCGATGAAGCTCACCACCGCCACCCCGGCGAGCAGGTAGGGCAGGATCATTCTCAGCAGGGCGTACGCCTCGTACAGGGAAGCAATGGACTTTTCTCGGAAGTCCCTTTCCCCCATTTCCTCCGCTTTCGCGATGGAAATCCCGGCGAACTTCTCCTCTACTTTCTTGGCCCAGCTCGTCCTGGCCGTTAGCAGGCCGATGAAGACGGCTCCCAGGAAGGCGAAGGCGAAGCGGGCTCCCGCCATCACAGGGGAGATGAGCTCGGAGGTGAACAGGATGGCGAGGAAGTTTCCGGCGGGGGCCATCAGGAGGAAGGTCAGGGCCGGCCCGATGCCCGCTCCCGCGGCCAGGATGCCCCCGAAGATGGGGATCATGGCGCAGGAGCACACGGCCAGAACGGGGGCGAAGAGGGCGGCCAGCACGTAGGACCTGAGGCTCTTGCTTGAGAGGTAGCCCTTCATTTTCTCCCTGGGGACGAAGGCCTCTATCATGCCCCCCAGCATGAAGGCGAAGAGGAAGGCCCCCCAAGCCCTGGTGAGGTAGCTGGCGAGGTACACAAAGGGGATGAGAACGGGGTGGTAGGACTTTAGGTCCCCGTACCTGTAGACGGGTGCGAGGGGATGTCCCGTTACCCTGTGGTAAACTATGGTGAAGAGACCGAAGAGGAGGAGGAACCAGGCGAGCACGGTCAGGAGGGTCTTGCGGTTCGGCATCCTTTTTCCCCCCTGGCTCGACCCCCTCACTTCAGGAGACCCAGCTTCCTCAGAACCTCTTTGACCCCCCCCTCCGGTTCCACAATCCTTATCTCTATCCCGAAGGCTTTAAGGAGCTCCGAGGCCCCGGGCCCTACCTCCCCGCTCACCACCATCTTGACCCCTTTGTCGCTCAGGCTTTTAGCCACCAGCGGTCCCCTCCCGTGCTGGAGGGAGGAAGCGGGATTAGGGATCACCTCCCATCGCTTGGCTTTTCCCCCCTCTACCTCCACGAGGGTGAAGGTGGGGGCATGCCCGAATTCGGGGGAAACCCTGGCCTCCGGACCTCCCCTGTCCAGCGTCGCCACCGCCACCAGCATTCACTTCCCGCCCTTCAGTTCCTCTATTTTCCTGCTTATCTCCCTGAGTTCTTTCTCCAGTTCCTCCTTCATCTCCTCGAGGGCCCTCAGCTCCTCCTCCTTGCTCGGGTAGGCGGGCGGGTACCATCCAGGCTGCCAGCACCTTGCCCAGGCCGGGGGCCAGGCGAGGGCGCTGGTGGAGGGAAGGGGGATAGTGATTGTGGCGAATCAGGAAGCTCCCTGACCGGAGGCCATGTTCTTTCCGAACTCCTCGGCCCTCCTCTCGTCCTCCGCGTCGGGCTTCCCCTTCCTCATGAACTTGAACCTTCCCTTGCACCAGAACTCCCCCACCACCTTTCCTCCCCTCTTCTCCACCTCCTTCCTCATCTTCCTGAGAGTCCTCCTGTTCCCCAGCCCGGCGTAGGTGCAGAAGAGGGCCACCCTCTTCCCGCTCCAGTCCGTCTTCCTCAGGAACTCCAGGATGGGCCTGGAGGGCCCGAAGGAGTGGACGGGAGTACCCACGAAGAGGAGGTCGGCCCCCTTCACGGCCTCCCCACCCTTCTCCACGGGCTCGCACCTGGCCTTGGTCCCCCTCGCGATGGCCTCGGCTATCTTCTTCGTGTTCCCCGTTTCTGAGTAGTAAATTACGGCAGCCGGCATCAACGAACTGTATCTGGCTGGCTTAAGGCTTTAACCCCTGGTCGCGAGCAGGGTGGCGGCCAGGTTCAGGCCGAAGGCGGTGAACATCACCGCCCTGAGCCCGAAGAGTTCCGAGACGGCCCCTCCCAGGAAAGGTCCTATCACCCCAGCCACGCTTATGGTGGATCCCAGCAGGCTGGTGGAGGTGGCCTTCTCCACGTTCCTCCTCAGGAGGTGGAGGAGGGAGCCCACGTAGAGGGTGCTCCAGGCCACGGCCAGCACGGGCTGGACGGGGAGGACGTGGAGGTAGGAGGTGGCCAGGGAGTAGGCCAAGAAGGTCACCGTCGAGAGGACCAGTCCCGTTCTCACCAGCACCTCGTCGTTCAGAGGCTTCTTGATCCTGCTGAAGGCAGTCATGATGAAGAACTGGAGGCCGCAGTTCAGGGCGTAGAGGAAGCCTATCCAGCCCCTGCTCGCCCCCAGCTCCGCCAGGTAGAGGGGGAAGACCGTCCACACGCACTGGGCCCCCGTGTGCCTCAGGAGGTAGTGAAGGTAGACCAGGCGGTTGCGCCTTATCACCTCCAGGGAGGAGAAGTTCCTCCTCCTCGCCCTCACCTCCGGCAGAAAGAGGGAGAAGAGGAAGCCCGCCAGGAAGGAAAGGGCCGAGAGGACGAAGGCGGCTTCGTAGCCCGGGAGGAAGCCCGCCCCCAGGTACCCCACGGCCCAGCCCAGCGAGGTGAAGCCCGCGAAGAGCCAGACCCTCGCCTCGTACCGGGGCAGGCCGGAGAGGTAGGCCAGCAGGGGGAAGGTCCCTATCCCCACGCAGAACCCGGCCGTCGTCCGGATGAGGAGCATGGAGCCGAAGCCCCCCATCAGGATCTGGGCGAGGAAGGCCAGGGAGCAGGCGGCCAGGCCCGCACGCACGAAGACGGTCCTCCTCCCCACCGCATCCGAGAACCTGCCGAAGAGGAAGTAGGACAGGGCGGAGGCCAGGCCGTATCCCATCACCACCAGCCCGAGCTGGAAGAAGGAGAGCCCGAGCTCCTTGCTCAGGAGGGGGATGAGGATGGAGGAGAAGGCCACCCCCGTGTTGGAGAGCAGGGTCAGAGCGTAGGCGTTCCTCATGGTCCCAGAGGGAAAGGAGGGGGAGGGGAGGTTATAACCCCTTTTACTCCCCCTTCAGAAGCTTCAGGAACCTCACGGCGTCCTCCAGCATGTACACGTTGTTGAACATGAAGTAGGCCCTCCTCACCCTTTCCCCCAGCCCCTCGGCCTTACCGCGCAGCTCCTCGAGCTCACGGTCCGAGAACCTGTACCGGTACACGGAGGGCTTGCCCAGGCCGTGGAGCCTGAAGTAGGCCGTCCCTCCGGAGAAGTGGAGGCTCTCCTGGCGGAAGGGGTCCACGCAGTGGATCAGGTCGAGTTCCTCGCAGAGCTTGCGTATCGCCTCGGGGTGCTCCCCCCAGTCCCCCCTAGGCTCCCAGGCGATGGAGAACTTCCTCTTCACCCTCTTGAAGAACTTCCTCAGGTTTCGCACGTTTTCCTCCGTGTACTTGAAGTTCGGGGGGCACTGCACCACGCACACCTCCGCCCCCAGCCGTTCCCCCACCTCAACGGTCTTTTCCCAGGCCTCGAAGTTGTCTTCATTGGGGCGCAGCCATCCGTATTCCTTCCCCCTCAGCTCCTCAGGGCTAAGACCGGAGCGGCGCCAGGTGGGGCTGGAGGTGGGGTGGGTGATGCCCTGGAAAGCCTTGAGGGTGAAGACGAAGCCCTCGGGGGCCTCCTCCCTCCACCTGGAGGCGGTTTCGGGCTTTGGGAGTTTGTAGAAGGTGGACTGGATCTCCACGGTTCTGAACTTCTCGTAGTACCTGGGACGGGCGCAGGGATACCCGCAGCACCCCACCATGATCTCCGGCATCCTCTTCTCCCCTGCCTTTTCCGGAAAGTATTTTTTTCGGTGTTTCTAGGGAGGAAGGCGGGGGTAACTCAGCCTGGGAGAGTGTCCGGCTGAAGACCGGAATGTCGTGGGTTCAAATCCCACCCCCCGCACCACGATGGTCCCATCGAGTCTTCTTTCGGATCAGCCCTTTCCTTCGTACGTGCGATTTTTTAAGCGGGTTGTGATATCTCAGTATGTGCCCGTTGTTCATGTGATGGTGTGGAAGGGATTTTCCAACGCGGCGAAGAAAAGAGTGATAGAGGGCATCACCAAGGTCTTCACCGACATGGGCGTACCCAAGGAAGCGGTCGAGGTGATCATCCACGAGGTCCCCAAGGAGAACTGGGGCGTCTGCGGAGAGCAGGCCAGCGAGAGACTGAAGCAGGTACAGGTGCCGTGAGGGCGGGATAGGCTTTTCCCCGAACGGACTCAAGTTTTTTCTTTTTTTGAATCTTCGGAGACGAGGTCACGTTTTGAGGTTCTCCCAAAAAGGACTCGCAGGATATCGAAAACGGAGAGGGGATGGACAAAAAGGGAGCAGGTGTTACGAAAAGGGGGGACATATGGGGTTTGGGTGGAGGAAACCCACGACCCCTTTTTGAGAAGGAAGGGAGGGGAAGAAGGTGGTGGGTTAGCATCTCCGGGTGGGAGAGGAGTCTGGAGGAGGTAGGTAAGAGGCTTTCCCTTTGCTGGAAGGTGGTGGCAGCGGGAAGGGAAGCCCCGGGAGGGTGCGGGAAGCTCAGTCAGGCTTCCCTCCAGGTGCAGCTGGACCACTTGGAGCAGAGAATCCGAAGGTTGGAACGGTGGAGGAGGTCCATGGAGAAGTCAGAGGTTCTCATGGATCGCTACCGCAGGCTCTTCCACCCCCCGACCCCCCTGCTGGAGAAGGGAGAGAAGGACATCCAGAAGCTCAGGGAACTCATGGAGAAGAAGAGGGCGGAGACCAGGAGCACGAAGGTGGGCAGGGCCACGGGCAGGAGGCTCAGATAACCTTCTCGTTTAGGTGGGGAATTCCACGCCCTCCATCCAGATGGCCCCCAGCATCTCCAGGTCAGGCGGGAGCATGCTAAGTTCCCTGGGGTTGAGCACGTCTATCAAGGCCGGCCTGTTCTGGGATTTGGCCTCCTCCAGTGCCTTCACGATTTCCTCGGGCTCCCTCACCCTTCTCCCGAACCAGCCCATCCCCTCGGCCACCCTGGCGTAGTCCACATCGGAGAAGTCTACCCCGTAGTACTCACCTTTGTACACCAGATGCTGGACCCCCCTGATCATCCCGTAGGAGCGGTCGTTGAGCACGATCACGTAGATCTTGGTCCCCAGCCTGGCCGCCGTCTCCATCTCTTGGATGTTGAACATGAGGGAGCCGTCCCCGGTGAGCAGGTAGACCTCCCTCTCCGGCCGCACCAGCTTGGCGGCTATGGCGTAGGGGAGGCCCGTGCCCAGGTGCCCGGAGTCCGCGGCCCAGAGGAAGGTCCTGGGCTCGTACACCCGGTTCAGGTAGTGGGCCCAGAGCCCCACGTTGCCCCCGTCCACCACGGTGATGGCGTTCCTGGGGAAGAACCTCCTGGCCTCATAGACCGCCCTCATGGGATGGATACCGTCGTAGCTCCCCAGCGCCACCCTCTCGTTCTCCCTGATCCACTCCTCTTCCTCCTTCTTCCAGTGGGAGAGGTCCCTCCTCCTAGGGTCGCTCTTCCTTTTCACCTCCTCCAGCAGGAGCCTGAGGGTGGCTTTCGCGTCCCCCAGGATGGCCAGGTCCACCTGCCTGTTCAGGGCAAGGTTCTCCGGGTCCAGGTCGATCTGGATCACCTTCTGGACCCCGGGCTCCCCCCATGCCGGTGGCCTGCCGAAGAAGTCCAGGTCCCCCATCCTGCACCCCACCACCAGCACCAGGTCCGCGCTGGCCTGGGCGCCCACTGCCGCGGGGGAGTCGGGGATGAGGTAGAGGGGATGGTCCTCGGGCAGGATTCCCTTGGCCACGTGGCTGGGGGTGAGAGGGAGGGAGAGGTACTCCACGAGCTCCCTCAGCTCCTCGTGCGCACCCGACCAGAGGGCCCCTCCCCCTGCGTGGATGAGGGGGTTCTCCGCCTTCAAAAGGAGTTCCGCCGCCCTTTCCACCAGCTCCCTCCTCCCGGCGGGGGGCTGGAGGGCATCGTAGCGGTGGGAGGGTGGGATGAAGTGGTCGGAGGGGACCTCGACACGCTTGAAGAGCAGGTCGACGGGCAGGTCCAGATGGACGGGGCCCGACCTCCCCCTCACGACCGTCCTGAGCCCCCTGTCCAGCAGCTCGGGGATCCTCTCGGGCTGGTAGACCACGGCGCTCCACTTGGTCACCGCCTTGAGGAGCTGTGTCTGGTCCAGGCTCTGCATGCTCGCCCTGTCGGGATAGCACTTCCAGGTCTGGTGTTGCGCGGTGAGCACCAGCACGGGTATCCCGTCGGCGAAGGCAGGGTAGACGCCCGGGACCAGGTCAGCGGCCCCCGGACCCACCGTTCCCACGCAGGCCGCCACCCTTCCGGTAAGGCGGTAGCAGGCATCGGCCATGTGCGCGGCCGCCTGCTCGTGCCGGGTGAGGAAGAAGTCGATGCCAGGTTCCTTCCTGAGGGCTTCCAGGAAGGGGGTGAGTTCCCCTCCGGGCACGCCGAAGACCCTGCCGATGCCTTCCTGGACCAGGCACTTGGTCAGGACCTCGGCACCCGTGAGAGCGGGCAGGTTCCCCCCTTAACCGTGGGGCGTGGTGGGATTTAGGTCTTGGTCATCCCAGCTGGACGAGCTCCAGGGTGATGCCTAGGGTCTTCTCCGTGTCCAGGTAGGCGAACTTGGCCGCCCCCGGCACCTCCCCCCTCCAGAGGACCTTCACCCCCTCCTTCTCCAGCATGGAGAGGCTCCTCTCCAGGTCCTCCACGAAGTACCCGAGGTGGTGCAGGCCCTCCCCCTTCTCCCTGAGGAACTTCGAGTGGATGGTCTCCCCCTCCACCACCTGTATCAGCTCCAGCTGGACCTCTCCGGCCTGGAAGAAGGCCAGCCGCAGCCTGGCTCCCCCCGTCTCGAACTCTATGGGAGGAAGGCTCTCCTCCCCGAAGAACCTGGTGCAGGCCTCCCTCGCCCTGTCCAGGTCCCTCACCACCACCCCCACCTGATCCACCCTGAACTTCATGTCCCGTATCCCTCCGCCACTTCCTTTCCCCCTTCCAGGCTCAGGACCTCCGTGGTCCCATCCTCTATCAATTTCACTCTCGCGTCCCTGTAAAGCTTCTGGATCAGGAACTCGTCCGTGGTACCATAACCCCCGAAGAGCTGCAGGGCCTCGTCCGCCACCTCGTACGCCACCCTCTTGCAGTAAACCTGGGCCGCCAGGGCGTGCCTGTAGGAGGCCCTGAAGGTGAACCTCTCCAGGTTCTCCCTCCACACGTGCTCCATGACCCTCCTGGAGTAGGCCCTGGCCGTCTCCACCTTCGTGAAGAGCTCGAAGAGCTTCTTCCTCACCAGCTGGTGCCTCACCAGGGGCTTTCCCCCCTGCACCCTCTCCCTGCAGTACCTCAGGGCCTCCTCGAAGGCCGCCCTCGCCAGGCCGACGGAGGAGGCGGCCATCCAGGAGCTGGTGATGCAGAGGAGCTGTCCCTTGATGAGGTGGATTTCCGCCTCCGTGAACTCCAGGGAGGGAATCATGTACTTCTCGGGGAGCCTTACTCCCTCGAACACCAGCTCCCCCTGCGGGCAGTCCCTCTGGCCGAGCTTCAGGATGGGCGGTCCCTTCCTCACCCCGGGTAGGTCCAGGGGCACCACGCACGCCTGTCCCGTCCCCCTGTCGAAGTCCTGGTTGAGGTGCAGGGCCACGTGGGTGGCCACCGGGGCGCAGGAGATCCAGGAGGACTTGGCCCCCGAGATCACCCACTCCTCCCCCTCCTTCACCGCCCTTACCTCCCCCTTCCCTACCCCGCTCCCCTCCTCGAAGGACCCCGCGAGCACGAAGTCCGAGCCGTGTCCCGGCTCCGTCGCCCCCCAGCACCCCTGGTATCTCGCCTGGTCGTCCCTCAGCCAGGGTTCCACCACCTCCTCCCTCAGTTCCTCCCTCATGGAGAGGAGGGCGAAGGACACGGGCATGAGGTCCACCCCCAGCGCCACGGCGAAGCCTGAGCTCCCCCAGGCCAGCTCCTCCACCAGCGTGTGGACCTCACCTCCGGACAGGCCCTCGCCCCCGAAGGCCTCTGGTATGGGGGCTCTGTGGTATCCCAGCCTCTTCATCCCCCTCATCACCCTCCAGTAGGGGGAGTCCCTCCTCACCACCCTTGCCGGGTACTCGTCGGAGGGCATCCTGTCGATCTCCACGGAGGCGGGCCTCACCACCTCCTCCGCGAAGCGGTGCACCTCCTCCTTCAGCAACCGCTCCCGCTCGCTGGGTTCGGGCTCCATGGTGTCAGCGCGGGAGGTGGTCTATCTTGAAGAAGGCGTAGCGCATGAAGTCCGACTCCTCCACCTCCGCCACCACCTCACCCGCCTCCATGGTGTTCTGGAAGGTTCCGTAGAAGCCGAAGAGGGGCTCCAGCACAGGGATCTCCCCCAGGGGGTCGGTGGGAGAGGAGCGGAGCCGCAGGTCGAAGCGGTAGGAGAGCTTCACCCTGCCCAGCGGTCTGAAGAGGGTGGTCTGCTTCACCAGCCTGGGGCGGTAGTCGAAGCCGGAGAGCTCCGGGGAGAGGAAGTACTTGAAGTTGTAGGAGACGGCCCTCCACTCCTCGGCCGGGGGCTGAGAGGTCATGGCGCCAAGCCTCTCCACCAGTTCCCTTCCCTCCACCTCCTCCTCGAAGGGCATGGAGAGGCTCATGAGCTCCACCCCTTTCCTGACGTACCTCCCCCTCACGCCTTCCGCCGTTCTCGAGAGGGAGATCTCGTCCGCGAGCTTCTTGGGGAAGCCGAAGACCTCCCTTCCCAGGATGCAGGCCATGTCCTCCGTCACGGGCATGGTGAGGATGTACCCTCCCAGCTCCCCCCCGTGCTCAGCCACCAGGGCCAGGGTGGCCTCGTTGTACACGCTCCCGAAGTTGGTCCTGGGGTACCTGGCGAGGAAGGCCATGGCCAGGGCCTCGGGTGCGGGGTTCAGGGGAGGGGGCAAGACCTTACGGCAGACCTCCGGATCGGTCCTGAAGAAGACCACCGCCATCTCCGCGTCGAAGAAGGTGGCCCTCACCCCCAGGCTGCCGGCCAGCTCGGAGAGCTCGTGGTCTTCGAGGTAGAACTTCAACATCACCTTTTCGATGGAGAGATATATATCCCCCTCAGACCAAGGGAGGAGGCGGGTGAGAGGATGGGACTGGGAATAGGAACGGTGGGTCCCATCAACCCCTCCATCTTCCGCACGGACGAGAAGGGTCGTCCTCAGGTGGACACCGTGTGGAGGGTGGCCAAGAGCTGCGAGGAGAAGGACTACCACTCCGTCTGGTACGCGGATCACCTCATGGGCTGGTTCCCGCCCCACGACTTCTACGATCCCATCGCCGCCCTGGCTTTCGTGGCCTCCAGGACCGAGAGGATCAGGATAGGTACCGCCGTCACCGATCCCATCCGCAGGAACCCGGTGATGCTCTCCCAGAGCATGCTGACGCTGGATCACATCTCGAGGGGGAGGTGCATCTTCGGGCTGGGGACTGGAGAGGCCATGAACTACACCCCCTACGGGATGGAGTACTCGAAGCAGGTGGCGAAGTTCGAGGAGGCCCTGAGGATCATAAGGCTCAGCTGGGAGGCGGGAAGGGGAAGGCCCGTGGACTTCGAGGGGAAGTTCTGGAAGCTGAAGAACGCTCCCTTCGACCTCCTTCCCTACGGCGAGAGGCCTCCCCCCCTCTGGGTGGCTGCCCACGGCCCCAGGATGCTGAGGGTGGTGGGTGAGCTGGCGGATGGCTGGTTCCCCATGATGATGAGTCCTCAGGAGTACGGGGAGAGGGCGGAGGTGATAAGGGAGGCGGCGGAGAGGGCGGGGAGGAAGGCCTCGGAGATAACGCTGGCCCTCTACGCTCCCCTGGTCATAGCCGAAAGCAGGGAGGAGTGCCTGGGAATGATGGAGAACCCAGTGCTCAAGGGCTACGCCCTCACCCTTCCCCCCTCGGCCTACGAGCGCAGGGGGCTGAAGCATCCGCTGGGCGAAGACTTCAACCCCTTCGCCGACTTCATCTTCACCGAGCTCTCGGAGAGGGTACTGGAGGCGGTGCAGCACATACCCTCGGACCTGACTGCCGAGAGCTTCGTCTACGGCACCCCGGAGGAGGTGGTGGAGACCCTGAAGCTCTACCGGGAGAAGGGGGCAGAGGTGGTCGTTCTCTGGAACCAGACCCCCTTCGCCGATCCCTCCAAGACCGGGGCCTCCTACAGGCTCATAGACGAGGTGGTGAGGCGCTGCTCCCGCCTCTGAGCGGGTTTTCCCCCTCCTCCATCAGCTTCAGGTAGGGCTCCAGCTTTCTCCTCATCACCCCCGTGAGCACCTTCATCATCACCCTCCTCAATCTGCTGTCCTTGAAGTGGTCCCTGGCCAGGGAACCAACCCATTTGAAGTCGTGCCTCAGGCAGGCCGCGTAGAGCCTCCAGTGCTCCCCCCTCATGTCCTTGACCGTGAAGAATTTCTCCCCGCTCAGGGAACTCAGGGGAACGAAGAAGAGGGGGATGATCAGGGACCTGAACTCCGCCAGCCTCTCCACCAGCTCCCTGGTCCTTTCCACATCCTCCTGGGTCTCACCCGGAAGGCCCATCACGAGCGTGGAGCAGGGGACCCAGTGCTGGTCCGCCAGGATACCGTGGGCCCTCACCACCACCTCAGGCCATTCCTCAGGTCTGAAGGGGAGCGCCTTGCCCTTCATGTGCCTCTCGATCAGGGAGGGGGAGCCGGTCTCTATGCCCATCTGGACCCCGAAGAATGGCTTCTGCTTGCTCCCTATGTTCAGGAGCTCCGTGATTCTCTGCACGAGGGAGGGGGAGGAGGCCACGGAGGCGAAGGCCGCGTGGGAGGCGCTGGCGTCCATCCCGGTTCTGGCCACCTCCTGGAAGAGGGCCACCACCTTCTGCTCGTCCGGCAGAATTCCGCTGGCCCCGTACCTCAGCACGTCCTCCGCGTGGATCACCAGATGGCCGGCCGCCGCGTTCACCCTCATCTCCTCCTTGATCTTCTCGAGCGGGAGGGAGCGCAGGTAGCGCTGGGTGGGGACGCAGAACCTGCACCCCCTTCCGCATCCCCTCGCCACCTCCACTATCCCGCTCACGGTGGGGTTGCGGATGGAGGGAATCTTCTCCAGGGGGGTGGGTCCTCCTTCCACCAGCGGGGGAAGGGACTCTCCCCTCACCGCCCTGCGGAAGAGCTCGGGAGCCACCACCTCCCCCTCCCCCAGCACCACGCAGTCTATCCCGTACTTGGCCATCAACCTGCTCTCGGCCAGCTGCCATGCCCCGGGTCCGCCCACGATCACCCTCAGGTTAGCCCTCCTGAGGACCCGGTGGGTGATCAGCTCCCTGAAATGGATGGCTGAGTAGGTCTCCCTACCCACCAGGCTGCTGAAGGTGGAGGAGGCCGGTCCCAGCCCCAGGGGATCGTTGGTGGTGATTCCCACCGCCCTGGTCTTCTCGTCCACCACCTCTTCCAGGTGGTCGGGGTGCCCCACCACCACGTCGAAGCCCTCCTCCAGCAGCACAGCCTCGATCTTCCTGGTCCCCGCGGGGGCGAAGAGCGCCACCCCCTTCCTGTGGGGGAGGGGTGGGCAGAGGAAGAGATGGAAGAGGGGGTCGGGCAGGAGCCTGGGGGCGCAGGCGGCGAAGCCCGTGAAGATGGAGCCCCCGTAGTCGGACATGAGGTTGCGGTCGGCGGTGAGGACTATCTCAGGCATCTATGCAAAATTTTTTGCAGAGGAGTTTAAAAGCATGGGGAGAATGGGTAGAGGGGGTAAGATGGGCAGGAAGCAAGAGAGGGCTGTGAGGGAAGCCTCCCTCCTTCTGGGGCTGCCCCCCACCGCCCAGCTCCTCCTCATGGTGCTGGTCAGAGAGGGAAGGGAGCTCCCCCTCCACCACCTCAGGAAGAAGGTGGGGAGGTCTGAGAGGGCCCTGCGCCAGCATTTGGGGTCCCTTTCGAGGATGGGGCTCCTCAGGAGGAGGGTGGGAAGGACGGAGAGGAGGAGAAAGGCGTGTTTTTATTCCTTCGACAGGGGTGAGTTCGCGAGGGGAGCGAGGAGGGTTCTGGAGGAGAGGAGGAAGAAACTGGAGAGGCTTCTGAGGGAACACCTCGCCTCCTGAGGTCTCAGCCCTCCAGTCCCTCGATGAGGGCGTGCAGGTCCCTGGCCAGGTTCTCTCCGACGTATCCTCCCTCGAGCACCCCGAAGACGGGCTTGCCGTATTCCGCCAGCTTCTTCCCTATCCTCCGGAAGCCCTCTGAGGTGAGGCCCAGGGAGGAGAGGTCCCCGGCGTGGGAGTCGAAACCTGCAGAGATTCCTATCACCTCGCACTTCTCCGCCCCCACCTTCCTCAGTCCCTTTTCCAGGCACCTGAGGTATTTCTCATCCCCCACCTCGTCCAGGGGGATGTTCACGAAGTTGGGCCCCGACTCCCACCCCGTGCCGGGGTAAATCCCCCCCCTGTGCAGGGAGAGGAACCTGACCTTCGAATCCCCCATGAAGATCTCCTGGGTGCCGTTGCCGTGGTGCCCGTCTATGTCCACGATGAGGGTGGGCAGGCCCAGTTTCCTCACGGCCACCGCCATGTTGTTGAAGTAGCAGAAGCCAAGGGTGGGTGCCCCGAGGGCCAGCCCGTTCCTGCCCGCGTGGTGTCCTGGCGGACGCATGAGGGAGAAGCCGCGGATCTCCGCAGCCTTGATGGCCCCTCCGGCGGCCAGCCTGGCGTACTCGTAGATGTCGGGGTAAGCGGGGGTGTCGGGGTCGAAAAAGCCCTCGCTCCTGATGACCTCCACGTACCTCTTGGAGTGTACCCTCAGGAGGTCCTCCTCGCCGGCCGGTTCCGGCTCCACGAACTCGTACCCCAGCTCCTTCAGGATTTCGTAGGCCTTTCTCACCCTCCTGGGGTTCTCAGGGTGGTACGGGTCGCCGTACTCCAGGCACTTCTTCGAGAAGACCAGCTCCACCTCCTTTTCTCCGCGGGGCCGCTGAAAAGGTTTCCGTTTTGGTCTGGCGGGCCCGTCGGGATTCGAACCCGAGTTGCAGGCTCCGCAGGCCTGTGTCTTATCCAGGCTAGACCACGGGCCCTCCGTATCTTTTCAGGGCGGAGGGGTATTAAGCTGGCGAGCGGAGGGGAGGAGTGGGTGAGGAAGTCGGAAGGGGAATAGCGGGGATGACCCGCGCCTTCAGGGAGGTGATGAAGGAGTTTGGCCCTGGGAAGAGGGTGCTCTTCCTGGGTTCGGAGGCCGTCTGTCTCCCCTTCGCCGAACTCCTGGCATACGCCTCCAGGGACCTGGGAGACTCCTTCTACTTCGCCCCCGGGAGGGAGCCGGGGAAGGTGGTGGAGCTGAGGTACAAGTCACCCTACGGTTTCCAGACCGGGAGGAGGGTCAAGCCCCGAAAGGTGGACATCCTGGTGGTGATGGGTGGTCTGGCCCTCCCCGGAAGCGGTGTCGGGGTGGAGGAGGTGAAAAGGCTCCTCCCCTCCCTGCTTGAAGAGGGGGGAAAGGTGGTGGGCTTCAGCTTCATGGGTGTGCTGGAGAAGGGTGGATGGGAGAAGGAGCTGAAGTTCGACCGCCTCCTGGACGTGCGGGTGGGCAGGGTGAGGGTGAGGTGATCACTCTTTTTCTTCCAGCGCCCTCACCACCCTCTTCACGCCCTCCTCCACCTCCACTTCTCCCTCGAAGGAGACCGTCCTGAGGATGCCCCTGCGCGCGTAGAAGTCCAGCAGGGGTTTGGTCTGTCTGGCGTACTCCTCGAACCTCCTCCTGATCACCTCAGGCCTGTCGTCCTCCCTCTGGTAAAGCTCCCCACCGCACCTGTCGCACACCCCGGGTTTCCTGGGGGGCATGGACACCAGGTTGTAGATGGCCCCGCACTTCCTGCAGATCCTGCGGGTGGAGAGCCTCTTCACGATCACCTCCTCCTTCACGTCCAGGTTGAGCACCAGCTCGGGTGGGGAGAGCTTCTCCAGGGTCTCCGCCTGGAGGATGGTCCGGGGGAAGCCGTCCAGGATGAACCCCCTCGCGCAGTCGGGCTGGGAGAGCCTCTCCTTCATGAGGCTGATCACCTCCTCCTCGGGCCCCAGGAGCCCTTTCCCCACGTACTCCCCCAGCCTCTTCCCAAGAGGGGTTCCCCTCTTGATCTCCTCGCGTATGAGGTCCCCCGTGGCTATGTGGGGTATCCCGTACCTCTCCGAGAGCCTCTTCCCGTATGTTCCCTTCCCCGCCCCGGGGGGACCGAAGAGCACCAGCTTCATAACACGCCTCCCAGCCTCTCCTCCTGGGGGGAAGGGATTTTAATCCTTTTGTGAAAGGAGGAGGGGCGCGATGAGGAGAACGGCTCTGAGGGAGTGATGAAGATGTTGAGTGCCGAGCGCTCCGAATGGTTTTAAAGCGTGGAACCCCATTATAAAGCGATGGCCGGAGGATTGGCAGCTTTCAAGAAAAGGGCTTACGTTCTGATCACGGTGAGACCCGGTTACGAGGCCTCCGTGGTTTCGGAGATAGAGAGGGTTCCCAACGTGAAGCTCTCGGACTTCGTACACGGGGAGTACGATGTCGTGTGCGTCCTGGAGGGGAACTACGAAGAGATCGATAAGGCCGTGCTCACCATAAGGAAGCTCCCCAACGTCATGAAGACCATCACCCTGACGGCCTTCGACACCCACCTGGAGTAAGCGGCCGGGGTCTCTGGTCAGGGTTCCTTTTGGCCAGGGGATAATCCAGCCCCTGGAATCTTTTTTATTACCACTTTTCCCACTTTACAGGTCGATCGGGTGGAGGAGGATCTGCGTCTCGTCTTCGAGGCAGAAAAGGAGGCCAGGGAAATCCTGGGAGAGGCGGAGAGGGAAGCCGCCAGGATTATGGAGGAGGCCAAGGGGAAGGCCAACAGGAGAAGGGAGGAGATAAGGGAGGAGGCGAGGAGGAAGGGGGAGGAGTTCAGGAAGAAATTCGAGGAAAAGGCGGACCGGGAGCTGGAGAAGCTGGCGGAGGAGACGGAGAGGGAAAAGGAAAGGGTGGAGAAGAGGGCCAGGCAGAGAATGGAAGAGGCGGTGGAGGAGCTGGTGAAGGCCCTGGTGAGGTAGATGCTCAGGCCCTGCAGGATGAGAAGGTTCAGGGCCCTCTTCCCCCTCCGCTTCAGGGAGAAGGTGCTGGAGGCCCTCCACGAGAGGGGAGTGGTTCAGATCAGGGAGGTCTCCGAGCCGGCGGTGGGGAGGAAGACCCCGGCGGAGGAGCTGCAGCGTCTCACCCCCCTCCTGGGCGGGCTGAGGGAGCTTCAAGAGGTGCTGGGCCCACCCTCCAGACCCGTCCACGTGAGACCTCTGACGAGAGAGGAAGTGGTCAGAAGGGCGGAGAGGCTCCTCTCCAGGCTGGAGGGGAAATGGGGGCCCCTCAGGTCGCAGCTGGAGGAGGTGGAGGAGAGGAGGGAGGAGCTCCTGAGGAGGAGGGAACTGCTGGAAGAGCTGAAGGAGCTGGACCTACCCCTGAGCCTCCTCCGCTCCACGGGGGAGGTCCATGTCCTGGTGGGGAAGATGGCGGCGGACAGGGTGGAGGGCTTCTTCAGGGAGGTCAGGGAAGTTGTGGGCGAAAGGGTGGTGGCGGGGAGCGTGGGGAAGGGGGAGAGGAGGACGGTGGTGGTGGTCTGCAGGGCGAGGGAGAAGCAGAAGCTCTCTCCCCTCGTCTACAGGTTCGAGGTGGAGCCGCTGGAGCTTCCCCCGCTCGAGGAAGCACCCTCGGTTTCCCTTCAGAGGCTGGAGGGGGAGCTGGCGGAGCTGGAGGGGAGAAGGGGGAAGCTGGAGGAGGAGAAGGCGAGGCTGGCCGGTAAGTGGGCGGGGGAGGTCAGCTCCACCCTCGAGCTGCTGGAAATTCATGTGGAGAGGCTGAGGGCCTCCGCTCTTCTGGGCTACACCGAGAGCACGGTGCTCCTGGAGGGATGGGTGCCGGAGAAGGAGGGAGGACTGGAGGCCCTGCTGCGCACCCTCACTTCCGGAAAGCTGCTCTTCCGCACTTACGAGCCCGGGGAGGAACCTCCGGTGAAGCTGGAGAACCCCCCCGGTTTGAGGAACTTCGAACTCCTCACGGAGACCTACGGCCTACCCAAGTACGACGAGGTGGACCCCACTCCCTACCTGGCCTTCACCTTTCCTCTCTTCTTCGCCATCTGTCTCTCGGACGCTGCCTACGGCCTCCTCCTGGCCATGGTCATGGGCTCGGGCTTCTGGGTGGCCAGGGTCTTCCCCCCCAGGCTCAGGAAGATCGTGCTGGTGGGTGCCCTCCTCACCATACCCGTGGGCTGCCTGCTCGGAGGATGGTTCGGAGGACTCTTCGGCAGGGCCCCGCCCCTTTGGGTGGATCCCCTGGAGAACCCCATCCCCATCCTCAAGCTGGCGGTCTTTCTGGGGATTCTGCAGATCCTCTGGGGAGTGATGGGTGGTGCCTGTCTCAAGGACGCCTTCGGGAGGGAATGGAAGAAGCTTTGCCTGGTGCATCTTCCCCAGCTGCTCATGGTGGTGGGCTTCTTCGGCCTGGCCCTCAGCTCCCTGGGGGTGGGCCTCTCCGAGTTCGGCATCTCCTTCGCCTTCCCCAAGATGAGCCTGGTGGAGGTCTTCAGTCCCCTCTCCCCCGCTCCCACCGTCGTCGTGCTCTTCAGGCTCCTCTTCTACTCGGGCCTCCTCACCGGGATGGCGGGGTCAGCCCTCACGGCGGGCTCCGCCATCTCTGGGGTGGGCAGCTCCGTGAACTTCGCCTACGGCATCACGGGTCTGGTGGCGGACGCGGCCTCCTACACCAGGCTCACCGCCCTCTGCATCTCCTCGAGCATCATAGCTTTCGCCATCAACTACATCCTGGGGTGGGTCTACGGGAGTCTTTCCCCTCCCCTGGCTGGTATCTCCCCCGTGCTGGTCATCCTCCTCCTGGCAGCCCTGATCTTGGTCTTCTTCCTGGGCCACTGCTTCAACCTCTTCGTGCAGAGCCTGGGGGCTTTCATCCACACCATGCGCCTCCACTACGTGGAGTTCTTCTCCAAGTTCTACGAGGGAGGGGGGGAGAAGTTCTCCCCCTTCAAGGTTAAAAGGGTGTTCACCAGAGTAAGGAGGAGGTAGGAATGGTAGCGGAAGGCGTGTGGGTGGTCTTGGCGGCTTCCCTCGCCATAGCCGTGCCAGGGGTGATAGCGGGACTGGGAGTGGGCATGACGGGCGTCACCTGCGCGGCCATAGCAGGGGAGGACCCCAAGAAGGCGTACAGAGTCTTCGTGTACGAAGTGATGCCCGGGACGCAGGGTTTCTACGGGTTCGTGGCGGGCTTCCTCATCATCCTGGGTACGGGGCTCTCGGCGGGTGCAGCGGTGAAGTCCGGTGTGGTCGGCCTGGCCGTGCTGTGTGCAGCGATACCAGCCATCCTGCAGGGCTTCACCTCTTATCCGCAGGGGATGGTGGCCTCGGCCAGTGCCACCTCCTTCGCCAAGAGGCCGGAGGTCTTCGCGGCGGGCATGATGTACACGGTGATGGTGGAGATCTACGCCATCCTGGGACTCCTCGCCACCATCCTTCTCCTTACCTTCATAGGGGCCCTGTGAGGGGGTGGGGTGGTGGAGAGGGGAGCCCGGCTGATAGCCCAGGATATCCTGGGCGAGGCCAGGAAGAAGGCCGAGGAGATCCTGGAGAGGGCCAGAAAGGAGGCCTCCTCCCTGGTGGAGGCCGCCGAGAAGGAGGAGAAGAGGGCCGGGGAGGAGGAGGTGGAGAAGGCGAGGGAGAGGGCCAGGCAGATCTACGAGGAGAGGGTGGCGAAGGGAAGGGTGGAGGGGAAGAAGGAGCTGCTGAAGAAGAAGGAAGAGCTGATAGAGGAGGTCTTCAGGAGGGCGGAGGAGAGGCTGAGGAAGTACGTCTCCTCCAAGGAGTACGAGAAGGATTTGCTGGACCTCACGGTGGAGGCCTGTCAGAGGCTGGGGTCGGAGGAGGTGGTGGTGGAGGCCAGCAGCAGGGACCTGGAGAGGCTGAAGGGCAGGCAGGATGAGCTCAGGAAGAGGCTGGGAGGCGTGAGGCTCTCCTTCGGCAGGCCCCTGGAGACCCTGGGGGGTGTGAGGGTGAGGTCAGGGGACGGGAGGGCGGAGCTGGACGAAACCCTGGAGAGCAGGATGAGGAGGGGAAGAGAAGCCCTCCGGGTGAGGGTGGCTAAGATTCTCTTCGAAGGATCCTGATGTTCGCCGTCCCCGTCCTCGTCTTCCTTCTCATAGGATTCTTCTTCCTCATGGTGGTCCTGCATGCCAGGAGGACCGTCGGTTACCTCTACTGCAATGCGGTGGTGAGCACATGGGAGGCCAGGTTCCTCCCAGAGTCCAGGCTGCTGGAGCTGGCCGAGGTGCAGCGCGTGGAGGAGCTCCGGTCCTCGCTGGGGGAGGCCGGGTACTCCCTCCCGGAGGGTGGTCCCGCGGAGTGGGAGCGGGCCCTGAGGGAGGCCTCGGCCGCGAAGTTTGCCGAGCTCCTGCGGATGGTCCCGGAGGACAGGGTGGAGACGGTGCGGAGGATCCTGGCGAGGGCGGAGATCTGGAACCTGAAGGTCCTCCTCACCTCCCTCCACCTGGGAGAGCCCAGAGAGGAGAGGAGGAAGCGCCTCCTGCCTTGCCCCACCCTCCCCCCCGAGAGACTGGACATGCTCGCCTCCGCGGAAAACCTGGAGCAGCTCTTGGAGTTCCTCAGGGGAAGCGAATACTTCGAGGTCCTCTCCTCGGCCCTCGAGGACTACAGGAAGGAGGGGCTTCCCCCCCTCCTCTTCGCCCTCGACAGGCACTACTATTCCCGTCTGTGGGAGGAGGTGGTCGGGAAGAAATCCCAGCGATCGGTTCTGATTCCCCTGGTGGGCTTCGAGGTCGACTCCATGAACCTCAGGCTCATCCTCAGGCTGAAGAGGGAAGGAACGGCGCCAGAGCGGATAGACTCCCTCCTCGTGCGTCTCGAGCCCCCTTATCAGCTGGGTGAGGAAACCCTGAGGGCCCTCATCTCGGCCGGGGACCTGAGGACCTGCGTGGAACTCCTTTCCCACACCCCCTACGGCAGAATTCTCTCGCCCCTCCTCCCACAGCTTGAGGCGGGGGACCTCTTTCCCCTGGAGAAGGCGCTGGAGGAGGAGCACCTCAGGCTCTGCCGGTGGGCCGCCCTGACCAAGCCCTTCACGCTCGCCCCCGTGTACTCCTACGTGAGGAGGATGGAGGCGGAGGTGAGGAACCTTCACCTCCTTCTCAGGCTCAAGCTGGAAGGGGAGGGACCCGAGCGCATCAAAGAACTGCTGGTGAGGGTGCCTGGACTTGAGGCGTGAAGTGGTCGTGGTGGGGGAGAAGGAAACGGTGACTGGATTCGCCCTGGCAGGGGTGAGCAGGCTGTACCTCCACTCCTCTAAGGAGGAGACGCTTCGCCTGCTCAGGGGCCTGCTTCGGGAGGAGGGGGTGGGACTCATCCTCCTGACCCACAGGGTGGCGGAGGAGCTGGGTGAGGAGTGGAGGAAAGTGATGAGGGAGAAGGGCCCCTTCCCGATGGTCCTCAGGATCCCCGATAGGACCGGTTACCGCCCCGAGAAGGATGAGCTGGAGGAAATGGTGAAGAGGACGGTGGGGGCGGAGGTGGTGGTGAGGAGGGAAGAGGGATGATGTCCCTCTCACCCACCAGGATGGAGCTCCTCAGGCTCAGGAGGAGAATCGCCCTGGCCAGGAAGGGGCATGACCTCCTGAGGGAGAAGATGGACGCGCTGGTGATGGAGTTCTTCGAGGTCCTGAGGAAGATCTATGAGAAGAGGGAGAGGGCCTTTGAGCAGCTGGAGAGGGCCCACTCCTCCCTTTCCCTCTGCATGGCCAGCTGGGGCACGGCGGAGACGGAGCAGGCGGCTAGGGAGGCGAGGAAGGGCGTGGCGGTGGAGACCTCGCTGCGGTACATCATGGGGGTCCCCGTGCCCGTGGTGGAGGTGGGGGAGACCGCGCGCACCGCGCTGGACAGGGGATACTCCCTCCATCCCTCCCCCTCCCTCCTGGACCGGGCCTCGGAGGAGTTCGAGAGGGCCCTGAAGATGCTGGCCGAGTTGGCGGAGCTGGAGGAAGCCGCCAGGGCCCTGGCCTGGGAGCTGGAGAGGACCAGGAGGAGGGTCAACGCCCTGGAGTACATCCTCATCCCCAGGCTGGAGGCGTCGCTCAAGTTCATAGGGATGAGGCTGGATGAAATGGAGAGGGAGCACTTCTTCAGGCTGAAGAGGATCAAGGCCACGCTGGAGAGGAGGGAGGCCGGTGGAGGAGGTGCTGAAGGCTGAGCTGGCCAGGCTGAACTCCCCCTTCCCCAAGGAGAGGGTGCCGCTCGAGGAGGCCCTCTCCTCCAGGAGGCCCGGCGTGCCCCTGACCAACGGCGGTTTCCAGTCCTTCAAGAGGGAAGAGCTGGAGCTGCTGGCCGGAATCCTCCAGGGCGAGGAGAGGAAGGAACTGAGGCTCCCCATCCTCCTGGCCCTGGATCCGGGACTGGGGAGGGGGGCGGTGAGAATAGGGGGGAGGGCGGAGGCGAGGGCGGTGGGGAGGCTCCTGGGGAAGGAGGTGAAGGGGGGGGAGCTGGTGATTCACCGCCCGGAGCTCCTGGAGGTGAGGAGGAGGCTCCCCACCACCACCTACTATCTTTTCCTGCCATGAGAGGAGCAGGAAAAGGCGGCTGGGAGAGATCCGCTCCCCTGCTCCTCCTCTTCTACCCTTTCTCCCTCGTCACGGTGACTGCCGGTCTTCTGGCCTTCCTCCTCCTCATGGTGGGGGTGGAGAGGGAGGTCCTGATCCCCTGTGTGCTCTGGTTCTACTTTGCTTCCTTCCTCTCCGTCTACCTGGTCACACGCAGGGTCCTGAGGGTCTTCGGGTTCCAGAGGCTCTTCCTTCTCTTCCTCCTCACGCTGGGGCTCCTCTCCCTCCTCTCCCTCTTCCCTCTCCTGCAGGGATGAGCCGGGAAACCGAGGCTCACCCGGTCTTACTGTGCAGGTACTTGGAGATGAACTTGGGGTCCACCCTGGTGAGCTCGTCCTCGGGGAGCATGCCCAGCAGCTCCCAGCCCAGGTCCAGGGTCCTGTCTATCGACCGGTCCTCGTCCCTCCCCTGGTTCACGAACCTGCGCTCGAAGGCGTCCGCGAACTCCAGGTACTTCTTATCCCTCTCCGTCAGCGCCTCCTCCCCCACCACCGCCACCAGCGCCCTCAGGTCCCTGCCCTCGGCGTAGGCGGCGTAGAGCTGGTTGGAGACGTCGGAGTGGTCCTCCCTGGTCTTGCCCTTCCCTATTCCGTCCTTCATGAGCCTGGAGAGGGAGGGGAGGACATTGATGGGGGGATAGATTCCCTTCCTGTGCAGCTCCCTCTCCATCACCAGCTGCCCCTCCGTGATGTAGCCCGAGAGGTCGGGGACGGGGTGGGTGATGTCGTCCCCCGGCATGGTGAGGATGGGCATCTGGGTCACGGACCCGGTCTTCCCCTTCACCCTTCCCGCCCTCTCGTAGATGGTGGCCAGGTCCGTGTACATGTACCCTGGGTAGCCCCTTCTCCCCGGGACCTCGCTCCTCGCTGCCGAGAGCTCACGGAGGGCCTCGGCGTAGTTGGTCATGTCCAGGAGGATCACCAGCACGTGCATGCCCTGCACGAAGGCCAGATACTCCGCCGTCGTCAGGCCCAGCCTGGGGGTGAGGATGCGCTCGATGGCCGGGTCGCTGGCCAGGTTGAGGAAGACCACCGCCCTCTCCAGAGCCCCCGTTCGCTCGAAGTCCTTGATGAAAAAGGAGGCGTCCTCGTGGGTGATGCCCATCCCGCAGAACACGACCGCGAACTTCTCCTCCTCCCCCAGCACCTTCGCCTGCCTGGCCACCTGGGCGGCCAGCTCGTTGTGGGGAAGGCCGGAGCCCGAGAAGATGGGGAGCTTCTGCCCCCTGACCAGCGTGTTCATCCCGTCTATGGCGGAGATCCCCGTCTGGATGAACTCGGAGGGGTACTCCCTCGAGGAGGGGTTGAGGGGAGCTCCGTACACGCCCCACTCGTCCTCCGGGATGGGTTTCGGTCCCCCGTCTATCGGTTCTCCCCTCCCGTTGAAGATCCTGCCCACCAGGTCCATCCCCACTCCGAACTTGATGGTCTCCCCGGTGAACCTCACCCTGGTCTTGGAGGTGTCTATCCCCCCCGTTCCTTCGTAAACCTGCACCACCGCCAGATCCTCCCTGGCGTCCAGCACCTGTCCCCTCCTCCTCTCCCCGCTCGGGGTGACGATCTCCACCACCTCCCCGTAGGCCACCCCCCTCACCCCCTCCACCACCAGCAGGGGCCCCGAGACCTCCCTCACCGAAAGGTATTCCAGCCCCCTGCTCTCTCCCTTCAACGTTTACCCCTCCTCAGTCCCTCGAACTGCTCGTCTATTCTTTTCTCCAGCTCTTTCTCGACCTTCTTGAACTCCCCCAGCGGGAGCTTTTTCATCCTGGCCAGTTCCTCCCTCACCGGGAGCTTCCTCATCTCCGTGACCGAGACCCCCTCCCTGGCCGCCTCCGTGCACCTCCTGTAGAAGCGCAGGAGGAGCTTCAGCATACCCAGCTGCTTCTCAGGCGGGCAGTGGCTGTCCACCTCGTCGAAGGCGAACTGCTGCAGGAGGTTCTCCCTGACCATCCTGGCCGACTCCAGCACCGCCCTCTCCGTCTCGGGGAGGGCATCCGCCCCTATCAGCTTCACGATTTCCTCCAGCTCCGCTTCCCTCTGGAGCAGGGCCATGGCTTCCGCCCTGAGGCCCTTCCAGTCCTCCCCGGACCTCTTCTTCCACCACTCCTCCACTCCGTCCACGTACAGGGAGTAGCTGGTGAGCCAGTTGATGGCGGGGAAATGGCGGCGGTAGGCGAGGGCGGTGTCGAGGGCCCAGAAGACCTTCACGATCCTCAGGGTGTTGGTGGACACGGGCTCGGAGAGGTCCCCTCCAGGGGGGGAGACCGCGCCCAGCACGGTGAGAGACCCGTACCTCTCGTCGCTCCCCAGCGTCTTCACCCATCCTGCCCTCTCGTAGAATTCGGCCAGCCTGGAGGCCAGATAGGCGGGGAAGCCCTCCTCCCCAGGCATCTCCTCCAGTCTCCCGGAGATCTCCCTCATGGCCTCCGCCCAGCGTGAGGTGGAGTCGGCCATCAGGGCCACGTCGTATCCCATGTCCCTGAAGTACTCACCCAGGGTGATACCGGTGTAGACGCTGGCCTCCCTGGCGGCCACGGGCATGTTGGAGGTGTTGGCTATGAGCACGGTCCGCTCCATCAGGGGCCTGCCGGTGCGCGGGTCCTTGAGCTCCGGGAAGTGCACGAGGACATCACACATCTCGTTCCCCCTCTCCCCGCATCCCACGTACACCACGATGTCCGCGTCCGCCCATTTGGCCACCTGGTGGAGGAAGACGGTCTTCCCGGTCCCGAAGGCCCCAGGAATGGCCCCCGTCCCGCCCTTCGCTATGGGGAAGAAGGTGTCTGCTATGCGCTGTCCTATGAGGAGGGGCTCCCTGGGATCCAGTTTCTCCCTGTAAGGCCTGGGCCTCCGCACGGGCCAGGTCTGCATGAGCCTTATCTCCTCCTCCCCCCTTGGCCCCTCCAGCCTCACCACCGTTTCTTCCACGGTGTGCTTCCCCTCGCTCACCTCCACCACCTTCCCTCTCACTCCAGGGGGGACCAGGATGCGGTGCTCCACCAGTTCCGTCTCCTTCACCGTCCCCACCACGTCCCCTTCCACCACCTCAGCCCCTTTCCTCACGCTCGGTTCGAACTCCCACCTTTTTTCCCTGCTGAGGGCTGGGACGTAGATCCCCCTTTTCACCATCTCTCCCGCCCTCTTGCTTATCTCCGTGAGGGGCCGCTGCACCCCGTCGTAAATGGTCCCCACCAGTCCCGGGCCCAGTTCGGCGGAGAGGGGTTTTCCCGTCCTCTCCACCTTTTCCCCAGGTCTTACTCCCGAGGTCTCCTCGTAGACCTGGATGGTGGCCCTCTCTCCCTGCAACCCTATGATCTCCCCCATCAGGCCCTCTTCCCCCACCCTCACCAGCTCGTACATCTCCGAGCCCTTCATCCCGTCCGCCAGGACCACGGGGCCCGTGATTCTCACGATCCTGCCCAAGCTGACCTAAGAAGATAGGCGGAAGGTGTAAAAATATATGCGCCCCTATGCGGCCTCAGGATTTGAGGAACCCGAGTCCGGAGAGGACCTCCCTCAGCCTTTTCCTGGTTCCCTCTCCCACCCTCACCAAGGGCAGGCGCGGGGAACCGGCCGGGAGGCCCACCATCTCCATGGCCTCCTTTACGGGTGAGGGGTTGGTCTCGAGGAAGAGGGCCTCGAAGAGGGGTGAGAGCTCGTAGTGGAGCCGCCTGGCCTCCTCGACCCTTCCCTCCCTGAAGGCCCTCACCATCCTCACCATCTGGGAGGGGACCACGTTGGAGGCCACGGAGATCACCCCCACCGCCCCCAGCGCCATCATGGGCAGGGTGTGTGAATCGTTCCCCGAGGTCACCACGAAGTCCTCCCCCCTGGTCAGCTCCAGGATCTTGGAGATCTGGTCGAAGTTCCCGCTGGCTTCCTTCACCCCCACCACGTTCTTCAGCTTGGCCAGCTTGGCCACGGTCTCGGGGGCCAGGTTGACCCCCGTCCTGGAGGGGATGTTGTAAAGGATCTGGGGAAGGTCCACCTCGTCCGCCAGCCGCTTGAAGTGCTGGTAGAGCCCCTCCTGCGTGGGTCTGTTGTAGTACGGTACCACCACCAGGGCTCCGTCCGCCCCTCTCTCCTTGGCCTCCCGCGTGAGCATCAGGGCCTCCCTCGTGCTGTTGCTCCCCGTCCCCGCCACCACCGGCACCCTCCCCCCTGCGGCCTCCACCACCACCTCCACCACCCTGAGGTGCTCTTCGTAGCTGAGGGTGGAGCACTCCCCCGTGGTTCCCACGGGCACAAGCCCGTCCACCCCGCTCTTGATCTGGAACTCCACGTTCTTCTTCAGTCCTTCCTCGTTCAGGTCGCCGTTTTCCAGGAAGGGTGTGACCATCGCCGTGAGCACGCCCTCGAACATCAGCTGCCCCCCTTCCGGAGGATCTTCACCGCCCTCTCCCTATCCTCCCATCGGAAGAAGAAGCTTATGGAGGCCCTGCTGGAGAGGATCTCCACGATGTTTATTCCCTCCTTGGCCAGGGGGGCCGTGAGCTTGGCGATCATCCCGGGCGTGTCTATGAACTTCTCGCTCTCCACCACCACCATCGCCAGGTTCTCCTCGCTGGTCACGGACTTCATCACCTTGCTTTTCTTCACCTGCTGGTGCACCAGCTCCACGGCCTTCCTCAGATCCTTCTGCCAGACGTAAAGGGAGAAGGACCTGGGACCTATGGAGACCCCCAGGATGTTCAGACCCTCCCTGCTGAGGGGGGAGATGGCCTGGAGGAGGATACCCGGTGTCTGCTGCATTCCCTCCCCCACCACCGTGAGCATCCCTATGGGCTTCTCGTGCAGGGTTACCTCCATCTTCCCGCTCTCCGAGATACCTCCCTTTATGGTGGTGCCAGGAGCAGATAAATCCCCATGCCTGAAGTGGATGACCTTGGCGTCCATCTCCGGAAGCTTGTAGTTCATGGCGGCCGGATGCATTACCCTGGCCCCGAACCTCCCCAGTTCCCTCAGCTCCAGCGCCGTGAGGGACTCCAGCAGCCTGGCGTCCCTGAACTCGTTGACGTCCGCCGTCATCACCCCTTCCACGTCGGTGACGATGATCACCTCGGAGGCGCCCAGGTACTTGCCCAGGATGAAGGCGGTCGTGTCGCTCCCTCCCCTCCCCAGGGTGGTGACCTCCCCCCTGAGGTTCCTCCCCAGGAAGCCGCAGACCACGGGGACCACCCCCTTCCTGAGCATGGGTTCCAGGTACTTCCTCACCCTCTCCTTCGTCCTCCTCTCGTCCAGCCTGGCCCTGGAGAAGGTGGAGTCCGTGATGATGGGCCACTCCTTCATGCCCGGGTCTATGGCCCTGGCCTTCACCCCCAGGCTGCGCAGGGCGGCGGCGAAGATCCTGGCGCTGGTCCTCTCCCCCATGGCCAGGATGTCATCCAGGTCCCTGGCGGTGAGGTTGCCGCCCGAGGCCTCCCTTGCCGCCTCCAGGAGCTCGTCGGTAGTGTGCCCCATGGCCGAGACGGTCACCGCCACCTGCGTGCCCTTCTTCCACTCCCTCTCCACGGACCTGGCCGCCAGCCTGATCCTTTCCCCGTTGCCCACGGAGGTCCCGCCGAACTTCACCACTATTCTCCTCATCACAACCAGCTCGGAAGGGTGTCGTACCTCCATATATCCTCGCAGGTTTCCCTCTTCCTTATCACTTCCGCCTTTTCTCCCTTCACCATCACCACCGCCGCTCTTGGTCTGGAGTTGTACTGGTTGGCCATGGTGAGGGTGTAGGCCCCGGCGTTGAAAACCACCAGCAGGTCCCCCCTCCTCACGGGGGGCAGCTTTCTCTCCCTCCCTATCACGTCGCCCGCCTGGCAGAGCGGACCGCCCACGTTGACCACCTCCCTGCCCTCTTCCCCCATCCTGTCCGCCAGCTCCATGTGGTAGTAGGTGCCCATGAGGGCGGGGCGCAGGAGGAGGTTGGTCCCCCCGTCCACGCAGATCCAGGTGGTCCTTCCCTTTCTGGGCTTCACGTACTCCACCCGGAGCAGGAGGAGTCCCGCATCGCTCACCAGGTACCTCCCGGGCTCCAGCACCAGCGTGAAGGGCTTCAGCCCCCTCCCCACATACTCCCCCAGCACGGAAGCCACCCTGGAGGCCAGGTCCTCCGGAGAGGGACCCCTCTCACCCGGCCGTTCCGGTACCCCCAGTCCCCCTCCCAGATCCAGGAACTCGAGCTCCAGCCCCAGTTCCTTCTTCAGGAGGCTCACGAACTCCATCACCCTCCTCGCCCCCTCCTCGAAGGGCTGCAGGTCCAGGAGCTGGGAACCCAGGTGGAAGTGGACTCCCTCCACTCTCAGACCCTCCTCCACCGCCCTCTTGAAGCCCTCCAGGGCCTCCCCCGTCTCCAGCTCCAGGCCGAACTTGCTGTCCCTCACCCCCGTTGCTATGTAGGGGTGGGTAGGTACTTCTATCCCGGGATTCACCCTCAGCCCCACCTCCGCCCTCTTCCCGAGCCTGCGCGAGACCTCCCCCACCACCTCTATCTCTTCCAGGCTGTCCAGGTTGATCTTCACTCCCCTCTCCACGGCCAGCTCTATCTCGGCCTCGCTCTTGGCGTTCCCGTTGAAGAAGATCCGTTCGGGGGGCACGCCCGTCTTGAGGGCAGCCCTCAGCTCCCCCTCGGAGACCACCTCGGCCCCAGCGCCCTCCTGGTGCAGCACCCTGCACACGGCCAGGGTGGAGTTGGCCTTGTACGCGTAGGCCACCACCACCTTCCCCCACCTCTTCGCAAAGGCCTCCCTGAAGCGTCTGTAGTTCTCCCTTATCCTGTCCTCGTCCATCACGAAGAGGGGGGTCCCGAACCTTTCGGCCAGCTCCGAGACCCTCAGCCCACCGGCCCTCAGGTGTCCCTCACCGTCCACCCTGAAGCCCCCGAACATTCAAGGCTCCTCTTTCCCCCTCCCCTCTTAACCTTACCGCCCTCTTTTCCGGAAGATTTTTAGGCTTGGGGGAAAAACTGCCACGTTTGATAAGGACCGAGCTGTGCGAGAAGCTGGGGATTAAGTACCCCATCATCCAGGCTGGGATGGGGCCCTTCGGCACCAATAAACTCGCCATCGCCTCCGCGAACGCGGGCGTCTTGGGGCTGATAAGCGCCAGCGCCCTGGAGTTCAAGTTCATGTCGGAGGACACCTACGAGATGTTCAAGAGAACCTTCGAGCCGGGGATAGAGGGCCCCACGCCGGCCGAGACCCTCAAGAACATCTTCAGGCGCACGCTGGAGAGGACCAGGGAGTCGGGGGGGATCTTCGGGCTCAACGTGATGGTCTCGGAGGAGGTGAGGGAGCCCGCTGAGGAGATGATCAGGGCCACCATCGAGGTGAGGGAGGAGGACCCCGAGATGAGGAGGAGGCTGAGGGTGCTGGTCACCTCCGCCGGGAACCCGGTCCCCTGGAGGGACATGCTGAAGTCCACCGACCTCTTCTGGATGCACGTGGTCCCCTCCGTGAGGGCCGCCAGGAAGTGCGTGGAGGCGGGGGTGGACGGGATCATAGCCTCAGGGCACGAGGGAGGCTTCCACGTAGCTTGGGAGCCCCTGCACACCATGACCCTCCTGCCGGCCGTGGTGGATGCCTGTCCGGGGGTTCCCGTGGTGGGGGCGGGAGGCTTCTGCGACGGGAAGACGCTGGTGGCGGCCCTGGCGCTGGGGGCCCAGGGGGTGCAGATGGGCACCAGGTTCCTCTGCACGCAGGAGAGCGACTTCGTGGACCTCTGGAAGGAGAGCATCCTGAAGGCGGGGGACAGGGGGACCGTGGTGGCCAGGGGGATCGTGGGGCCGGCCAGGTACATCAAGACACCCTTCGCCGAGGAGATGGTGGAGGTGACGGTGAGGCACTCACCTGGGGTGTACACGGGGAAGCCGGACGACCTCACCACCGTTCCCATGGAGGTCCTCATGAAGGAAACGGAGGGCTTTGCGGCCACCTACGCGGGGGACAGGGAGAGGGCTCTCACCGCGGGAGGGGAATGCGCCCAGAGGATCAACGACCTTCCCACCGTGAAGGAGTTGGTGGAGAGGATCATGAAGGAAGCCGAGGAGACCCTGGAGAAACTGAGAAAGCTCTAGCCCCGGGCCTTCCTCAGAGGTAGCCGGTGTTCCCTTCCCAGACGCGGTAGGAGTTGTCGCTCAGGGTGAGGTGGACCCTCACGTAGTACTGTTGCCCCCTCTGCGGGTGGGTTCCACCGGGAAGGTTCCACTTCGCCATGTCCTCCTTCAGCACGAGCTTGTGGTTCTCCGGTGAGGGAAAGCCGCCGAAGTCGGTCTCGATGACGTTGTCCACGAACCCTACGCCGTCCCCGTAATCGATGCCCACCGACCAGGCTTTCACGCCGCGGCCGCCGCTGGTGATCTCCACCACCACCGCGAAGTCGTAGGGTGAGACGTTTCCCATGAAGTCCACCCAGTCGTCGAAGTAGACCCTGTCCACGTGGAAGTACTCGGGGGAAAGACCTGGGGGTGCCCCCCCTCCCCCCTCCTCACCTCCGCCGGAGCGCAAGACCAAGGCGAGGGAGGAGGCGGCTATCACCACCAAGAGCACCAGGAGAACAACCCCGTACTTCATCACTCCCCCTCCTCCTCCATTTTTTTAAGCTTGACGGGAAAGGGAGAGGGTGCCGGTATGAAGGTGAAGGACCTGATGTCGGAGGAGTTCCAGACCATAGGGGAGGAGGAGTTCCTCTCCAGAGCGGTGGGGATGTTCAGGGAGGGTGGGGTGAAGGCGGGAGGGGCCCTGCTGGTGGTGGACAGGAGGGGGAAGTGTAAGGGGGTGCTCACGGAGCGCATGATCGTGAGGTCCAGGCTCGACCCCAGCAAGACCAGGGTGAAGGCGGTCTACCGTTCCTCCCCCCTCCTCTCCCCGGAGGAAGAGGTGGGGGAGGCGGCGAGGCTGATGGTGGAGAATGACCTGAAGCACCTTCCGGTGGTGGAGAACGGAAGGATAGTGGGGGTGGTCACCGACATGGCCCTCCTGCAGAGGATGGCGGAGGGTGAGGGTGGCTCCAGGCCCGTGAGGGAGGTGGCCACCAGGGAGGTGAGAACGATAGACGAGAACGAGTCCCTGGCTGCCGCCCTGGCGGTGATGAGGGAGGAGGGGGTCTCCAGGCTTCCGGTCACCAGGAGGGGAAAACCCGTGGGCATCATCACCATGCACGACCTGGTGGTGCGGGTGATAAGACCGAAGGACCAGGTGAGGTTCGGTGACCTGGCGGGGGAGAAGCCAAGGCCCCTGGGTACCCCCGTGAGGGGTTTGATGAGCGAGCCCCTGCTCTGGATCCGTCCCGACGCCACCCTCAGGGAAGCGGTGAGACTGATGGCGGAGAAGAACGTGGCCTCGCTGGCGGTGATGGAGGACGGGAGGCTGGAGGGGATCCTCACCAAGAGCGACCTCCTCTCCGCCCTGGCCAGGAAGGAGGAAAGGGGAGGGGTCTACCTGCAGCTCTCCCTGGACAGGAGCGCGGTGGACGACCTGGAGTACGAGCGCATGCTCTCGGACCTGAAGGGCTTCATCCGGAAGTATGCCCAGCAGGTGAGGGGTGGCGTGCTCACCGCCCACTTCAAGAGGGTGGGGAGTAGGAAGGAAGGGCAGCCCCTGGTGAGCTGCAGGCTGACGGTGAGGGGGAGGGAACAGCTGGTGGGGGTGGGAGAGGGATGGGGATTCGCGCAGGCCCTCTCCTCTGCCATGGAGCATGTGGAGAAGAGGCTCATGAGGAGCAGGGAGAGGGAGAAGGACCACAGGCTTGAGGAGAGGCTGCTGGAGAAGTTCGTTTGGGAGTAGCCTAAACCAGTCTTTCCAGCTCCCTCAGGACCTCTAGGGCCTCTTCCCTCTTCTCCGGCAGGACCACGGAGTAAAGCTGGCACCCTTCCTTCCCGAACTCTTCAGCCCTCTCCCCCACCTCCTGGGCCGTGGCCCAGTCCTGCAGGGAAAAGACGAAGGAGTCCCTCCTCTCCCTGGGCAGACCCTCCCTGAGGAAGCGGGCAAGCTTCCCGTACTGCTCGGGAGAGAGGGCTGCGGGGATCCAGCCGGAGCCGTACCGGAGGGTGAGCTCCAGCATGCGCCTTCCCGTGCTCCCCACCCACAGAGGGGGATGGGGTTTCTGCAGGGGCTTGGGCTCCAGGATGGCCCCCTTGGCGGAGTAAAACTCTCCCTGGAAGTTCACCTCCTTCTCCGTCCACATCCTCACCATGAGTTCCACCGCTTCCTGAGTCCTCCTCACCCTGGCACCGGCCTTCTCCCATTTCCCGTAAATCCTGAACTCGTCGGCGTGCCATCCCGCTCCCACCCCCACCACCAGCCTTCCCCCCGAGAGGTGGTCGAGAGAGGAGATCATCTTGGCCAGGAGGAGGGGATTGCGGAGGGGAAGAGGGGTCACGCAGGTCCCCAGTTTTATTCTCTCCGTTTTTGCGGCCAGGAAGGGAAGGAGGGTGTAAGCCTCCAGGGTTCTCTCTCCTCCTTCCATGGGCAGGAGGAGGTGGTCCCACACCAGGAAGACCTCGGCCCCCCTCCTCTCCGCCTCCCTGGCCATCTCCACCGCCAGGGAAGGATCGGAGTACTGTCCGTAGGCGGGATAGATCACTCCGAACCTCATCCTTTCCTCCCCTCCAGGCCGTGCAGGGGAAAAATGTTTTTCTTCACCTCTTCCACCACCTCCCTCACCTCCCTCCAGATGGAGGGGGGAGAGGTCCTCCTCTCGTCCATCAGGCCCTCCACTCTCTCGAGGGGGAAGCCGGAGAGGAAGGAGAACATTACCGTCCAGCACCGGCAGACATCGGAGGGGTTGTACCCACCTCCCCCCAGCACCAGATACCTCCCCCCGCAGAGCTCGTGGGCGAGTTCGTGCATGGTCCTGGAAAGAGCGAGGTAGCCGTGGGTGGTGAGGCCCAGCCCCACGAGCGGGTCCCTGAAGTGCCCGTCCACCCCGAACTGGTGGATGAGGATTTCGGGCCTGTAGGCCCTCAAGAGGGGGGGTACCACCTCCTCGAAGGCGAAGAGGTAGGCGTCGTCGGAGGTCCCCCCGGGAAGGGGCACGTTCACGGAGTACCCCCTTCCCTCCCCCTCTCCGGTCTCCCAGGGATAACCAGTCCCGGGGTAGATCCCCTCCCGGTGGAAGGAGATTTTCAGCACGGTTTCCCGGTACAGGAGGTCCTGGGTCCCGTCTCCGTGGTGCCCGTCCGTGTCTATCACCGCTATCCTCCTCACCCCCCTTCTCTGGAGGTACCTCACGGAGAGGACCACGTCGTTGAAGACGCAGAAGCCCGCCGCGTGCTCGCTCCCAGCATGGTGTAACCCTCCTCCGGGGTTGAAGGCGTGCTCCACTTCCCCTCCCAGCACCAGCTCGGCCCCCTTCAGGGAGCCTCCCACCACCCAGGTGGCACCTTCGTAGAGTTCTTTCGTGGCCGGCGTGTCCCCGTAGTCCAGAAAGCCCGTGCCTCGCTCGCTCATCCTCCTCACGAAGTCCACGTACCTCTTGGAGTGGACCATCAGGAGGTCCTCCTCCCTCGCTGGCTCTGGCTCCACCAGTTTGGCGTACCCTTCCAACACCCCGAGCTCCCTCAGCTTCTCCACGGTCTTCCGCTCCCTCTCGGGCTGGAAGGGATGGTGGGGGCCGAAGTGGTACTTCAGGTACCCCTCCGCGTAGACCAGAGCGCTCCTCATCCTCACGCTCCTTCCCCGGGGTCAGAAAAAGCTTAACCTTTCCCGCCCGAAGCTGTTCGATGGAGGCGGAGTTCAGCAGGACGGAGCTGGAGAACGGCATGACGGTCCTGGTGGAGCGCAGGCAGCTCCCCCTCTTCTCCTGCCTGCTCGCCGTGAGGGCGGGCGCGGCCCATGAGCCGGAGAGGGAGAAGGGGGTGGCCCACTACCTGGAGCACTGCCTCTTCCAGGGGACGGAGACCCGCTCCTCCGAGCAGCTCTCCGCGGCGGTGGAGAAGAAAGGGGGGACGCTCAACGGGTTCACTGCGGAGGAACTCACGGCTTTCTGGGTGAGGCTCCCCTCCCAGCACCTGGAACTCGGGCTGGAACTCCTGGGAGACATGCTCTTCCACCCGGCCTTCGAGGAGGAGAGGCTGGAGAAGGAGAAGAAGGTGGTGCTGGAGGAGGTGAAGATGGTCCGCGACCATCCCAGGTCCCACGTGCTGGGGAAGATCAAGTCCCTCCTGTATGAGGAGCCCTTCGGGGTGGAGGTGCTGGGCAAGGTGGAAACGGTGAGAAGGCTCTCCAGGTCCTCGCTCCTGAGCTTCCTGAAGAAGTACAGCCGCCCGGTCCTCTCGGTGGTGGGGAAGGTGGACCCCGAGGAGGTGGTGGAGCTGGCCCGGAGGTACCTTCCCTTCCCCAAGAGGCCCGAGCCCGGGATCAGGGTGAGGAGGAGGAGGGGTGAGAGGGTGGAGAGAAGGAGGGAGCTCAGGCAGGCCCACCTGGCGCTGGGCTTCCACACCCCCACCCTCAGGGACAGGGGGAGGTACGCCCTTCAGTCCTTCCTGGCGGTGCTGGCAGACGGGGCCTCCTCCAGGCTCTTCCAGGAGATCAGGGACAGGAGGGGTCTGGCGTACGAGGTCTCCGCCCACCTCAACCTGGGGAGGAACTACGGCTATGCGGTCCTTTACGCCGGCACGGAGCCAGGGAAGGCGGAGGAGGTGAGGGGGCTCATGCTTTCAGAGATAAAGAAGATGCGCGAGCTTGACCGGGGGGAGCTGGAGGAGGCCAAGGAGCAGCTGATAGGGCAGCACAGGCTCATGGCCGAGAACAGCTACCGGGTGGCCCTCGCCCTGGTCTACGAGGAGCTGGCGGGGTCCGCGGAGGAGTTCTACAGGTACGAGGAGAGGATTTCCGAGCTGAAGCTGGAGGAGGTAAGGGAGCTGGGAAGGCTCGAGGACTACTCTTATTTCCTCCTCCTCCCAGGGTGAGAGAATGAGGGAGCTCCTGTCCATCTTCCTCTCCACCTGGGTGCTGGGGCCGGTGGGGGGGACGGCGTGCGCCTCGCTGGAGGGCTTCCAGCCGGGACAGATCCTTCTCCTCGTCACCCTGAGCAACGCCCTCATCGCCCTCTTCTGGCTGGCGGTGGCGGAGCTCCTCTTTCGCAGGTGGGGGAGCCTCCTCTACCTCGTGGGTGGTGAAAGGAGGGGAGCGCTCACCCTCACCGGTCTGGCCCTGTTGGCCTTTTCCCTCGGCTCGATGGTGGCCGTGATGGTCGCCTACGTGCTGGGGGTGGGCAAGAGGGCCTTCCCCCTCATCGCCCCCTGCGCCGTGGGGAGCGGTGCCCTCTGGACCATGGGTGCTCTGGGCCTCCTCACCTTTTTCCCTCCCTTCTGGCTCTACCTGGCCACCCTGGCAGCCACCCTCATCCTCGTTTCCACCAAGGTCTACTCTAGAAGGGAACTCCTCAGGCAGGCCCTCAGGAGCTGGAGGGAGGGGCAACCAGGCGCGGTGCCTGAGGGACAAGGGCTGGAAGGTGGATCCGGCTCACGTAGGGTTCGCTAGGAGCCGCTCGTACCTTTCACGGAACCTCTCCCAGTACTCTCTCGCCGCCCCCTTCTTGTCCTCCTGGAACCTGGCCCACCACTTCCTTCCGCCCTCACTCTTCTCAGAAAATTCTCTCGCCATGCTGGTCACGACATCCATCACCCTCTCACCCTCGAAGAAGACGGGGCCCACCCCCGCCCTCCTGTTGTACTCGGCGATCCTCCACAGGATTTTCCTGCAGTGGGCATCGTAATCCACCTTCACCCCCCACGCCTCCTCCAGCAGGTGTGGGAGGATGCGCTCGCTCCATCCCCTGTGGAATCTGCAGAGGCCGTTGTTCTCCGAGTACATCTCCTTCACCGCTCTCTGGTAGCAAAGCTCCGCGAACTCCTCCGGCTCCCTGAACTCTGAATGGTAGAAGGTGAAGTACTTCCCCTGGATGGGCACGGGCATGAAGTTACCGGGGCTCCAGTACATGGCGGGAGTAATGGATCCCCCCTCTCCGAAGGCCACGTAGACCGCCAGGTCCTCGAACCTCTTTCCCAGTTCCCTCACCCTCTCCCCGAACCTGCGGGTGAACTCTCTGGCGGCCCTCCTCACACCCTCCCCCACCCAGCGGGAGAGCTCGTTCTCGCCGTAGGCCACCGCCCTTGCCAGTCTTTCCAGGAGCGCCGCGTTCCTTTCCGAGTCTTGGGGATCGAAGGAGAGGGGGTCGAAAGAGGGCCTCCCGTCCAGTCCCAGCTCGTGTGGATGCAGGAGGCCCAGATGGAGGCACTCGAAGAGCCAGCCGCAGGTGTTTCCGAACTCTATGGCATCGAAGCCGAGGGAATCCACCGCGTACACGGCCCTTTCGGCCGCCCTCTGGTCGAAAATCCCGCAGTTGGGGCCGTTGGCCTCGTAGGGCTCGTAATCCTTTTTGTACTTGTCCCTGACCTTCTTGCACACCCCGGGGCAGGGCTCCCCGCAGTTCTTCCAGACCTTCACCCTCACCCACGGCCTGGAGGTGGGGGAGGAAAACTCCAGGGAGGGACGGAGGTGCTTCCTGGAGGTGATCTCCCCGTCGAACTGTTTGAGGTATCTCGACCGGATCAGCCTCTCGTAGAGCTCCAGCCTCCTTTCCTTGGGGAGGTTCACCGTGCTCCAGCCGAACATGATCGCCATCTCCCTGAGCACGAAGTAGTTCACCCCGAAGGTGCCCCCCGAGCCCACCGATCCATCGTACCTGTACTTGACGGTGGCCTCCGACGCCGCCTTCATCACTCCCTTGCCCACCAGTTTCTGGAAGACCCTGTCCGCTTCCTTCAGGTCAGCCAGGTTGGCTCCGGGGAACCTCCTCCACTCGTTTTTTCCTCCCACCACCAGGGCCACCACTCCGTGGGCCCTCGCCAGCACCGAACCAGGTCCCCCCCTGGCTGCCCAGTCCTCCGATCCCAGCTCTCCCCTGTCTCCTTTCACCGCCGAGGAGAAGACCCCGCCCAGGTTGGTGTGGAGGGATGCCGGTCCCACGCAGAGCACGCGGTACTCCATCGTGCTTTCCCTGTGCCTGTACCACCCGCCGAACTCCTCCAGTAAGAAGTCCTGCAGGGCATACACCCCCTCTTCACCACCGTGTTCACGGTAAATCTCAAACAGCTCCTGCAGCGGGATTTCCCTGAACCTGCACTCCAGCCCCGAAGGAGTGCCCTTGAGGGCAACCGCCAGGGGGGTGTCGGCCTTCCCCTCCACCGTCAGGTAGTCCACCCCCAGCTGGCGGAAGGCGTAGGCCGCCCCCCCAATGGTGGAGAAGAAGAAACCCTCCCAGAGAGGGGAACGGAAGCACAGGGTGAGGCGGTGGGTGCCCGGTATGCAGCTGCCTGCCAGCTTCCCCATCCCCAGACACAGCACGTTGTGTTCGTCGTAGGGGGGGTAGAGGTAGCTTCGGTAGAGGTCCAGGTGGCAGTGGAGTCCCCAGTCCACCGGCCCCAGGAGTTCTGGGTCCCTCACCTCCGAAACGCGCAGCTCCCTCCTGCCCGCGTCCACAAAGGCCACTCGGTTTTCCATTCAACCACCAGCGGCCGGAGGGAGGATCATCAGCAAGTCACCCTCCTTCACCCTCGTCTCCTCCCCCTCCAGCAGTTTCACGTTTCTACCGTTCAGGAGCAGGATGAAGGAGGGGAGGAGCCTCCCATCCTTTCCGAGGCCCCCCAGCTCCTCAAGCTCTTTCCTGAACCTTCTTTCGAACTCCCTCAACACCTCCCCCACCGTTCTTCCCTCCGCCTCCACTTCCCCCGCTATTCTCTCCGTGAGAACGAGTCCCGGTTTGACCCTCACCCTGGGCATTGAAGGACTTGGAAGAAGAAGAATTTAGCGATTTCCTTCCCTGCCTCCCCAGGCCCGTTCGATGGTCATGTTGTCCTTCTCGGGCAAGCCTTCCGCTGGGGATCTTGCCGATGGTCCGGGGGTCGTGCCCGGTGACCCGAGGGGTTGCACCAAGTCCCGTTTCAGCCAGTCTATCCCCGCAGGCCTTGCAACTCGTAGCCGGCTTTACCCACCGATGGCTACGGGGAGAATCCTTATCAGGTCGTTCTCCCTGAGTTCCTCCTCCTCCTTGAGCACCTTCCTTTCCCTTATCACCACCACTCCTTGTCCCTTGAGCCCAAGCGCCGAGAGCAAATCCACCACGGTGGAGCCCCCCGGCAGCTCCACTTCCCTCTCCTCCAGCTCCTCCAGCAGCCTCACCCTTACCTTCATCCTCCACCCACCTCCCGTCGTTGGAAAGAGGCAGGCCAGGCCCCCTCCCAGCAAGGGCTGGCCTCCACCCTGGGCATCGTCGAAGTTGGAGGGATGAAGATTTAGCGGTTTCCTCATGGGACCGGTACCTTCTTCTGTTGGCTCAGCCCGCAGCAGGTTAAGTTTTTAAATAGAGGTTTGTTTGGTAGAAGATGGCCTTACCAAGGGATGAGCTGATCGAACTCTTCAGGGAGGCCCCGAAGGAGTCCTTCGAGCTCCTGCTGAGGAACCTGAAGATCAGGGAGCACCTCCGAATCCTCCACGCCAAGCACGTCGCCGGTCTGAAGCTCTCCTACGACGGGAACTTCGACGGTATTTTCGAAGAGTTCTTCCGCTTCTTCTTCCGTCCGCTCGAGACCGCCGTTCACGGGGCCAGGCAGCTGAGGTTTCTGTTCTTCATGTTCGACTTCGGGCTCATGGAGTCACAGAATGAGACCTTCAGGGCCTACTCCGATTTCCTGAAGAGCTGGCTCGATCACCTCAGGCTGACCTCGGAGCTGATGCTGGGGAGGGTTCTTCCCGCTTCGACGGTGGATGTCTTCAGGGAATTCATCCGGACTTACCGGGATAGAATAGAGAGTCCGAGGATGGACTTTTCTGGCTACCCGGTGGAATATCCCTTCCTGCTTCCGAAGAGCGTCCTGACGAATCTGGAGAAGTCCGTCGAGCACTGGGAGAAGTTCTCGGAGGCCTTCAGGGAATACAGGAAGATCATAAAGGAGACCTACGTGAGGGCGGCGGAGAGGTTCATAGAGGAGGCCAACCGGAGCAGGTTCGAGGAGTACCAGACCTTCGCCGGGGCCTTCTCCAACTTCGAGGCCCAGGCCTTCGACGAGGTGCTGAAGTCGGAGGCTTACCTCAGGGTCCAGAGGTCAATGCTGGACAACCTGATGGACTACATCTACTTCTACCGCAGGTTCTCGGAGGAGATGCTCGAGTCGAACCCGATGAATCCCTTCGCCACGGTCTCGATGCTCGACGAGGCCTTCAAGAGGATACTGGAGCTCAAGAGAAGGGTTTCGGAGCTCGAAAAGAAGGTTTCTCGGTTGGAGAGGGGATCTCGTGATAGTGGAGAAGATTAAAGGGATAAAGCCCGGTCCCTGTGAGTACGAGACGGTTTACGAGGACGCCCCTTTCAAGTTGCACAGGTTCAGGGGCGAGGTAGGGCATAAAACGCCGGTGCTGGTGAGCTACGCCTTCATCAACCGTCCGTACGTGCTGGACCTCCACCGTGACGTGAGCGTGATAAAGCTGCTGCTGGAGGCGCGCCTGGACGTGTGGATGATAGACTGGGGCTACCCCTCCCTCGCGGACAGGCACCTGAAGCTTGAGGACTACGTGGAGTTCATCGACACGTGTGTCGGAAAGGTCGGTGAAAGGACGGGCACCGATAAAGTCACGCTGTGGGGTTACTGCCTGGGGAGCACCCTGTCGGTCATCTACGCAGCCCTACATCCCGAGAAGGTCAGGAATCTCGTCATCCAGACCCCGCCTATCAACTTCAACACCCAGAACACCGTGGCCGTCTGGGCGAGGAGCATAGACCCGGGCAAGGTTTCAAGGGCGCTGTTCAATGCTACCGGCGACTTCTTGAACGTGGCTTTCCTCCTCGTCGATCCGGTCAGGCTCGTTATAGGGAAATACCAGTCCTTGCTCGACAGCCTGGAGGATGAAAAGAGCGTCAAGGACTTTTTCTACATGGATCACTGGATTTTCGACTCCCCTGCCGTGGCCGGCAAGGTGTACGAGGAGTACATCACCCGCTGGTATCACAGGAACGAGGTGATAGAAGGTAAGTTCACGGTGGGGGGGAGGAGGGTCGACCTGGGCCAGATAAAGATGCCCCTGCTGGTCCTGGCGGCCGCCAAGGACCACATAACGCCTCCGGAGAGCGTCCTCCCCTTCTTCGAGGCCGTTCCCTCACAGGACAAGAAGATGCTCCTCTCGGACAAGGGGCACATAGGGCTGACGGTGAGCCGCTCCTCCCACGCGAAGATATGGCCGGAGGCGATTGGATGGGTGGTGGAGAGATCGGACTGAAGGAGTTCTCCAGGTTCTACTCCGGTGCGGGGGGTGAGCTGAAGGAGTTTGAGAAGTTCAGCGTGGAGCTGGAAGTGGGCTCCAGGATAACCTACGAGAAGAAACTGACCGGGGCCGATGTGGCTTTCTTCGGCCTGGCTTCCGGTGACCTGAACCCCATACACTTCGACGAGGAAGCCGCCGCGAGGACGAGGTTCGGAGGGAGGGTCGTTCACGGGATGCTGACCGCGAGCCTGGTCTCGGCGGCCGTGGCCAGGCTCCCCGGTACCGTGGTCCTGCTGGAGGACGGCTTCAAGTACCTCGCCCCCGTGAGGGTGGGGGACACGGTGAGGGTGGAGGGTGTGGTCAGCGAGAAGGAAAAGAACAGGTACAGGATCGAGGTGAAGTGTTTCGTCGGGGAGAAGGTCGTGGCGGAGGGATATGTGAAGGTGCTGATATGGTGACCTCAGGCCTCCGCAGCCCGGCCTAGTCCTTCACCCGGCTGGGTCAGAAGGGGAGCAGCCGCAGTCTCCCAATCCATCGGTCCGGGAATACGTCTTGTGGCGCAGGGGGTTACTGGGGCTTTTTGGGTACCGTTTTCTCAGCCATTTCTGCGAACTTGCTGAAGACCTCGTCCTGCTGCTTTTCGAAGCTCTCGACCAGCTTCCTGAAGTTCTCGAAAACCCTCTCCTGGGACTCCAGGTAGAGGCTCACGCTCTTCTTCATGCTCTCGTAGGCCTCTGAGGGAAGGAAGCTCCGCATGTAGAGCTCGTACATGTTCACATAGCTGTCCATCGCCACCTTTATCATGTCCAGCGTGGTCTTTGCCACGGCAAAGCCCATCTTGTAGAACCCCCTGACCATCTCCAGGTAGTCCTTAAGCTCCATTCAGGTCACCTCCTTCCTCCTCGGATGGGGTTATATAAATCTTCTGGTTGAACGGATTTCCCGCCGCCAAGTGTCAGCCCGGGGATCCTGACCCAGACGCGGTGGGTACAGCTTGGCGAATCCACCGGTGGCTCCTTCCCTCCGGCGCCCCCAGCCCTCATCCCCCACCCACGGGGGGGAAGAGGTAGACCACATCTTTTTCCCCGAGGGGTGTGTCCAGCCCCTTGAGCCAGCGGATCTCCCTTCCGTTGACCAGCACCTTCACGGTCTTCCTGAGGCTCATCCTTTCGGAGTCCTCCAGCAGGGCCTCCCCCAGCCCCCTTTTTTTCTCCCGGAGGGCCCTGAGGAGGGAGCGCACGTCTCCCGCCTCCACCTCCATTTCCCCGGTCCCCGCCAGCTCCCTGAACTTGGCGAAGAACTTGACCCTGACCATCGTGGAGGGAGAGGAAAGGTGAGTAAAAAATTTTGGGGATGAGCCCTGGGAGGACCGGGGAAGGGAGGAGTTAGCACCTTTAAGAGAGGGAAGAGGAAGTATAGAGGTCGAAATGGTGAAGAAAGGTCCGGGCAGGCATCTAAGGCGGTATGCGGTGCCGAGGGCGGTGAAGCTGCCAAGGAAGTCCTTTCCCTGGGCGGTGAAGCCTGGTCCCGGTCCCCACCCCTCCGACAGGTCCCTGCCCCTTTCCCTCCTCCTCAGGGACACGCTGGGCCTCACCTCCACCCTCTCCGAGGCCAAGAAGGTGCTGGCGGGGAGGAAGGTGCTGGTGGACGGGAGGGTGAGGACGGACCACAGGTTTCCGGTGGGTTTGATGGACCTCGTGTCCCTTCCTTCCCTGGGCACCTCCTTCCTCATCTCCGTGGACAGGAACGGGAGGCTCGTACCCCTCCCCACCAGGGAGGCCTCCTCCAAGCTCTGCAGGGTGGTGGGCAAGCGAACGCTTGAGGGTGGCAGGATCCAGCTCGCCCTCCACGACGGCAAGACGGTGGCGGGGGACTACGGGGAGGTGAGGGTGGGTGACACCTTGAGGCTCTCCCTCCCCGGGCACCAGGTGCTCGAGAGGATACCCCTCCAGCCGGGGATCTGGGCGCTGGTGACGGGGGGAAAGAATGTGGGCAGGAGCGGGAGGATCGCCGTGGTGGAGGGAAGAAGGGTGGAGCTGGAGAGGGACGGTGAGAGGTTCCAGGCCCCTCCCGAATACGTCTTTCCCGTGGGAGAGAAGCCGCTGGAGGTGGGAGCCTGAATCCCATGAGGGAGGTGAGGGTGGAGAAGGTCACCCTCAACATAGGGGTGGGTGAGGGAGGCGAAAAACTCTCGAAGGCGGAAACCCTCCTGGAGAGGCTCTCGGGGCAAAAGCCCTCCCGTACTCAGGCGAGGAAGACCGTGAGGGAGTTCGGGATGAGAAAGGGGGAGCCCGTGGGGGTGAAGGTCACCCTCAGGGGGAAGAGGGCGGAGGAGATGCTGGCGAAGTTGCTCCAGGCGGTGGACAACAGGCTTCCCGCCAGATGCTTCGATGGGAGCGGCAACTTCTCCTTCGGCATAAGGGAGTACATAGACATCCCGGGCGTTCGTTACGATCCGGAGCTCGGGATGTTCGGGATGGATGTCTGCGTCAGCCTGGAGAGGCCTGGCTACAGGGTGAAAAGGAGAAGGCGCAGGCCGGGGAAGGTGCCGAGGGCGCACGCCGTGGCGAGGGAGGAAGCCATAAAATTCGTGACCGAGAAGTTGGGAGTAACGGTGGTGGAGTGAAGAGGGTCTTCGGAAAGGGGGCTCACAAGTGCAGGAGGTGCGGGAGGTCAGGCCCAGTGTACACCAGGTACGGCCTCTACCTCTGTAGGAGATGCTTCAGGGAGCTCGCCCCCAGGCTGGGCTTCAAGAAACACCAGTAGGTGTGGGGATGTTGCTCGACCCCCTGGCCAACGCTCTCTCCAAGATCCACAATTACGAGAAGGCGGGTAAGAGGGAGGTGGAAGTGTATCCCTCCTCCAGGCTGATAGAGGAGGTGCTGGAGGTCTTCAGGGAGGAAGGGTACATAGAGGGGTTCGGGAGGGAGGGAGAGAAGCTCAGGGTGAGACTCAAGGGGAAGATCAACAGGTGCGGCGCCATAAAGCCCAGGCACTCCCTGAAGAAGGGGGAGTACGAGAAGTGGGAGAAGAGGTTCCTCCCGGCAAGCGGACTGGGGACCATCGTCATCACCTCCTCCCAGGGCGTCATGTCCCTCTCCAAAGCCAGGGAGAGAGGGGTAGGAGGAAAGCTGCTGGCTTACGTGTACTAGGTGGTGATCATGATTCAGGAGGAGATAGGTATCCCGGAAGGCGTGGAGGTGAAGGTGGAGGGCAACAGGGTGGAGGTCAGCGGACCCAAGGGTAAGGTCGTGAGGAGCTTCAACCTGAGGGACCTGGAGCTCAAGGTGGAGGGGGGAAAGATCAGGATTTCCTCTCCTTCCACCAAGCGAAAGGTAAAGGCTATGGCGGGTACCGTGAAGGCCCACCTGCGAAACGCCTTCAAGGGTGTGACGCAGGGTTTCGTGTACAAGCTCAAGATCGTGTACTCCCACTTCCCCATCACGGTGAAGGTGGAGGGGGACAGGGTGACCATCCACAACCTCTTGGGGGAGAAGGTGCCCAGGGTGGCGAGGATAATGGGCGGGGCGCAGGTGGAGGTGGTGGGAGACGAAATCGTGGTGAGGGGGGTGGATAGGGAGGACGTGGGGCAGACGGCGCTCAACATAGAGCAGGCCACCAGGGTGAGAGGGAGGGATCCCAGGATCTTCCAGGACGGGTGCTACCTGTTCGAGAGGGGATGAGGATGCAGAAGAGGAAGCTTCCGAAGTTCAGAAGGCAGGAGTGGTTCAGGTACCGCAGGCTGGGGGAGAAGTGGAGGAGACCGAAGGGGAAGGACAGCAAGATGAGGCTGGGGCTCAAGGGGAGGGCGGCCACGGTCAAGGTGGGCTACAGAAACCCAAAGGAGCTCAGGGGCCTGCACCCGAGCGGCCTCAGGGAGGTGCTGGTGAGCCGCCCTCAGGAGCTGGAGGGTTTGAGCCCCTCCACCCACGCGGTGAGGATTTCCTCGGGGGTGGGGAAGAAGAAGAGGGGACAGATCCTCGCCAGGGCCAGGGAGTTGGGTCTCAAGGTGCTCAACCCGGGGAGGGAGGGTGGATGAGACTGAGCACCCAACGCAGGCTGGCGGCGAGTCTGCTCGGGGTGGGTGAGAACAGGATCTGGATGGACCCCTCCAAGCTGGAGGAGATCTCCTCGGCCATGACCAGAAGGGACGTGGAGCGTCTGATCGAGGAGGGTGCGATAAGGGCCAAGCCCGTGAGGGGGATAAGCAGGGGGAGGAGGAGGGAGGGGAAGAGGGGTCCGGGGAGCAGGAAGGGCTCCTGGGGGGCGAGGCTGCCCGAGAAGGAGAGGTGGATGAGGAGGGTGAGGGCCCTCCGGAAGAAGCTGAGGGAGCTGAGGGACAGCGGGAAGATCTCCAGGGCGGAGTACCGCAGGCTCTACCGGAAGGTGAGCGGGGGGTACTTCAGGAGCAAGTCGCACCTGGAGGCCTACCTGAAGGAGAGGGAGGGCGGTGAGAAGAAATGAGGTGCTTCAGGAGGAGGAGGGAGGGGAGGACGGACTACAGGCTCAGGTTCAGGCTCCTGAAGTCGGGGAAGCCACGCCTGGTGGTCAGGGTTTCCCTGAACCACGTGAGGGCCCAGGTGGTGGAGTTCCACCCCAGAGGGGACAGGGTGAGGGCCTCCGCCTTCTCAGGGGAGCTCGAGGACTTCGGCTGGAAGGGGGGCACCTCCAACCTCCCCGCGGCCTACTTGGTGGGGCTGATGTGCGGCCTGAGGGCCAAGAAGGAGGGGGTGGAGGAGTGCGTGCTGGACGTGGGACTCCATGAGCCCGTTCCCTCCTCCAAGGTCTTTGCCGTGCTGAAGGGGGCCCTGGATGCAGGCCTGAGTATCCCCCATTCCGAGGAGATGCTCCCGGCGGAGGAGAGAGTGAGGGGGGAGCACATAGCGGGGTACGCCGAGAAGCTCAAGGAGGAGGGGGAGGAGTACACCAGGAGGTTCTCCGAGTACCTGAAGAGGGGCCTGCCACCGGAGGAACTTCCCGGGCACTTCGATGAGGTAAAAAAGACCCTGGAGGAGAGGTTGAGCGGGTGAGATGATGGAGAAGCCCACGCTGGAGACCTGGGAGCCCAAGACCGCGCTGGGGAGGGAGGTCAAGGAGGGAAAGGTGAAGAGCATCTCAGAAATCCTCAGGAGGGGGTTGCCCATCAAGGAGCCCGAGATCGTGGAACTCCTGGTCCCGGGCCTGGAGGAGAGGATCCTGGCCATAAACTTCGTGCAGCGGATGCACAAGTCCGGGAGGAGGAACAAGTACAGGGTGCTGGTGGCGGTGGGGAACCGGGACGGTCTGGTGGGGGTGGGGCACAACAGCGCCAGGGAGATAAGGGAGGCGATAAGAAAGGCCACCCTCACGGCCAAGATGGGTCTGGTGGAGGTGGCCAGGGGATGCGGGAGCTGGGAGTGCAGGTGCGAACGACCCCACTCCGTTCCCGTGGAGGGGAAGGGGAAGTACGGGAGCGTGGAGATCACCATCAAACCAGCGCCCAGGGGTCTGGGTCTGGTGGCCTCGGAGGTCCCCAGGGCGGTGCTGGAGCTGGCAGGGGTGAAGGATGCCTGGACCTTCTCTAGGGGTGAGACCAGGACCACGATCAACCTTTCGATGGCCACCCTGGAGGCCCTCAAGAACCTCACGAGGGTGGCCCTCGTGGGGGGGAAGAGGGGCCTCCAGCTGGGTGCGGTGGGAGGGGAGACCAGTGGCTGAGCTCCTGGCGGCGGTGAGGCTGAGGGGCAGCGTCAAGGCGAGGAAGGAGGTGGTGGAAACCCTCAGGATGATGGGCCTCACCAGGGTGAACCACTGCGTCCTCCTCCGTGGGGGGGACTCGGAGAAGGGGATGCTGAAGAAGGTCAAGGACATGGTTACCTGGGGTGAGATCAACAGGGAAACCCTGCTCTCCCTCCTCCGGAAGAGGGGCAGGCTGAAGGGTGACCTCCCCCTCACGGAGGAGAGGCTGAGGGAGGCGGGTTTTTCTTCCCTGGAGGAGTTTGCCGACGCCCTCCTGGAGGGGAAGGCCGGCGTGAAGGATCTCCCGGATTTAAAGAAGGTCTTCAGGCTGCACCCCCCCAGGGGAGGATACAGGGCGACCAAGAGGTCGGTCAAGGAGGGAGGTGACCTGGGCTACAGGGGCGAGGGGATAAACGAGCTGATCCTGAGGATGATCTGAGGTGGGAGGATGGTGGTGAGGAGGAGGCGGAAGGCAGGGAAGTACGACGGAAGGACCCATGGAAGGGGCTGCGCGAAGAGGGGGAGGGGGAGCGGAGAGAAAGGGGGGAAGGGGTGGAGCGGGGGGCACAAGCAGAAGTGGAGCTACATCCTGAGGTACTTCCCCGACCACTTCGGCAAGCACGGCTTCGTCCCCGCGGAGAGGCCGGAGCCCGTGGCGATGAACGTGGGTGAGATAGACGAGAGGATAGAGGAGCTGCTGGAGAAGGGTCTGGCCGAGAGGAGGGGGGAGAGGATAGCGGTGGACGTCTCCAGGCTGGGAGTGGAGAAGGTGCTGGGAGGGGGAAGGGTGGAGCACGCCCTGGAGCTGAGGGCGCCTCACGTGACCGCTGCGGCGAGGGCGAAGGTGGAGGAAGCCGGAGGGCTGGTGGTAGGGGAGTCGGCCGATGAACCAGGAAGAGAAGCCTAGGTCCAGGCTCTACGTGTTCAAGCCCCTCCTGAAAGTTCTTCCCGAGGTGGAGGTTCCGAAGAGGCACGTTTCCTTCAAAGAGAAGTTCCTCTGGAGCGCGCTCGCCCTCCTCCTCTTCCTGGTGATGACCCAGGTCCCCCTCTACGGGGTGGAGAGGCAGACCCAGAGCTTCTTCGGGGCCCTCAGGTACGTGCTGGCGAGCCACGCGGGGAGCCTGGTGGAGCTGGGGATAGGGCCCATCGTGACGGCGGGCATCATCATGCAGCTGCTGGTGGGCGCCAAGCTCATAGGGCTGGACCTCCGGGACAGGGAGGACAGGGCCCTCTTCACGGGGGTGCAGAAGCTCTTCGCCATCTTCATGGCCCTCTTCCAGGGAGGGGCGCTGGTGATGGGGGGATGGTACACCAGGGGAGGGTCCGCCCTTCCGATGGAGACCAGGATGATGGTGCTGGGTCAGCTGGTGCTGGGGGCAGTGGTGGTGATGTACCTGGACGAGCTCGTTTCCAAGTACGGCTTCGGGAGCGGGATAGGGCTCTTCATCGTGGGCGGGGTGGCCACGGAGGTGGTATGGCAGGCCCTCTCCCCCTTCAGGTACGGGGGGGAACTCATAGGGGCGGTCCCCTTCTTCGTGAAGACCCTCGTCTCCGGTGGGCCCCTCTCCGACGCCTTCCTGAGGGGAGGGGCCAACATGCTGGGGGTGATAGCCACGGTGGTGGTCTTCCTGGTCGCCGTGTACGCCGAGAGCATGAGGGTGGAAATCCCCATCGCCTACGGGAGGTTCGGGGGGATCAGGGGAAGGTACCCCCTGAAGTTCATGTACACCTCGGTGATACCCGTGATCCTGGCCATGGCGGTCTTCGCCAACCTCAGGCTCCTAACCTACTTCTTCCCCCGCCTGAACTTCCTGGACCCGTACCTGAGCGCCCCCCACGGGCTGACGGAGGTGGCCGGCGATCCGCTGAGGGCCTTGATTTACTTCCTCCTGCTGGTCTCCCTCTGTGTGGGCTTCAGCATCCTCTGGGTCTCCCTTGCGGGGATGGGCCCCAGGGAGGTGGCGGAGAGCCTGGACGAGTCGGGCTTCCTCATCCCGGGCTTCAGGAGGGACGTGAGGGTGATGGAGCAGCTCCTCTCCAGGTACATCTCCGGCCTCACGGTGCTGAGCGGTCTGGCCATAGGCGCCCTCTCAGCCGTGGCTGATTTCCTGGGGGCCCTGGGATCGGGAACGGGTATCCTGCTGGCGGTGGGGATTACTTATAGCCTCTACGAGGAAATAGCCAGGGAGCGGGTGAGCGAGATGTTCCCGGCTCTGAGGAGGTTCCTGGGTGAGTGAGGAAAGCACCGCGGCTCCGGGAGGCGTCGCACCGCCACCGCCCCAGCCGGTCCCGAAGGGGAAGGGAAGGCTGGTGGAGGTGTCGGTGGTCCTGCTCGTGCTCCTGGCTTTGGGAGCCACCCTCTGGGCGGTGTTCGCCCACCGTGCCGACACGCCCGCCAAGGTGATGCTGGGGAAGGTGGACCAGTCCCTGATCTCCCTCAGGCACGGGAGCGAGACGGGGGCCAAGGATAGCCTGGGAAGGGCCAAGGAGGACTACCTCGGCCTGAGGTCCGCGCTGGAGAACGTCGACCCCGGGTTGGACAACCAGATCCTCACGGCCTTCGATAACCAGCTTTCCGCCCCCTCGGAGGAGGGCATCCTCTCCCTGCGCTCCCTGCTGGAGAGAGGGATTTCGAAGGCGGGGCTGGAAGTCCCCCTCGCCTACGGACATGCCACTTCCCTGGTGCTCCTCATCTCCCTCCTCTTTTCCCTCTTCGTCACCATGCTCACCCGCAGGATGGTGGACTGGGAGAAGATGAGGAGGATCAGGAAGGAGGTCGCCTCCTGGCAGGCCGAGCTCAGGGAGGCCCAGCGCAAGAAGGACATGAAGAAGGTCCACAAGATGATGACGGAGCAGGGGCGCATCCTCTCCCTCCAGGGCGAGATGATGAGGGAGAGCTTCCGTCCCACCCTGGTCTACCTCTTTCCCTGGCTCCTCCTCTGGGCCCTGCTCAGCCGGATCTACGTGGGCTGGGTGATGGCCTGGCTCCCCTTCTCCCTCCCCCTTCCCTTCTTCGGGGAGTGGTCCTCCTGCGGGTTCGTGGGGTGGCTCTTTATAACCTACTTCGTCTTCTCTCACCTCTGGAGGAGGCTGCTGATAGGTGAGTGAATGCCCGCGCGCAGACTGAGGTCGAGGGCTCTCCGCAGGATTTCCCTGAGGCTGCCCGGGGGGAGGACGGAGGTGAGGTACGAGGAGAGGAAGAGGGGTCCGGCCAGGTGCAGGAGGTGCGGTCGTCCCCTGCCCGGCCTTCCCTCCCGCCCGAGGGGTCTCCCCCGCTCTTCCAGGAAGGCCAACCGTCCCTTCTCCGACCTCTGCTCCAGGTGCTCCAGGGAGGCCCTGAGAAGTCTCCTCCGGTAGGTGGAGCTTGCTCATCACCATAAGCGGTGAACACGGGGCGGGGAAGAGCGTAGTGGCTAAAGAACTGGCCAGGAGGCTCGGGCTCAGGTACCTCTCCGCGGGGGAGGTCTTCAGGCGCATGGCGGAGGAGAGGGGAATGGACCTGAAGGAGTTCTCCGAGTACGCGGAGAAGCACCCCGAGATAGACAGGGAGATCGACAGGAGGCTGGCGGAGGTCAGGGGCGAGGCGGTGGTGGATGGGAGGCTTTCGGGCTGGATGGTGAAGGACGCGGACCTGAGGGTGCTCCTCACGGCCCCGCTGGAGGTGAGGGTGAGGAGGATTGCGGAGAGGGAGGGCAGGGACCTGAAGGAGGTGAGGGAGGAAACGCTGGTCAGGGAGAGGAGCGAGAGAAAGCGGTTTAAGGAGCTCTACGGGATAGATATAGACGACCTCTCCGTCTTCGACCTCGTGATCAACACCTCCAGGCTGGGGGTGGAGGAGGAGGTGGAGATGCTGGAGAGGCTCGTGGAAAGGAGGAGGAAGGATGGAAGTAGGAAGGGTGTGCGTTAAGATAGCCGGGAAGGAAGCGGGAAGGAAGTGCGTGGTGGTGGAGACGGTGGACGATACCTACGTCGTGGTGGTGGGGAAGGGAGTGAAGAGGAGGAAGTGCAACGTCAAACACCTGGAGCCCCTGCCCCTCAAGCTCGATCTCCCACCCGGGGCGGAGGACGGGGAGGTGGTGAGGCTGCTGGAGGACGCCCTTTCCCGCTCCGGTGGCCAGGGGACCCAGGCTTGAAGGTGCTGCCCTTTCTCTCCGCCAGGGAGGTGCTGGTGAGGGCGGAGGACCTGACGGACGAGCGATACGGTTGTTCCCCCACCCAGCGCCCCATGGCGGAGCACCTGAGGCTCGGCGTGCTCAACCTGGACAAGCCCGTGGGGCCTACCTCCCACGAGGTGGTCTCTTGGGTCAAGTCGGTGATGGAGAGGAAGAAGGCCGGTCACTCCGGCACTCTGGACCCGGCGGTCAGCGGGGTGCTCCCCGTGGCCCTGGAGGACGCGACCAAGGTGCTTCAGGCCCTCCTCCCCGCGGGCAAGGAGTACGTGTGCCTGCTCCACCTGCACGGGGAGGTGCCCGAGGCGCGCCTCAGGGAGGTGCTGGAGGAGTTCCAGGGGGAGATCTACCAGCGTCCCCCCATGCGGGCGGCGGTGAGGAGGAAGCTCAGGAAGAGGAAGGTCTACTACGCGGAGATCCTGGAGAGGGAGGGGAGGAACGTCCTGCTGAGGGTGGGATGCGAGGCGGGGACCTACCTCAGGAAGTACTGCTTCGATTTGGGGCTGGCGCTGGGCTGCGGGGCCCACATGAAGGAGCTGAGGAGGACCAGGACGGGACCCTTCGCGGAGGACGGCACGCTGGTGAAGCTCCAGGACATCACGGATGCTTACGCCTTCTGGAAGGAGGAGGGCGACGAGAAGTGGTTGCGGAGGACGGTGCTTCCCGTGGAGGCCGCCGTGGGACACCTTCCCAAGCTGGTGGTGAGGGACGGCGCGGTGGACGCCCTCTGCCACGGTGCGGCGCTGGCGGCGCCGGGCGTGCTCACGGTGGAAACGGGGATTTCGCCGGGCGACCTGGTGGCGGTGATGACCCTGAAGGGTGAGCTCGTGTGCCTGGCCAAAGCCACCCAGACCTCCAAGCAGATCCTGGAGGCGGACCACGGGATCGTGGCGAAGCCCGAGAGGGTGGTGATGTCTCCCGGCACCTATCCCAGGAAGTGGAAGTGAGCCCTTGGGGAAGGCTGGTGCCCCTCGAAGAGAAGGGAAGAGGCGCGGGGAAGGGGGTGCGGATGGGGACGCTTACGAGCTCTCAAGGGAGTACGAGGTCAAGGCGCTGGAGGCGGAACGGCGGGGGGAGCTGGGGTTGGCTGAGAGGATGTGGGAGGAGTACGCGAGGCTCAAGGAGGAAAAAGGCAGCTACTTTCTCTCCTCCTACGGGCTCTACCAGCGGAGCAGGCTGCTGGAGGGGGAGGGAAGGTTGGGGGAGGCGGCGGGCGGATACGGGAGGGCGGCAGGGATGGCGGAGAGGGGTGGAGATTTCGGGTTGGTCGCCTTTCTCCTCTTGGAGGCCGCCAGGTGTTGGGAAAGGGTCGGGAAGCAAGCGGAGGCCCGCAGGGTTTACGAGTCCCTGGCCAGGAAGTGGGAGGAGAGGGGGGACTTCTTCAGAGCCGCGGATGCTTACGAAAGAGCCGCCGGGGTCCTGAGGGGGACCGGAAAGGGTTGGAGGAAGTACCGAGAGCCCGGGAGGGCCTGGATGAGGTGCGCCGAGTGGCATGTGAGGAGGGGTGATCCTGGGGATGCCCTCTGGGCCCTCAGGAGGGCGGAAAGGTACTTCCTGAGGACGGGGGACCGCGAGGCCCTGAAGCTCCTGGAGGAGAGGCGCAGGGGGATAAACCAGGATCAGGTCGCGCGATGAGCGGAGGGGCTCAGAGCCTTCCGCTTAGCTCCTCCGTTTCGAAGATCTCCACTTCCTTCCCCACCTCGCGTAGGAAGCGCCCCGGCTCGATAAGGCCTTCGGGGGGGAAGACCCCTTTTCCCCTCACTTCCCCCCTCGCTATCCAGAGGGCCCCCACAGCCGCCGGTAGGGCTGTGGCGGTCACGGCCGAGCGGCAGACTGCCCCGTAGATCCTCCTCGCCCTCTTCCCCTCCTTCCTCCCCCTCACCTCCGCCCTGAGGGCCACTCCCAGGGAGTACTCCCCCAGGTCTTCCAGTTCCCGCTGGGCCTCCTCCAGGAGTTCGGGAGGGGCAAAGTCCGCCAGGTCGAGCGTCAGATGGACCATGATCTCCCGGAGGGGGACGGATGTCCCTCTCAGGTTCAGCTCCCTCAGGGTGGTGAGGCCCACCTCGGAGAAGGTTTTGGCGAGGTCGGCGAGGGAGGTGGGCCAGATCGTTCCCTTGTTGGTGACCGTTTTCACCCCCCTCACGTACCGGGGGAGGGTCACGGGTTCAGGATGACCCACGTGGTAGACCCTCCGTGGGCCCACGGGGGGAGGAAAGGTGACCACCTCGGGCTCGGAGAGGGCCTTCACCCTTACCCACTCTCCTCCCCTGTAGGTCGGGACCTCCCCGGTGATGGCGTGGAAGTAGTGGGAGATGATGGCGGGCCCCATCTCGGGATCCACCCCCGTCCAGGCCCAGGACGTGTGGATCTCATCCACTTCGTCGAGTTCATCCGCCCCGTACTTTCCCATCAGGTTGAGGAGGCCAGGGGTGGCCCCCAATCCCACGATGGCCAGCACCCCCGCTCTTTCGGCCTCCTCCCGCAGATTCAGGCACTCCTCCGTGGCGTCGTAGTCGTCATCCACGTCCACGAGATGGGTTCCCGCCTTTATGGCTGAGCGCAGCACTTTGGCCCCGTAGGTGTAGTATGGCCCCACGGTACTCACCGCCACCTCCGCCCCCCTCAGGGCTTCCACCAGGCTGGAGGGGTCGTTGGCGTCCACCCGTCGTGCCGTGGTTCTCCCCCCTAGCTCACTGCAAAGCTCGCTCGCCTTTTCCACGTTTTTGTCCGCCACCACGATGTCGGCCTCAGGTGCGAGCCTGGAGAGTTCCCTCACCACCCCGGAGCCTATGTGCCCGGCTCCCCCCAGCACCACTATCCGCATCTTTTTTCCTCGGAGGAGTGAGGTTTAAAGTTAGGTGCAGGGTTCCAGATAGGCTTTTACTCCTGCCGGCCCAGAGGGGTGGGCCGGGGTAGCCTAGCCAGGTAAGGCGCACGCCTGGAGAGCGTGTGACCCTTTGGGTCTCGAGGGTTCAAATCCCTCCCCCGGCGCTTTCCAGAGGGACGGGGAAGGGGGAGGGCAATTCCTTATAAGTTTTGGTTTTAAAGTTTTCGTAATGGCCGAGTTCAGGCACATCGTGAGGGTGATCTACAAGGACCTGCCAGGGGAGAAGCCCGTGCAGTGGGCCCTCTCCGAACTCAAGGGTGTGGGTCCCACCTTCGCCAGGGCGGTTGCCCTGGCAGCGGGCGTCAATCCCTCCGATAAGCTCGGTTCTCTGGACGAGGAGGCCCTGAAGAGGGTGGAGGAGGTGCTGAGGGATCCGGCCAAGCACGGGATTCCTTCCTGGATGTTCAATCGGAGGAAGGATTATGAGACGGGGAAGGACCTGCATCTTCTGGGGCCAGACCTGGACATGGCCGTTCAGGGCGACATCGGGCTGGAGCGCAGGATAAGGAGCCGCAGGGGGATCAGACATGAGCTGGGACTTCCGGTGAGGGGCCAGAGGACCAGGACCACGGGCAGGAGGGGCATGACCGTGGGGGTGAAGAGGAAAGAGGTGAGGATAAGGGAGGAAGCCGCCAAGGCCAAGGAGTCCAAGAAGGAGAAGAAAGAGAAGAAGGAGTGAGGACTTGAAGAGGCAGAGGAAGAAGTACAGCAGGCCGCTCCACCCCTGGGACAAGGAGAGGATGGATGCCGAGGATGCCCTTCTAAAGAAGTACGGGTTGAGGAGAAAGGAAGAGATATGGAAGACGGCGGCCATCCTCAGGGGGTGGAGGAGGCAGGCCAGGAGGTTGCTGGCTCTGAGCGGCAGGCAGGCTGAGCTGGAGACCAGGCAGCTCCTAGACAGGCTAAGGAAGTTTGGGCTGGTGGGGGAGAACGCCACCCTGGACGACGTGCTCAGCCTCACGCTGGAGGACCTGCTGGAGAGGAGGCTGCAGACGGTGGTCTACAGGAAGGGTCTGGCGAGGACTCCGCGCCAGGCCAGGCAGCTCATCATCCACGGCCACGTGAAGATAGGGGATCACAAGGTGAAGGTTCCCAGCTACCTCGTGCCCACGGAGGAGGAGGGAAAGGTGGAGGCCTCCCTTCAGGTGGCGCCTCCTTCGCCCCCGTCCCCGGCGGAGCCCGCACAGGAGGGTGAGGGATGAGCGAGCACAGAGTGGGGAGGTGGGGGGTGGCCCACATTTACTCCTCCTTCAACGATACCATCATCCACATCACGGACCTTACCGGAGCGGAGACCATCGCGAGGAGGTCGGGAGGGATGGTGGTGAAGACCGACAGGGAGGAAGCTTCCCCCTACGCTGCGATGCAGGCCGCGGCCAGGGCGGCGGAGGAGGCCATGGAGAAGGGGATAGTGGGGGTCCACATCAAGGTGAGGGCCCCCGGCGGCAGCGGCTCCAGGAGCCCCGGCCCTGGGGCGCAGGCGGCCATCAGGGCCCTGGCCAGAGCGGGGCTGAAGATAGGCAGCATCGAGGATGTTACTCCCATCCCGCACGACGGTACGAAGAGGAAGGGAGGGAGGAGGGGGAGGAGGGTCTGAATGGAAGTGAAGATCACTTCCCTCACGGAGCAGGAGATGGAGCTGAGGCTGGAGGGGATCACCCCGGCCATGGCCAACTCCCTGAGGAGGGCCATCCTGAGGGAGGTCCCCGTGATGGCCGTGGACGAGCTGGAGGTTAAACAGAACGACTCCGCCCTCCACGACGAAATCCTCGCCCACCGGCTGGCGATGGTACCCCTGAAGACCCCCCTGAAAGGTTACGTCCTGCCGGAGGAGTGCAAGTGCGAGGAGGGAAGGTGCCCGAAGTGCACCGTGTCCCTCTCCCTCCAGAAAGAGGGACCGTGTATGGTGATGAGCGGAGACCTCCAGTCCTCGGATGAGAACGTGGTGCCTGTGAGCGGCTCCATACCAATCGTGAAGCTGGAGAGGGGACAGAAGCTGGAGCTTACGGCCCTGGCGAGGCTGGGGCTGGGAAAGGAGCACGCGAAGTGGCAACCAGGTTTGGCTTCTTACAAGTACATGCCCGTGGTGAGGGTGAACCCCAAGGAGTGTGACGGTTGCGAGGACTGTGTGGAGGCATGTCCTCCCAGGATCCTCGTCCCCTCGGATGGGAGGGTGGCGGTTACGGACGTTACCAAGTGCACCATGTGCAGGATGTGCGAAAAGGTGTGTAAGAAAGGGGCGGTGAGGGTGGGTTTCGACGACAGCCGGTTCATCTTCAGGGTGGAGACCAACGGGTCCCTCCGGCCGGAGCAGCTTTTCCTCCAGGCGGTGAAGGCCCTGGCGGAGAAGTGCGAGAGATTCGAGAAGCTGGTGGAGAAGCTTTAGGGGGGAGACGGCAAGTTCTGGTTTTCAGGGGCTGTGGTCGGAGGGGGAAAACCGTGACCTCCCTTTGCCCGTGGGATTTCTAGGCGGTAAAGAGATAAACCCCCTCCAAGTTAGAGAAGTAGGTGCGGGGGTAGCCAAGCCAGGTCTAAGGCGCTGGCCTGAGGCGCCAGTCCCGTAGGGGTTCGGGGGTTCAAATCCCCTCCCCCGCACCATTCTGGGAACACTCCTCGGTATTCTGCCCTAGAACCCTTCAAAAACATCGGTCCAGAGTTAGGGGGAAAGGCAAGGGTAGCGGAACGTGTAGGAGCGGATAAAAATGGAACTTGGAAGTTTGTTTGTGCTGGTGCTTGCTTGACCTAGAGGCTTTTCACTCTACCCTTGGAGCCACCACCAGGGCTATCTCTCGGTCCAGCAGGAAGACCACGGGCGAGGTCTCGGGCCAGTAGTGGGCCACCACTTCGCAGGGATAAAGGTTCAGCCCCCTCACCAAATGGTAGAGGGCCCCGCTCACGAGTTCCACGTCCAGGGTGTATCCGTATCTCACCTTCAGCGTGGTGGCCAGCTCGGTGAGGCACAGGGCCGTCTTGTTCTTGGTGGAGACCTCCACTCCTGCCTTCTCCAGTCCCTCCAGCCCGGACCTCGCATCCTCGCCCAGCTTGAGCACCGCCATCACATGGGTGGGGTCAAGGATTCCCTTCTCCGCCAGCTCCTTTCCCACCAGCTCCTCGAAGCGTGGGAGGCTCTTGGGTTCCATTTTCTCCGGAAGGTTTTGCCCCTTTCCTCCCTTTTAAAGAGGAAAAGGCTCGTGCCTTCCCTCCGGCGGGGAGAAATAGGATGAGGACAGAGGAAGGGGGATGGAAGTGGGGGCCTTCTTGGACCGGAGGAACCTCTTCGCCGTGGTGGGGGCCAGTGCGGCTCCCGAGAAGTACGGATACAAGGTGTACCGGGACCTGAAGGAGGCCGGTTTTCTCGTTTACCCCGTCAACCCCCACCTGAACGAGCTGATGGGGGAGGAGTGTTATCCCTCCCTCCGTGAGCTTCCCCGCAGACCGGATGTGGTGGTAACGGTCGTTCCACCGGGGGTGACGGAGGAGGTGGTGAGGGAGTGCGCAGAGCTGGGGATAAAGAGGGTCTGGATGCAGCCAGGGTCCGAGTCGGAGGAGGCCGTGGCTTTCTGCAGGGAGAGGGGAATTGAAGTGGTGCATGGGACCTGCCTGATGGTGCAGAGAAGGAGGTTGAACCTCTAGGTGGGCAAGTGCAGAGGGTCTGCCGGGTGGGCACGTAGACCACCGTGGCGGTGTCTCCCTCATCTCCACGAAGCAGGTTATGGGGGAAACGGGGGCGGGGGACCGCAGGTGGGCGTAGGCGTAGACGGCGAAGACCATCACCACCAGGAGGAGAGGGCTGAAGGTGGCGATGAGGGGAAGAATCCCCCTTTCATTCCTGCCCTCGATATCCCTCCTCTCCCAGGTCCAACTCGGTTTCCGCCCCGAACAGCCTTTCCACGGAAGCCTGCAGTTCCACTATCCCCTCGTTGCGGAGGGGGGAGACCATCTGGAGGGTGGTGGGCATGCCCACCGCGGAGAGGGCCGAGAGCAGTCCTCTGGCCACTTCCCTCCTCAGTCCCCTCGCCTCTACCTCCACCTCCGAGGACAGGTAGTCTGGGTCCTCCATCCACCTCTCCACCCTCTCCAGCTCCTCAGGCTGAAGGAGGTCGACCTTGGTGAGCACGTTGAGCTGTGGCAGGCCAAACCGGGTGTGCACGGAGGTGGCAAGCGTGAGCATGGAGACGAAGTCGGTGGGGCTGCGAGCGAAGAAGGAATCCACCAGGAAGAGAATGGCGGCCCTTCCCCCCAGCCCCTTGACCACCCTCACTCCCGTATCTCTGAAGGCGAAGAGTTCGAGCTGTCCGGGCGTGTCCACCAGCACGTAGTCAGGGCCCCAGGAGGAGATCAGCTCCTCGAACTCCGGGAGGTGGTTGAGGGTGAGGTTGACGGAGGCCAGGAGGGCGCCGTTGGGTCCCAGCCGGTACTGCTCCATCACCTCGGCCAGCGTGATCCTCGTTCTCACATCAACCTCAGGGGTGTAGGGAAGCCAGTCGGCCCCGGGGTCCAGGTTGAGGGGGAGGACCTTCTGCTGCTGGCTGAGGAGGTCGAGCATGGAGGAGAGGAGGGTGGACTTCCCGCTCCCTGCGGGGCCAAGGAGATAAACGAACTTGGTTTTCTCCATCTTCATTTTTTCCGCCCCTAGCCACATGAAGCTTTCGGGGCCTTAAAAGCGTACCATTTAAATATTTCGAAAAACTTAAATATAGAAACAGGACCGGCGAAGGGTCGGAGGTGGAGGGATGAGGAAGGTGGGACGGCTGCTGCACAGGACTCCCAGGGGGCTCGTGGCCAGGCTGGAGAGTCCCCAGAAGCTTGGGGAGGTCCTGCTGGTGAAGGGGAAGGGGGAGGTGGGCAGGATCCAGGACCTCTTTGGACCCGTTTCCAGTCCCTACGCTCTGCTCCGTCCCCACAAGGCCCTGGGGGAGAAGGAGCTGGGCGCTTTACTGGGCAAAGAACTCTACGTGGAGGTGAGGAAGTGACGGCCGAGCAAGAGACGGAGGAGAAGCCCAAGAAGAGAACCTCTTGCCCCAGCTGCGGGGCGACCAAGCTGGTCCGCGACTATGAGCACGGGGAGCTGGTATGCGCGGGCTGCGGCTACGTGATCGCAGAGAGGATCATGGACCTGGGGCCGGAGTGGAGGGCCTTCGACCAGGAGCAGAGGGACAAGAGAGGCAGAGTGGGGGCACCCATGACCTTCAGCGTGGATTACTCGGAACCCATCATCCTGGAGAAAGAGGGGGAGGTGAGGATTCTCCCCATAGGGGAGTGGGTGGATTCGGTCCTCGAGGAGAGCGAGGAGGTGAGAAGAGAGGGAGAAGTGGAGATAGCGCCCGTACGAGGGTACAGGACCGTGGTTTTCGATGAGGATTACAAGATGAAGTGGGCGCCGGTAAGCCACGTCACCAGACATCCTGTGAGCGGTCCCCTGTACGAGGTGGAGTTGGAAGGGGGAAGGAGGGTCAGGGTAACGGGAGCCCACGGCCTCTATACGGTGAGGGAGGGGAGGGTGGTTCCGGTGGAGGTGGAGAAGCTGCGGGAGGGGGATTTCGTGGCCGTGCCAAGGGTCCTGCCCGAGCTTGGGCCGTTTCCTCAGGAGCTGAACCTGGCGCATGAGTTCGCGAGGGTGCAGGGCAGATTCTTCGTGGACGGGATACCGGCCGGAGTATACGAAGAGCTGAGGAGGAGGTTCGATGAGAGGAAAGTGAAAGCCTGGAGTAAAGAATCGAAGCTCCCCCTGGAGGTTTTCCTTGAGCTGAAGGGCTTCGTGGGGAATGGGGGGGTGAGGATAAGGGCACATGGGTGTCGGAAGGGACTGCCGCTCAGGATTCCGGTCGACGAGCGCCTGGGTGCCTTGATGGGATACTATGTGAGTGAGGGTTGCGTCACCTCCCACGGGGTTAGCTTCACCTTCGGACCTGAAGAGGAGGAGTATGCCGAGGAAACCATCAGGTACTTACAGGAGATTTTCGGGCTAGAGGCCAGCCTATACCGTTATCCTTCCTCCCTTGTGGTGAGCGTCGGTAGCAAGACCCTCGCCCTGCTGCTGGACGAAATCCTGGGCGCCGGCAGGGAGGCCAGAAGGAAGAGGGTGCCGCCTGTAGTCTTCTCTTCCCCCCGAGCCAGGAGGGCTTTCCTCAGGTCCTACGCAAGGGGTGACGGATGTGTGTACACCCACCCAGAGGAGAAGCCCCACTGGAGACCGCTTGTGCACCTTTACACGGTTTCATGCAATGGAGAGCTGAGCAACGATCTTCTCTATCTTTACCTCTTTGAAGGGATTTTTGCCAGCTACACGGAGGAGGAAGTTCCATCGCACAGGCTTTCCACCGGGCAGGTCCTCCCGGCGAGCAAGCTGACCGGAACGAGGGTCACCAGTCCTGATACGGTTCACCAGCTGGGGTTCATGGACGGATTCAAACCCAGGGCGAGGAAGGGCACGCTGACGGACCTTTTGCCCGCTCCCCTGAAGTACAGGAGGGAATGGGGCTCCAGGAGTAGGCTGAGGATAGGGAGGGAGCTCGCCCTCAGAATCGCGGAGAAGTATGGGGACCAAGAGCTGGCTAAACTGGCCAGGGGTCAGCTGGCATTTTTGAGGGTGAGGCGCATCTCCAAGGTGAGGTCCACCAACGGTTACGCCTATGATGTGACCGTCCCTGGGCACCTGAACTTCGTGGGGGGGAGGGGTGCCGTTTGCCTCCGTGACACCATCCACGATAAGGGTCTCTCCACCATGATAGACTGGAGGGACAGGGACTCCTACGGGAAGGACCTTACGCCCAAGCGCAGGGCGCAGATCTACAGGCTGCGCAAGTGGCAGCGCAGGATAAGGGTCTCTGACGCCATAGAGAGGAACCTGGCCTTCGCCCTCTCCGAGATAGACCGGATGGCCTCCCACCTGAGCCTCCCCAGGAACGTGCGCGAGACCGCCGCCGTGATCTACAGGAGGGCAGTGGAGGAGAAGCTGATAAGGGGGAGGTCGATAGAGGGGGTGGCCGGTGCTGCCCTCTACGCCGCCTGCAGGGAGTGCAAGGTGCCGAGGACCCTGGACGAGATAGCCGATGTCTCCAGGGTGAGCAAGAAGGAGATAAGCCGCAGCTACAGGTTCATAGCCAGGGAACTGCTCATCCACCTGCACCCCACCTCTCCCGCGGATTACGTCCCCAGGTTCGCCAGCGAGCTGGGCCTGAGCGGGGAGGTCCAGTCCAAGGCCATCGAGATCCTGAAGGAGGCCGTGGAGAGGGGCCTGACCTCGGGAAGGGGTCCCACGGGGGTCACGGCCGCCGCCATCTACATCGCCGCCCAGATGCTGGGGGAGAGGAGAACCCAGAGGGAGGTGGCGGACGTGGCCAGGGTCACGGAGGTTACGGTGAGGAACAGGTACAAGGAGCTCTGCGAGAGGTTGGGCCTCAACTGCGAGAAGCTGGGTTGACGGGGGAATAATGGCTCGGGGCGTATTGACAGTATATACTGCTCCCGGGAAACGATAAGGTTAAATGGGAAAGTGGGGAGGGGGGAAGGTGAAAACTTGGGAAAGGTAGCGGATGGATGGAAGAAGGCGGCTGAGATAGCGAACACCATGGAGTCGGCCAAGCAGGCGCTGAAGGCGTGGGGCAACAAGGCAGTGCAGTTCGTGGTGGAAGGGGAGGATCCCAAGGAGTTCTACCTGGAGGCCAAGGACGGGGTGGCGAGCTTCCATGTGGGGAGGCATCCCAGTCCTGCCTTTACCATGGTGGGGAACGCGGACATCATGTGGAAGCTGCTGACGAGGGAGGAGGACGCCGTTAAGGCGTTCATGGCGAAGAAGTACGCCGTGCAGGGTTCCCTGGCCGAGTCCATAAAGTTCAGGAAGATTTTGGAGGAAGTGGGCAAGAACGTCAGCCTCGTGTAGAGGCGGACGGCAACTCGCCCATCCTTATTTTTTTTCGGTTTTCTCAGGAGGGGCGCTCTGGTGAAGGGTTAAATAGGTGGGAAGAGGAAAAAAAAAGGTGAAAACTTGGGAGAAGTAGCTGAAGGCTGGAAGATGTTTGCGGAGCTGGCGAACCAGAACGAGGGTGCCAAGAAACTGATGCAGGGCTGGGACAAGGTGGTGCAGTTCGTGGTGGACGGGGAGGATGTGAAGGAGTTCTACCTGGAGTTCAAGGGGGGACAGGTAACCTTCAACGTGGGTAAGCACCCGAGCCCCGCCTTCACCATGATAGGGAACAAGGACATCATGTGGAAGCTGCTGACGAGGGAGGAGGACGCCACCAGGGCCTTCATGGCCAAGAAGTACAGCATCCAGGGTTCCCTTGCCGACGCCATGAAGTTCGGCAAGATCGGACAGGAAGTCGCGAAGACCGCCCCCAGTTTCAAGTAAACTCCCAACCGCAGCTCCGACCCATATTTTTTTTCTTCAATCCTTCCTCAATTCCCGGACCAGTCTCACCAGCTCGGGGAGCACCCTCCCCGTCTTCCCCCTGATCACCACCGAGGCGAAGGCATCCATGGGCGTGACCTCCTCGTTCACGATGAGGAGGTGGGCCCCGGCCTCCACCGCCATGGGGGGAAGGAAGTTGGCCGGGCTCACCACCAGGGAGCTTCCCGCCACCAGCATGAGGTCGCACCTCTTCGCCTGCTCGAAGGCTTCCTCCAGCGCGTCCCTGGGGAGTTGCTCCCCGAAGAAGACCACGTTGGGCTTGAGGATACCCCCGCAGTCGTTGCAGAGGGGAGGGATTTCCCCCTCCTGCACGAGCTTCTCCGCCAGCACCTCTATGGGGAAAACCCTGCCGCAGGAGAGGCACTTGCACTCCCTGAGGTTCCCGTGGAGCTCCACCACCTTCCTGGAGCCGGCCGCCTGGTGGAGGCCGTCTATGTTCTGGGTTATCACCGCCTTCAGCACGCCCATCTGCTCGAGCTCCGCCAGTGCCCTATGCCCCTCGTTGGGCTCCGCTGTGAAAACGGAGAGGAACTCCGAGGCAGCGCGGTAGAAGCGTGAGGGATCACCCAGGAAGGAGGAGAGGGTGGCGAACTCCGAGGGGTCGTACCTGGACCAGAGACCTCCCGGGGAGCGGAAGTCCGGTATGCCCGACTCCGTGCTCATGCCCGCACCCGTGAGGGCCACGGCGTGGCGGGAGGAGGAAAGGAGCTCGGCGGCCTTCTTCATTCCTTCCCCCCGGTCCATCTTCTTCCCTCTTCCTTCCCCTCTTTAACTCTGCTGGAGGGTCCCGGGTAGGAGTTTTAGGGAGGCCGGGGGAGCCGATATGATGAGGACCGAAAGGGTCCGTGAGGGAAAGGTGGAGCTGGAGGTGCCTGAGCTCGCGGGCTTCAGGGCCCCCTCGGGGGACTTCGTTCCCTCCCTGGCCCCCGTCTTCTACAACCCCCACATGGAGCTGGGGAGGGACATAGGGGTGGCAGCGGTCTCGGTCTTCAGCCGGAGGATGGGAGGGGGGCTCAGGGTCTGTGACCCGCTCGCGGGAGTGGGGGCCAGGGGGCTCAGGTACGCCGCCGAGGTGAAGGGGGTGAGGGAGGTGGTGGTGAACGATGCGTCCGAGGAGGCGCATTCCCTTCTGTGCAGGAACGTTTCCCTCAACTCCCTCCCCAACGTGGTCGTGTGCCGGGAGGAGGCCCATCTCCTCCTCTGGAGGAACAGGAGGGGGTTCCAGGTGGTGGATCTGGATCCCTTCGGCTCTCCCTCCCCCTTCCTGGAAGCCTCCTGCGTTTCCCTCTCCCCTCCGGGGATGCTGGCCCTCACCGCCACCGACACGGCCTGCCTGGCCGGGACCTATCCCACGGCCTGCCTCAGGAAGTACGGGGCCCTTCCCCTCAGGACGGAGTACTCCCACGAGTTGGGAATCAGGATCCTGATTGGCCACTGCCAGAGGGTGGCGGGGCTCCACGGCCTCTCCCTCACCCCCCTCCTCTCCCACTCCACCCGCCACTACTTCAGGGTCTATCTCTTCGCCCGCAGGGGAGGGGTGAACCGCCTGCTTAGGGAGCAGGGATATCTCTCGGCGTGTCGGTGCGGGAGAAGGTCTTCCTCTCGCAGGCCCGAGGGCGGGCCCTGTGAATGCGGGAGGAAGAGGGAGGTCTCCGGACCGATGTGGCTGGGGAGGCTGGGGGAGAAGAAGTTCGTGGAGGAGGTCCTGAAGGAGGTGGAGGCCTCTGACTTCAGGCTCAGGGCGCTGGAGGCGAGGATGCTGAGGCTCTGCGCGGAGGAGGCGGAGGGCCCAGCCTTCTTCTACGACTCCCATGCCATGGCCAGGAGAAAGGCTCTCTCCCCCCCCAGGCTGGAGAGGATTCTGGAAGGACTGGGGAGGGAGGGTTATCTAGCCCTGCGCACCCACTTCTCTCCCACGGGGTTCAGGACGGATGCTCCTTTTGAGAAGATCGAGGAGCTCTTCCGCTGATCCCCCTGTATCCCTTCCCTATCACGTAGACCTCCGCACT
>JAWCKR010000007.1:0-70162 GCA_038851755.1 Hadarchaeales archaeon (SeqCode) | reverse complement strand
CAGGCAGTTCCCCACCGGCAGCATGATGGGCGGTCCTGGTAGGGGAGGGAGGGGGAAGGCGAAGAGGGAGCCAGAGTTGCGGTAGAGGAGCGGGATCATCTCCCTGGGTTCACCCGTGAACTCTCCGGCGTCGTGCTCGAACCCCCTCTCCACCACCGCCACCCTCAGGCCCTTCTCTGCCAGCTCCTTGGCCACCACCGCCCCCCCAGCCCCCGAGCCCACCACCAGCACGTCGCACTCTATCTCCACCCTCCCCGCGCTCCTCTGGAACTCCACCAGGTTCTCCCTCACGAGGGGGGGACAGGGAACCCTGGGTTTTCCCCTTTCCACGTTCGTTCCCAGGACCTCCCTTATCTCCGGCCTGGAGGCGTAGGGCAGCACCACCATGGTCTTGATCAGGGAGAGGAGGGTGCGGAAGGGGGGGGAGCGGCGGTTGAGCTCTTGGAGGAGGGAGGGGGGAAGCTTTTCGAGGATCAGGCCCAGGAGCCCGAGCAGCCCCCACAGGACCCTGAGGAGGGGGTAGGGGAGCCAGCGGAAGACCTCCCCCGTGAACTTCCTCACCTCCTCCTCCACCCCCAGCTCCTCAGGAGGCTTCAGGTCCTTGTAGCCGGGCAGGAGGACGCGCAGGAGGGGAAGGAGGCTCATCCTTTCTTCCCCAGCACGAACCTGGGCGCGGATCCCCTCATCCCGAAGAGGCCCCTTTCCACGCTCACCCTCACCCTCTCCCCCCTCCGCACGGGCACGAGGCTCTCCACCAGGTAAAGCCCCGGCTTCACGTTGCTGCGCAGGTCGTACCCCACCCTCACCATGGCCCTCCTGCCCCTCACCTCCTCCACCACGCCGTAGGTGAACTCCCTCCCGTACTTCCACCGGTGGAGGGAGTAGGAGAGGAGGAAGAGGAGGATCAGGGCCAGGGGGAGGAGGAGGGAGGGATAGGGCTCCGTCAGCAGGTTCGGGGGCCAGAGGCGGAGAGTGAGGAGGAGCCAGGCGAAGGAGAGGCCCAGAAGGGAAAAGGAGAGGTAGGCAGCGTAGTCCTCCCTGAAGGCCCTCCTGAGCTGGGTGAGGGAGAGGTGCAGGAGGTACAGGGTGAGGGAGAGCATGGGGACGAGGAAGAGGAGGGGAGAGGGGAGAAGGACGAGGTAAAGCACGGCGAGCAGGAAGAGGAGGATTAGGGAGAGCTGGAGCTTGAGCATCACGTACTCAGGCCAGCCTGCGTGCCTCCTTTCGAAGAAGCCCCTGAGCCAGGCGGGGATTTCCTCCCTCCTCCTCGCTCTCCTCAGGCGAAGCCTCGGGGGCCTGGGATGGATCACCGCCTCCCCCACCTTCCTGAAGAACTCCTTCACCCTCCTCCCTCCAGCTCCCAGGAAGAAGAGTATTTCGCCGTTCCCCCCGGGTCCCTCACCTCCAGCCTGACGGTGGAGTTATCGAGGGTGAGGCCGACCAGCAGGCCGGTGTACCTCTCGTATGTTCTGGCTATTCCCCCCAGGATTACGTTGTCCAGCTGCATGTGGTAAAGGTCCATCTGCCGCACCAGGTTCTCGGCGTCCCTGGCCGTGAACCAGACCCTGTCAGCCACCGCCTTCACGGAGAGGCCTTCCTCCCCTCTCTCCATCACCACCAGCAGGGAGGAGGCGAGGAGGAAGGAGGGTAGCACCAGCAGCAGGGCCATCCCCGTGAGCACGAAGCCCCTTTCCTCCCTCATCTTCCCTCCCTCCACACGTAGAGCACGATGGGCTGCAGCTCGGCCTTCTGCCTGGAGGCCCACTCCAGGGCCCTCTGGGCCAGCGTCACCCACCTCTGCGTCTCCACGTGGTCGAAGCCCGGGTCGAAGGAGCTCTGGGCTATCCTCACGTTGAAGAGGGCGGTTCTCTCCATGAACCTGAAGGTGATCCCCCCGAACCAGGGAATTCCCAGGTCCACCACGGCCTCCCTCACCAGCAGCCCAGGCCAGGTGAGGCTCTCGTTCTCCCAGTTCTCCCATCTCCCCAGCGTCCTCAGCCAGGGGTCAAGCAGCCAGGAGGTATCGTAAACATACTGGTAGTAGTCGTCACCCTGGTAGGGGACGTCCTGGAAGGAAAGCCCGGTGGTCACGTAATGGGTGAGGTCCACCAGCTCCATCCTTCGGTTGCTCGGGGAGTATCCCTCCCCCACCACCCTTTGGATGCCCGGGTCGGAGGAGAAGGGGTTGGGGGAGATCCCGAGCATCAGCAGGAACTCCCCGTAAGTACTTATCCAGATGGGTATGCCAAAGAACCTCCTCCATGGGTCCCTCCGGTTGGACCAGAGGGTATCTCCCCCCACCACCACCCCTCCTCCCCTCTCCCTTCCTCCCACGATGAGCTTGAACATGTTGTAATCCACCACCCTGCGGAGGGTGTTGTCGCTCCAGTACACGCTCACGTCCGGCAGGAAGACCACGTCCGGGTACCAATCCGGCTCTATGGAGTTTTCCAGGTAGGCCACGAAGGTGTTCTCCTCATCGGTCATCCGGTAGGTCCATCCCGGCTTGATCACCAGGGAAGCGAACCACTCGTCCTGGGGGTCGTCCGCCCAGATCAGCACGTCCAGGTTTTCCACCGTACGTATGAACTCGCAGGTGAGGTGCAGGGCCAGCGCCCTCTCCGCAGCATTCTCCCACCTTCCCCTCCAGTTGTCGGAGGTGTCTCTGTACACTTCCACCAGCAGGTTGTCCTCGGTTCCGATCGTGTATCTGAAGTTCACCGTGGGCGGCAGGAGGAGGAGCAGGTTCTCCCTTGCGGCCCTGGCTGCCTCCCCGTACTGCTTGTTGTTCAGGCTGTCGATCACGTACTTCGTTATCCCGCGTCCATCCATCACGCTCAGGGCGTCCTGCGCGCACCTTTCCAGCTTCAGGTACCCGTGTCCAGGTGTTCCTCCGGTCCCCAGGTGGGCCAAGCCTGCCACGGCGATCATCATCACCACCGTCGCCAGACAGGCATCCAGGCTGAAGACGAACCCCCTCTCCCTCATCTCCACACCCTCACCTCCAGGATGCCAGAGAGCAGGCTTCCTGCCTCCCTGGCCAGCTCCGAGGGGGAGCAGCGTGGAACGGCCACCACCGCCACGTCCACGTACTCGGCAGGGTTTCCCGTAACCTTCAGAATAAGATAGTTGTTCGGGTTTCCACCGTTGTCGGCCTCAGTGAGGGGCACCTGAGAATAGTCCCCTCCGTGGTACCTCATGCGGAAGAGGGTGTCCCAGGGAAAATGGTAATCCTGGTTCCCTTTGGAGCGGTTGACCCACACGTCCGTCACGGGCTTGTTGGGGGCGCTGGGGGAGAGGACCACGTACCAGTCGAAGAGGTCCAGCTCCCCGGGGCGGACGAGGAAGGTCAGGGTGTAGGGGTCAGGGCGGGCATGGTGCCTGCGGTTCTCCACCGCGTTCCTCACCTCCCCCGCTGGCAGGACCAGCGAGCGCCTGGCCACTGCCACCTCAGGCGAGTTCTCCGCTCCGGGGGTTCCCCCCAGGTCCCACCCCGGCCAGAGGTCCCAGATCACCCCCTCGCACCAGACCCCCACCGTCTTTCCGTCGGACACCACCTCCACCGTCAGGGGGTAGAGGGAGACCACCATGGAGAAGGTCTTTCCCTGCTTCGTCTGCTCCCTCACCGTACCTTCCTTCTCGAGCCTCACCCTGGACCTGAGGGTGCTTCCCAGGTTCTCCAGCCTCACGTACACCCTCACCCCCTGCAGGGTGGTGTCGAGCGTGTAGTTCAGTCCCGCCGCGTTCACTCTCACCAGCAGGCTCCTGAGGAGGATCCTGACCTCGAAGTTCTGGCCCCCGAAGAGCCTCCGCACCGCCTGCACCTCCGGTCTTGAGTTCCAGTTTTCACTTTTACACAGCTCCCTCAGGTAGGCCAGCTTCCTGAGGTCGATGGTGTTGGGGTTCTTTGCCAGCCCCAGCACCTCCAGAGAGGAAGGGGAATCCTCCCAGTTCTCGGGAAGCCCCTTGGTCTTTATCAGGGCCTCGGCGGCATCTCCCGCCACCCTCTCCAGGGAGTACCTGGAGACCTCCTCCTGGGCCTTCGTGTGCACCTGCTCCATCACCAGTCCGGAGTAGCCGAGAAGGAGGGAGGTAAGGGAGAGCGCAAGGAACATGTCCAGCGTCAGGGCCTGCCCCTTCTCCTTCACTTGCTCACCACCTCCACATGGACCTCCACATCGTAGGTTCCCCTGGAGGTCAGGAGGGGCTGGACGGCGGAGGGGAAGATGCCCGTTGCGGCCTTCCACATGAACCTGAGGGCGTCCCCCCTCACCTCCTCCTTCAGAAGGTTTTCGGGACAGCTCAGTCCCCAGGTCATCACATGAATCTCCACCACCCCCTTGCCCATCTTCACCTCCTTTACCCTGGCTTCTCCCCCGTGCTCCTGCTGGAGCCTGGAGAGGGCGTTCTCGGCCCCATCCCTGGCGGAGGCCAGGATGACCTGGCCCTCGTTCGTTCCCTGCCCCAGGTAGAGGAGGGAGGAGACGGCCAGCAGGATGGCCGCGAAGAGCACGAGCGTCTCCAGGCTGGCCTGTCCCCTCACCCACCCACCACCCTTATCCGGTTCTCCTCCCAGTAGATCCTCAGGGGCTTCCCCAGGTTCTCGGAGGTGAGGAGGAAGGCCTCCACGTTGTTGCACACCGTTCCCACCCTCACGCTCCTCCCTCCCCTCTCCACCACCACCTCTCCCGCGGAGGGGTCAAAGCTCAGGGTGAGGGAGGCGAGCCTCTCGGGGAGGCTGAGCCTGAGTTCCAACCCTGAACCGTTGGAGTAAACCGAGTTGATGGCGCCGGCCAGCTCCTCCCCCACCATCCTCGCCTCCAGCCCCTCACCGATTCCCCTGGCGCCCTCCATCCTCGCCTGGTACACGTGGAGGAAGGAAGAGCATACCATCATGAGGAGGGTCAGGGCGAAGATGGCGTCAAGGGAGAAGAAGCCCCTCATCCTATCCCTCCCTCGGTTCCACGTACAGGTAAATCTTCCCGTTCTCCAGCCAGAGGTTCTCCACATCCCCAGGCCACCCCACGATGACGGGGTAAACCCCTGCGGGAAGGCGGAGGAGCTCGGCCTGGAAGCCGTACCTGCAGGGACTCACCACCGCCAGCTCCTCCCCTCCCCAGAGGACCTCCACCCTCACCTCGTTCTCCATCAGTCTGAGGTTCCACCTTTCGTTCAGGTTAACCGTCACCGTCTCCACGCTTCCCTCCCCTCCTGAGACCACCAGCTCCAGGGCGGAGGCGATGGCTTCGGAGGCTGACCCGGCTTGGGAGAGGTAGAAGGTTTTCCTGGTTCCCTTTTCGGAGGTTTCCAGCACGGAGAGGGAGAGGGTGGCCACCATGATCAGCAGTGCGGAGAAAAGCACCAGGTACTCCACCGAGGTCTGCCCCCTCATCCCACCACCTCATCGGAGAGGGTGATCCTGCGGGGGTAGGTGTGGAAGGGATCGTAGACGAAGGCGAAGGTGAGCTGGTGCTTGGTTCTGGTGCCTGGCTGGAGGACGAAGTTTTGATCCTCCACGTGCACCCCGTTCTCCCTCACCCACCTCTCTCCCCTCTCCTCCCCGTTCTCCCACCACCTGCTGGGGAGGAGGGTGTCCACCACCACCGTGGAGTTCAGCCTGTTGTCCCATTTTCCGTCCCCGTCGAAATCCAGCAGGATCCTCACGTCCGCCCTTCCGTTCCTCTGGATCTCCCCGTCCGAGGCGAGAATCCCGTCCACCTCCAGGTTATCGTAACCTCCCACGTAGACCCCCACCACCTCCTTCGGGAGCCAGACCTCGATCTGGAGCCTGGCCCCGGGTCCCCCTCCGTAGACCGCGTTCACCGCAGCCGCTATCTTGCCCGCGGTTTCCCTGGCCTCCGCCAGGCAGGAGGCTTCCTGCGCTCCACCTCTCGCCTCCCGGTAGAGAGGAAGGGTGAGGGAGGCCAGGAGCACCAGCAGGCTGCTGAGGATGACCAGGAACTCCAGACCGACCTGTCCCTCCCCTTCCATCAGTTAAGGAGGGGTGGGTGGAGTATTAAGATTGGTTCGTGTCCAGTTCGGGAAATCCCCTGTCGGGAAGAAACGGAGCCTGAGGCATTCCGCCCCCGGCAGGTAATCCTGCTGGATGGTTTAATAGCCAGCCCTCCGCAGGAGGATGATGGATAAAAGGGCCCAGGGGGCGGTGGAGTACCTCCTCATCTTGGCAGCGGTGCTGATCACCGTGGCGGGGGTGGTCAGCGCTCTCTACTTTTCCTCGTCCTCCCTCTTCTCCACCGTGCACCAGCAGGTGGAAAATGTCCTGGAGAACGAGGTCCTCCCCGGTCTGGCGAGCTTCTCGGATTTAGGCGGATTGCCAGAGGCTTCGGCCTCACCCGCTGCCTGGTAAAGCGCCCCGCTTCCCAGCACACTAACCACGGGTTTCCCAGTACGCCTTCCGGCGCTCTCCACCCGCTAACCCTCGTGGTGGGAAGACGGGGCCTGCCGGTGTTGCGCACCAGGGTTGGCTGCCCGTCCATCGCAGGGTGTTCCCGCCCTGAACTCGCGGGAGGACCCAAATGGCGCGGCTATCCCGGCAGTGGCTCCGGTGTACCCGCGGCGATGCACCGGCGTTCACGAATCCCGCCAGCCCTTTCGACCGCGGAAAGGTCCCTCATGGCCATTCAGTTCTTGGCCCTCTTCCTATTTATCTCCCCCTGCCAGGGCCTCCACGTCCAGCTCCAGGGAGGCCACGGGGTTCTCCAGCTCGAAGGCCAGCAGCACCTCGGGGTGCACCTCCCCCGCCATTCCCAGCTTCCTCCCCTTCCACCAGAACTCGGCCGCCCTCCCCTCCAGGAAGCTGGGATGCTCCAGCGATCTGACCTCGGGTGAGAGGCCGAGCTCCCTCGCCACGGCCTCCACCACCGCCTTGATGTGGCTCCACCCCGCCCCCTTCCCTATCACGCAGGCCCCCAGCCTGCGCACCTCCTTCGCCCCGGTCTCCGAGTTCTCGTCCAGCAGCACCACGTTTCCCACCTCGAAGATCCTCTGGGGGAGGGGGTGCTTCTTGTTGGAGCGGAGCACCCCCAGCAGGGAGGGGAGAAGCCAGGTCCTGAGGATGGTGAGCTCCTCCGAGACGGGATTCCCTATCTCCACCGCTTCTCCCCCCGTCCTCATCATCCCGAAGTTCACCCTGGGGCTGGTGAGGGTGTAGGTCATCACCTCCGTGAAGCCCAGCCCGACCATGGTCAGGCGAACGAGGTCCGAGAGCTCCTCCACCCCAGCCTTCCTCCCCACCGTGTTCACCCCCTTCACGCGTGGTGGGATCCTGTCGTACCCGTATCCTATGGCCACGTCCTCCAGCAGGTCCACGGGATGGAGCAGGTCCGCCCTGAAGGGTGGGGCCAGCACGGTCAGGTTCCTTCCCTTCACCTCCACCCCGTACCTCATCCTCCTGAGGATTCCCGCTATTTCCTTCGCCCTCAGGTCCAGACCCAGGAGGTCCCTGACCTCCTCCTCCGTCAGCTCGAACCTGCGTGGTCTCAGGGAGGGGGTCTCCACCGTCCGGTCCGGGTATCTGACTTTGACGGTCTGAAGGTCGAAGCCCCTCTCCGCCAGGGAGGTCATCATGAGCACCAGGCCCAGGTGCGCCCAGTCCTCCCTCTCCCCCGTCACGTCTATGAAGAGGTTGGTGGTGCTTTCCGTCACCCTGGTGTCCTCGCTGTTGATGATGGGGGGCATGGAGAGGACCCTCCCCCACCGGTCCACCAGCAGGGGGTACCTCCTCTTCCCCTCCAGGATCCAGCCGTACTCCCTTCCCTTAGGATGGAGCTGCAGGATCTGGGCGGGAGTGAGGCTCTCCCCGAAGTCCAGGGGGACGAAGGAAATGCCCTCCGGTTCCACCGAGGTGTAGGTGAAGGGGGGTTCCACCGTGTCCAGGTCGTACACCCCTATGGACCCCTTCCTCCTCCTCCCCAGGAAGTCGTGGAGCTTTTCCTGGGTCTGCATGAGGGAGGCCACCACGCCCTCCGTGAGCTTCACCCCCCTCACCACCCCCGCGGCTATGAAGGGCCTTACCCCCCTCACGCTCCTGTCCACCCTCACCGTGATCCCCGAGCGGGAGAGGGGATAGGAGGGCAGTCCCTTCTCCTTACCCAGAAAGCCCCTCAGGGCCCTGGCCACCCCCTCGGGGCTCAGGAGGTCGGGGCGGTTGTGCAGGATCTCCATCCTCAGCTCCCCTCCCGAGACCTCGGCCTCCACCCCCATGAGGGCGAGGCGCTCGCACAGTTCCCCTTCCTTCCTTTTCTCCCCCAGCAGGGAGCAGAAGTCTTCGAGGTTCACGGAAAGGGTGGGCACCTCATCCCCTCCTGAGACCAAGGCCCTGCAGGGTCTCCAGGTCGTTGCAGAAGAGGTCCCTGATGTCCTCCAGCCCCAGCCTCATCATCACCAGCCTGGAGAGCCCTATCCCCCAGGCCAGCACCGGGTGTTTCACGCCCAGGGGCCTGAGGAGTTCCGGCCTGAACATGCCAGCCCCCAGCACCTCCACCCACTCCCCCCTCTTCGGGTGGTAGACCTCGGCCTCCACGGAGGGCTCCGTGAAGGGGAAGTAGCCCGGGCGGAACCTCACCTTCTCGAAGCCCAGGGTGGTGAGGATCAGCTTCAGGTACCCCAGCATGTCCCTGAAGGTCAATCCCTCGTCCATCACTATTCCCTCGCACTGGTAGAACTCGGCCAGGTGCTTGTAGTCTATCCTCTCGTGCCTGTACACCCTGTCGATGCAGAAGACCTTGAGGGGCGGATGGGGGTGGGAGGAGAGGTAGCGCACGGTGGCAGCGGTGGTCTGGGAGCAGAGGACGGCCCTCCGGCTCACCTCGGGATTGAACCTGTATCCCCAGCCCGTGGATCCCTCCACCCCCCTTTCGTGGGCCCTGGCCACCCTCCTCACCAGGTCCGGGTGGGGGAGCCTGGTCTTGGAGGGGCGGGAAAGGGTGAAGTTGCTGTGGATTTCCCTCGCCGGGTGGTCCTGGGCCTGGAAGAGGGCGTCGAAGTTCCAGAACTCCGACTCCACCACCCTGCTCTTTATCTCCACGAAGCCCATCGCCAGCAGGGCCTCCCTCACCTCCTCGATCACCCTCTGCTGCGGGTGGATTCTGCCGGGGTGAAGGGGAGGGACTCCCTCGGAGGGGTCGTAGCGCTTGAACTTCACCTCCCTCCACCTCCCGGTCACCAGCATTTCGCGGGTGAGTTCGGTGACCTCCTCCACCACCCTGACCCCCGCCGCCGCCCTCCTCCCCTCCTCCGTGAGGGAGAGGAGGCGCCTGACCTTCTCCCTCACCTCCACCAGTCCCCTCCTCCTGAGGATCTCCGCTTCCGGGGAGAGCGTGGAAAGGGAGAGTTCCCCCTCCGAGAGCCTGCGCAGGAGCCCCTCCTCCGGCCACTCCTTGGAGAGGGCCTCCTTCCCCTGCGCGGTGAGCCTCACCTTCCCCCCCATCACCTCCGCCAGTCCCTTCCTCCTGAGCCAGCCCAGCGCTATGGTGGCCTCCTCCTTCCCCCCCGAGAGCACCTCTTCCACTGGCTTTTCACCCTCCGCCAGCCTTTCCAGCATCCTCCGCTCGGGCAGCCCCCCACTGGCGTACCTCCTCCCCTCCTCCGTGAGGGAGAGGAGGAAGGAGTGCTCCTCCCTTACGGAGAGGTACCCCCTCTGGCTCAGCCCCAGGACCGCCCTCATCAGGGTGGAGGGATCAAGGCCCGTTCCCCTCTCCACTTCTTCCGTCCAGGCCTCACCCTTCTCCCGGAGGAAGAGGAGGGCCTTGGCCTCCTGCGCTTCCAGTTCCATCCCTCATCCTCTCCGTGGGGCTATTTGGTTTTTTTCTCAGAGGGGGGGCAGCTTCTTCAGCTGCTCCAGCACCCTCCCCCTGATCTCCTCCACCGTGGGCAGGGGCGCCACCCTTCCTTCCCTCACGAGCGGCTGGAGGAGGGGGAGACAGGGGGAGCCGCAGGAGGGGCAGGCGGGGGCCCCCTTTCCGACGGGCAGGACCAGGTCCCTCAGGCAGCGTCCGCACCTCCACACCTCCTTCTTTCCCCCCAGCTTACCCCTCTTCGCCACGGGCTTCCCCTCCATCTCCACGATGTCCAGGGCGAAGTCTATGGTGGGAGCGTTGCTGAGGGAGGTTCCCACCCCGAAGCCGTCCACCCCGGCCTCGCAGAGCTCCCTGATGTTCTCGTCGCTGATGCCTCCCGAGACGATGATCTTCACGTGGGAGTGTCCCCTCAGGTCCAGCTCCCACCTCACCTCCCTTACCAGCGTGGCCATGTCCCCTCTCCTGGAAGAGGGGGTATCGAGCCTCACCCCCCAGAGCCTCGGACCCAAGGCCTCCGCCGCCATGAGGGCTTCGGTCTTCTCGTCGAAGTAGGTGTCCACCAGCGCCACCCTGGGTACCGCGGGGGGCATCACCTCGTCGAAGGCCTTCCAGGCTCTCACCTGGTCGCCCATCACGATGACGAGGGCGTGGGGCATCGTGCCCATGGGTTCCTTCCCTATGGCCCTGGCCCCCGCCAGGCTCGAGACCCCGTCCACCCCCCCTATGTAGGAGGCCCGGTCCACCATGGGGGCCAGCGCGGGGTGGACCCTCCTCATCCCGAACCCTATCAGAAGTCTCTCCCCCGCCAGCTTCCTCAGCCTTCCCGCCATGGTGGCCACCCCCGAGGCCTGGCAGAGGAGCCCCAGCAGGGGGGTCTCCAGCTCGCAGAACTCTCCGTAGGGCCCCTCTATCACCATCACGGGCACCCTCAGACCCCCGGCATCCTCTGGTCGGAAGACCGTACCTTCGGGGAGGGAAGAGACGTTGACCTTCTTTCCCTCGAGCAGCTTCGCCGCCTCCTCCACCCCGCAGAGGATGCCCCAGGGCCATCCCCTGGGCAGGGAGTGGGCGGTTATCTCTGCCACCACCCTCCTCCCCTCCAGTCCCTTCTCCCTGAGGACCTGCATGGTCCTCCTGAAGTAGACATCCGTGGTTTCCCCGGCCCTTATCTCCTCGTCAGAGGCGATGTGGAAGAGCCTCACTTCCTCTCCCCCAGCAGCTTGTGTGAGCTCGTCACCCTGGCCCCGTAGGCTTCCCTCATGTACTTCAGGGCCCAGTGGTGGGCCTTCTGGCTGGTGGAGGCCACGCAGTCCCTCACCACCGTAACACCGTACCCCCTGAAGAAGGCGTCGGCGGCGGTGTGCAGGACGCAGAAGTCCGTCAGCACCCCCGTGAGCACCACTCCCTCCGCACCCGCCTCCTTCAACACCCTCTCCAGCTCGGTCCCGAAGAAGCCGCTGTACCTCCTCTTCTCCACCACCTTCTCTCCCCCCCTGGGCTCCAGCTCCGGGATCACCTTCGCCCCCTCCGTGCCCTTCAGCGCGTGGGGTCCCCACAGGTTGAACTCCGGGTCCTCGGGGGGGTGGGAGTCGCAGACGTAGACCACGGGTTCCCCCCTTCTCCTCCATTCCTCCAGCAGCCCCCTGAGGCGGGGCACGATCCGCCTGGCACCCGGGAAGCCGAACTTCCCGGTGACGAAATCGTTCAGCATGTCCACGATCAGAAGGGCCTGGGGCATCTCCTTTCTTCCTCCTCCCTCCCTTTAATCTTGCTGAACTTTCATCCCAGCGCCTTGAGGAGGAGAAGGAACCCCAGGAGCAGGAAGAGGGCTCCGGAGGCCCTCTTCAGGAGTCGCTCGGGCAGGCGCTCCCCCAGGTAGCCACCCACGGCCACGCCCATCCCCATCAGGAGGGAATAGGCCAGCGTGGCCCCCAGGAAAATCCAGAGGGGGGACTGATACTCCACCGAGAGGGCAAAGGTCGAGACCTGCGTCTTGTCGCCCACCTCCATGAGGGAGATCAGGAGGAAGGAAGAGAGGAGGGCCGATTTCCCTCCCCGGGTTCTTCTCCCACCCTCCTTTCGGAGGAGGATCCAGACCCCGAAGGCCAGGAAGAGGGAGGAGGCCACGAGGGAGGAGGTCCTGGCCGGCAGGACCTTCCCGGAGGCCGCGCCGGCCAGGATGCCCAGTCCGTCCACCAGACAGACGGCGAGCATGGCACCACAGAAGACGGCCAGGCGCCCGTACCTGGAGGAGAGGGCCACGGTGGCCAGCTGGGTTTTATCTCCAAGCTCGGTCAGTAGCACCACCCCCAGGGAGGTGAGGAAGGGATAGTTCATTCCCTCTCCAGCTCCTCCTCCAGTTCCCTGATCTTTTCAGGATCGGCCCTGGTAGCTGGGCGCGGAGGTGCAGCACCGCATTTCCCCACCTCCCTGGAGGACTCCTGCCAGGTTCCGATCTTCCTGGCCATCTCCTCTATCTCCACCTTGTCCAGGCCCACCAGAGGCCGCAGCACGGGAAGGGAGCAGGCCTCGTCCAGCACCCTCAGGTTCTCCAGGGTCTGGGAGGCCACCTGCCCAAGGCTCTCGCCCGTGACCAGGGCCAGGGCCCCCTTCTCCTTGGCCACCTCCTCCCCCACCCTGTACATCCTCCGCTTGCACAGGAGGCAGGTGTACCTCTCCTCCCCCCTCTTCCAGAGGAACTCCCTCACCCTTCGTAGGAACTCTCCGTGCTCCCTCACCTCCAGCCCCAGCCCGGGATGGTACTCGGAGAGAACCCTCACCACCTTTTCCGCCCTTTCCCTGGCTTCGGGGCGGGAGAAGGGGGAGGGGTCGAGGTAGAGGGGGATGACCTCGCACCCCCTCTTCATCGTCATCCAGGTGGCCACGGGGGAGTCTATTCCACCCGAGAAGAGGGAGACCACCTTCCCCTCCACTCCCAGCGGTATCCCTCCCGCCCCCTTCACCACCCGGGAGAAGAGGAAGCACTCCCCTCCCCTGATCTCCACGAAGAGTTCCCTCTGAGGCTTCTCCAGATCCACCCTCAGCCCCCTGAACGTTTTCTGGAGGAGGGAGCCCAGCTCCGCCGCCTTCTGTGGAGAGGTGAAGGGATGGTCACCGGTCCTCCTCACCCTCACCGCGAAGGTCCCACCCTCCTCGAAGCCCTCCCTCCTGCAGAACTCCACCGCCCTTTCCTCCAGCTCGGAGAGGGTGCACCTTTCGCAGGGGGAGAAGGAGACTATGCCGAAGACCTTCTTCAGCCTCTCCTCCTGTACCTCCCCCTCCACCCATATCCTCCCCCTCTCCCTCCTCACCCTTTCCACTCCGGGGAGGGTCCTCAGCTGCTTCACCAGGCTTTCCTCCCACCTCCTCCTCACGGGCTCGGACTTGAGGGCCAGCTCGCCATACCTGAGGAGATAGAGCATCGGTGAGGATGGGAGCCTCAGCCTTTAGTCCTTACCAGCCGTAGGATCTCCCCGGCCAGGAGAGAGGGGAGGGAGGAGAAGTTGGAAGGGGAGACCTCCAGGAGCTTCACGTCCTTCCTCCCCTTCACCTCCCCTATGAAGCCCCTTTCCGTCCTCAGGTGTATCGCCGCCAGCAGGGGGAGAGGGGAGGAGAGGGCCTGGAGCACGGCCTCCCTGAAGCCCTTACTGAGCACCTCCATGGGACCTATCTCGTCCACCACTACCACCTCCGCCTCCTCCAGCGCCCTCCTTATCCCCCCTCCCCCTATCCTCTCCAGAGCTTCCAGGTTCACCCCGTACTTCCCCACCCCGGGCCCTCCCAGCCCCACGCGTGCCAGCACCCCCACCTCCCCCGTGAGCAGGTCCCTTATCTCAAAACCCACTCTCTCGCCCCCTTCCCTCAGCTCCGGGCAGAAGATTCCTCCCACCCTTACCCCCTCACCCCTCAGCAGGGAGACCGTTCTCCCTATCACCGTGCTCTTCCCGCTTCCCGGTCTTCCCGTGAGGAGGAAGTTCTTCATCCCCCGAGCTGGGAGGGTAAGGATTTAGCCTCTCTCCCCCCTTTCCCTCGATGGAGAGGGGAGGCCGGAGGGAAATAGCGGGCCTGGACGAGGCAGGCAGGGGACCCGTTCTGGGACCCATGGTCCTCTGCGGGGTGGTGGTGGACGGTGAGGGTCTGGAGGAGATGAAGAGGGCGGGGGTGAGGGACTCCAAGCTCCTCTCCCCAGGCAGGAGGGAGAGGCTGGCCCCCCTCATCCTCTCCCTGTGCAGGAGGGCGGAGGTGGTGGAGCTCCAGCCCGAGGAGATAGATGCTTCCCTGGAGGGCGGGATCAACCTGAACGAGCTCGAGGCCAGGGAGTTCGCCCGCATCCTGAACAGGCTGAAGCCGCGGGTGGCTTACGTGGATTCCCCCGATCCCAACCCAGATCTCTTCCGCAGGAGGCTGGGGAGGCACCTGGAGGTGGAGGTGGAGCTGGTGGTGGAGAACTCCGCGGACAGGAAGTACACGGTGGTGGGGGCGGCCTCCATCCTGGCGAAGGTGAGGAGGGATGCGAGGCTGGCGGAGCTCAGGGAGAGGTACGGGGAGCTGGGTTCGGGATACAGCCACGATCCCCTGACCGTTCGCTTCCTCAGGAGGTGGGTGGAGGAGCACGGAGACCTTCCTCCCTTCGCCAGGAGGTCCTGGGAAACCTGCAGGAGGCTGAAGGGGGCCTCACCCTAAGAGCTCGTCCGCGTCCTTCAGCCTCTCCGCCGTCAGTCCCGTGAGCATCCCCACCTGCTCCGCGTCCAGATAGCTGGAGATGGACTCGTCGAAGAGGATTTCCAGGGAGGCAGGGAACTCCTCGTCCGCCAGCGTGAGCACAAAGGTGATGGGAACGAGGGGAAGGGACCTGAGCCTCACCGCGTAGTCCCCGTACCCCACCTTCACCTCCGATCCGCCTAAGACCCTGGCCGCCTTCACCAGCCTCTCCCCCCTCGACCCGAACTTCTCCAGCAGGAGGGATTTGCAGCGCTCGAGGGTCATGTCGGGGCAGTACTCTCCCCCCTTCAGCTGCTTGGAGGTGATGAGCCTGGAGGTTTCGGGAACGGGCTCGGCTCTGGCGTAGAAGCTCAGGAAGCAGTAGATCCTCTCCCACCGCAGCTGGTCCTTCGGGTAGGGGCGGTTCTTGAGCTCGTCGTAGATGGTCCCGTCCTGGAGGGAGAGCCTGAGACCCAGGAACCTCACCTCCTCCCCGAACCCCATCCTCCCCCTAAGCTTTCTCAGGTCGTCCCTGCAGTTCTCCCAGGTCCACCTTTCCTGGGCGGACATCGCTCCCTCCTTCTCCCCCCGTTATTTAAGCCTCCTCCTCTGGACTCAGGGATCAGCGCAGCCCGAGCCCCTCCAGGAGCTCGCAGGTCCTGCACACCCGGGTAGGGGTCGGCTCTCCGCATACCTCGCACTCCCCCAGCTCCACCTCCGGTTTCTGGTCCTCTCTCAGCCCCGCCTTCAGCCTCTCGAAGGTCCTGAGGATTCCGAACTTGCAGTTGGGGTGCCTGCTCTCCAGCCTGTTCAGGAAGTCCCTCACCTCCGCGTGCATCCCCCGGGCGTACGGGCACTGCCCCAGGTGGACCTTCAGCCCCCTCAGGAGGGCGTAGGCCGCCACCTCCCTCTCAGGGATCTCCCTCAACGGCTTCACCCTGGGAACGAAGCCCTCCCTCGAGGAGTAGACGGGTCCCAGGCGCAGGAGCCTGGAGAGGTCCCCCCTCAGGTAGTTGAGCAGGATGGTCTGCACCTCGTCGTCCAGGTTATGTCCCGTGGCCACCCTCGTCAGTCCCGCTTCCCTGGCCATCCTGTTCAGCAGGTACCTCCTCATCACCCCGCAGTAGGTGCAGGGGTCGAGTCCCGTCTTCCTCTCCTCCGCCAGCCTGACCATCTCGTCCAGGGCGGCCCCGAAGCTCTCCCTGAAGCTCACCACCCGGTGCTCCACTCCCAGGAGGGAGGCGGCCTCCCTCGCGCAGGTCAGGGACTCTTCCCGGTACCCCTCTATCCCCTCGTCCACCGAGAGGGCCACCACCCTGAACTTCTTCGCCCTCCCCAGCTCGGTCATCAGGTGGAGGAGGGAGACACTGTCTTTTCCTCCCGAAACCGCCACCCCTATCCTCTCACCGGGGAGGGCCATCCTCCCCCCGTACACCGCCCTCCTGAACCTGCTCTCCACGCTCCTCAGGAAGCACCGGTCGCAGAGGAGCACGCCCGCGTACCTGCGGTGGTAGACGGCCGAGCGCCCGCAGAGGGTGCAGCGCAGCGTTCCTAGCCCCCCGTGACCACCCTGAGGATCTCCAGCTCGTCCCCCTCCGAGAGCCTCTCCTCCTCCACCACCAGCTTCTTCCCCTTCCTCACCAGCACGCTCTCCCTGTCGTACCCCAGCTCCTCCAGCAGCCCCTCCACGGTGGTCCCCTCCCCCACCTCCACCTCCCGCTCCCTCCCCTCGGCCCTCACCCTGACCCTCAAGGGCTACAGCCCCCTTCCCATGGCCAGCTGGACGATGCGCTCCACCTGCTGCTGCAGGAACTCCGGGAGCTTCAGGATCCTCACGTCCAGGAAGCCCCTGATGAGGAGGTCCTCCGCTTCCTTCCTCCCCAGACCCCTCGACATCAGGTAAAGCACCTGCTCCTCGTTGAGCTTTCCCACCGCGGCCTCGTGGGTGAGGGTGGAGGTGGAGCTTCTGGAGACGAGCTCCGGCACGGCGGAGATCTCCGACTGGGGGGAGAGCATGAGGCCGTTGCACTCCACGTGCCCCACGTTGTCCTTCCCCAGGCTGGTGAGCCTGGCCCTCATCAACACCCTGGACTCCTCCGCCGTGACCGTCCTTCCCACGATCTCTCCCTTGTTGGAAGACCCCATCATCTCGATCCACCCGCCCAGGTCGTACTGGGAGGATCCCCTTCCGTACACGATGGAGTTGAGGGTTGCGGAGGCCTTCTTTCCCATCATCCTCACCCTTGGGTAGGCCTGGAGGGAAGCCACCGGAGTGAGGGCGATGTAATTGCTCACGAAGGTGCTCTCATCCTCCATCACCACCCCCGTCCTGGGCCTCACGTCCACCTTGGGTCCCCAGTGGTGGACCATGGTGAAGGTGAGCTTGGACCCCCTCTTGAGGTAGAACTCGGAGATCCCTATGTGGAAGCCCCTCTCGACCTGGGGATGGGTGAGGCAGCCCGTGAGGAGCTGGGCGGAGGAGTCCCTCTCCATGAGGATGAGGTTGTGGACAGCCTGCAGCAGGTTCCTGGTGCGGACGTAGAGGCAGGCCTGCAGGGGCAGCACCACCTCCTTCCCCTCCAGCACCCGGATGAAGTACCCGCCTTTCCCCTTCAGGGCGGTGAAGGCGGTGTACTTGTCCGCCGTGGGGCTCACGGCCTTCCACACGTATTCCTGGAGCCAGTCGTACCTCTTCACGGCGTCCTCGAAGCTCAGGATCTCTACGCTGTCCTCGTACATCTTCTGGATCCGGGCGTAGAGGGCGGAGTGGTCCACCTGCACGAAGCTTCCCGCCCTCCCCTCCCCCCTGGGGTCTATTCCCACGGAGGAGACCTCCTGTCCTGGCTCCTCTGGCTTCTCCCCGGCCTCGGGGAGGTAGGAGGAGAGATCCAGGTCGGGACCGTAGGGGGATGGCCTGTTCAGGGCCTCCCTCAGCTCCTCATCGCGGACGGACATCTCTTACACCACTCGTAGCCCTTGGCCTGAATGGTCTCCAAGATTTTCTCAGGATCCCCGTGGCAGGCGACCCTCCCCTCTATCATCACGTGGGCCTGCACGGGCTTCAGGTACTTCAGGATGTAGCTGGTGTGGGTGATCACCAGCGCGGATTTCCCCTCCAGGGCCCTGGAGAGCTCCCTCCCCATGAGCTCTAGGTTCTCCACGTCGACCCCCGAGTCCGGCTCGTCCAGGATGAGGAAGTCCGGGTCCATGGCGAGCACCTGGAGGGCCTCCGCCTTCTTCCTCTCCCCTCCCGAGAAGCCGTAGTTGAGGTCCCGGTGCAGGAGCTCCTCCCCTATCTGCAGATGGGAGGTGAGCCTGGCTATCCGGGTGCTCCCGGTCCTCCCGCTCAGGATCTTGAGGATGTCTCCCAGCTTCACCCCCCTCACCACGGGCGGGTTCTGGAACATCAGGGCCATCCCCATCTTCACCCTCTCCTCCAGGGGGGAGCGCGTCACCTCCTTCCCCTTGAACCTTATCGTCCCGGAGACCACGTGGAAGGTGGGCATGCCCAGCAGGACCTGAGCCAGGGAGGACTTGCCCGAGGCGTTGGGGCCCAGCAGGGCGTGCACCTCACCCTCCGGCACGGTGAGGTCCACCCCCTTGAGCACGGCCCTCCCGTCCACCACGGCCCTCAGACCCTCGACCTCCAGGATGGGCTCCATCGAGTAGGGCTCTGTTTTTTTCCCTAAAAACTCGTTTGTCTCAGGATTCCTTCCGCCGCCTGGTGGAGGGGATGGGTCACGGGGGAGGGGGTCAGGAGAGGGTGGGTGCCGTGCTGGAGGAGGGCGAGGTCCTCCGCTTTGGCCCTGGAGAGGATATAAACACTCAGGAGGTTGGCCAGCTCGGCGGCCTCCCTCCCCCCCACCAGCTGTCCCCCCAGCAGCAGGCCCGTTTCCCTCCCGCACACCAGCTTCACTTTCAGGGTGGAGGCCCCGGGGAGGTGCCTGGGATGTCTGGTGGAGGAGGAGGCCCTCCCCACGACGACGCGGAAGCCTTCCCTTTCCGCCATCTCCTCCGTTAGGCCTGCCGAAGCGAAGACGGTCTCACCCAGCGTGGTGAGGAAGGCCCCCACCGCTCCTGGGTTCTTCCTCAGGTTGCCGAAGGGGTTGGAGCCCGCGATTCTGCCCTCGAAGGCCCCCACGGAGGCCAGCATGAGTCTGATGGGTTTGCCCGTGAGGAAGGACCTCTTCTCCGCGCAGTCCCCGCAGGCCAGGATGCGGGGGTCGGAGGTGCGCTGGTATTCGTCCACCCTGATCCCGCCCGTGGGACCCAGCTCCAGTCCACTTTCTCTCGCCAGCTCCACCCTGGGGGCGAGGCCCGTGGAGACCACCACCGCGTCCGCTGGCAGCTCTTCCCCATCCTCCAGCCTCAGACCCTCCGCCTCTTCCTTCCCCACCACTTCCTTCACCCTCCTCCCGGTGAGCACCCTCACCCCCCTCTCCACCAGGATCTTCTCCGCCTCCCTGCTCACCTCCTCGTCGAAGCCTGAGGAGAGGCAGCGCGGTAGGAGTTCCACCACCGTGACCTTCTTCCCCCCCTTCGCCAGCTCCTCGGCCAGCTCCACCCCCACGAAGCCTCCCCCCACGATGACCACTTCACCCGCACCACGCAGGGAGGCCCTCATCCTCTCCACCTGCTCCAGTTCCTTCCCCATCACGAAGACGTTCTCCTTCTCCCCCCCAGGGAAGGGTGGGGGGAGGGGGACGGAGCCGGTGGCCAGGATGAGCCTGTCGTACCTCATTTCCCCCTCCGAGGTCAGGAGCTTTCCCTCCCTCCTCCCGAGCGAGGTTACCTCCGCTGTCACCAGCTCCACCCCGGCCGCGGAGAGGGCTTCGTCCGAGATGAGGGCCTTCCCGGGGGAGTCGAGGGTGTGGAAGAGATAGGGAAGGGAGCAGGGGATGAGGGCCTTCTCCTCCTTCCTCACCACCGCGATTTTTTTGTCCCGGTGCCTGCGGGCGGCGGTGAGGGCCGCCGCTATCCCGCTGGAGCTTCCCCCCACCACCACGAGGTCGAAGCTCCTCACTCCACCCACTCCAGCGCCAGCCCCTCCCTCCTCAGGAGGGCCGCCGTGACCCCCTCCCTGCCGCAGGAGGGGCTTCCTTCCTTGAGCAGGGCTCTCATGATCCCCAGGGTCCTGGCAATCCTCAGGACCTCCTCCGCACCCCTCACCATTTCTCCCGTCACGTCCCTCCCATCCTCCCTCAGGGCCCTGGCTTTCCCTTCGAGCACCTCCTCCGGCTTTCCCGTGAGCCTCATGGGTGCTCTCGGGATCCCGAGACCTCCCAGCACCTCCGGGCAAACGGGAACCAGCACCCCCCTCCTGGCCAGTTCCTTCACTCCCTCGTCCTCCCTCGCTTTTCCGTCCCACCTGCACTTCACCCCAAGCAGGCAGGCGCTCACGAGTCTGGAGGGCTCCGGAGGAGAGGGGGGAAGAACGCGTCCGAGGGCCTTCCCCTCCGCTTCGGGTGGCACCCCTATCCCCTCCACCAGGACCGTGCCCGTCAGGTGGGGGGCCATCAGCAAGCCTTTCTTCATCCGGTGGAAGGTCAGGGTGAAGGTGGCTTTCACCGCTTCCCCGCAGATCTTTCCCGTGGAAGGATCGAGGCCGGTGGGCGTGTCCACCGCCACCACAGGGAGCCCCGAGCGGTTGATCCATCTAACCGAGGAGAGGTAGGGCTCCCTCAGCTCCCCCTTCACCCCCGTTCCCAGCATGGCGTCCACCACCACCCCAAAATCCTCCCCCCCCAACCCCTCTAGGTCCCGCGGGGAGAGCACCGTCCTCTTCCCCACGCTGTCCATCTTCCTCACCACCTCCCAGTTCAAGCGGGCTTCCGGGGTCCTGATCTTCGAGGGGTCCCCCACCATCACCACCTCCGTCCTGCACCCGTAGGAAGCGAGGTGTCTGGCGGCCACCAGTCCGTCCCCCCCGTTATTCCCCGTGCCGCAGAAGAGAAGCACCCCCTTCCTCCCGAAGGTCCGGAGGAGGAACCTGGCCACCGAGCTTCCCGCGTTCTCCATCAGGAGAGCCCTGGGAACTCCGAACTTCTCCGACTCCTCGTCCACCCTGCCCATTTCCTCCGACGTGATGCAGCCCTCATCCAACCCTTTCACCCTTCACCACCAGATCCCCCACCTTTCCGCCCAGCTTCCTGGCTACCACCGGACACTTTACCATGAGGAGGTAGAAGAGGTTGGCCCCCGTCCCCTCCAGGGTCTCGTAGTTTCCCTGTCCCTTGCTTATCACCACCTCGGCCTTCCTGAGCAGTTCCGCCTGCGAGGGGGTGTACACGGTCTCGGGGTCCAGCTCTATCTCCACCACCTCCGCGAGCTCTTCCATCCCGGCGAACCTTGCATCCTCCAGCGAGGCATCGTTGAGGAGGGGATCCTTCTTCACCACGTAGATCACATGCTTGTCCTCGAGGGTCTCTATCAGCACCCGGTCGAAGAGGACCTCTCCCGCGTTGTCAGCCAGATACACTACCGTCTTGCTCCTCTCCAGTTCCCTCCTCAGGTGCTCTAGATGGTTGGGGTGAAGCTGTTTGGCCATCACCTCCGAGACCGTCCTCCTCGGGTCGAAGTCCATTCCCGGCCCCACGTCTATCACGTTGCCCGCTATGGCCACCTTCACGGCGGTGAGGAGTTTGTCAGACGATTCCTCCACCATCTTTCTCAGCTCGGGATACATCTTCCTCGCCAGCGAGTTGAAGGCCCTCTTCACCTCCCGGTAGGGGTCGGCGTTCCCCGTGATTCTCTTCACCTCTCCGTGCACCCTCAGACAGAGCAGGGGAGGGGTGCTCTCGCGAGGGGCCCTCTCCAAAATCCGGAGGGCCCCCCTGATCACCTCCATCCTCTTTTCCTCCTCCTCCGTGGCGAGCCTGCAGGCTTCCACCGCCTGCCTCAGGAGGCAGGGGAAGCACTCCAGGTCTATCCTCATCCCCCGCCCTCCAGCCTCTCCTTCACGGCTCTCACCTTTCCCTCCAGGGAAAGAGGCTTGTCCCTCCGCTCGTCCACCTTGAGGGTGGTGATGACCCTCTTCGCCCCCGCTTCCAGCACCGCCTCGTGCATCTCCTTCACCGCCTCCAGCACCTCCTCCAGCCCCCCCTCCACCAGGGTGCACATGGCCGTAACCTGGTACTTCAGTCCCCTCCTCCTCAGCACCTCCACGGCCCTGGCCACGTACTCGCTCACGGAGGAGCTCCCAGTTCCCACGGGAAGGACGGAGATCTCAGCTACCACCATGGGTTCCGCGGAACTCTCCTCCAGGAGGGAAAAAAAGGTTGCTCAGGGTGCGGGGGACTTCCCCTCACCCTTTCTCTTCTCCGCCCCCGCCCTCTTTACCCCTGCCACCTTCTTCACTCCCTCTATCCCAGGTTTGAACTCGGCTAGGGGCTTCAGCTCGGCCTTCCCGGAGCGGCGCAGGACCTCCAGCACCTCCTCACCCCTGGCAGTCCTGACCAGGACGGTGGACCTGCCCAGGGGCGAACCCACCGCCCCCACAGAGAGGTCGGCCAGCTCGGAGGTGAAGTCGGTGCAGAAGAAACAGGAGGGATTGACGCACTCGTGCAGGGCTTTTACCTCGATTTCCTTGCTTTGCCCGTCTTTCAGCCTGCAGATGAATTTCCCCTTCTTTATGTCGAACTTCACCACCTCCTCCAGGTTCACGCCCATCTTCTCCCTGAGGAACTCCCTAAGCTTCTCATGGTTGAAGGACTCCATGCAGAAGAGGCCCACCACCAGTTTGATCTTCTCTCCCAGCTTGGGGTAGGGCAGGTCTCCCCTCTGGATCTTCCTCGCCGCCCTGACCTGGCAGGGGACGCCCACCACCGCCAGCTTCTGGAGACCTTCCGCCCCTTTGAGGGGGAGGAAAAGGGGACCGCGCGTGTACTTCGTTCCCGCGGCTTCGAGGATCTCTTCCCTGGTTTTGGCGAGCCTGGCCTCGGGTCTCCAGGGCTCCTTCCCCACCCCCATCAGGAGGGCCCCATCTATGTAACCCTCGGAGAGGAGGGAAAGAAGGAGGGAGGACACCGCCCCGCCGTCCTGGCATTTCCGCAGTACCTCCTCATCCAGGGAACGCACGGAAAGGGCTTCCAGGAAGCTGCCCACGGAGGGGTCGGTTTGGGCTCCCGGGGAGGGTTGGACCAGCTCCTTGGAGGTGGGAGTCTGTGGGCAGACGGAGTAGCAAACGCCGCAGGAGGTGCACTTCCCCACGATTTTGGGTTCCGTCTCGAAGCCCAGCACTCCAGGCTCGCAGGAGACGGCGCAGGCAGCGCACCCAGCGCAGATACCTGCCTTCACCACCTCCTTGAGCAAGTGGCCGAAGACCTTGGGCTTCGCCTCCATGCTTTCACCGGATGTTACGGCTAATTGAAAAAGTATGGATATTTAACCTTACCGCTCTTTCCCCTATTGTTTTTTCCCCTCCAGGAGAGGTAAAGGATGCGCAGGGTCTACCTCCTGGTGACGGTGGCCATCGCTTCCTTTCTTACACCCTTCCTGGGTTCCTCCGTCAACCTCACCCTTCCCTCCCTTCAGGAGGAGTTTCACGCCGACGCTGTCCTCCTGGGATGGGTCAACACCTCCTTCCTCCTGAGCTCCGCGGCCTTCCTCCTCCCCTTCGGCAGGCTGGCGGACCTCAGGGGCAGGAAGAGGTTTTTGGTGCTGGGCCTCCTCCTCCTCTCCCTCTCCAGCCTCTTTTCCGCCTCCTCCCCCTCCCTGTTCCTCTTCCTGGTCTTCCGGGTGGTTCAGGGGGTGGGCGGGGCAATGGTGGTGTCCACCGGCGTGGCCCTCCTCACCTCGGCCTTTCCGAGGGGGGAAAGGGGAAAGGTGCTGGGAATGAACACCGCGGCCGTTTACCTGGGCCTCCTGATGGGTCCCCTGCTGGGTGGCGCCCTTACCCAGAGCTTCGGCTGGAGGAGCGTCTTCCTCTTTTCCTCCCTCCTTTCCCTCTCCACCCTCCTCCTTTCCCTGAGGCTGGAAGAGGACGGGGAGAGAGGGGGAAGGTTCGACCTGCCAGGTTCGCTCTTCTATGGCCTCATGCTCGTTCTCCTCGTCTACGGCCTTTCCTCCCTCCCCTCCCCCCTTGGCCTCTCTTCCTTCCTCTGCGGGGTCCTCCTCTTTCCCCTTTTCCTCCTCCTGGAGGGGAGGGAGAGGGAGCCGATACTGAACCTTTCCCTCTTCAGGGGCAACAGGGTCTTTCTCTTCTCCAACCTGGCGGCTTTCATCAACTACAGCGCCACCTTTGCCTCCACCTTTCTCCTCAGCCTCTACCTTCAGCATCCCCGCTCCCTCTCCCCGGGCGAAGCGGGTGCGGTGCTCATGGTGCAACCCCTTCTGCAAGCCCTCTTCTCTCCCCTGGCGGGCAGGTGGTCGGACAGGATGGAACCACAGGTGGTGGCTTCCGCGGGGATGGCCCTCACCTCCGTGGGGCTCTTTTCCCTGGCTTTCCTGGGGGAGAGGACTCCTCTGGTGCAGGTGGTGCTCAGCCTCTCGGTCCTCGGGCTGGGTTTTGCCCTCTTCTCCTCCCCCAACACCAACGCAGTGATGAGCTCCGTGGAAGGGAAGTACTACGGTTTGGCCTCCGCCACGCTCGGTACGATGAGGCAGGTGGGCCAAGCCACCAGCATGGGAATAGCCACCCTGACCCTTTCCCTACACCTGGGAAGGACCAAGCTGGAGCCGGAGGTCTATTCCCCCTTCCTGGAGGCCATGAGGGCCCTTTTCCTCCTCTTCGCCCTCCTCTGCCTTTTGGGCACGTTTTTTTCCCTGGCCAGGGGAAAGGTGCACGGCGGCAAAACTTCAGCGCACTAGGAACCTCGCGCCCCTGTTGTCAGCCCCCGAGGTGAAGACCTCTCCCCCACCCCTCCTCTGCAGGAACCTTTCCACCCTTTCCTTCAGTTCCCTGGCCCTTCTTTCCTCCCCCACCAGCCCGTAGACGGCCGGTCCCCAGGAGCTCTGCCCTCCCCCTTCTGCCCCTTCCTCCAGCATGAACTCCACCGTCTCCTCGAGCAGGGGACTTCCGAAGATCCCCCCCTGCACTTCCCTGAAGTAGCCTCCCACCGCCCTCTGGAGCTCGGTGAGGGAGGAGCCGAAGGCCTGGAGGTCACGCTCCACCAAACTGGGAAGCATCTTCATGAGGACGAGCCTGCAGACCTTCCCCACCTCCTCCGGGGAGGGGGAGACCCTCCGGAAGGCCTTTCTCTCTTCCTTCTCGTCCAGCCCCCTCAGGGGAGGCAGGGCCACCACGAACCTCCACTCCTCGGGGAAGGGAGAGCGGAAGAGGAGGGGGGGAAGACCATCCTTCTTCCTCCCTCCCTCCAGCACGAAACCTCCCAGTCGGAAGAGATGAGTTCCCACCCCCGAGAACCATCCCCTGCCCAGTACCCTGCTCACCTCCTCCACGGAGAGCCTTGCCCCCAACAGCTTTACCACCCCCATCCCCACCGCCAGGGAGAGCTGGGTGGTGGAGCCCAGCCCCACGTGTTCGGGTATGCTCTCCAGCACCCTGATCCTTGCCCCTTTCCCCTTCAGTCTCCTGAGGAGCACGGCGGCCTTCCTCTCGGCGAGCTTGGAGGAGGGTCCGGAGACCTCCAGGGAGGGATGAGCGGAGACCTTTACCCTCACCCTGGGCCTCAAAAGGGCCACCCCCATCCCCCCGTGAATTCTCCCCTCCCTTCCGGAGGGATCCAGAAGCCCCAGGTGCAACCTGGAGGGTGAGCTTACCAGAACCTCTCTCAAGGCCCTCAGCTTGGTTTTTCCATCAGTTTCCTCTTGGAAAGGAGTCTGCCGTCGTCGGCGTGCGGTTTTCTGAGGAGGGAATCGGAAGACTTCTCCAGCTCCCTGGCTTCGGTGGCCAGTCTCGCCGCGGTGTCCATCATCTCGTGGGAGGAGGCCACCGTGGGCACGTACTCCTTCATCTCCTTCATCCTGAAGCACCCCTCCACGGAGAGCTCCGCCACCTTCTTGGCCATCTCATAGGCAGCCATGGCCTTGGCCAACGCATAGGGATTCTGGAAGCCCGCCCCTTCCACCGCCTTCTGTCTGGTGATCACCACCCTGGGGAGGTAGGGAGAGCCCTTCTTCACCCCTTCTATGGCCTTCTCCACCTCCTCGCAGACCACGTTGAAGGCACCCGTGGCGGCAAGCACCTTTATCACGTTGGCGTTGAAGAGGGCCATCTCGGCGGGGTCAAGGAATTCCCTCCTGGCCCCGATCATGGCGTCGGCCTCTATGAGGATGTACCCCATTCCCTCCTTCTCCAGGTCGGGCACGGCCTTCTTCCCGGGCGCATCCCCTACCACCACCACGGGCTTCCCTCCGCCCGCGACTATCCTTCTGGCGGAGGTGGGTCCTGGAAGGGCGGGGTTGGGACTCACTATCAGCACAAGGTCAGGGTTGAACTCCAGGATCTTCTGGGCGCATTCCTTGCACTCCTCCTCCTGCATCTTGGGCCCTGACCCCACGACCCTGAAGTCCACGTCCTCCCTCTCGGCTCTCTCGTCGAGGAGGAGGTCGATCATGGGCGAGGTCCCTATGTTTCCAACCTTCACCACTCCTATCCTTACCCTGGAGGACATCGGGGGGAATGAGGTGGGAAAACATTTAAATTTTTGGGGGAGGAGAAAAAGGGTCCTCTTGGAAGTCATCCTGAACACCGGCAGGACGGTGGATCAGGGCGTGAGCATGGAGAGGGGGAAGACCTCTCCCGAGTACTTCGAGAAGGTGGCCGTGGTCTTTCTTCATCCCGAGGATGCCAACACCCTCGGGGTGAAGGAGGGCGAGGCGGTGAGGGTGACCACGGAGTTCGGCTCAGTGGTGGTCAGGTGCTTGTTCGGGAATACGGAGAAAGGTATGATTTTCATGCCCATGGGCCCCTGGGCCAACTTCCTGACCAGCCCTCTCACGGGGGGAACGGGCATGCCGTCCCTCAAGGGCCTGAGGGCCAAGATCGCCGTTGCCCCCGGTCAGGAACCCACCACTCTGGAGGAGTTGGTGAGGAGATGGAGGGGTGAGGGTGGTGTGGCTTAAGGGTGTGGTGTGCCCCTTCTGCGGTTGCCTGTGCGATGACCTCGAAGTGGAGGTGGAGGGGGGGAAAATCCTCTCCACCAAGAACGCCTGTCCGGTCTCCAGGTCGAAATTCCTCTCCCATGCCGAGGACAGGGCCAGGCCCATGGTAGATGGGAAGGAAGTGGGGATGGAAGAGGCCATCGAGGAGGCTTCCCGCATCCTCAGGGAGGCCGACTTCCCCCTCATCTATGGCTTGAGCTCCACCGAGTCCGATGCCCAGAGGCTGGCCGTTAGGCTGGCCGAGCTGACGGGGGCCAGCTTGGACAACACTTCCTCCACCTGTCACGGGCCAACGGTGCTGGCGGCTCAGGAGTGCGGGGCGGTGAAGTGCACGCTGGGCGAGGTGAAGAACAGGGCCGACTTGGTGGTTTTCTGGGGTTGCAACCCAGCGGAGGCGCACATAAGACACCCCGTGAGGTACTCCCTCACCCCGGTGGGGATGTACAGACAGGGGAAGAAGGAGAGGTTCGCGGTGCATGTGGACGTCAGGGAAACCAGGACTTCGAAGATGGTGAACCAGTTCATAAAGGTGGAGGAGGGGAAGGATTATGAGCTTCTCTCGGCCCTCAGGGCGGCCCTGAGGGGTTACGAGGTCAAGGAGGCGGCCGGGGTTCCCGGTGAGAGGATCAAGGAGCTGGCGGAGCGGATGAAGAGCTGCAAGTTCGGCATCATCTTCTTCGGGATGGGCCTCACCATGTCCAGGGGAAAGAACCTGAACATCGATGCCGCCCTCAGGTTGGTGAGGGACCTGAACGACTACACGAAGTTTCTGATCATGCCCATGAGGGGACACTTCAACGTGAGCGGGGCTAACGAGGTGCTCACCTGGCTTACAGGCTATCCCTTCGCTGTGAACTTCAGCAGGGGTTACCCCGTGTACAACCCGGGCGAATTCTCGGCTGTCGACCTTCTCTGCAGGGGGGAATGTGATGCCGCCCTCATCCTGGCTTCCGATCCCGCGGCCCACTTCCCAGCCAGGTCCATCCGCCATCTGGCATCCGTCCCCACCATAGTGATAGACCCCAAGGTGAGTCTGACCACCAAACTGGCGCGCGTGGTCATTCCTTCGGCCATAGCGGGCATAGAGTGTGATGGCACCGCCTACAGGATGGACGGCGTCCCCCTCAGGCTGAAGAAGGTCGTGGAGTCTCCCTACCTCCCCGACAGGGAGATACTGGAGAGGATCATCGAGAGGGTGGGAGCATGATCATAAAGAACGGGACCGTGTATGACCCCCTCAACGGGATCAAGGGGGAGAAAATGGACCTCTTCATCGAGGGTGGAAGGATCGTGGAGGAGGCGAAGGGTGAGGTCATAGACGCTTCTGGCCTGGTGGTTTTCCCAGGAGGGGTGGACCTCCACAGTCACATAGCGGGCTCCAAGGTGAACCTGGGGAGGCTGATGAGGCCGGAGGACCACAGGAGGGACCCCGTGCCCATGACGAAGGTGACGAGAAGCGGTGCGGGGCACACGGTACCCACCACCCATGTCACCGGATATCGGTACGCGATAATGGGTTACACCACCGTAATGGAAGCAGCCATGCCACCCCTCACTGCCAGGCATGTCCATGAGGAGCTGTGCGACATACCCATGGTGGACAAGGGAGCTTTCACCCTCATGGGGAACAACCATTTCGTGATGAAATACATAGCAGAGGGCAACTGGGAAAAGCTCAGGAACTACGTGGGCTGGCTCTTGAAGGCCACGAAAGGTTACGCGATCAAGCTTGTGAACCCCGGGGGGGTGGAGAACTGGAAGTGGGGAAGGAACGTGGAGGGACTGGACGACAAGGTGGAGAACTATGGAGTGACCCCTAGGGAAATCGTGAGGGGCCTGAGCAAGGTGAACGAGGAGTTGGGTCTCCCCCATCCCATTCATGTTCACTGTAACAAGCTGGGGACTCCAGGAAAGTTCGGAATCGTGATCGACACGGTGGACACGGTGGTGTCGCAGAGGGGGAGGATCCACATCACCCACATCCAGTTCAACTCCTACGGGGGTGAGGACTGGGCCACCCTCTCCTCCGCCGCGCCAGAGGTGGCAAAGGCCATCAACAGGTCCGAGGGGGCCACCTGTGACATGGGACAGGTAATCTTCGGTGAGGCCACCACCATGACGGGGGACGGTCCCTGGCAGCACAGGCTCTTCAAGCTCACGGGGAACAAGTGGTACAATTCCGATGTGGAGATGGAGGTGGGCGCGGGGATCGTGCCCTACACCTTCAAGCCCAAGTCCCTGGTGAACGCCGTGCAGTGGACGATAGGTCTGGAGGTGGCCCTGCTGGTGGAGGATCCCTGGAAAGTGGTGCTGACCACCGACCATCCCAATGCAGGACCCTTCTACCACTACCCGGCGGTCATCGAGTGGCTGATGAGCAAGGAGGCCAGGGAAAGGGTTCTCTCCCAGATCCACAAGGCGGCCTCCTCCCGCTCCACCCTCCCGAGCCTGGAGAGGGAGTACTCCCTCTACGAGATAGCCGTGATCACCAGGGCCGGTCCCGCCAAGCTCCTCGGACTGAAGAGGAAGGGACATCTGGGGGTGGGGGCGGATGCCGACGTGGCCATTTACGAGTTCAGGGAGGACAACATCGTGGGTTCCTTCTCGCTGGCCAAGTACGTGATCAAGGACGGGGAGGTCGTGGTGAAGGACGGGAAGGTGGTGAAGGAGCACTGGGGGAGGACTTTCTGGGTGAGCCCCCCTGGTGAGCTTCCGGAGGACGCCAGGGCGGAGTTCGAAAAGTACTACACCGTCACGCTGGATAACTATCCGGTGCAGCCAGAGTATCTCCCCAGGAGCGAGGTGATAGCGTGCAGGTGAACGGGGTGGAGATAGAGGACACCTTCGCCGAGGCCTTCGGCATGAGGGCGGCCAGGGTCATCGTGACGGCCAAGAACGAGCAGTGGGTGAGGAACGCGGCCCTCACCGCCACGGGTTTTGCCACCTCCGTGATAGCCTGCGGTGTGGAGGCAGGGGTGGAGAGCTGGCTGGGACCGGAACGCACCCCGGACGGAAGGCCGGGGGCCAGCCTTCTCCTCTTCGCCATGTCTGAGAAGGAACTGGAGGACCAGCTGCTCCGCAGGGTGGGACAGTGCATCATGACCTGCCCCACCACTTCCTGCTTCAACGGCCTGCAGGGGGAAAAGAGCGTGAAGGTGGGAGCCAAGCTCAGGTTCTTCGGTGACGGCTTCCAGCTCTCCAAGAGGGTGGAGGGGAAGAGGTTTTGGAGGATTCCGGTGATGGAGGGGGAGTTCCTGGTGGAGGAGGAGTTCGGGATGAGGAGGGCGGTGGGAGGTGGGAACTTCCTGATCCTGGGGGAGGATGAGGACTGCACGCTGGAGGCGGCGGAGAGGGCGGTGGAGAGAATCAGGAAGGTGGAGGGTGTGGTGGCGCCCTTCCCGGGAGGGGTGGTGAGGAGCGGGAGCAAGGTGGGCTCCAAATACAAGTTCCTGAGGGCTTCCACCAACACGGAGTACTGCCCCACCCTCAGACCCCTGGTGAAGAGCAAAATACCGGAGGGGGTCAACTGCGTGCTCGAGATCGTGATCAACGGTTTGGACGAGGAGAGCGTGAGGAGGGCGATGAGGGAGGGAATAGAGGGGGCCTGCTCGGTGAGGGGGGTGAGGAGGATCTCGGCTGGCAACTATGGGGGGAAGCTGGGCAAGTACCTCTTCCATCTCAGGGAGGTGATGAAGTGATTGTCCTGAGACCCAGGGTTCCCTTCAAGGTCCCGGTGGAGGCGGAGGTCCTGAGCCCGGAGCACCTCTGCGGCAAACCCCTGGGGGAGGTGGTAAAGATGGAGGTGCTCTACGGGAGAAGGAGGAAGAGACTGGAAGACCTCTTCGTGGTGGAAGAGAGGGATGGCGGAGAGACCCTCAGGCTGGAGGGGGACTTCAGCAGGGTGAAACACGTGGGGGCCGGGATGACGAGGGGGAGGATAGAGGTGGAGGGCAACGTGGGGATGCATTTGGGAGCTGAGATGAGCGGTGGGGAGATCGTGGTGAGGGGGAACGCGGGCGACTGGGCCGGGGCAGAGATGAAGGGGGGGAGGATAGAAATCAAGGGTAACGCGGGCAACATGGTGGGCGCGGGATACAGGGGTTCCAAGGTGGGGATGAAGGGAGGGATGATAGTGGTGAGAGGTGAGGCTGGGAGGGAGGTGGGGGAGAGAATGAGGAGGGGAGTGATAGCCGTGGAGGGCAGGCTCGGGGATTTTGCCGGTGCCCTGATGACCGGTGGAACGATCGTGTGCTTCGGGGAGGCGGGGGAAGGGATAGGGGGTGGAATGGAGAGAGGCACCATCCTGGCCTTCAAGAAGCCTCCGCTTCTCCCCACCTTCCAGTACAGCTGTGTTTACCGCCCGACTTTCCTCCCCCTCTTCCTGAGGTACCTCCTCAGGGAAGGGCTGCCCGTGAGGGAGGAATACTTAAAGGGAAGGTACGAGAGGTACGACGGTGACCTGGCTTGTGCCGGCAAGGGAGAGATCTTGGTGTGGAGGGAGTGACGTGCTGAGCGTGAATCAGGGGGCGCAGAGGATAGTGGAGGAGATGGTGGCCAGGGAGGAGGAGCTGAGGATAAAGGTGAGGAGGCTGGTGAACGGGGCCACGGTAATCGATGCGGGTGTAGAGGTGCCGGGAAGCGTGGAGGCGGGAATCGCCTTCTCGAAGATATGCATGGGGGGACTTGGAGAGGTGGAGGTGAGGGTGGAGAGGTCTCCCTGGGTCTTCGTGAGGACGGATCACCCCCTGGTCTCTTGCATGGCTTCCCAGTATGCCGGATGGGCCGTGAAAGTGGAAAAGTACTTCGCCATGGGTTCAGGTCCGGGACGCGCCCTGGCCAGGGTGGAGAAGCTCTTCGGGGAGCTTGGTTACCAGGATAAGAGCGAAGTGGCTGTGCTCACCCTGGAGACCAGGAAACTCCCGGACGAGAAGGTGGCGGAGTTCGTGGCGGGGAAGTGCGGGGTGAAGCCGGAGAACCTCACCCTCCTGGTGGCCCCCACAGCCAGTATCGTGGGCAGCATCCAGATTTCCGCCAGGGTGGTGGAGACCGGTGTGCACAAGCTCCACGAGGTGGGCTTCCCTCTCCAGAAAATCGTCAGCGGGATGGGGAGGGCCCCCGTCGCTCCTGTGGCCAGGAACGACCTCGAGGCGATGGGGAAAACCAACGACTGCGTGCTCTACGGGGGCAGGACGGTGTACTTCGTGGAGGCGGAGGATGAGGAGGTGGAGAGGATCATCAGGGAGGTGCCCTCCAGCTCATCCAAGGACTACGGGTCACCCTTCCTGGAACTCTTCGAGCGCTATCAGAGAGACTTCTTCAAGATAGATCCCAAGCTCTTCTCCCCGGCGGAGATCACCGTGAACAACCTCAGAACGGGAAGGGTGTTTCACGCGGGGGGAATCAACGAGGAAGTGCTTGAGAGGTCCCTGGGGCTCAAACCCTGACCCCCGGTTTCCAGGGGGCTTTACGTGAAGCTGGGCATCTTCACCTCAGGAAGGCCCGACTGGAACGTGGACAGGCTAAGGGAAGAGGCGCTGAGGAGGGGCTGGGAGTGCTTCGAGTTCCCTCTGCAGGAAGTGGTGGCCAGGCTTGGTGAGAGGCCCAGGGTGACCTGCCTGGGAAGGGACTTGGAGGAGTTCGACCTGCTGCTGGTGAGGTGGGTGCCCAAGGGATCGGCGGAGCAGCTGGTCTTCAGGATGGACGTGCTCCACCGACTGGAGAACCTGGGGGTGAGGGTGGTGAACCCGCCCTCCGCCATAGAGAGGTGTGCCGATAAGTTCTACACCAACTCCCTGCTGGAGGATGCAGGTCTTCCCGTTCCTCCCACGGTGGTGACGGAGAGGAGGGTGGAGGCGAGGAAGGCCTTCGAGCGCTACGGGGAGGTGGTGGTGAAGCCCCTCTTCGGCTCGCTGGGGGCCGGCATGCTGAGGGTGAGGGAGGGCGACCTGGCCTATCGTCTCTTCTCCGTGCTGGAGTACGGAAGGTCCGTGTACTACGTGCAGAAGTTCATTCCACACGGAAACTGGGACCTCCGGATCCTGGTGATAGGGGGGGAGACCCTGGGCATGAAGAGGAGGGGCGAGGGGTGGAAGACGAACGTTTCGGTGGGTGCCTCCCCCGAGCCCTGGGACCCCGACGAGGAAAGCAGGGAGATGGCCCTGAGGGCGGCGAGGGTGACGGGATGCGAGTACGCCGGGGTGGACCTGCTGGTGGGGGAGGGAGGTGAGAGGTACGTGCTGGAGGTGAACGCCATTCCCGGGTGGAAGGGGCTCCAGTCCGTGAGAAGGGAGAACGTGGCGAAGATGCTTCTGGATTATCTGGCGGGGGGGTAGGTTGGGCGGGGAGGAGGGTTACCTCAGGTCCCTGGAGGAGAGGAAAAGGAGGGACCCAGGCTACCGCTCCGGGAGGGTCTTCTCCTCCATGTGCACCCTTCCCAGGAGGGAGGTGGTGAGGGCCTACCTGAAGTTCCTGGAGACCAACGCCCTCGACCCCAGGGTCTTCCCGAGCGTGAGGGAGCTGGAGGAAGAGGTGGTGAAGGAGGCCGGCAAGCTCTTCTCATGCCCGCGGGCTTCCGGCTATGTCACCTCTGGGGGTACGGAGGGGAACCTGGTGTCCCTCTGGGTGGCCAGAGAGGTGACGGGAAGGAAGAAAGTGGTGGCCCCCCTTTCCGCCCACTATTCCGTGAGGAAGGCCTGCTCCCTGCTGGGCCTCAGGCTGGTTTCCACGGGTCTGGGAGAAGACTACAGGGCGAATCCGGAGGAAGTGAGGGAGAGGGTGGATCGGGATACCGCAGCAGTGGTGGCCACGGCGGGCACCGCCTCCCTGGGCCTGGTGGACCCGGTGGAGGAGATGGCGGAGGTGGCGGAGGAGAAGGGCTGTTTCCTGCACGTGGATGCCTCCCTGGGGGGCTTCCTCCTTCCCTTCCTCCGGAGGAAGTACAGGTGGGACTTCAGCGTGGATGGGGTTTCCTCCCTCACGGCCGACCTGCACAAGATGGGCCGTGCTCCCATCCCCTCCGGATTGCTCCTCCTGAGGGAGAGGGAATGGCTGGAGAGGATAGGGGAAGAAGTCCCCTACCTTGGGGGCAGGACCTGTACCCTTCTGGGGACCAGGCCTGGTGCCTCCGTGGCGGCTTCCTGGATGGCCTTGAAGCTCCTGGACGGGGGGGAGGCTAGGAGGTGCGTGGAGCTGGCGAGGAGACTGGCGAGCGGGATAACGAAGGTGGAGGGCCTGGAGCTGGTGGCTGAACCGGAGCTCAACGTGGTGGTCTTCAGGCACGAGTCCTTGAGCTGTTCGGAGCTGGAGAGAAGGCTGGGAGGGAGGGGATGGGTGGTCTCACGTTCCGATTTCCCTGAAGGAATAAGGCTGGTGGTGATGCCCCACCACCGCTCCACCCACCTGGCGGCTTTCCTCAGGGACCTCAAGGCCTGCGTGGTGGGAGGTGGGAGAGGTCCTCGGGGTGGTTGAGGTTGAAGAAACAGTCGAGCCACGGGTCCAGTTCCCTGAGCTCCTCCACGGGGACGTAGGAGATGTCCAGCCCCTTCAGGATGTTCTTCAGCCTCCTCTCTCTCCCCGCCCCCCTCACCGCCCTCAGCAGACTGCTCGTCCTGTAGACGGCGTGGAGAGGTTCCAGGTACCCGTTGGGCCAGAGGGGAACCGCACCTTCACGTCCCTCCGCCCTTTCCGCCAGCCTCTTCATCACCCTCGGACTGGCCCTCGGGTGATCGCAGGCCACTACCGCCACGTACTCGCTGCGCACGAGAGGGAGGGCGCTGAGCAGGCCCACTACCGCCCCCTTCTCCTCGGACTCGTCCTCCACCACCCTCACTCCCTCCAGCTTCAGCCCCATCCCCGCTTTGCAGGACACGATCCTCTCCTCGGAGAGCCCCCCCAGCCTCTCCAGCACGTGGAGGAGGAGGGGCTTGCCTTCCAGCATCACCAGGGCCTTCTCAGTTCCCCATCTCTCGCTTCTTCCACCGGCCAGGATGAGGAGGCCAAGCTTCATTCCCGGTCCGGCAGGAGGCCCAGTTTGCGCAGGAGCCTTTCGGTGGCCTGGAGGGAAGGGCTGTCGGGAGGAAGCTCTGAAAGGGGCCTGCCTGAGAGGTTGAGCCTGAAGACGTTCTCGTCGTGGGGAAGAAAACCTCCCACCTCCAGCCCCATCTCGGCCGCCTTCTTCTCCAGGAGAGGCACCTGTTCGGGGGAAAAACGATTTCCTACCAGGTACATCCGCCTGAACTCCAGGTGGACCTCCCTGGCCACCTCCTTTATCCTGGAAGCGGTCCGGAAGCCCATGGAGCTGGGGTCCGTGACGATGAGCATCACATCCACATCCCTGTCAGTCCTCCTGCTCAGGTGTTCCAGTCCCGCGTCCTCGTCTATGATGGTCACCCTGTAGTTGCGGCTCAGGGTGTCCAGGATATCGGTGAGGAGCTTGTTCACCATGCAGTAACACCCTTCCCCCTCCCCCCTTCCCATCACCAGCAGGTCGAAGGTCGTGGTTTCCTTCAGGATTTTGATGATCCCGTACTCCAGCAGGTCCTTCTTGGTGAGGGTGGGGGGAAGGGCTCCCCTCTCTATCTTTTCCTTCATCTCCGAGGTGAGGTCGGCCACCGTCCGCTCCGCCTGGACACCCAGCAGGTGGGGCAGATTGGAGTCAGGGTTTGCATCCACCGCCAGAAGGGGACCTATCCCCCTCTCCGAGAGGGACCTGATGAGGAGGGCGGAGAGGGTGCTCTTCCCCACTCCTCCCTTCCCGGAAACAGCGAGGACTAGCTTTTCACTTTCCGATTTGTTTGGAGAACTCAAGGATCTCCTTTTCCAGGAGCTGTGGGTTCCGCGGGGAGACCGTGGAGAATCTCACCCTGCCCGAGAGCCCCACCTGCTCCAGCTTCTCCTCCAGCTCCCTGAGGTATCGTGAAGCAGATTTGCTTCCCTCCTCCAGCTTGCATTCCTCCTCCGGGCATCCCAGCACCAGTACCCCCTTGCTCCCCTCCTTGAGGGCCTCCAGAACGAAGAGCTGGTCCGAGAGGCCCAGGCAGGGGAGGTACACCACTTCTACACCCTTGGGCAGTTTGCGCTTCAGCCCCGCCAGTTCGTCCCCACAGGAGAACTCCGCCCATTGGCAGGCCAGCACCACCACCTTGGTGCCCCTCCCCACCTTGTGGAGGATGGAGGAACGCTCGAAGCCCTCCAGCTCTATGGCGAAGGCTGGACAGCGGGCCACGCATATCCCGCATCCCATGCACTTCTCCAGGTCGAACTCGGCTACCCTTTGGGAGGGCAGGAGCTTCACGGCGTCGTAGGGGCAGAGGTCCACGCAGGTGCCGCACCATATACACTTCTCGCTGTGGAAGACCACCTTCCTCGTCTTCTCCGTCAGCTTCAGGACCTCCTTTCTCCCCGTTTCGGAGAGGACCCTCTTCAGGAGGAGGAACCTCCCCTTGAGGGCCCTGCTCCCCTTCTCAAACCTGCAGAAGTCCTCCTCGCAGGGCATCAGCACCAGTTCCTTCACCCCTTGGGAGAGCATCTTGCCCACGGTCCCGGCGTCCAGCCTCCCCAGGCAGGGGAGCTTTATCTCCACGTACCTGCCCCTCACCCCGCTCTCCCTCACGGCGCTCTTCAGGTCGGGGGGAGCGCTTCCCCGGCAGGTCAGGACCACGGTTCTCGTCCCGGCTTTTGCCGCCTTCTTTACGTGGGAAAGGAGCAGTTCCTCCGGGTAGTAAACCGTACGGATGGCCCCCGAGGGGCAGGTGGAGTAGCACAGGCCGCAGGTCCTGCACTTCTCCAGATCTATCTTGGCCCCCTCCTTCTTCCCGGCCTCCAGTGTCACGGCGTCGTAGGGACAGACCCACCTGCAGAAGCTGCACTCGGAGCAAAGGTCTGGGTCCACTTCAAGGGTCTTGAGGGTGGAGAGGTTCATCCTCCCACTACTTGACGCTTTCCATGAGGGGCTTTATCACCTCTGGGTACCCCACAGCCATGATGTGGATCCCGGCGCAGGCCTTTTCCTTCTTCACTTCTCTTATGAAGCTGGAGAAGTATTCCACGTTGTATTCGTTGATTTTCTCGGCTCTCCTCTGCTTGTCCTCTATTCCCTTGAAGCGAAGGAAGGCCTCCATGAAGGGTTTGGGCACTCTTACCCCGGGTACGTACTTGTCGAAGAACTCCGCCTGCCCGTAAGACCTTGGGGGGAAGATTCCTATGAGGGTGGGCACCCCCAGGTGCGCTATCTCCTTCAGGAAGCGCCTGGCAACTTCCACGTCGAAGACCACCTGGGTCTGCAGGAAGTCCACCCCAGCCTCCGCCTTGCGCTCGAGCTTGAGGACCTCTATCTCCAGCGGGTCCATGTTGGGGTTGGCAGCCCCTCCCACGTTGATTTCCGGTCTGGGGCCCTTCAGCTCGTTGCCATCTAGGTCCTTGCCTTCGTACACCAGCCTGTGGATGAGAGCTATGAGGCCAGTGGAGTCGAGGTCGAAGACGGGTTTGGAGGAGGGAGTGGTCCCCGTCCTGGTGTGGTCACCGGTCAGAGCCAGGATGTTCTTGAGCCCTAGCGCCGCTCCGCCCAGCACGTCGGAGACCAGGGCCAGCCTGTTGCGGTCAGCGGTCCTGAGCTGGTAGATGGTTTCCAGTCCCGTGTTCCTTTGGATCAGGTAAGAGGCCACCATGCTGCTTATGGCCGAGTCGCTCCTGGGGTTGTCGGTCACGTTGGCCGCCACGATACCGGCCTCCTTGAGGGTCCTGGCCCAGCTTTCCACCTCTGAGAGGTCGATGCTCCTGTGGGGCTCCAGCTCTCCCGTGTACACGAACTTCCCCTCGGAGATAGCTTTCATCAAGTTGGAGAAGGACTTCCTCATTCAGAGCCTCCTGGGATAGCCCGCGATTCCCCAGTTCTTGGGCAGCCTGAGCTTCCGGAAGAGGTCCAGACGGTTCAGCTCCTTCAGCCTCTGGTAGATCTGGTACCAGGCACAGTCGTTCTTGAGGGTCTGCACCACCTCGCCCTTCCAGTTCCTTATCTCAGCAGGCACCTCGCATTTCCCTTCCACGCACCCACCGCAGGGTCCGTTCATGAGCCCTTTGGCGCACCTGGTGACGGGGCAGATCCCACCTGTTTCGCCGAGCATGCACTCTCCGCAGGCCCTGCAGTTCTCGAGCATCTCCCCTTCCCTTTTCACCTCGTAGCCCAGGAAGACGGTGTTCTGGGCGGGGAAACTGGGAAGGGAGGGAAAGACCGAGTTCAGGACCTGCACCCCTACCCCGCATGCCATGGAAAGAAGGGCCTCGTACCCCTCCACCTGGAGCTGGTTTTGCAGCCCCTCGGCGCAGCACTGCCTGCTCACGGTGGTGGTGCTCACCTGGATGGGGTTCCCCGAGGAGTTCCTGGCCAGCTCTATCAGGGAGGCCATCCTTTCGCTTTCCCTCAGGCTGCGGGGGGGCTGCACGCAGCCGTCACAGCCCACCACCAGGACCTTTTTGTAGGGTTGCAGAAAATTCAGAATCTCTTGTAGGGGTTTTTCCCTAGTGATTATCATAACGTTGATGGATGAAAGTCCTCCTTTTTTAAGATTTCGGTGGCGCGAGAGGTCGGAAGATAAAGCCCCTCTGGGCGCTTGCTCGTTCGGAGAGGGACCCTCCCCCCCGATAAGTTTTTATAAAGGACTATTCAAAAGAGGAGATTCCGTGAGCCCGGGAGGGAAAAGGGAGGGGGGCGTTTGGGTTCCAAGCTGAGGGTCAGGGCAGATGAGCTCCAACTCCCCTGGCTGAAAGCGAAGGGTCTGGAGCTTAGCCTGGGAAGGGTGGCCAGGGAATGGGAGGAGGAGCCTGGCCCCACCCCCATGCCCGATATAGCTTCCCTCAGGGAGTGGGACAAGAAGCTCCTCAGACGGTACAAGCCCTTCTACCTGCCTTTCTGTGACCTGTGTTGCCTTTGCACCTTCGGGAAATGTGACCTGAGCAAAGGAAAGAGGGGAGCCTGTGGTATAGACATGGGAAGCCAGCTCTCCAGAATAGTCCTCATCTCGTGCTGTATAGGGGCCTCCACCCACTGCGGGCACGCCAGGCACATGCTGGACGAGCTGATAGAGAAGTACGGAAGGGACCACCCGCTGGATGTGGGTGGGGAAAACGTGTACCTGGAGGCTCCCACCATCAGGTTGGTTACGGGGATAAAGCCCAGGACGCTGGGGGACCTGGAGGATGTGCTGGACTACTGTGAAACGGAACTCGTGCATCTTCTCTCCTGCACCCACACGGGACAGGAGGGTGACAACCTCGACTTCGAGTCCAAAGTCTTCCACGCGGGTATGATAGACCACGTGGTCATGGAGGCGGCGGATATCGCCCAGGTCTCTGCCTACGGCTTCCCCAAGGCCGATCCCGAAGCCCACCTGGTGGAGCTGGGAATGGGAGTGATAGACCGCTCCAAGCCCGTGGTTTTGGTGATAGGACACAACGTACCCCCAGCCATAGGGGTGGCCGACTACCTGGCAAAGGAGGGCCTGGAGGACCAGGTGGAGGTGTGCGGGATCTGCTGTACGGCCATAGATCTCAGCAGGTACTCCAGGAAGGCCAAAATCGTGGGGCCCATCTCCTTCCAGCTAAGATTCGTGAGGTCTGGGGTAGCTGACGTGATCATGGTGGACGAGCAGTGTATAAGGACGGACATCCTGCAGGAGGCTCAGAAGGTGAACGCCGTCCTCATCACCACCCACTACAAGAACTTCCATGGTCTGCCTGACAGGACGAAGGACCCCGCGGACCAGATCGTGAAGGATCTGGTGGAGGGTAAGCTCCCGGGCGTGGCCATCCTGGACTCGGAGAAGGCGGGGGAGGTGGCGGTGAGGGTGGCCATGCAGATAGCGCCAAAGAGGAGGAAGATGGGCCTCATCCCCTCCGACGAGAAGCTCATGGAGGAAGCCAGGAGGTGCACCTCCTGCTTCACCTGCGTGAGGGCATGTCCCAACACTCTTCCCATCCCCCAGGCCCTGGCGGAGGCCGGGAGGGGTAACCTCAAGCCCCTTTCCGAGCTCTACGAGCCCTGCGTGGGGTGCGGGAGATGCGAGCAGGAGGGTATATGCCCGGTGGGGATAAAGCCCCACACCCTCATCGTGGGGGCCCACCGCAAGGAGACGGCGGAGGAGAAGTTCAAGATGAGGACGGGAAGGGGGGCCATCCAGGACGTGGAGATAAGGAGGGTGGGCCAGCCCATCGTCATGGGAGAGATTCCCGGCGTGCTGGCCCTCGTGGGTTGCTCCAACTTCCCCGGTAGCTGGAAGGAGGTGGCCAGGATGGCGGAGGAGTTCGCCAGGAGGAAATACATCCTCTGCACGACGGGCTGTTCGGCCATGGCCATAGGGATGTACAGGGACGAGAACGGGCAGAGCCTCTACGAAACTTATCCAGGCATCTTCGATGCAGGTGGTATAGTGAACTGCGGCTCCTGCGTGGCCAACTCCCACATCGCCGACGCCGCCATCAAGATCGCCAACATCTTCGCCAAGCGCAAGCTGAGGGCCAACTACGAGGAAATAGCCGACTACATCCACAACAGGGTGGGGGCGGTGGGTGTGGCCTGGGGTGCCTATTCCCAGAAGGCTTCCTCCATAGCCAGCGGGTTCTGGAGGTTGGGGGTGCCCGTGATCGTGGGTCCCCACGGTTCGAAGTACAGGAGGGCCCTGCTGGGTAGAAAGGAGGATCCCGAGGCCTGGAAGGTCATAGACGCCAGGACTGGGAAGGAGGTTTACGCGGGCCCGGTTCCCGAGCACCTCTTCTTCATGGCGGAGACCGTGGAGGAGGCCATGGTGGCCATCCCCAAGCTGTGCATGAGAGCCAATGACACCAGCAAGGGCAGGTCCATCAAGCTGAACCACTACATCGACCTGCACCGCAAGCTCTTCGGGGAGCTTCCAGACGACCTCCACCTCTTCGTGAGGACCATGGCAGACATCCCCGTGACCATGAAGGACGAGGTGGTGGCCTTCCTGAAGGAGAAGGGGTGGAAGGAATTTGAGAACCCCAACCCTGACCCCACCCTGGTACCCAGGCTGGTCAGGGTGAAGGAGGGATGAGATGGAACCCTGGCAGAGGGCGGAGATCCCAGGACCGGTGAAGGCCGTGCTCATCACCAGGCCGGAGGTGGTGGCGGCCCTCATCAAGAGGGCCAAGCGCCCGCTTTTCGTACTGGGCACGGGCTCCCTGGAGGGAAATGGGGAAAAGTCCCCCCTGGATTATGCCGTTAGAATAGCCAGGGCGGGGAAGGTCCCCGTGGTGGCCACCGCCCACACGGCCACGGAGCTCAGGAAGAAGGGACTGCAGCCCGCCGCCCGCATGGCCATGGTAGAAATTTGCTCCAGGCTCACCGATCCGAAGTGGAGCCTGCACGGTGATGGGCAGCCCCACGATCTGGTGCTAATGCTGGGGCTTGGTCCCTACTACATGGAGTGGCTGATGGGTTCGGGCCTGAAGTCCTTTGCTCCACACCTCAGGACGATATCTTTAAATAGAGTTTATCAGCCTCATTGTAGTTGGTCCTTCCCCAACCTGTCGGTGGAGGAATGGTATAAGAACCTGGAGAAAATAGCGGAGGAGCTGGAAAGATGAAGTCGGGAATGTTCGCGGATATCCCCGTGGATGTGGGGGTGGTTTACGAAGGGGAGAGGATAAGAAAGGGGGACATGCATGCGGAGCTAGGTGGTCCCGATGTCCCCCACAAGTTCGAGCTCCTCAGGGTGAGGCCTTCCGAGCAGGTGGAGGATGGGAAGGTCGTGGTGGTGGGACCGGACTTCAAGGACATGCCCGAGGGTACCAAGACCCCCTTCGCCATGCTGGTGGAGGTGAGCGGGAAGGATCTGGAGGAGGAGATGGAGGGGGTTTTCGAGAGGCGTCTCCACTACTTCACCAACTGGGTGGAGGGTTTCATGCACCTCAACCAGAGGAACACCATCTGGTGCAGGGTGAGCAAGAAGACGGTGCAGAAGGGCTTCACCCTGAAGCACCTCGGGGCCGTGATCATCAGACTCTACCACAGTGAGTGCCCCATCATCGAGAAGGTCCAGGTCACCTTCTACACCGATCCCGCCGAGGTGGGGAAGCTTTATCCCGAGGCGGTCAAGGTTTACGAAGCCAGGGATGCCAGGGCCAGGGGTATCAAGGATGAAGAGGTGGATGTCTTCTACGGGTGCACCCTCTGCCAGTCCTTTGCCCCCACCCACGTGTGCGTGATCACGCCCCAGAGATACGCCAACTGCGGCGCCATAAGCTGGTTCGACGGCAGGGCGGCCTCGAAGATAGATCCCAAGGGGCCCATCTACGAGGTCAAGATAGGTAAGACCCTCGATCCCTTCAAGGGAGAATGGGAGGGCGCCAACGAGTCGGTGAAGGCCAAGAGCCTTGGTGCGGTCCAGAGGGTACAGCTTTACACGGCGTTCGGGTATCCGCATACCTCCTGCGGATGTTTTGAGGCCATAGCCTTCTACATCCCAGAGGTGGACGGGCTGGGGATAGTGCACAGGGATTACAAGGGGCCTGCGGTCAACGGGGTTCCCTTTTCCACCATGGCCGACTCCACGGCTGGAGGAAGACAGGTGGACGGCTTCCACGGTCTCTCTTTCGAGTATATGAGGTCTCCGAAGTTCCTGCAGGCCGATGGGGGATGGAAGAGGGTGGTCTGGATCCCCAAGGAGGCCAAGGAGAGGGTGAAAGACTTCATCCCGAAGGAGGTGGTGGACAAGATACCCACCGAGGAAGAGGTGAAGAACATCGAGGAACTCAAGGCCTTCCTGAAGGCCAAAAACCACCCCATCGTGGAGCCCAGCGAGGACTTGAAGAAGCTGGGGGTGAAGGGCCTGAAGGGTGTGGAGGCGGAGGAGGCCGCCGCTGCCCCCGCTGGAGCTGAGGAGGCAGCCGAGGCACCTGCGGAGGGTGTACCCATGATGGCTCCTACCATCACGGTGGGTGTACCCGGTGCGGGTGGAATGGAATTTGAGGTGGTGTTGAAGAATGCCAAGATCTTCGCCGAGAAGATGATCATCAGGAGGGTGGAGAGGAAGAAAGGTAAGGGGGAAGGGAAGTGACGGGAAAGTCCCCGCTGGATGAAATCTTGGAACTGCTGGGGGAATTCCAGGAGCTGGAGCTGGAGAACGTGGACCTGAGTGTGGAGGAGCTGAAGCTCCTCTTCAGGCCCCTCATGTCTTTCATCCCACCGCAGGTTCCGAGGGTGGCGCCCCCTGCCAGGCCCGCCTCCCTGCTGGAGGCCGAGTTCTCCCCCTTCGTGCAGGAGTACCCAGGCTCCATAGCCGAGGTCACGCTGGGGGCCACCAGCGCTGACGGCGGGACGAGGAAAAGGGTGGTGAAGATAGGAGGGGAAACGGCCCCACCCTGGCACTTCCTGGAGGGAAAGTTCCCAAACCCCCCCGCTGTGGCCGGGGATGTCTTTGACATGCCAGTTCCCCTGCCAGGGCCGGTCAGGGCGGTGCTTGGTGATGCCATAGAGGACCCCATCAAGTGGGCGAAGCTCGCGGTGGAGAAGTTCGGGGCCGACCTGATAGACATAGAGCTCGTCAGCAGCGACCCCTACTCCAAGAACACCCCCATCGAGGAGTCCTGCAAGCTGGTGGAGAACCTCCTGCAGGCAGTGGAGGTCCCCCTGATCGTGGGTGGTTCGGGGAACCCGGAGAAGGACTCAAAGCTCCTACCCAAGATAGCTGAGGTCTGCGAGGGGGAGAGGGTCCTGCTGAGCTCTGCCAACTTGGACATGTGGGAACCTGTGGCCAAGGCGGCCAAGCAGCACGGTCATGTGGTCCTGGCCTGGACCTCCATAGACATGGCCCAGGCCAAGGAGCTGAACCGCAGGCTGTATGAGTACCTTCCCAAGGAGCAGATAGTGATAGATCCCACCTCGGCCCCGCTGGGATACGGGGTGGAGTATGCCTTCTCCATCATGGAGAGGATCAGACTGGCCGGGTTGATGGGTGACGCGGAGCTTCAGTGCCCCATGGGCTCGGCCACGGCCAACGCCTGGGGGGCCAGGGAAGCCTGGTTGCACAACCCGGAGATGGGGGCCAGGGAGTACAGGGGACCCATGTGGGAGACCGCCATGGCCCTCACCATGCTGATGGCGGGGAACGACCTTTACATCACCCTGCATCCCGCGGCCATCAGGACGATGAAGGACGTGATAAAGTGGCTCATGGGAGAGGGTGGTGAGCCAACTTTCATGTCCTGGATAGGGGTGAAGTGATTGGCAGCTAAGAAAAAGATAGGTCCGCTGGACATCTATGCCCTCCTCCCCAAGACCAACTGCGGGAAGTGCGAGCCGGGAGTTTGCATGGCCTTCGCTGCCAGGCTGGCGGAGAGGACCATTTCGCTCGAGGAGTGTCCTCCCCTCTGGGAGAAGGAGGGGGAGGCCAACCTGAAGAAGCTCCAGGAGATGCTGAAGCCCCCCGTGAAGGAGGTGAAGATAGGGGAGGTCAAGGTGGGTGGACAGCTGGTGGTGAGGAGGCACGAGTACCGTTACTTCAACCCCGCTCCCCTCGCCCTTACCCTGGAGGACACCCTGCCGGAAGTGGACCTCCTGAAGAAGATCAAGAAAGTGGAGGAGTACGGGTACTCCTACATAGGGAAGACCCTGAAGCTGGACATGCTCGCCCCCAGGTACGTCTCGGGGGATCCCTCCAAGTTCGAGGCCACCGTGAAAAAGGCCTCCCTGAGCAAGCTTCCCCTGGTGCTCTGGTGCACCGACCCGGGGGTGATGGAGAAGGCAGTTTCCCTGGTGAAGGACAGGAAGCCCCTCCTCTACGCTGCCACCAAGGAGAACTGGAAGGAAATGGGCGAACTGGCCCTGAAGTATCAGTGCCCCCTGGCCCTCTACTCTCCCTTCGACCTGAAGACCTTGAAGTCCATGGCCAAGACCATGTTGAGCTGGGGTGTTCAGGATCTTCTCCTCGACCCCGGTGCGGGGTTCGGTGAGGAGCTGAGAGAAACGGTGAACTGCTTCACCGTTCTGAGAAACACCGCCATCAGGGGTGAGGATTCGGAAGTGGGGTTCCCGCTGGTGGCCTCCGTTGCCAGGGTGTGGGAGGATGGCGGAAGGAAGCCTGAGGAGCTGGCCTGGCAAGAGACCGCCTTGGCCACCATCCTGATGGTCAGGTATGCGGACCTCCTCCTCGTCAGGTCCGAAGAGGTCTGGAGCTGGCTTCCCCTCATCATCCTGAGGGAGAACATCTTCACCGATCCTAGGAAGCCGGTCAGCGTGGACGCAGGGATGAGGACCATAGGGAGCGTGAACGAGAACTCACCGGTGATGGTCACCTCCAACTTCGCCCTCACCTACTTCACGGTGGCCAGCGACATAGAGAACTCCAAGGTTCCCTCCTACCTCATCGTGGTGGACACGGGTGGCCTCAGCGTGGAGTCCTCGATAGCGGGGAGGAAGATGACGGCACAGACCATAGCCGATGCCATAAAGGCCTCCAACGTGAAGGACAAGGTGAAGCACAGGAAGGTCATCCTCCCCGGCATGGCCGCTAGGTACAAAGGGGAGCTGGAGGAGCTCCTCGGGTTCGAGTGGGAGGTTCTCGTGGGGCCGAGGGATTCCTCCGGTATTCCCAAGTTCTTGGCCGATAACTGGAAGTGAGTTCTCCCTTTCCTGGGGGCGGTTATTAGGGGGGAGGGGGAAGACAGAGGAGGGAGAGGCATGGAGAAGGGGGAGCTCTTCTTCAGGAACTACGGAAAGAGGGCCAGGCTGGTGAGGGGCAAGAACCTCCTCTCCTACTGCCAGGAAATGGGGATAGACCTCCCCTCCCTCTGCGGGGGAATGGGTCTGTGCGGTCAGTGCCTCCTCAGGGTGGAGGGGGAGGGACTGAGCCCGCTCACGGAGGCCGAGCTCAAGTTCGTACGGCCAGGGGAGAGACTGGCGTGCCAGGCCAGGGTGGAAAGGGAGGACGGCTGGCTGGTGGCGGAGGTGCCTGAGAGGAGGTACAGGATTCTGGAGAGGGGAAGGATCATGCCGGTGAGGCTTGAGCCTCCGGTGAAGAAGGAGGGTGGAAGGGTGGTGTGGGAGTGGAAGGGTGAGAGAAGGGTGATGGGGGAGTACGCTGGCGAGATGCTGGGCGTGGCCCTGGATGTGGGCACCACCACCCTGGTGGCTTACGGAGTGGATCTCGAGACGGGGAGGATAGTGGGCGTTTCTTCCATGAAGAACCCGCAGGAGGTCTACGGAGGGGACGTGATAAGCAGGATCACCCACGCCAGGAGCGGGGGACAGAAAGAGTTGGAGAGGGTGGTGAGGGAAGCGGTCAACGAGATGCTGAGAAAAATGGGAGTGAAGGCAGAGCACGTGTATGAGATGGTGGTGGTGGGCAACTCCACCATGAGGGACCTCTTCCTGGGCCATCCCGTGGCCTCGCTGGGGGTTTTCCCCTTCAAGCCTCTCAGCCTGGAAGCCCAGAACAGGAGGGGCGTGGAGCTTGGGCTCGAGATGAACCCTGGAGGGAACGTGTATGCCATGCCCCTCATAGGTGGTTTCGTGGGGGCGGACACCGTGGCAGGCATCTTGGCCACCGACCTCCACAGGAAGAGAGAGGTGTGCATGTTGATGGACATAGGGACGAACACGGAGATAGTGCTGGGGAACATGGAGAAAATGGTTGCCACCTCCTGTGCTTCGGGTCCAGCCTTCGAGGGCAGCGGGATAAAGTGCGGGGTGGGCGCGGTTTCTGGAGCCATCAGCAGGGTGGAGATAGACGGGAGCGGGAGGGTGAGTTTCGAAACCATAGATGATCTGCCTCCGGTAGGTCTCTGCGGCTCGGCCCTGATCGATGTGCTGGCCGAGATGCTGGAGAGGGGGTTCATGGACGAGACAGGAAAGTTCACGGGAGAGAGGAAGGAAGTGAAGATAGCGGAGGGGGAGAGGGAGATCAAGATCGACGAGGAGGACGTGGACAAGCTGAAGCTGGCAAAGGCCGCCATCCGTGTGGGGGTGAAGGTCCTGCTGGAGAGGTACGGGATAGGAGAGGAGGACGTGGAGAGGGTCTACCTGGCAGGGGCCTTCGGGACCTACATAAGGGTGGAGAAGGCCTACAGGATAGGCCTCCTTCCCTGCGTCCCCCTAGGTCGGGTGGAGAAGGTGGGGAATGCGGCTTTGGAAGGGGCCAGACAGGTTTTGGTATCGGCGGGGAGGAGGGAGGAGGGAGAGGAACTCGCGAGGAGGGTGGAGTACCTTAACCTGGAGAGCGAGAGCGATCTCATGTACAGGCTGGTGGGCGAGTTACACTTCTCCTGCGATTAGACCAGCCCCAGCTCCACGAGGATCCTTCGCACGGTCCTCTCCGTCTCGCACCTCTTCTCCTCCTCCACCAGCTTCCTCTTCAGTTGCTCAAAGTCCACCTTCCCACGCTCGGTCTCCTGAAGGATGAGATCCTTGGTGGTGGGGAAACCGCAGGCCTCGAAGAAGGCGTCCACGAGGATGTCCCCGGCCTCCTGCATGTAGGGGGCGAGGGGGTCCATCTCCGCCAGGCAGTAGTTCTCGTTCTCTTCGTTGTGGTGTTCGAAGAAGAGCTTCTCCTTCAGGGCCTTGAGGTCCCCGCAGGAAAACCCCACCATCTTCTCCGCCACTGCATGAGCGGAGCCGCAGGGCGTGTCCCTCACCACCTCCACCGCCTTTATTCTTCCTTCCTCCCTCTTCACCCTGAACCTCGGTTTTCCAAAGTGCAGGGAAAACTCCCGGATGAGGGGGTCCTCGCTCCCTTCCAGAGCGCAGAAGGGTTCGGGGAACTCCACGTGCACCCCCCTCCTCTCCAGTTCCTCCTGGATGGTTTTCTTCCCCTCAGGGAGGTGCTGACGGTCATCGATGGGGTAGAGGATGCTCCTGACGCCCATCTTCTCCGCGATGGGGGGGATGAGGTCCCCCAGCCTTGAGTGGAGACCCAGAACCAGCAGCAGGTCGCACTTGACGGAGGGGAGGCTTTTGGGGAGGTACTTGGAGGGTTCCTCCCACAGTTTGTTCCAGAGGTCCTTCTCTCCGGGATGCTCCTCCTCCAGGGTTTCTGGCTTCAGCTCGAAGGTTCCCACGGTTTGCGGGCCCAGTCCTCTCAGCACCAGGTTGTTGACCATCTGTTCCCCGAAGGGGCCCCGGTAAAGCATGAAAATCCTCAACCTTCATCCCCCCACCAGCTCCAGGCATTTCTTCACTCCTTCCACGGCATCCCTTGCGTAGGCATCGGCGCCTATCCTCCTGGCGAACTCCTCCGTGACCGCCCTCCCCCCCACGATCACCTTCACCCTCTCTCTCACTCCCTCCCTCACCAGCTCACCCACCACCTCCTCCATGTAGGGGGCGGTGGAGGTGAGGAGGGCGGACATCCCTACCAGCTGCGGATGGTGCTCCTTCACCCCCTTCACGAAGGCCCCTTTATCCACATCCACCCCCAGGTCCACCACCTCGAAACCGCTGGACTGAAGGAGGATGGAGAGCACGGTTTTCCCTATGTCGTGCACGTCCCCCTTCACAGTCCCCAGCAGGATCCTCCCCCTCTTCACCGTCCTTTCCCCTCCCGAGAGGTGTGGTCTCAAGAGCTCCACCGCCCTCTTCATGTTGGCTCCTGACACGATGAGGTCCGATTCGAAGTACCTCCTGAACTCTTTGTTCTCGTAGCCCTTTCCTATTTCTTCCAGTCCTTGGTTGAGTTCCTGGAGGATGTCATAGGCTTTCTCACCCCTTCCCAACCTCTGGAGGCAGAATTCCTTCACTTTTTTTCCCTTGAAATCGAGCAGGGCCTCCAGGGCCTCCTTCACCCCGGACATCCAGAAACTTTGAGAGGTGAAGTATTTTTACCCTATTGAGGCGTAGTGCAGTTCCTTACATCCAGGGCACCAGGCTTTCTCCAGGGCAGCTTTTGCCGCGTCCGCGAACTTTTCGAGGTCCCTGGGCAGCGCCAGCGTTCCCTCCCAGAGGACCTCTTTTCTCACCACGATTTTCCTCCTCTTTTCTTGGAGGGAGGGATGGAAGCCCTCCAGCAGGATCCTTCCCGAGGGAAAGGCCGTGACCCTCACGTGCCCCCCGGTGTAGAAGAGCCCGTTCTCCTGGCAGGGGAGTGGCTTCTCCCTCCTGTACTCTGGTCTGAGCTTTTCTCCCTCCCACCCGCAGAGGATTACCGCTTTTCCCTCCTCCAGACAACCGCTCTCCCAGTCGCTCAGCAAGACCTCGAATTCCAGCTGAGGTACCTTTCCGGGAACCGCGTACTCCAGCGGTGGGTCCTGACAGGGGTAGTATCTGGGGCCTTGGGAGGGAAAGGGCACGATCAGGGTGTCTTCCCCCCTGATGTTGCATGCCATGGTGTCGGGTAGCCCCAGCTCCTCTGGCCCCCACCTGCCCTTTACCAGAAGAAGGACCTCCAGCCCCACCTTTGGAAAGGGGGAAAAGATGCGTTAAAAGGGTGGAGGCCGAGGGTTTTAGAGGGATCTCACCTGTCAGCCTTGGAGGTGAAGATGGTCCCGGTGGGAAGACTGCCCTACTGGGTCCTTCCCAAGCTGGGTGCTGTTCTTCCCGAGTCCTTTGGGGGCAAGCTCAAACCAGTTGCCTTGCCCCCCCTGGAAGTACCCCAGCAGGCTTACAGGAAGAGCAGAGGTCAGTATGAGGCCTCTTCTTTCCTCAGGGAAGTGCTCAAGCAGTGCGAGGGCAGGGTCCTGGCTCTTACGGGTGTGGATCTCTACGCTCCGGGTCTGAACTTTGTCTTTGGTCTGGCCGAGTGCCCGGGGAGGGGGGCGTTGGTTTCCGTGTGCAGGCTTGATCCCAGATTCTACCGGGAGAGGGGGGGAGGGAACCTCCTGCAGGAGAGGCTGGTCAAGGAAGCGGTTCATGAGCTGGGACATACCCTTGGCCTGGGCCACTGTGCGAGGAGGAGTTGCGTGATGAGCTTCTCCAACTCCATCTTGGAAGTGGATGCCAAGGGGAGGGCCTTCTGCCGGGAGTGCTCGGGTAGGTTGGAAAGGGTCCTCCCGGAACCAAGCAGAGACTCCTCCCGTCCTGAAAGCTTTTAAGAGGGGGAGGAGGAGCTTTATCGGGCCCGGGCCCGTAAGTAGCGCAAGCTACCGGGAAGCTCAGTCTGGTGGAGCATCCGTCGGTCCGGAGAGGACCGGATGAAGCTCTTAACGCGCAGGGAAACCGGACGGTCGTGGGTTCGAATCCCACCGGGCCCGCCATTTTTAACGCTGAGGGAAAGGTTTTGGCTGCTCAAAAATGAGTCTTTACCGGCTGACTGGATGAGAGTCTGGATAGCCTATGACAGTGTGGCAAAGCCCGGGTTCGAAAAGGGCTGGGGTTTCTCCTGTCTGGTGGGGCTGGAGGGCGAGAGGATACTCTTTGACACGGGCTGGGATGGTAACCTGTTGCTTGCGAACCTGAAAAAACTTGGCGTGAGGTCAGAGGGAATAAAGAGGGTGGTCATCTCCCATGCCCACTGGGATCATCTGGGAGGTTTGCCTCAGCTTGGGAGGGATATGGAGCTCTACGTCCCCCAGTCTTTCTCCGAGAGGCTGAAGGAGGAACTGGCTGCCAGGTTCGACCTTCACGAGGTGAGAGGACCTCAGCGGGTGTGCGAGGGTGTATGGACCACGGGAGAGCTAGGGAGAGAGGTCAGGGAACAGTCGCTTGTGGTGAGGACCAAAAAGGGTCTGGTGGTGGTTGTGGGTTGCTCCCATCCCGGGGTTCGCAGGATTCTCGCGAAGGCCTCAGAGTTTGGGAGGGTGTGGGGCCTGGTGGGAGGGATGCACGGGTTCAGGGATTACGGGGCCCTGGCGAACCTGGGACTCATCGTTCCCAGTCACTGTACCGTCCACAAGAAGGAGATCCTGGAAAGGTTTACAGGCGTCAGCGTGGAGGGTAAAGCGGGCCTGGAGATCCACCTGTAGCCTCAGGAGAGCTTGAGGGGGGAAACCTCGGCACCGCCATCTTTTTACACGGGGAGGAAGAAGACGAACGATGGGGCTGCTGGGGGGAAAGGTAGCCATCGTCACTGGAGCGGGGAGGGGTCTTGGAAGGGAGGAAGCCCTTGAGCTGGCCCGCCACGGGGCCAAGGTGGTGGTCAACGATGTGGGAGGAGGTTTTGATGGGAAGGGGGAGCACCACGGTCCAGCTGACGAGGTGGTGGAGGAAATAAGGAGGATGGGTGGGGAGGCGGTCCCCAACTACGAGAGCGTTTCTGATTTCGAGGGGGCGAGGAGGATCGTGGAAGAGGCCGTGGAGAGCTTCGGGAGACTGGACATCCTGGTGAACAACGCCGGGATTCTCAGGGACAGGATGATCTTCAACATGTCGGAGGAGGAGTGGGACGCCGTGATCAACGTGCACCTTAAGGGAACCTTCAACTGCACCAGGCACGCCTGCGCCTACTGGAGGGAGCAGCACAAGGCGGGCAAGCCTATCTCGGGCAGGATCATCAACACGGCTTCCGATGCCGGTCTGCTCTACAATCCTGGGCAGAGCAACTACGGGGCGGCCAAGGCGGGAATCGTGGCCTTCACCCTCATCGTGGCAAAGGAGATGGAGAAGTACGGTGTGACGGCCAACGTGATCGTCCCCCTGGCCAGGACCAGGCTGACCACGGAGGCCACTCCTTCCATGGCACCCCTCATGAGCACTCCAGAGGAGATGGAGAAGCGCTTCGGCTTCGATGTCCTGGCGCCAGGGAACGCCGCCCCCCTCGTGGCCTTCTTGGCCTCGGACCAGGCCTCCGGCATCACGGGAAAAGTGATCAGGATCGTGGGTGGAACGGTATGGGTGCTGGACGGCTGGAGATCTCCCCAGAAGGCCTCCAAGAAGGGGAGGTGGTCCGCGGAGGAACTGGCGAGGGTCCTCCCGGAGTTGCTGAAGAAGGTGCCCCCCCCACAGGATTTGCCCTCCCTCCTGGCGGAGGAGCTGGGCCTCCCCTGAAAACATGTCGCTGAACACCGGAGCGGTGGGGAAAGAAACTGGCCCCCTGGAGTTCTCCTATTCCTGGAAGGATGTGATCCTGTACGCCTTGGGGATAGGGGCGGGGAACGAGGACCTGGAGTTCGTGTACGAGGGGAGGTTGAAAGTATATCCCACCTTCGCCGTGCTTCCCTCTTATCCCATCCTCCTCTGGGCCTTGGAGACCCTCGAGGGGGACCTGACCAAGTTGTTGCACGCTGGGCACGAGCTGATCCTCCATCACTCCCTTCCTCCGGAAGGAAAGGTCTACACCACGGGGAGGATAGCCTCCCTCTACGACAAGGGGAAGCACGCCCTGGCTACCGTGGAGATGAAGAGCAGGGATGCAGAGGGGAGACTCCTCTTCGAAAACGTGGCCTCCCTCCTCTTCGTGGGGGAGGGAGGTTTTGGCGGGGAGAGAGGGCCCAGCTATAGGGAAGAGTTCCCCTCCCTCCCTCCCGACCTCTCGGGGGAGGTAAAGGTGGGAGAGAACCTCAACCTCCTTTACAGGCTTTCGGGGGACCTCAACCCCCTGCACGTGGATCCGGAGTTCGCCAGGCTGGCGGGCTTCGAGAGGCCCATCCTGCACGGCTTATGTACCTTCGGGGTGGTGGGCAGGTTGCTGCTCCGAAGCCTCTGCGACAATGACCCAGGAAGGTTCGGCTCCCTCAGGGCCAGGTTCTCCGGAGTGGTTTTCCCTGGGGACTCTCTGAGGGTGGAGGGATGGAAGAGGGAGATGGACTACCTCCTCAGGGTGTCCACGAGCAGGGGGGTGGCCCTCACAGGTTCCGTAAGGTTGAGGTAAAGTTCGGCCTTGAGAGAAAAGCTTTTTAAGTAGGGTTTGAAGAAGAAAAGATTCAATGAGGTATGCCAAGCTCGCCAAGGCCGACCTCCCCAAGCTTTTCCAGAGTTTGAAGGGTTATGGCGAGGTGTTTGCCCCCGTGGAGGAGGGGGGGAAGGTGGTTTTCAAAAAGGTGGGGGACTTGAAGGAGGTGAAGCTGGATTACACCAGGACCCTCCTACCCCCGAAGAAGCTCTTCCTCCAGCCGGAAGAGGAGATAATGTCCTACGAGGGCGAGAGCTACACCGAAAAGCTTGATGGTAAGAAGGCGGTGCTCTTCGGCGTCCACGCCTGCGATATCAACGGCTTCCTCAAGCTGGACAGGGTCTTCCTAGACGCTCCCAGGGACGAGTACTACGCCAGGAGGAGGGAGAACACCCTGGTGGTGGGGATAACGTGTGTTCCGGACAAGTACTGCTTCTGCACCTCAGTGGGTAGCGGATATGCCTCCGGAGGTTTCGACCTCTTCCTGCATGACCTCGGGAAGGAATATCTGGTGAGGGTGGGGAGCGGAGAGGGGTACAGGCTCTCCAAGGAGGGCTACTTCAAGGAGGCTGGGGAGGCAGAGGTGAAGCTTGCGGCGAAGTTGGAGGAGAAAAGGGCAGGCAAAGTCAAGAGGAAGATCAACCTGATGGGGATAGGCGACCTGATAGAGACGGAGGGGAAGGAGGGATGGGAGGAGATCACGGCGAAGTGCCTGGCTTGCGGTACATGCAATTTGGTTTGCCCCACCTGCCAGTGCTACGATGTTTCAGACCTTCTGACCCTCGATATCAGGAAGGGAAGCAGGGTGCGCAGGTGGGATTCCTGCATGCTCAAAAGGCACGCGCTGGTAGCTGGTGGGCTGAACTTCAGGCCCACGGTGGTGGAGAGGACGATCAACAGGCTCAGCTGCAAGGTGGGAGAGGAGGTGAGGTGCGTGGGGTGCGGGAGGTGCACCGTCTACTGTCCCGCCGGGATAGACTTCGTGGAGATGCTCTCGGCGGTGAGGGGTGAGGCGAAATGAACGAGCTTCTTCCCAGACAGGCGAGGTTGCTGAAGGTGGAGGAGCAAACTCCCATAGAGAAGCTCATCCAGCTCGACATCTCCCTGAACCACAGGCCAGGTCAGTTCATGGAGGTGAGCGTGGCGGGAGTGGGGGAGGCCCCCATTTCCATCTGCTCTTCTCCCACCAGGAAGCCCACCGAGATCTGCGTGAGGAGGGTGGGCAGGGTCACCGCCGCCCTCCACCGTCTCTCACCGGGTGACAAGGTGGGGGTGAGAGGCCCCTACGGGAACGGTTTTCCGATGGAGAAGATGAAGGGGCACGACCTCATCTTGGTTTCGGGCGGCCTGGGAATGGCCCCTCTGAGGGGCGTTCTGCAGTATGCGCTGGATCACAGGAAGGAATATAAGGAAATTCTCCTCCTGTACGGGATAAGGGATTACAGCCTGATGCTCTTCAAGGATGAGATCATGAAGCTCATGGACTCCAAGGACTGCAGGGTCTACCTCTCCTATGAGAAGGAGGATGAGGTGTGTAAGAACATGAAAAAGAAGTGCCCGGAGCGCGTGTGCGAGGGGGTGGTCACGAAGCTCTTCGGCATGGTGGACCTGAACCCGGATGCCTACGCGGTGGTGTGTGGTCCACCGGTGATGTACAGGTTCGTGTTCAAGGAGCTCATGGACAAGAACTTCCCCCCGGAGAGGATTTACATGACGATGGAGAGGAGGATGAAATGCGGGATAGGAAAGTGCAGACACTGCGTGGTGGGGGCGGGGACCTCCATGAGGTACGTGTGCAAGGACGGGCCCGTCTTCACCGGGGTGGACGCCCTGCAGATCAAGGGGTTGATAGGATGAAGCCCAGGGTGGGGATCTTCGGGTTCACGGGATGCGCCGGGGATCAGCTCATGATCCTCAACTTGGAGGACGAGCTGTTGGACCTGGTGGGTGCCCTGGACCTGAAGTCCTTCACGATGGCCAGCAGCGCCGTGGAGGACAGCGAGTACGACGTGGCCTTCGTGGAGGGATCCATCACCACGCCCAAGCAGAAGCAGAAGCTGGAGGAGATCAGGAAGAAGGCGAAGCTCCTGGTGGCATTGGGTGACTGTGCCGCCTGGGGAGGGGTGCAGGCCAGCTGCAACGGAATCCTGGAAGTGAAGGAGAAGATGAAGGAGGTCTACGGAGCTCCAGACGTCTGGGAGATCTACGAGTCAAAGCCCCTCTCGGCTTATGTGAAGGTGGACTTCGTCCTGCCTGGCTGCCCGATCGAAAAGGAGGAGTTCCTGAGGGCTGCGGCTTCCCTGTTGAGGGGCGACCTCCCGGAGGCGGTGGATTACCCCGTGTGCGTGGAGTGCAAGCTCAAAGAGAACGGGTGCCTCATGCTGGAGGGGAAGCTGTGCCTGGGCCCCATCACGGTGGGAGGATGCAAGGCCCGCTGTCCCTCGCTGAGAGTGGACTGCATAGGATGCAGGGGGGTGATAGAGGGGGAGGCCAGGGTGAAGAGCGCCATGCAGGTGTTCAAGGAGGCGGGCTTCAAGCCCGATTACGTTAGGGCCAGGCTGCGCATGTTCGCGGCCAACTATCCAGAAATCCTGGAGGTGAAGGGATGAAGATAGAAGTGGAGCCTCTGGCCAGGGTGGAGGGAGAAGGCGGAATAGAGGTGGAGATAGAGGGGAATCAGGTAAGGGACGTGAAGTTCAACCTCTTCGAGGGTCCCAGGTTCTTCGAGTCCTTCATCAAGGGGATGCACTACGAGAAGGTTCCCGATGTGATGAGGAGGATCTGCGCCATCTGCACCTGCTCCCACAGCATGGCCTCCGTCAAGGCGGTGGAGGACGCGCTGGGGGTGAAGGTTTCTAAGCAGACCGAGCTCCTCAGGGATCTGCTCATCCACGGGGAAATGGTGGAGAGCCACGCCCTCCACGTGTTCGCCCTGGCCCTTCCGGACTTTTTGGGCTTCCCGAGCGTGGTGCACATGGCCCAGAAGTATCCCAAGGAGGTGAAGGGTGCCCTCCAGCTTAAGAAGGCCGGCAACCTCGTGCACAACCTCCTCACGGGAAGGGAGGTGCACGGGATGAACGAGAGGGTGGGTGGCTTCGCCACGCTTCCCTCCGAGCAGGATTTGAAGAGGATCAAAGAGGCCATGCAGCTCAACAGAGATGTAGCCCTTCTCTCCGTGAAGCTCCTCTCCTCCTTCGAGCTCCCTGAAGCCCCGAAGTCCGAGAACACCTTCATTGCGGTGGATCCCGGGAAGAGGTTCGGGTACTTCGGCTTGAGACACTCGGCCTCGGATGGTGAGAGCTGGGATGTCCACGATTACAGGAAGTACATCAAGGAGACCACGGTGAAGCATTCCAGGGCCAAGCACTCCTCCTACAAGGGCAAGCCCTTCATGGTGGGGGCACTGGCCAGGGTGAGACTCTTCGGAGAGAGGCTGGAAGGCGAGGCGAAGGAGCTCTTCAAACAGCACCGTGCCAAACTGGACTACCAGAACTCCATTTCCAACAACCTGGCCCAGGCCATAGAGCTGGTTCACAGCGTGGACCGCTGCATCTCCGATGTGGAGGAGCTGCTCAGCTCTGGGATCAAGAAAGAGGAACCGGTAGAGGTGAAACCGAAAGCCGGAGCGGGAACGGCTTCTGTGGAGGCCCCCCGTGGTATTCTGATCCACTCCTACAGGTTCGATGCGAAGGGGAGGGTGGTGTGGGCGGACGTGATCACACCCACCGCGATGAACGCCGCCAACGTGGACAAGGACTTCAGGGTGGCGGCCCCCAAGTTGATGAAGAACCCCAAGGAGCTGGAGAGGGTTCTGGAGATGATCGCCAGGGCCTACGACCCCTGCATCTCCTGTGCCACTCACCTGGTGAGGATAAAGAGGATCTGAGCCTTATCCCACACCTTCCACCACCGTGGCTATTCCCACTCCGCCCCCTCCGCACAGGGTTTGCAGTCCGTACCTGAGACGGTGGCGGTTCAGCCAGTGGACCATCTCCGTGAAGTAGAGGACCCCGCTGCACCCTATGGGATGGCCTATGGCTATGGCCCCTCCCGTGGGGTTGATGCGTGGATCGTCGAAGGGCACCCCGAACTCCTTGCAGAAAGCCAGCACTGGAGAGGCGAAGGCCTCGTTGGGCTCCCAAACTTCCACCTCCTCCATCCTCAGCTTCGCTCTGGCCAGGGCTTTACGCATGGCAGGAAGGGGCCCCAGCAGCATGGTCACGGGATCGGCCCCTGCCACGGCCATTGACCTTATCTTGGCGAGCGGTCTGAGCCCAAGCTCGTCCGCCTTTTCCAGGGTCATCAGCATCACCGCTGCCGCCCCGTCCGCGATGGCGGAGGAGTTCCCGGCGGTGACGGTACCGTTCTCCTTGAACCTCGGCGGGAGGGCCCTCAGGCGCTCCAAGGCTGCGAGCGGATCGTCCAGAGAAATGGGTCTGGGGGGTTCGTCCCTCTCCACCCTCACCCTTTCCCCCTCCTTTTCCACCTCTACCGGGATCACGCGCTTCCTGTACCAGTCTTCGTCCCTCATCGCCCTCACGGCTTTCTGGTGGCTCCAGAGGGCGAACCGGTCCTGGTCCTCCCTCGTGAGCCCGTACTTCTCCGCCACCAGCTCCGCGGAGACCCCCATCACCTGGAGGGCCCCCCTCTCCTCCACCCTGGGATGGAAGGAGATGGGGAAGCCGGCTTTCAGTGCTGCTTCCAGGTCGGACCCTATGGGGTAGTGGCTCATGTTTTCCACCCCCGCGGCTATGGCTATCTCCCCGCACCCGGACATGAGGGCCTGAGCCTGGGAGTTGATGGCCTGGAGGCCGGCGTTGCAGTAGCGGTTGATGGTCCAGCCTGCGGTCTCCAGGGGAAGGTCCGCGGCCATCACCCCAAGCCTTCCCAGGTTGAGCCCCTGCTCCCCTATCTGGCTGAGGCATCCCACGGCCACGTCCTCTATCTCCCTCTCGTCGAAAGCCGAGCACCTCCCCTTTACCCTCTCCACCAGACCACGGAGAACCACGGCCAGCAGGTACTGTGAGGAAACCTCTGAGAAGGCCCCCCTCTTTTCCGCCCCCGCCCATCCGGATTTCCCCGTAGGGGTGCGGACGGCTTCCACCACCACGACTTCCCTGAGTTCTGTCACTCCCCGGCTTTTTCTCCTCAGGCCAGGATTTAAAGGGTAGCCAGAGGGTATATCTAGTGGCGAAAGAAGTCCAGGGTGGAATGAAGCCGAGAGTGGTTCCAGACACCAACCTCTTCATAGGGGCACGCTTCAACTCCAGAAGCGCTTCCGCCAGGATTCTCAACCTGTGTCTGGGGGGAAGATGTCAGGCCCTCCTTTCCGACAGGGTGAAGTCGGAGGTGAGGAGAATGCTCGGGAGGGTGGGTTGCGAGGGGGAGTTCCGGTCGAAGGTGAGGAAACTCCTGAAGGAGGCGGAGGAGGTGGAGGTGCGGGAGGAACTTCCACTGCTCATGGAGGATCCGGATGACAACAAGCTCCTCAACTGCGCTCTGTGGGGAGGGGCGGACTACTTAATCACCAACGACCGCCACCTGCTGAAGTTCGGGGACTACCTGGGAGTAAGGATATGCAGGCCCTCCGAGTTCCTGAGGGAGTTCGAGAGGAGGAAATAGAAAACCGCGGATTTTTCGGCTGGCGGATTTGGCGATATGTGAAGTAGGGTGTGGTTCCTTTGGGGTTTTCGGATGGAGATAAGGAAGAGATGGTGGACCCAGCGGGATTCGAACCCGCGACCTCCCGCCTGCGAAGCGGGCGCTCTACCGCTGAGCTATGGGCCCGAATAAACTAGTAAACCCCCCTTAAGTCTTATTCTCCGGAAGCTCCAGCTCGCACTCCTCTGGGTCCTTCTCTTTCATCCTCACGAAGGAGGGTGCTCTGAGCTTCAGGTCCCTGGTGAGCTCCAGGTACTTCACCTCGCACACCATCCTGGGTTCCACCCACCTCACCTGGTAGGGTGGCTCCTCCTCCACGGGTCTCTTTTCGGTCTCGAGCTTCCTCAGCAGGGGGAAGAGCTCTTCCATGGTCTTGCTATCGAACCCCGTCCCCACCTTTCCCAAAAAAACCAGCTTCCCCCCCAGGTAGGCGCCCAGCGCCAGGGACCCGAAGTAGGGCTCCCTCTGTCCCTCCCCCGGGGTATATCCCAGGATTACGGCGTCGAGGGTCTTCACAGCCTTGAGCTTGAGCCAGTCCGGGCTCCTGATCCCCGGTCGGTAGGGTGAATTCTTCCTCTTTCCCATCACCCCCTCCAGCCCCATCTTCGTCACGCTCTCCCACAGCTCCTTTCCCTCCTCCGTGTGGAGGCAGAGCCTGAGCCTCTCCCCCTCCTCAACGGCTTCGGAGAGGAGTTCCTTCCTCTCGAGCAGGGGGAGGGAGAGGAGCTCTCTTCCCCCTGAAACCAGCAGGTCGAAGACCACCAGCGTGGCAGGATGGAGACGGGAGAGGAGTTCTATTCTGAGCGGATTTTCCTGTTGCTCCCTCTCCTGGAGGAGTGGGAAGCTGGGGAACCCTGCTTCCAGGACCACGATCTCCCCGTCCAGGAGACAGGGGTCGGGGAGGAGGGAGCGGTGGAGGGGGGAGAGCTCTGGGTACCGGTATTCGATCCACTTCCCCCTCCGGTTGAGGAAGCGAACCCTCTCCCCCTCCCTGTAGACCAGGGCCCTGGTGCCGTCCAGCTTGGGCTCCCAGAGGAAGTTCTCCCTTTCCAAGTCCGAGAGGGATCCGGTCCTGGCCAGCATGGGCTTCAGGAGGGGCAGTCCCATGTTCAGGTTCCAGCTTTCTTCTTCCTGGCCTCCGCGAGGCTGGCCTCCAGAGCTTTCATCAGGTCGGGCGGAGCCTCCTTCTTCTCTTCACGGGGAGCGGGCAGGACCTCCCCCTCCGCCTTCCTCCTCACCAGCTCCATCAGGGCCTCCCTGAAGGTGTCCCTGTAATCCTCAGGCCTGAACTCCCCGCTCAGGCTCTCCAGGAGTTTTCTGGCCAGCTCTCTCTCCCTCTCGGAGGACGGAGGCAGGTTCCGCAGCTCCTTCAGCTCCGAGGGGTCGACGATCTCGTTCTTGTAGTGGAGGGTGGAGAGGAGCAGTCCCTCCCGGTAGGAGCGCAGGACCACCACGTGCTCCCTGGCCCTCAGGGTCATCTTTCCCACGGCCAGCTTGTTGGTGAGGGACAGGACCTCCCTGAAGAGGGAGAAGGCCCTCTCCCCGCCCTCCTGCGGCACCACGTGGTAGTGGGACTCGGGGTAGAGGGGGTCGATGGAGGCAGGGTCCACGAAGTTGAAGATCTCTATGGTCTTGGCGCTCTTGGGCAGGATGGCGGAGAGCTCCTCCTCCCTGAGGGGGATGATCCTCTCTTTCGAGAGCTCGAAGCCTGACTCCACCTCCTCCTGAGGTACCTCCCTCCCGCAGTGGGGGCACCACCTCTTGTGCTGGAGGGGGGTGTGGCAGGAAGCGTGGAGGGTACGGAGGGCCGTCCCCCTGGACCTGGTGGCAGGGTAGATTTTGACGGGTATGTTCACCAGGCCGAAGGAGAGGTTGCCGGTGAAGATGGCCCTGGGCATCCCATATCCTTTAAGTCTCCCCACCTTATAGGGAGCGATGGCAGAGGTCCCGAAGCTGGAGGAGCACGTGGGTTCTCCCATCAGGGTCTTCTCCAAGGACGGGAGGGAGATCAGGGGGACCCTGAGGGTGTGCGACGAGCACCAGAACCTGGTGCTGGAGGAGGTGGAGGAGTACTCCGGTCAGAAGCTCCTGCGCAAGCACAGGTTCCTCTTCCTTAAGGGCGGCAACATCCGGATGGTCGAGATCTAAAAGTCCCGTCGTTGAAGCCACCCGCGGAACTGGGGGACAGTCCGCCTCAACCTATCTTCTTCACTTCTCCCAGGGACTTCTCCAGCTCCACGAGCTTCCTGCCGCTCTCCGTGAGGGCGAACCTACCGTTGGGCGTCCTGCTCAGCACCCCGTAGTCCACCATCCTCTCCAGGATGCACCTGAGGACCCAGGCCTCGGGTCTGGGGAGGAGCTTGAGCAGCTCGGAGGCTGACACCTCCCCCTCGGACTCGTTGAGCGCCCGGAAGATCCTCTTGGCGTCCTCGTCCTTGAGGAGCCACTCCACCGCCCTCTCTATCATCACCCTTTTCCTTGAGGGATAGGGGTTTAACCTTATCGAGTGGAGCGGGGTGCCTGCGTTAGCGTTAAAAGCCGGGCGCTTCAAATAAACCGATGTCCGTGCTGGTGACGGTGGGGAAGATCCTGCTGGGGATCTTCCTGGTGCTGGTGGCGGTGGGCGCGGGTTTCTTCGGCTACATCTGCGTGAGGGCGGAGGCTAGGAAGTGGGCGGCTGGAATGTTCCTCATCACCTTCCTCTGCCTGCTGGCTCTCTACGGCCTGATCCTGGTCTAAAGTCCGGCCTTGCCCCAGTGCTCCAGGTTCATTTGCTTGGCCCGCTCCTCCAGCTTGGCCATGATCTGGTCCTCCACCTGCCTCCTCTCGAAGTCGGAGAGTCTGAGCCTTTGCACCCTGGGTCTGGCGAAGATGTCGTACGCCATGTCCACTTCGTGTTTGGTGAGGGGGCCGTCCTTCACCTTGTCCTGGAGGAACTCCCAGGCCTTGGCGGCTATCCAGTCCACCTCGTTCTCTTCCATACCCAAACCCTTTTTTCGGCCCCAATTTTATAGATAGGAGATGGACACCCTGGAGGCCATAAGGAAGAGGAGGAGCGTGAGGAGCTTCAAGTCCGACCCCGTTCCGGAGGAGGATTTGAAGAAGATCCTGGAAGCGGCTTCCTGGGCACCCTCGGCGGGCAACTGCCAGCCCCTTGAGCTGGTGGTGGTGAGGGATCCCAGGGTGAAGGAGGAGGTGATGGAGGCGGCCTTTGGCCAGCCCTTCGTGGGGGAGGCACCGGTGGTAGTGGTGGTGTGTGCGGAGGTGGAGAGGACGACCAGCAGGTACGGGGAGAGAGGTGAGCTCTTCTACGTGCAGGACACGGCAGCCGCCACCCAGAACATCCTCCTGGCGGCCACCAGCCTGGGATACGGCACCTGCTGGGTGGGTGCCTTCTCGGAGAGGGAGGTGGCGAAGGCCCTTCACCTTCCCCACGGTGTCCGTCCCATGGCCATCGTGCCCATAGGAAAGAGTGCCGAGAGCTCCGAGGCCCCGCCCCGCAGACCGCTGGAGGAGATCGTGCACAGGGACAGGTACTAGAGCAGGCGGGCCCCCGTTGGGTCCACCCTGCTCCTGAGGACCGCTCCCTTTCCCAGGGAGCCGGAGAGTTCCTCCACCATCTTCTCCACCCCTTGTTCGTGCACGAATCCGAAGACCCCCCTGCCCAGCATGGTCTGGCTGGCCCCCAGCGCACCCAGCTGCGTGAAGAGGCTTACCACCTCCCTCAGCTCCCGGTCCAGCAGGCCGAGACCTTCCGCAAACTCCAGGGAAACCCGGAGGAAGGTGTCCACCTTGGGCTCGGCCAGCAGTTTCTCCAAGGCCTTTCTGCCAAGCATGCGTGCCCGCTCCTTCAGCTCAGGGTCGGAGAGCACCTCCCTGGTGCTCAGCTCCCCCAGGGTGCAGGAGACCACCCAGGTCTTGGTCGGGACGGGAATCCTCTTCCATGAGCCGTAGGGTGGGGCCCCCGGTCTTACCCCCACCACCAGCCCACCCCAGGCCTGGGCCCCCACGTCCCCCAGCCCGGTGAGGTTCCTCACCTCGGCCACGTGGGCCTCCCTCACCGCTTCCCTCCTCCAGGCCCTCAGCCCCAGCTTCCGGCAGAGGGCAAGCGCCAGACCCAGGGCCCCGGCCCCGCTGGCCCCGTAACCAGCACCCATGGGCACCTGCACTTCGTGCTCCACCTCGAGGTGGAGCTTTCCCCCAGCCCTCGCCAGAAGAGATCGGGCCACGTACGAGCTGGTTCTGGCCTCCCTCCTCCTCCCGTTGATGAGGATCCTCATCCCACCTCTCCCCTCCCTCACCCTCAGGCGGGTCAGGACCCCCACTTCCAGACAGGGCCCCCCATTCCTGGAGCCCATCCTCTCCGGTCGCGGGGAGGGGCACACCTCGAAGAACCCTGAGAGGTGGGCGGGAACGAAGGTTTTGATCTCCCCTTCTCTCCCAGCCCCCATCGGATTCCCTCGATTTCAGGGATGTCGAGATCTGAGTTCGAGCGCCAGATCCAGAAGGCGGTGTGCCACTTCCTCCTTCCTGCCCTTCATCCTCTCCGTTCCGTACCTGTGGACCAGCACCACCTCGTTGGTGTCCTCTCCAAAGCCCGCCCCAGCCAGCGAGAGGTCGTTGGCCACCACCAGGTCAAAGCCGGCTTCCACCTTCTCCCTTGCCCGGGCCACCAGCTCTTCCTCGGGGACCCCGTATTCCGCCTTGAAGCCCACCAGAAGGGTCCTGGAGGAAATCCCTTTGATCCCGTCCGCTACTCTCGGTGCAGGGACCAACCTGAGCTCCACCGTTTCCTTGCTCCTGAGCTTCCTCTCGAAGGGCCTCTCCACCCTCAGGTCCTGAGCCGCCGCGGCCGCCACCACCAGGTCTACCCCCTCCCTGACCTCCCTCTCCAGCGCCTCCTTCATCTCCTGAGTGGTCCTCACCCTCACCACCTTCACCCCCTCGGGCGGCTTTTCCGTTCCCGGCCCGTAGATGAGGACCACCTCCGCCCCCCGGAGGGCGGCCATCCTGGCTACGGCTATTCCCATCTTCCCGGAGCTCAGGTTGGTGATCATCTTCACCCTGTCTATGGGTTCCAGGGTGGGTCCCGCCGTCACCGCCACCCTGAGGCCCTTGAGGTCCTGGGGCCGGTGGAACATCACCCTGAGGACTATCTCCCTCGGCTCGGCCATCTTCGCCCTCCCCTCCAGCAGGACGGGTCCTATCAGGAAGAAGCCTTTCTCCGCCAACTTTCTGACGCTGTCCTGTACGGGACCGCTCAGGTACATGGAGGCGTGCATGGCGGGGGCCAGGAAGACGGGTTTCCCCAGGCCTGAGGAGGAGATCACCGTAGCCGTGACGGGTGTGTCCGCTATGCCCCAGGCGAGCTTCCCCAGCGTGCTGGCAGTCGCAGGCGCCACCACCACAGCGTCCGCCCACTCGGAGAGCTTGATGTGTTCGAGGTCGCCGGTGAGAGAGGTGACCACCTCCCTTCCCGTGGCCCAGTGCATGAGGGTTGGGGAGAGGAGCTGTGCGGCACTGGGACTCATCACCACCCTCACCTCGGCCCCTTCCCTGATGAACTCCCTGGCGAGCTCCGGACCCCTCATGATGGCTGCACTGCCCGTGAGACAGAGGAGGACCTTTCTTCCCGCCACCAAAACGACCTCTCTCACTCCTTTTTAATCAATTTGCCGTGGGGATCTATTTCCCCCTTCCGAATCCGCGTGGAGGAGATGGGTTTCCCGTCCTCCGCCAGCACGAAGGGTATCTCTATGATCTCCAGTTCCCTCAGGCCCCTCTCCTTCCTGAGCCTGTTGATCTCCTCGGCCCTCACCTTGGTCTCGGGGCTCACCACGATGGCTTCGAGCTCGGGATCCGAGACCGCCGGGCCGTAGGGGTCCCGGATCACCACCACCTCCGCCCTCTCCTCCCCGAACTCGGTGAAGACCGTCTCCAGCAGCCTCCCCAGCCTCTGGCCCAGGGGCTGCACGCGGCACCCCTTGGGCTGGGCCATCTCGTCCGAGCACACCCCCAGGTAGACCCTCTCCCCCATCTCGAAGGCTTTCTTCAGGAGGGCCAGGTGCCCGTCATGGAGGTGGTCGAAGGTCCCGCCGGCAGCCACTTTCTTGAACCTCATTTCAGCTCTCCAGCCCTTCTCCAGGCGGCCTTTAACGCTCGCTTGAAGGCTTCAAAAACTTTTCCCCTCTCCAGTTCCAAAAGGGCGGCCTCTGTGGTCCCCCCCGGGGAGGCCACCATCCTTATCAGCTCTTCGGGGGTGAGCCCCAGCTCCAGGAGCATCTTCCCCGTCCCCTTCGCCGTCTGGGAGGCCAGCCTCAGGGCTTCCTCTCCCGGCATCCCCAGCTCTTCCGCGGCCTCCGCCAGCGCTTTGATCACCAGAGAGAAGTAGGCCGGTCCGCTCCCGCTCAGGGCGGTCACCGCATTCATCCTCTCCTCCGGAACCTCCACGGGGGTTCCCAGCTTTCCCAGCAGCTCCTCCACCGTGGCCCTTTCCTTCTCCCCGGCGCTCCCGGAGGGGGAGTAGACCATCACCCCTTCCCCCACCGCGCACGCCAGGTTGGGCATGAGCCTGAAGACCCTCGCCCCCTTCAGTCCCCCCTCCACCTTCCCGAGGGGGGCGCCGGCCACGCAGGAAATCACCACCTTTCCCTCGGCCTTTCCCCCCATCTCCCTCAGCACCTCCCCCAGGTCCCCGGGTTTTACGGCTATGAAGATCACCTCCGACTCCTCGAGCAGGGGGTCGCACCTCCTCACCACCCTCACCCCCAGCTGGCGGGAGAGGGCTTCGGCCCTTTCCCCTTCCTTCTCGCACACCACCAGTTCCCCCTGCGAGAATCCTGCCCTCAGCAGGCCCCTCAAGAGGAAGGACCCCAGCCTCCCCCCTCCTATGATGCCGACCTTCAGGCCTTCCCCTCCCTCACCTCTTTCCAGGTCTTCTCGAGCTTGCGGTGGAGGAAGGGTCTGGGTGGAGAGGAGAGGTAGGGGGCCACCACGTGTCCACCCCCCACCAGATAGTACTTGTAGGTGGTGAGCCCTTCCAGTCCCACAGGTCCCCTCGCGTGGAGCTTTCCCGTGCTTATTCCCACCTCCGCCCCCAGCCCGTACCGATAGCCGTCGCTGAACCTGGTAGAGGCGTTCCACATCACGGAGGAGGAATCCACCCCCTCCATGAACCTGACGGCCGTCTCCCGGTCCTCCGTGACGATGGCGTCGGTGTGCTTGGAGCCGTAGTGGTTGATGTGCGAGATGGCCTCTTCCAGGCTGTCCACCACCTTCACGGCTATGATGAGGTCCAGGTACTCGGCGTACCAGTCCTCCTCCCTTGCCTTCTTCACCTTCACGAGGGCCCTGGTCCTCTCGCACCCCCTCACCTCCACCCCGGCCTTGGAGTACATCTCCACAAGCCTGGGCAGGAACTCCTCCGCCACCTTCGCGTGTACCAGCACCTTCTCGGCGGCGTTGCACACGGCGGGGTACTGGACCTTGGAGTCGTAGCAGATCTCGAGGGCTTTGTCGAAGTCCGCGTGCTCGTCCACGTACACATGGCAAACCCCCTCCGCGTGACCCAGCACGGGGATCCTGGTGTTCCTCTGGATGAACTTGATGAACTCCTTGCTCCCCCTCGGGACCAGCAGGTCCACGTACTCCTCCAGCTTCAGGAGCTTCCGGACCTCCTCCCTGTCCTCCACCAGCTGCATCCAGCCCTCGGGCACCCCCTTGCCCTCGGTGACCTCCTTGAGGAGCTGGAAGAAAGCCCGGTTGGAGCGCTTGGCCTCCCTCCCCCCCTTCAGGACCACGGCGTTCCCCGATTTGAGGCAGAGGGAGGAGATCTGGGGAAGCACATCGGGTCTGGACTCGAAGATGGCTCCCACCACCCCTATGGGGCAGGAGACCCTGTAGAGCTCGAGCCCCTCGTCCAGCTCGCAGGCGTAGAGGGTCTTGCCCACTGGGTCCTCCAGCTCCGCCACGCTCTCTATCATCCTGGAGATGGCCTCGAGCTTCGACTCGCTCAGCTTCAGCCTCTCCACCAGGGGTCCGGAGAGCCTCCTCCTCTCGGCAGCCTCCACGTCCTTCAGGTTGGCCTCCAGCAGCTCTGCACGGTGCTCCCTCACCGCCTTGGCAGCCTCCCTCAGGGCCGCGTCCTTCACCTCCGTGCTCAGCGTGGCCAGCAGGAGGGAGGCTTCCCGGGCCTTTCTCATTCCTTCCAGCAGCTTCCTCATTTCCTCACCTCTGGGAGGAAGAGAGTACCCACCTCCTCCCCCTTCAGCAGGCGCTCAAGCACATTTTTCTCCCCCGCCCTGGCCACCACCACGGGTATTCCTGCGGAGCAGGCGAGCTTGGCTGCCCGGAGCTTGGTCCTCATCCCGCCAAAACCTTTCCCCCCGGCCAGCCTTTCCAGCTGGGGGGTGAACTCCCTCACCTCGTGGAGGAGCCTGACCCCCTTCTCTCGCTTGGGGTCCCCCGTGTAGAGCCCGTTCACATCGGAGAGGAGGACCAGGAGGTCGGCCCCGGAGAGGATGGCCAGGTGGGCGGAGAGAAGGTCGTTGTCCCCGAACTTGATCTCCTCCACGGCCACGCTGTCGTTCTCGTTCACCACGGGGACCACCCCCCAGCTGCGGAGGGACCTGAGGGTGTTCTTCAGGTTCCTGCTTCTCTCCGGATGGACGAAGTCCTCCTTGGTGAGCAGCAGCTGGGCGATGGGCTGTCCGTGCTTCCCGAAGTATCTCTCGTAAACCCTCATCAGGATCCCCTGCCCCACCGCGGCTGCGGCCTGCAGCATGGGGAGCTCCTTGGGCCTCTCCTTCATCCCCAGCCTTCCCACTCCCGCCCCTATGGCCCCGGAAGTCACCAGCAGCACTTCCTTTCCCTTCCTCCTGAGGCTCATCACCTCCTTCACGATCTTCTTCACCTTCAGGGGGTCCAGCTTGGAGTTTCTGCCCGTCAGGCTACTGGTACCCACCTTCACCACGATTCTCTCCGCCTTCGAGAAGTCCCTTACCATACCCGAAATTTTCCCGTTCTCCCCCTATTTAAATGCTTGAACTCCTCCTCCAGGAGCCTGCGCATTTCCCTGCTTCTAAGACCTGGGAAGCCACTCAGGTAGTTCGAGAATCTCTGCGCCGCACGAAGGTCTGGGTGAAGCCTGAGATCCCTGTATCCCACCCTCGCCAGGAAGAGGCCCTCAGGAGGAGCGGGTTCCCATCGCGTTCTTCCCCCCATCCTCGTGAGTCCCCAGAGTTCGTCCAGCCTCATCTTTCCCTCCCCCACTGAGAGGAGGGCGCCCATCATCCTCCTCACCTGGTGGTAGAGGAAGTTGGTGGCCAAGAAATCTGCCTTCAGCACCCCTCCCTCAGTTCTGATCCCCGCGAGGAAGAGCTTGCAGGAGCGGTGGCGACCCGATTCGGGTTTGCAGAAAGGTGTAAACTCGTGCGCAGTTTCCAGGAGCTTGGCTGCCCTTCTGGCTTCACGGAGGTCGAAGGGCTCTGGAAGGGGGAGGATGTACCTGTAATGCCTGAAGAGGGCCATCCTCCTGGGACTGAAGGCGGTGGGAACCACGGCCACCGCCAGGACGGTGAGGTCGGGAGGGGAGAGGGAGTTGAGCTCTTCCAAGCTCGGGAGGCGAGGTGAATCGAAGGCCACCACCTGTTCGAGGGCCCCCACCCCACGGTCGGTGCGTGCCGCGGCCTCGTATCCAGCCTCCCTGGGGCTCTCCAGGAGACCGGCCCTTACGAGGGCTTGGAGAAGAACCCCTTCCACCGTGCGCTCGCTCGGCTGGCGTGCGAAGCCGTGGAAGGAGGACCCTTCGTAGGCCAGCCTCAGGGCGATTCTCATTCTTTTCGATGTTCCCACATCCTCACCATCACCTGCAGGATTTCCTCCCTCCCCATCTCCGGTTCTCCCCTCAGCTCACGGTACGCCCTCTCCAGGTTCCCCAGCAGCCTCTCTCCCTCCGTCCATCCCCCGTACTCACCGAGGTCCATTTCCTCCATGATCTTTTCCACGGGTTTTCCTTCCCTCACTCCCCTTTCCGCTTCCCTCCAGACCAACCTCAGGTACCCCGTCGCTTTCTCCAGGGCCTCCTCCCCCCAGCTCGGGGGCCCATGCCCTGGCACGTAAACCCTGGCCCTCAGGGACTTGAGGAGTTCCAGGGTTTTGATGGAACCCTTCACCGAACCCATGAGAACGAAGGGAGTGCAGGGGGGAGAGAAGAGGAGATCGCCGCAGAAGACCACCCCCTCCCTGGGAAGGTGGAGGAAGAGGTCCCCCTGGGTGTGGGCCGGGCCTGGATGGACCATCCTGATTTCCCTCTCCCCTTCCTCCGTTTCCTGATAGAGGGTGAGTCCCTGCTCGAAGGTCAGGTCCTGGGGGGAGACCTTCACCCCTTCCACCTCCAGCTGGGGGAAGAGGGCGAGGTAGAGGTGCGGGTCTACCTCCCCCTCCCTCAGGGTGTCTTCCCTGCACCTGGAGTGACAGAGGGTGAGGGAGGGACGGAAGAGGTGGTTGGTCCAGAGGTGGTCGGGGTGGGCGTGGGTGTTGACGAGGTACCGGACAGGGAGGTCCGTGATCCTCCGGATTTCCGCCAGGAACCTCTCCGCCCTCCTGACGCTTGCCAAGGAATCGATTACCACCACCTCCCTCTTCCCCACCAGGAACCCTGCGTTGTTCACGAACCATTCCCCCCTGGGCTGGAGGTAGGCGTAGACGCCCGGGGAGAGTTCCACCACCCTAGGTTCCCCTTCCCAAGCCACCGGATTCCTTTGGGTAAGGGAGTTAATAAGTAGGGTAGAGGTTGATAGAGACTTGAGGGTTCTCAAGGTGAGTGGATGAGGAAGGTGGTCCTCCTACCTTTACTCCTGCTTCCGCTCCTCCTGGGGGGCTGGTGGTTTTTGCGCGAGGAGGGTCCGGGGTTCAGGTTCTTGGGTCATTCCTTGGTGGCTGGGGAAAACCTGGAGCTGGAGCTCTTTTACTCCACCCACAGGTGCGTTCAAGTCACCCTGTTTGGTCCCGAAGGGGAAAAGCTCGACCAGCTTTCCTTGCCCGAGAACGCCTCCTCAGCTTCCCTCCTCCTTTCGCCGAAGGGGAGTTCTCCCAGAGGCGGGACCTACAGGCTCGTCTTCGAGTACCGGGGGAGGAAGGTCGTGGAGAACCTCCTCTCCTTTTCGGGACCCAGAGTGGAGGTGGGAGAGGTGTCCTTCGGCTGGAGGGGTGAGAGCTGGCCCTGGGAGAACCTCCTGAGGGAGGTGCAGAGGCTTTACCCTGGGGAGGACCCGGAGCGGAAGCTGGAGGAGTTCATCGAAGGGCTGCTGGAGAACTACCCCTGGGCTGACAGGGAGAAGATGCTGGAGAATCACTGCTTCAACTTCTACGAGCTGAGGTCCGTGAGGGTGGAGCTGCTCAACTCGGGAGACCTCCCCGCGTATGTGCTGGCGGTGAAGTGGAGGCTGGAGAACACCGAGGTGGGGGGCAGATACGTGGCCGAGTGGCTGTTGCCGGGGAAGAGGGAATGGGAGTGGGAGAGCTCTTTCTACAGCCTCCCCGGAAAGAGGAGCCTCACGGTCACGGTTCTGGAGGGATGGGACAGGGCTCTGGCGGAGAACACGCGCCTTTTGCCCGTACCCTAGCTTGTCAACCCTCGGAGCTCCCTTGGACTTTTCCGCGAGTTGGTTTGAGGACAAACCCTCCAAAGGAAGGTGTATAGCGATTCTGAGTTTGATGTGAGTTCGTCGGCAAGTTTAATACTCAGAGAAAAGAAAAACAAATGTGAAGGGTTCGGAGGCCAAGAGGAAAGTGGGTGAGCTGGCTTCCAGGTACGAAAGGGAATTTCACGGGTGTTCGCAGGCGGTGGTACGCGCCCTCCAAGAAACGCTGGGACTCGGTGACTCAACCCTTTTCAGGGCTTCGGGTTCTCTGGTGGGGGGTATGTATTCGGGGCTGACCTGCGGGGCTCTCACCGGAGGTCTGCTGGTCCTTGGTCTCAGGATGGGGAGGGCTCGGATGGAGGAGGGAATAGAGGGGTTGCTGGCGTCCTTCGACCCCGCCCAGCGGCTGGTGAAGTGGTTCCAGGAGGAGTACGGTACCACCCTTTGCAGGGAACTCACCGAGACGGACTGGTTCGATGTCAACCAGGTGATGCTTTTCCTGAGATCTCCA